>JBBIHB010000045.1:0-27915 GCA_037447215.1 Bacteroidales bacterium
ATGCCGTATGTGCCTGACGGTTTATCCTTTACCCTCACTGATAATAGAGCGGGACAGAAACCGACTGAAAAATATCCTGGTAAGGGAAACCCGTTTTGGAAATGCTTCATTTGATGATGTTGGCGAACATGAACTATTCGAGAGGAAAGAGTTACGCGAAATCAAATTTCTGAAGGGATTGAAAAAAATCTTTATCGAACAGCTTGGAAGTTCGGGACATGGAAACCATTTTGTTGACATCGGTGAATTTGTATTGGAAGAAACTATCCCATCGCTTGAAATCAAACCAGGGATATATCTGGCTGTATTGAGCCATTCAGGATCGCGCAATTTCGGAGCCGAGGTATGTAAACATTACACGAATATTGCACGCGATATGCTGGGGCTGTCAGGTGAAGACGGAAAGCTTTCATGGCTCAGCCTCGATTCGGAAGAAGGTCAGGAGTATTGGCAAGCCATGCAATTGGCAGGCGATTATTCAAAAGCCAACCACCATTATATTCATAAACGGATTTCGGCAGCTTTAGGCGAGAAACCAATATTACGAATAGAAAACCACCATAATTTTGCCTGGAAAGAGACACTTCCTGATGGAAAGTACCTGATTGTTCACCGAAAGGGTGCAACCCCGGCGGCAAAAGGCGATATTGGAATAATACCCGGAACAATGGCCTCACCGGCTTATATTGTGGCCGGTAAAGGAAATGAGAGCTCACTGAACTCGGCAGCTCATGGTGCAGGAAGGGCAATTTCAAGAAACAAAGCCAAATCGACTTTAAACCTGGCATTTCTGGAATATTACCTCCGCAAACATGACGTTGAACTGATCGGTGGTGGACTGGATGAGGCTCCGCATGCATACAAAGACATACACCAGGTTATGACTTCGCAACACGACCTGGTTGATACGTTGGCTATGTTTTATCCACGGATTGTAAGGATGGAGTGAAAATTTCTTCTGATTTACCGGTTCAACAAAACGGAAAATTTTAATGATTTGAAGCAAACTGGTTGTTTTTTCTGAAAAAAGTAATTTCTTTGAAAAATCTGTATTATTAGAATTTAAAATTTATGATATACCACAAAAAATTTGAACACCCCGATTCCCGGACATGGGTTGTTTTTGTACATGGAGCAGGCGGTAGTAATGTGGTTTGGTTCAGGCAACTGCGCGATTTTAAAAAACATTTCAATGTACTTCTTATCGATTTACGGGGGCATGGTAAGTCGAAAATGACCAAGCTAACCGAGGCCGAACAATACCGGTTCGATGAAATTGCTTCTGACGTAATCGAAATTATGGACCATCTGGAAATCAGAAGAGCACATTTTGTTGGTATCTCATTAGGCTGCATTGTAATACGCGCTATCGACAAGCTTTCTACGGGCAGGGCGGAATCGATAATTTTGGGTGGGGCGGTTATTCAGTTCAACAAAAAAATTAATGTACTGGTTAACATGGCCCGGCTGTTGCATTCTATTTTACCCTATATGTGGCTATATAAACTGAATGCCATGATCCTTATGCCTTCGAAGCGGAGTGCACAAGCCCGGAAATTGTTTATACAGGAGGCCATCAAGCTTGGTAAGGCCGAATTCAGCAAATGGTTACGCATGTCACATGAAATAAAATCCCAACTCAACGAATTTATCCACAGCGAAGCATCAGCTCCTGTCTTGTATGTAATGGGAGACCGCGACCACATGTTTCTGCCTATGGTGATGGAAGTGGTGCGAAAACACATCAATTCAACTCTTCGTATAATAGGCGACAGCGGCCATTGCTGCAACCTCGACCAACCTGATATTTTCAACCGCGAATCTATTCTGTTTATCAAACGACATGCTGGAATAAAAATATCGTCACATCTTGAGTTTGGGAAGGTTGCCTGTTCAGTCCAGATGTAGAGTTATGTGAGCTACGTTCTTGGTTTCACGGGTTATCCTGAAGCGGTTATCAATTCTATAGCCAATAATCCATACTACCTTATCCACACTGAAAAGTATCCAGGTTTCCTCTTTTTCCGGAATAGACAACTTAAGATCGGTAAAAAAATCACTGATTTTTTTAAATCCTGTCATTCCAAAGGGTTGAAAATACTCGCCTCCTTCCCATTTTCTGAGAATCAGCGGAAATTCAAGCTTGTCAGCATCCAGAAATGCCTGCCGCGGATCGGGATCAATTTTCAGGTTAATATTATCAGTTCTTGTAATTGTAATATGTAGTGGGTCAGAAATATCAATATCGTCTTTTTCGATGTAATACAATTTATTTTCGACTGAATTGACGGGGGTAATTATTAACCGGTTCCGCGCAATTACAAGCCTGTGCGATGCTGAAAAGTATTTTCTCCCCGGTTCGCCCTGCAATCCTGCAAAAACCTGATCAACCGTGGATGGGTTAAACCCATAACGGCTCATCCATTCGAAGAGTATCTGCAAAGGGTGTGGCAACTTGAGTAGGGCAGAAATCGATATTTCGGGATTTGTATTCTCGTGGTTGGTTATTTTTTTGATCTGCCGGTTTACTTCGGTCATGTAAAAGTCTTCGGTTTCGCGTAAATTTGACATAGTTGTCACCAGGTTATTCCTGAAGGCCGGATTCAGTTTTGATAGTTCCGGTATTATCCGGTGACGAATAAAATTCCTTTGGAAAATAACTTCGTTGTTGGTTATATCGGTTCGGTATTCAATGTTGTTTTTTTGCGCAAACTCCTCAATTTCGTGCCGGTTCGAAAAAAAAACAGGCCTGATTATGTGACCCGATTTGTGCCTGAATCCTGTCAGTCCTTTAATACCGGTTTTCCGTACCAGGTTAATGAAAAAAGTTTCTATCAGATCGTCGGAATGATGGGCGGTGGCTATGAAATGAAAATTTTCAGATTTGCGGACCTCTTCAAACCATTGGTACCTTAATTCACGAGCCGCCATTTCAACCGAAATTCCCTCAAGGGTGGCATATTCGCGGGTATCAAATTTCCTGACGAAAAGTTTTACGCCCCTAGCTTCAGCCATTCGTGTGACCAATTCTTCGTCGGCAACCGAATCATGACCCCTGAGCCTGAAATTACAATGGATGACAGCGTAGTTATACCCGCATTCTTCAAAAAGCTCCCACATTACCATCGAATCGACACCACCGCTAACTGCAAGTAGGATTTTTTCTTCAGGCCTGAATAAGGACTTTTCGCTGATAAATTGCTTAAACCTGTTTATCATTCCTTGTCTCATCTGTATAAATTGTCTTGTTTTTTAATGGTCAGATGCCAGCCCGACAAAATCGTTCTGGCGGGGAATCACCATGAGGAAAGTTATTCCTGCCCGTATATTCAGGCGGGCATTCTGTTTTGCGTTTTGCAGATCATGGTGATTTCATATTTGCAGCCAGTTTGCAGATATTCATGATTACTTCAACCGCTTTCTCCATATATTGGATTGGGATAAATTCATAAGGACCGTGAAAATTCATTCCACCCGCAAATATATTCGGGCATGGCAAACCCATGTATGACAAACGTGCCCCATCGGTTCCACCCCTGATAGCTTTTACCTTTGGCTCAATACCTGCTGCAAGCATGGCTTGACGGGCGAGGTCAACCACGAACATTACCGGCTCAATTTTCTCCCTCATGTTGTAATATTGATCAGTAATTTCGAGTCTGATTACCGGTGAATTGTATTCTTTGTTAAACATATCGACTATGCCGGTGAGAAATTCCTTTTTATGAAGGAACTTTTCTATATTATGGTCGCGGATAATAAATTCGAGTTCGGTTTGATCGACCGATCCCTTAAAAGAAGTCAGATGAAAAAAACCTTCATAGCCTTCGGTATATTCTGGCTTCTGATCGGGAGGAAGCATTGAAACTATCCGGTTGGCTATTATTATGGAGTTGATCATTTTGTTTTTTGCCATTCCGGGATGAACACTTTTTCCCTGAATTTTTATTAATGCCCGTGCAGCATTGAAATTTTCGTATTCCAGTTCGCCCAGTTCGCTTCCATCCAGTGTGTAGGCAAAATCTCCACCGAATTTCTGAACATCAAAATGATCGGCTCCGCGACCGATTTCTTCATCGGGAGTAAAACAAATCCTTATTTTTCCGTGCTTGATGGAGGGGTCTTTAATCAGCAATTCCATTGCAGTTATTATTTCGGCTATACCGGCTTTATCGTCGGCGCCGAGGAGGGTAGTGCCATCTGTGGTAATCAGGTCGAGCCCTGTGCAGTTTAAAAGTTCCGGGAATTCAGCCGGTTGCAGCTTAATGCCCATTTCAGGATTTAGTGTTATGGTTTTTCCATCGTAACCCTTTATAATGGCAGGTTTTACGTTTTCGCCATTGAAGTCGGGACTGGTATCCAAGTGTGCAATAAATCCAATTACCGGTATATTATCACCACAATTCGACGGAAGGGTTGCCGAAACATATCCATATTGGTCGGTTTCCACTTCGCATAACCCAATCTCCCTGAGTTCATCTTCAAGAACTTTGGCAAAATTGAGCTGCCTGTTGGTGCTTGGGAACGATTGGCTTCCGAAATCGGATGTGGTGTGCATGCGGACATACCTTAAAAACCGGTTTACTAATTTGTCCATATCATTTTGGTTAATAGAGTTATTAAACATCGTCGGTCCTGAACGAGAATCCCATTCGTTTTCCGGTAACAATTTTCGAATGGCTGATCTTTTCCTGCATTTGAACGACAGTAGCTATTTTTATCTGTTCGTATGGCGGAACCAGTAAGTCGAAAGAAATGGAATACTCAATAGAAGTTTCGACAATCTCCCTGAGAATTCCGGGCGAAATGGTATCAACTGCAAAATCTTTCACCAATTCGCCCGATTGTCTTTTTCCTTCAACAAAAAAATGCTTGTCCTTGTTGATGAAAATGCGCGCTACCAGGTACCCAAGGTCATTCATACGATTGTATTTGAAGGAATCGGCCAGGAAATTGTAAATCATGATCATTCCGCAATAACTTCTCAGAGGGTCTTCCTCAACATATGGAATTTTATTTACCGGATGCTTGTTGTCGAATTCAAACACATTGGAATGCATACTGAAAAACAACAGGTCGCCCCCGATCTTAAAATCCATTTCAAACGGGCCACGTTCCTGATATTGAGGGAGATTATTATCAGGGATTTGCCCCTTGAGTACCATAATGTAGTCTTTTTCAAGTTGTTTCAGTACTTTTTTCAGGATAAGAAACGACTCTGCTGTATTGTTATAAACCTGTTGCTTAACATTCGATTTTATTACATAAGCTTCGAGCAACGAGGCGCGGTATTCTTTGGTATTCATAACTTGCACCGGTTTTAGAACCACTAAGGTACTGAAACATTGCCATAAAAAAAACAGCGAATAAAGTATTCGCTGTAAATAGCAGGATTATAAAATATTTTCTGAAATCAATAAGCAATGGCAAACAAAACCCTCTTCGGGGATGGTTTTCCTGAATAAATGCATTTGCCTTCTTCGGGTACGGCATCCATAGGAATACACCTAATGGTTGCTTTGGTCTCATCCTTAATCAGCTTTTCGGTTTCGGCAGAGCCATCCCAATGTGCCGATACGAAACCACATTTATCATTCAGGATTTGTTTAAATTCTTCCCATGAATCGGCCTTTCTGATGTTTTCATTCCTGAAATGAAGGGCTTTCCTGAAGATGTTTTCCTGGATATCGTCGAGAAGGGATAAAATAGCCTGGTCGATATTTTCAACCGGCAGCACCTGTTTTTCAAGGGTATCGCGTCGGGCAACCTCTATCGTACCGCTTGCCAGATCTCGAGGTCCCATGGCGAGGCGGACCGGTACACCTTTCAATTCATATTCAGCGAATTTCCAGCCTGGTTTTTTGTTGTCGTTATCGTCATATTTCACGGTTATTCCGTGAGCTTTGAGTTTAGGGATTATTTCGTCCACTTTTGCCGAGATGGCAGCCAGTTCCTCCATCTTCTTGTAAATGGGCACAATAACAACCTGTATAGGTGCGAGTCTGGGAGGCAAAACCAGTCCATTATCATCTGAGTGAGCCATGATGAGGGCTCCCATCAAACGGGTGGAAACACCCCACGAAGTTGCCCAGACATGTTCCTGTACCCCCTCCTTGTTGGTAAACATTACATCGAAGGCCTTGGCGAAATTCTGCCCAAGAAAATGTGAGGTTCCGCTCTGTAATGCTTTGCCGTCCTGCATCAAAGCTTCGATTGTGTAAGTGTCAACTGCACCGGCAAACCGCTCATTTTCCGATTTTACTCCTTTAATTACAGGCATAGCCATCCACTTTTCAGCAAATTCGGCATAAAGGTTTATGATTTTTATGGTCTCATCAATCGCCTCCTCTTTTGTTGTGTGTGCTGTATGCCCTTCCTGCCATAGAAATTCTGCTGTACGCAAAAAAAGCCGGGTACGCATTTCCCACCTTACCACATTAGCCCATTGATTAATGAGGATAGGAAGGTCGCGGTGCGATTGTATCCAGTTTCTGTAGGTGTTCCAGATTATTGTTTCGGAGGTTGGCCTGATCACCAGCTCTTCTTCAAGTTGTGCACCCGGATCAACAACAATACCATTCCCATCGGGGTCGTTCATCAACCTGTAATGGGTAACAACTGCACACTCCTTGGCAAAGCCTTCAACATGTGCTGCCTCGCGGCTGAAAAATGATTTGGGAATAAACAGCGGAAAATATGCATTTACATGGCCAGTGTCTTTAAACATTTTATCGAGCTGAGCCTGCATTTTTTCCCATATTGCATAACCATAGGGCTTTATTACCATACATCCGCGAACTGCTGAATTCTCGGCGAGATCGGCCTTGATGACCAGATCGAGATACCATTGTGAGTAATTTTCACTCCTTGAAGTTAATTCTTTAGCCATTTTCTTATCTTTGGTATAAAATTTGCATTTTATTAACTAAATTTTTGCTTGCAAAATAAGCAAATTAAATTGATAAAAAGAGTTATGGGAGGATATGTTATGAAATCGAAAATTATCATATTATTTGCTTTCGCCCTGATAATCAGTGCATGTGGAACCAGTTCTTATGTGGCTTCTTCATGGGTTGACGACATTTACTTCACTCCGGGCGATGTACCTCCCCCAATGGTCATAAATCAGAAAAACGAGCAGAAAGATGAGCTCAAGCGCAAATCAGCCGATAGGGTTATCGTGAGTGAGATAAGGGATAATTCCGAAGGTTCGAAAACCATGAACAATTATATTTTCGATGGTCAGGATGCAGGTACATATTCCGATGCTCAACTGTATAACCTCGATCAGATGGCCCTTACTGGCAGCGATACCACTGTATTTTACGACGATAATGAAATCAAATACGTCATCAATAATTATTTTGAATCGGATAATTTAGACTTCGGCTATCGCATTCGTCGTTTTCACAGGCCATTTTTCTATGATCCTTATTATTATGATTATTATGGTTGGGATTCATGGTATTATCCTACCTACGGCCCTGGCTGGTCTTTTGGCTGGGGGTGGAATAGCTGGGCATGGGGTTCATCATGGGGATGGCCTTATTACGGTTGGGGATCACCATTCTCCAGCTGGTATTCACCTTATTACAGTTGGTATTCGCCCTACTACACCTGGTACTCACCATATAGTTACTGGGGCTGGGGCGGTCATCCCTATTATGGTGGATATTGGGATAATATCAGATATGCGAACCGTGAAGATTATACTTATGGTCCACGCCGCGATTTCAATACCTCCGCAGTTTATGGTGACACAGGTTCACGAAGGTCGGGCGTATCTGCAACAAGCAACAACGATTCACCCTTGAAAAGTGCACGCCCTGGCGCATTTGATAATGATTCTGAAGGGCGCAGGGGTACTTCTGTGTCAGGAGTTTCAGGGGGTGGACGTCCTTCACGCGAAGTATCAGTATCGGCAAGTGAGCAGGGAGCACGAACCCATACTGAATTGCGCAGGGATATCAGTGAAAACACTACAACCCGTAGCCGTTATACCAGTTCGTCGGCCGATAGGGGAAATTCTGATCAGGGAACCAGCTTGCGACCCACCCAGGATGTGAATAGTACCAACAGGCAGGCTACGCAGGGAACCTACACTCGGCCTGCAAATACAAATAACTCCGCTGTGCGGCAGGGAAGTGAATATACTCCAAGCTACAACCAGCAGCGTACTATTAACCGTTCAACCTACAATATTCAGGGCACTACTCGGCCAACCACAGGGAATCAGGAGTCGGTGACAAAAAGTGCCACCACGCCGTCATCTACCTATACACGGCCAAGTAGTGCCACAACCAATACCACGCGGACTTACCGTTCCACCACTACATACAACCGAAGCAGCAGTTCAGGTACATCAACCGGAAATGTTCGTTCGACTGCCCCTTCAGGAAACAGTTACAGAGCTCCGGCCCGAAGCATAGAACCTTCTTCGTCAGGAAGTTCCTATTCGGCTCCGGCCCGCAGTAGCTCACCTTCAAGTTCAGGCAGCTTCAGTTCTGGTGGGTCCTCTTCATCAGGTTCTTCAGGTGGAAGCCATTCATCGGGTGGAGGCACCAACAGCAGCAGCGGAAGACGTTAATGAACAACCTTCTGCTCATTCACTTGTTTTCATTGAATAATAATTTTTAAGCCATGATTAAGAATAAAGTAATAATTGGTTTGATAATCCTTTTGCCCATTTTGAGCAGTTCTCAGGATTTTGTTGACGCATTGCGTTATTCTTCAACAAGAATTGAAGGAACCGCCCGTTCGGGTGCAATGGGTAATGCTTTTGGAGCATTAGGGGGCGATTTTACCTCGGTAGGTATTAATCCAGCCGGTCTTGGAATATACCGTTCAGGTGAGTTTGCCTTATCGCCTTATTTTGGGAGGACCGATGTGGATGCAGCATATCTGGGATCAGTCACGAACGACTACAAATATAATTTCCGGTTCAGTAATTTAAGCTATGTTGGGACCATCAGGTCGGGGAATGGCGGATCAGGGCCTGTTGGGATCAACTTCGGAATCGGGTACAACCGGATGAACGATTTTAATACAAAAATGATGGTGCAAGGCTCAATGGCGAAGTCATCATTTCTCGATTATATAGCCGAAAATGCCAATTATGACGACTGGAGTAACTTTTATGAGGAACTGGCCTGGAAGACTGATGTACTGCTGCAGGACAAGCAAACCAAAGAGTACTGGCACGATATCCAGGATGCTGGTTATGGCCAAAGCCAAAGGAAAAGCTATCGCCAATCGGGGGCCTTGGATGAATATACTCTTGGACTTGGTTTAAATTTCGGGCACAGGTTCTATCTCGGTGCATCGTTTGGAATTACCGATCTTTATTTTAAAGAATCGACGGTTCTGCGTGAGTGGGACGTACAAAACAATATCCCGTTTTTTAACGAATTTAATTTTGGTAGTTCGCTCCGCACTACCGGAACGGGTTATAATTTTAAATTGGGGGTGCTTTTCAGACCGGTTGATAATATACGCCTGGGTGTTGCAGTGCATACCCCTACCTTTTATAACCTTCGCGACAACTTTGAAACCTGGATGACCTCATCCATTACTTACAGTGATGGTTCAGAGAACTATGACAAGCAATCTCCGTTGCTGGATTACGATTACAGCCTCGAAACTCCTTTTAAGGCTGTCTTCAGTGGTTCTGTGTTCCTCGCAAAAAAGGGACTGATCAGCCTCGATTATGAATACCAGGATTACGGTAAAGCAAGGCTCAGGGATGGTGGGAATGGAAACGAATTTATTGATCAGAACGCCGATATTGCAGAATTATACAAACCTGTAGGGAACATCAGGCTTGGTGGTGAATATAAATTGAACGATGCTTTTGCAGTCAGGGCTGGTTTTGAGCATTATCCATCAGCATTCAATGCCTCAGCATTCAATGCTACGCAGCCAAATGCCGATAACCATTTCAATACCTACTCTGCCGGATTCGGATATCGAAGCGGGGGATTTTTCCTCGACCTTGCATACCGTTACAGTGTATCAACCGAAAGCAATTTTTTGTACCCAGCTCCTCTGACCAACGCCTACCCGAAACCTTCCATGGCAAATTTTGACAAAAATATCAATAAGGTGATGGTTACCTTTGGTTTCAGGTTTTAAACAGGAAATTGTATAAATGTGAGCATCGTCCGGTTTATGTTGGTAAGCCGTACGATGCTTTTTTATGAAGCAATTTATTTTAATTTTTCCCCTTTATCACAAATCTTATCCGGGAAATGGACCAATCTGAAGATTTTTTCAACTATTTTCGGCCATATTTTTCAACTATGGATCCTATAGGCAAGGCTATTTACCATTACTATTTCAATCAGGATATCGAAAAACTTTCTGTTGAAAGCAATTATACCGAAGGTGAGGAAATAGATCCGGCATATTTTTTCAGAAGATTTGATGAAATGCCTGAAATTGAAAAAACTGCCCTCAGGTTATGTCGGGGGAAAGTGCTGGATGTTGGTGCAGGTGCCGGATGCCACTCGCTCGAACTATTTAACAGGGGCTTTAGTGTTGTGTCGATAGAAAAATCGGAACTTGCAGCAGAGGTTTTAAAACAAAGAGGCGCATGTCAGGTTTTTGTGGGCGATATTTATAAATATACTGACAATCAATTTGATACAATTTTGTTGCTGATGAACGGTGCTGGAATTGCCGGAACACTTAAAGGCATGAAAAAGCTTCTAAAACATCTTAAAAATCTATTGAAACCCGACGGGCAGATTTTGCTCGATTCGGCTGATATACGGTATCTGTTTTATGAAGAGGATGGCTCGTATTGGATTGACATAACCAATATTGGTTATTACGGTGAAATGATTTATACGGTCACCTATAAAAACAGTATAACATCAATTTTCCCCTGGCTTTATATCGATTTTGAAAGGTTGAAAAAAACGGCTTCGGGACAGGGATTACATACAGAATTGATTGCCAGGGGAGAAGATGATACATACCTTGTCAGATTAACAAAATCAAACATACATTGATAATTATGAAAAACTACCGAAACTTAACACGCGATGAAATTGAAAAATTAGAGAAACAGGGCTGCAAATCAGAAAACTGGGGTCAAGTATCTGTTATCCATGAATTCGTTTCCGACACCATTTCAAATGTTACATTTTCGGGTAATGTCCGATTAGGCAGATTAACAGATCAGGTTGAGTTTGCCGGTGGAATCAGGAAGAAATCAGGAATCAGCCAGGCATATCTTCACAATTGTACCATTGGCGATCAGGTCTATATTAACAATGTAAGGAATTATATAGCCAACTATGCAATTTCCGATCATGTTATAATTGAAAATGTGGATATGATCCTCGTTGAAAAGGAAACAACCTTTGGCAACGGGATAAAAATAGATGTACTCGACGAAACCGGTGGACGTAAACTAATGATTTACGACCGTTTATCGGCACCGTTGGCCTATATGATGACTTTTTACCGGCATCGCGATTGCCTGCCCGAAGGGGTCGAAGCCATGATTGAAAATTATACTCAAACCGTGAAATCAGAAACTGGTTATATTGGAAGTTTTACCAGAATAATGAATTGCAGTCAGATCATAAATACCCGGATCGGGTCCAATGCAGTTATTGAGGGTGTATCAAGGTTGTGCGAAGGGTCAGTAAACAGTAATGATATCGACCCTGTAAAGATCGGGTACAATGTAGTAGCCGAAAAATTCATAATTTCTTCGGGAGCCGAGATCAGCGACCATGCTGTTATTAGTAATTGTTTCATAGGGCAAGGCTGCCTGTTGGGGAAACATTATTCGGCCATTCATTCGGCTTTTTTTGCCAATTGCCAGGGATTTAATGGTGAAGCATGTTCCATTTTTGCGGGCCCCTTTACGGTAACACACCACAAATCGACATTACTGATTGCCGGAATGTTTTCGTTTGCCAATGCCGGAAGCGGGTCGAACCAAAGCAACCACATGTATAAACTCGGCCCCATACATCATGGTATTGTGGAGCGGGGTTCAAAAACCACAAGCGATTCCTACCTGTTGTGGCCGGCCAAAATTGGTCCGTTTACTTTGGTAATGGGCAGGCATTATAAAAATACCGATACCTCTAATATGCCATTTTCTTACTTAATCGAAAATAAGGACGAAAGCTGGCTGGCGCCGGGAATCAATCTTCGAAGCATTGGAACCATCCGCGATGCCATGAAATGGCCCCGGCGCGACAAGCGAAAAGATAAAGAATTGCTCGATCCCATCAATTTCAATTTACTGAGCCCATATACGATACAACGTATGATAAACGGGAAAGAGATTCTTGAGCGCTTAAGAAACATTTCGGGGCAAACAACCGAAACTTATACCTGGGAAACAACTTTTATAACTCGGTCTTCATTGTTGAGAGGTATCGAATTATATGAAATGGGAATTATAAAATTCCTGGGCAACTCGCTGATTTCGCGCATCACTAAAATGAATCCTCGAACCCTTGATGATCTCAGGTTGGGTTTAAAGACTTCGAGCTCATGTGGGAAAGGCGAATGGATTGATCTGAGCGGATTAATTGCACCAAAAGCTGAAATTGATAAGCTTATCCATAACATTGAAAATGGTGTAGTGAATAATCTGGATGAAATTGAAGCGTTTTTTAAGGAAATCCACCAGAATTATTACGAATGTGAATGGACATGGGCCAGCGAATTGCTCAAAAATTACATTCAAAAACCTTTGGAAGAGGCCACCATCGATGATTTGACCAGATTGATTACCGAATGGAAAGAAGCTGTGGTTGGACTCGATAAACTATTATACGAGGATGCGAGGAAAGAATTCAGGTTATGCGCAATGACCGGTTTTGGCCCCGATGGCGACGAGCAGGTAAAAGAACTCGATTTTATGAAAGTGAGGGGAACTTTTGAAAAAAATACTTTTGTCAACGAAATACTTGAACATATCCGCAAAAAGAGTGATCTTAGCGAAAAAACCATAGCTTTGCTAAAAAGTTTATAACACATTAAAATTTAGAGAGATGAGACTGGTAATTCAACCCGATTACGATCACATGGCAAGGTGGGCAGCCCATTACATAGCCCGGAAAATTGAATTGTTCCGTCCAACCCCAGATAAACCTTTTGTACTCGGTCTTCCAACCGGTTCGTCACCGGTTGGTGTTTACAATGAATTGATCGGGTTGTATAAACTTGGGAAAGTTAGTTTTAAAAATGTGGTAACCTTCAATATGGATGAATATGTGGGGCTGGCGCCCGACCACCCACAAAGTTACCACTATTTTATGTGGTCCAATTTTTTCAGCCATATTGATATCCGGAAAGAAAATGTAAATATTCTCAACGGCTTAGCCGACGATATTAAAAAGGAATGCACACAATATGAAAATAAAATAATTGCTGTTGGAGGGATTGATTTGTTCCTTGGCGGGATTGGGGTTGACGGGCATATCGCTTTCAATGAACCCGGTTCATCACTTTCGGGGCGCACACGAGACAAGGAATTGAATTACGACACTCGGGTAGTCAATTCGCGTTTTTTTGGAAACGATATAAATAAAGTTCCGAAATTGGCGCTGACCGTTGGGGTAGGTACCATTATGGATGCACGCGAAGTGCTGATTATTGTCAACGGATTGAATAAAGCAAGGGCCTTGCACCACATGATCGAAGAAGGTGTAAACCACATGTGGACGGCAAGTGCGCTGCAAATGCACAAGCGTGCAATGGTGGTTTGCGACGAAGCAGCTACCTATGAACTGAAAGTGGGCACATTCAGGCATTTTATTGATATTGAGAGAGATAACATGGATATAGAATCCATCTGGAAATCCGATCTACGATGGTAGCCAGAAAGGGCCACTAAAAAAACCTTTTGGAATTCCAAAAGGTTTTTTTGTTCTGAATCTTTCCCACCTTATTTCTGCAAATAATAATCGCTGTTTGCAATCTCGTACACGTTAAGATAGCCCAATCGAATCATATTCAACATTTTAGTCCAGTTTATTTTACTCAGTTCATCCGATGGCTGATGGTAATCAGGGTGCATGGCGGCAAAAAAGAATGTGGCAGGTATTCCGGCTGCAGCGAATGGGGCATGATCGCTGCCTCCCGATAATACTTCCGAAGGCCTGAATGAAACTTCGAGGTTCAGGTTGAATTCTTTTATATTCTTTTCGGATAGTTCCCTGAGACGGGGAACCTTCGATTGGTACATCATGTTCATCTGGTTTTTTTCCCTGTCATTCTCGGCATCGCGCGAAAGCATATCAAAATTCAGGTTATAGGTAATTTTCATATTTTTCGGAAATTTGCTGACAAAATAGCGCGAACCGTGTAAACCCATTTCTTCGCCTGTCCAGGCAGCAAAAATGATCGATTTTTCAGGTTTTTCGCCCGATTCAGCAAACGCCCTTGCCAGGGCCATAACGCCCACAGTTCCAGATCCGTTATCGTCGGCGCCATTCCAAACCCAACCATCATATTTTCCCAAATGATCGTAATGTGCACCGACTACAATAAATTCATCGGGTTTTTTACCCTCGATATAACCTAAAACATTGCGGCATTTAACAATTTCAGCATTAACTGTTGAATTCCATGAAACTTCTTTGCCTGTAAGGTCGCGCGAGGCGGGAAGCATGGTTTCCTGTGCCCGTTTTTCATAAGAAGCAATTTCAACACCAGTCCCGTCAAGGATTATGTTTGCTACCCGGTTTGTAATGGTAAATACAGGTATATTTCCCCGAAGGGTGTCGCCTGGCAGGGTAATCCGTTTATCGTAAAACGAACTGAGCCTTTTGTCAGATTCGTAATATGCTCCTTTTACGGGGTATGGACTGTTGCCGGCCCAGGCCAACGCCGGATTGGATGCCGGATTTATGACAATTACTGCTACCGCTCCAAGTTCTTCTGCTTTTCTGATCTTGTTCCGGTCGGCCGAAAAACGTCCTGATCCTGCCATGCAGGGACTGAATTTTTTAAAGGCTACTGATGCCGTATCCCTATGACCTGGAAATCCGGTTAAAATAACAACAGCTTTGCCTTTTATATCTTTTTTCGAAAATTCGTCGTACTCTTTTTCCGACATACCATAGCCTGCAAAAAACACCGGAGCTTTTCCCGAAATACTGGTTGTTCCGGTTTGAACCTGAAAATCGACCCGATGGCCAAAATTTACGGCAGTTTCGGATTGACTGGTTCTTGAAATCACAGCAAAATCCTGCTGATCGCCTGGTTCATATCTTAAAAGGGCAATTTCTTGGAAATAAGACCTTTGGGTAACCGGTCTTTTCCCCTGTCTCATCTCTTCCCGCGTAGGGGTTATGGAAATTTCGTCGCCAAAAGGTTTGATATTGAAAACCTTAAACATTGAAGCAAGATAATCGGAAGCGAGGAAAATTCCCTTTGAACCAGTTGCCCTTCCCTCCATCCATTCGGAAGCCAGAAACTCAAGTTGGCCCTGAATGGATTCGTGGGTGATGGTGGCGTAACCTTTTTCACGCGCAGTTTGTGAAAAGGAGATTATGGTAATGAAAATCAGAAAAAAAAATAAAATTTGTCTTTTCATAAAACGGATCAATTTGTGAAGAATGTATAATTTTGTAATTATTTGCGCAATATAGTTACATTTTGTCGCAAATTTATTGGAAAAGTATAAAAGGTGAAAGTTTAAAAACAAAAAAATACCCGTAGGGCTTTTCGAACCAGCCTTACGGGTATTTTTGGTTTATTATATTTCAGAGAAGTCCCCTGTTTTTTAGCAGTGGTGTAATATCCGGGTCTTTTCCACGAAATTTGCGGTAAACATTCATCCCTTCGTCAGAGCCCGACCGTGAAAGCAGTTCACGGAATCTGGCAGCAACATCCTGATTGAATATATCACCGGTTTCCCTGAAAGCCTGGAAAGCATCGGCATCGAGCACGCCAGCCCAGATATATACGTAGTATCCTGCAGTATATCCGCCACTGAAAGTGTGCGAAAAGTAAGTGCTGCGATAACGGGGCAGGATTTCCGGAATGAGCCCGTAATTTTCCATAGATTTTTTCTCAAACTCACGTACATCGGCAATATCCGGATTTTTGGTTGTATGGTAGTCCATATCGAGAAAGGCTGCAGCTACATATTCGCCGGTAATAAATCCCTGGTCGAAAGTGGCGGCAGCTTCCAGTTTGGCAATCAGTTCGTCGGGGATGGACTGGCCAGTTTCGTAATGACGGGCATAAACCTTCATCACTTCGGGTTCTGCAGCCCAATGCTCCATAATCTGTGAAGGAAGTTCAACGAAATCGCGCGGTACACTGCCCGAAGTCCTGCGGTAGGGTTCATCGGTGAACAATCCGTGCAGGGCATGGCCAAATTCGTGGAACATAGTGGAAACTTCGTCAAAACTGAGCAGGGCAGGAGTGTCCCCGGCCGGACGTGTGAAATTCATAACAATAGTAGAAAGCGGATAGATTCTTTCGCCGTTGCGGTAACCGGCCCTGCGGAAACTTGTACACCAGGCTCCCGGCCGTTTTCCATCGCGGGGGTGAAAATCAACAAAGAAAACGCCTACATGCGAACCGTCCGCTTCTTTTACCTCGTATGCAGTAGCTTCTTCATGGTAAACCGGTATATCATCGCGTTTTTCGAAAGTGATGCCCCAGAGCTTGTTGGCAACATAAAACATTCCATTCAGGGTATTTTCGAGCGAAAAGTATGGTTTAACCTCATTTTCATCCAGATCGAATTTCTGTTTGCGCAGTTTTTCGGAGTAATACCACCAATCGTGTGGCGCCAGTTTAAAGTTGCCTCCTTCGGAATCAATAATTTTTTGCATGGCATCGCGGTCGGCTTTTGCCATTTTCATGGACGGAGTCCAGAGTTTTTTCAGAAAGTCGTAAACTGATTCCGGAGTTTTGGCCATATTTACATCAATAACATATTCGGCAAAGTTGTTGAAACCCATCAGTTTGCCTTTTTCGTCGCGCAGTTTAACCAGTTGCTTGATAATTTCTTTGTTGTCGAAATCATTATCATTGTCACCACGCATCCAGTAACCTTTATACAATTTTTCCCTCAGGTCGCGATTTTCGGCAAACTGAAGGAAAGGCAACATACTTGGCTTATCGAGCGTGAAAACCCATTTACCTTCCATATTGTCCTTTCGGGCCTGTTCGGCTGCACGGGTGATAACATCGGCAGGTAATCCTTTCAGGTCGGCTTCATTATCGATAACCAGGCGGAAATTACGGTTGGTTTCGGCCAATACATTTTCGGAGAATTTCAGTTGTAAATTCGAAATCTGTTCGTTAAGGCTCCTCAGCTTTTCCTGAGCTTCGGACGAAAGATTGGCACCGTTTCGTTCAAAATCCTGATAATACTTCTCAACCAACCTGATTTGCTGTTCATCGAGACCGATATCGTTCCGCTTTTCATATACAGCTTTAAAGCGCTGAAAAAGGACCGGATTAAGCGAAATATTATCACGGTGACGGGTAAGTTTGGGAGTAATTTCTCTGGCAAGTGCTTGCATTTCGTCGCTGGTCATAGCCGAATTGAGCGGGCCAAAAACATTGTTTACCTTTGAGAGCAGTTCCCCGGAATTGTCGTAAGCCAGGATTGTGTTTTCGAATGTAGGCTCTTCGGTATTTTCAACAATTACCTGAATTTCGGCTTCCTGCTGGCGAATCCCTTCATCAATGGCAGGCATAAAATGCTCCAACCTGATCTGATCGAAAGGTGGAACTTTAAAAGGAGTAGTGTATTCGGTGAAAAACGGGTTTTCGGTAATAACTGAAGTCTGCTTGCTTTGGTTCTGGCACGAAAACAGTGTAGTTCCGGCCATCAGAACTAAAATCATGATATTATTTCTCATATTGAACGATTAAAAATATAATTTAGGCTGCGAAAATATAAAAAAACGACCATAAAGGAAATGAAATTATCTTTTGAAGCATAACGAAATTAAAATGGAAAAACTGAAAATCTCGACAGCGCAATTCGAAAACAGGAGTGGCGATAAAACTTATAACCTCTCCAAAATCGACCGGTTGGCCGGTGAAGCAGCAAATCAGGGCTCGAAGGTGGTGGCATTCCACGAATGTTCCGTAACCGGTTACACATTTGCCCGGAGTTTAAACCATGAGCAAATGCTCGACCTGGCCGAACCAATACCCGATGGGGAGAGTGTACAGAAACTGATTGAAATAGCGGCAAAACACAACATTACAGTTCTGGCCGGCCTTTTTGAAAAAGATACAGGTAATAACCTGTTCAAGGCTTATGTATGTGTGGATGGTAATGGTTTAATTGCCAGGTACCGTAAATTGCACCCCTTTATTAACCCATACGTGAAGCCGGGAAATGAGTTTTGTGTTTTTGACCTTCATGGCTGGAAATGCGGAATACTGATCTGTTATGACAACAACATAATTGAAAATGTGAGGGCAACAGTTCTGCTTGGGGCCGATATAATTTTTATGCCACATGTTACCATGTGTACACCATCAACAAGGCCTGGAGCTGGTTTTGTTGACCCTGCCCTATGGCATAACCGTGAAAATGATCCAACCTCGCTCAGGCTCGAATTCGATGGAATGAAAGGCAGGCAATGGCTGATGAAATGGCTGCCATCGAGGGCATATGATAATGGAATTTATGTTGTTTTTTCAAATCCGATTGGAATGGACGACAACCAGTTAAAAAACGGTTGCTCAATGATCATCGATCCGTTTGGCGATATAATTGCCGAATGCCGAAAGCTTGATGATGAAGTTGTTACTACTGTTGTTACTCCTGAAAAACTTGAACTTTCAGGCGGGTATCGTTATCGGAATGCAAGAAGGCCTGATCTGTACCGTGATATTCTTGGCCAGAAACATACACCCGAACAGAAGGTGGTGTGGTTAAAAATGTGAATGGGTTACTTCAACTTCTCCTTAAAAATTTTTTTGAACTTCGCCACCTTTGGGGCAACCACAAACTGGCAATAGGGCTGATTGGGATTACGTGCAAAATAATTTTTATGATAGTCTTCTGCTTCATAGAAATTGGTAAAAGCAGTAACCTCAGTAACAATCGGGTCGTTGTAAACTTTTTCCTTTTCTAGTGCCCTGATAATTTCTTCAGCAATCTTTTTCTGCTCAGGCGTGTGATAGAAAATTGAAGACCGGTATTGGGTACCTACATCAGCTCCCTGCCGGTTAAGTGTTGTAGGGTCGTGGGTCAGAAAGAATACTTCGAGAATTTCTGCGAATGTAACTACTTCAGGATTATAGGTAACCTGCACCACTTCGGCATGCCCGGTTCGGCCGGCAACCACCTCGCGGTAGGCAGGATTTTTGACATGGCCCCCACTGTATCCCGGAGTAACTGATTCAACACCTTTCAGCCGGAGAAATACAGCTTCGGTACACCAGAAACAACCGCCACTCAAAGTGGCCCGCTCAAATTTTTGGTTCATTGCCATCGAATTTAATGTTAAAACTACGGTTGCCGAAATGATCATTACTTTTTTACCCGGGGTAATGCCCAACCTCCGGAACATTTTCTTTTCAAATTCCCAGAAAAAGCGGAATTGTCCGAAAATAAAAGTGATAATAAGCTGCAAAACCTGATATACTGGAAAAATGATAAGTACGTACAGAAGAATTTTTAACCACAACGAAGTTTCAAGGCCTAAACCAAGAAATGGCCAAATGGCTTTTTGCACCCACAGGGTTGAAATTCCTGTAAGTGCAAAAACAATGAAGATCAGGACAAATTGTATGTTCGAACTGATATTCCATCGCTTCTTTAAATGTTTTAACATATTTTCCGTTTTTCAAATAGTAAACAAGAAAATGGCAAATATGTTGCTTTTTGTGGTTTGCAACCTTTAACGGAAAGTAAGGGAGATAAATAATTAATGAGCTTACTTTTACAACCACTGCAATATTTGGTAAATAAGCATACCTGCGTATGTGCCGAATGCATAGCCCAAAGTACCCACTGCAAGTCCGCTGATGATAATTTCCTTATTGCGGATGGCAGCAGCAACTGCAGGAACAAAGGGAGTTGAATAGGTGAGTGCTGTTATGGTAATAATGGTTGTATCGGTATCAACTTTGAAAATTTTCGATAACATTACGTGAATAATCATTGAGCCAAAAATAGCGATTGCCACATAAAGGAAAAGATCCATTGAAATTCCCTGTATCATAGTCCTAAGATTGGCTATTGAGGAAAGGGCCAACGAGAATACAATGATAAAATACATACCAAACTGGAAAGTGTATTCAATTTTATTGATGCGTTTGTTCAGCGACGCCAGAATACCCAAAGTGGTGATGGTAAGCACAATTACTGTCATTTGTGCCGATTTGGGAAAAAGCATACTTAAACCATAACCGATGCCAAAAATCAGGATAGCCAATATGAATGCAATTCCCAGATTTCCTGCCGCTTTGAGGTTTAGCATCCCCAGGTAATTGTCAATTCCTTCAGTTTCTTTAATTACTTTACAGATGGCTTTATGTTTTTTTGAATCGCTGAAATGGGGAAGAATAAGATTGAATGTCCGTTGTGCAACAGTCATCAGGAACAACAGAAACAGTGCACCAAGAACCACATCATAGGTGTGTGTAAGGATATACGTTTCCTGGTTAACCCCAAGACCAACCGCCAGCAGAGCAAGATTTGGGGTTCCTCCGGTATATACGCCCACCAGCATTCCGCCCACCTTGGAGCCTTCTTCGATGTGAACACCCCAAACAAGGTAACCGATTATTACGGCTGCAAAAAGTGAAATCAAAGCGAGCATGGTTGATTTAAAAGCTTCACTGGCAAGTCCGAGCCACCGTTTCATATCTAATGAAAACAGAATCAGGGGAATTGCGATCATAATAGAAATTGAGTATATCATTTCCTGCATTGAAGCTATCCGGTTGACGATGAGATCCTCCGAAGTAATGTTTCCATTCTGGAATTGTTCCATAAGCACGTTTTGGGGCAATGAATTTTTACCCAAAAGGGCTGTCATCTCCCTGAATGCATCGCTCGGAACCGGAAACAAGCCAACATTACCCAAAAATAGGCCAACTGCATAGGCCAATACAACAGCACCTGTTTTTTTCAGGGTCGATGATACATGGGTCAGGTAAATCAACAATACTGGGATGAGGAGGTATCCTAAAAGAAGCAATAAAGTAATCCACATTTCAGATAGGTTTTAGTAATTAAATGTATAATTCTTTTTCGATTGTGATTGACTGCAAAACTATTATTTTTATCGTGAGTTAAAAAAGCAGGCTCTATGCATCGATTTCTTGAAACCTGTGCCGGTTATATTTATGAAAAATACAGTCATGATTTGCAGGATATCTGTATCGTTTTTCCCAATCGCCGGGCAAGTGTATTTTTTACAGCCTACCTGCAGAAATTGCTTGATAAACCGGTTATTAGCCCCCAACTGACTACCATAGGCGAATGGATGCAATCATTATCTTCTCTGGTTGTTACCGAAAGGTTAATCCTGATCACCAAACTCTATAAAATTTACAAAAGAATTACCCAAACGAATGAGACGTTCGATGATTTTTATTTCTGGGGCGAGATACTTCTTGCTGATTTTGATGATATCGACAAATACAGGGTTAATGCCCAACATTTATTTCAAAATATTGCCGATGTAAAGGAAATTGAAAAACACTTCGATTATCTTACTGATGATCAAAAAGATATTCTAAACCAATTTTGGGGTAGCCTGAAAAACTGGGAAACCCGTGAGCAACAACGGAACTTTGTATCGTTCTGGAACAAGTTGTATGATGTTTATACTGTATTTAAGGAAGACTTATTTGCCAATGGAATCGGTTATCAGGGAATGGCCATCATGGACGGAATTGAAAAAGCAGAAAAAGGTGAAGGAATTTCGCGTTACATCAAATATATTTTTATTGGACATAATGCTTTAAATGAATGTGAAAAACAGTTGTTCAGAATTTTAAAAGCACAGAACAAGGCTGATTTTCTTTGGGATTTCGACGATTGGTATGTTAACGAAATGGCAAATGATGCCGGTAAATTTATGCGCGAAAACCTTTTGTTGTTCCCTCCACCTGAAGATTTTCTACCCGATTGCAAAACATTTATCCAGCCTAAAGAGATCGAGATTGTTTCGGTTCCTTCTTCATACGGTCAGGCTCAGATAATACCCTCCTTCTTCGAAAAAGTTGGTATAGCCCCGGACGGAACGGATAAGTTTGACCAAACCGCTGTGGTTCTTGCCGATGAATCACTTCTTTTTCCGGTATTGGGTGCTTTGCCATCCGGTATTTCAGGAATAAACGTTACAATGGGTTATCCTGTAAAAAATTCACCGGTCAATGGATTCCTATACCTGTTGGCTACATTGCTCCGTAATTCAACTGTTGAGGCCGGGAAAGAGACACGGATATATTTCAGGCTGGCGACCGATATTCTTAACCACCAATTGATCAAGGGTGTTTGTCCCGAAAAAGTGGATACTTTTATGCAACAACTGGTGGCACACAACAAAATATATCTGAACCCGGTGGAATTGTATTTTTCACCAGTTCATGAGTTGATATTTACGTTACCGGGCACTACCCTTGAATTTCCATCCTATTTTCTGCGGATACTTCAAAAAGTTTATGAAATTGCAGGGGAAACCAACCAGGATGAACTGGTCAGAGAGTTGATATACCATATCTATATGGCTGTTGAAAAGCTGCAACACGCATTAAACGAAACAGGCGATATTCCGATGTTGGCCCCGCCGGTTTTTTTCAGGGTTATGAACCAGTATCTTTCAAAAGTTACTGTTCCTTTCGAGGGCGAACCTCTATCGGGCGTGCAGGTGATGGGTATTCTCGAAACCCGCTGCCTCGATTTTGACAATCTGGTCATAATTGGTCTTAACGAGGAAATCTGGCCACGGACGTTCTCATCTCCATCACTGATTCCTTACAATTTGCGTAAGAGTTTTGGTTTGCCGGGCATTGATGATCAGGATGCCATGTATGCTTACTATTTTTACAGGCTTATAC
Organism: Bacteroidales bacterium; assembly: GCA_037447215.1. Lineage (GTDB taxonomy): Bacteria > Bacteroidota > Bacteroidia > Bacteroidales > Prolixibacteraceae > UBA1413. Next base: position 23,035 of record JBBIHB010000045.1, read on the forward strand.
AGCGTTCGGGGCGAATTTCGGCCACCTGGAACTCTATCAGGGAAGGAATTTCGGGAGGTGAACTCAGCCGGTATGGTTTTCAGATGAAACTGCTTTCGCCACACAAGGTTATAACCCGTACACTCGATTTCCCATTTTCAGGTTATACAGCTATGCCTATTTCAATACCGTCAAGCAGTGCAATATACACAAAATTGCCAGGTACATTGCCGGGTGGAAAAATCCTTTCGCCCAGTGCAATAAACCTTTGGTTATCGTGCAGGTTGAGGTTTTATTTCAGGTATGTACTCAACATTGAAGAGCCCGATGAAGTAGCTGAAGAGATTGACCGTAGGCTCTTCGGCAATATTTTTCATAAGTCAGTCGAAACCCTTTATGCCCCTTTTGTGGGAAAAATAATGACCAGGGAAACACTAACCGCGTTAAAAAAAGATAAATCCAATATTGAAAATTGTATTTATAAAGCCTTTGCCACGTAGTATTTTAAGTATTCCGAAAATTCAGGCTATGAAGTCAAAATAGAAGGAAAAGCTTTACTCATTTTTTCAACCATCAAATCGTATATTCATAACCTCCTGGATATTGATGCTGAAAATTCACCCCTCACAATCTATTCACTTGAGCAAAATTACAGCGCACCGTTTACAATTCAAATCGATGGCACTGGGCATACTATCACCGTTGGTGGAAAAATCGACCGGCTCGATTCGGTAAATGGCATCATGCGGGTAATCGATTATAAAACCGGAAGCCTCGATAGCAGGGACTTGAGTTGCAATGACTTTGAAAGCCTGATCGATCCTAACCGCAAAACCCGGAACAAGGAGATTATGCAGGCATTGATATATGGTTTGGTACTCCGGAAAAAATATTATCCTGATCAACCTATTACAGCAACAATATACGCCATTCTTAAACTGAACGATACCAGTTTCAATCCATCGATCCGGATTGGTAAAACACCGATGGAAATGAGTGAAATTGAAAAACCTGCCGAATATTTACTTAAAAAAATCCTTGAAGGCATCTATTCGCCCGAAAGCCGGTTTACTCAAACCCCTTTTAAAGAGCGCTGCAGATATTGCCCTTATAACCTGATTTGCTTAAGGTAATTTTTTACTGCAAACCCCGGTTTTTCAATAATGGTTCAATTCCGGGCTGTTTCCCCCTGAATTTCAGATAAAGCTCCATGGGATCGGCAGTGCCACCCCGTTCCAGTACGTTCGTCCGGAAAGCTGCGGCCACATCAGGGTTAAATATATCGCCGGTTTCTTTGAAAGCTTCAAAAGCGTCGGCATCGAGAACCTCGGCCCACAGGTAACTGTAGTAACCGCTCGAATAGCCTCCCGGAAAGATATGGGAGAAATAGGTTGATTTGTAACGTGGAATAATTTCACTTATCAGCCCTGCCTTATCCATCGAAACCTGCTCGAATGCTTTCACATCAATATCTTTCTCCTGCGTCAGCGTATGGTAATCCATATCGAGGATGGCAGCGGCAACAAATTCGGTAGTTACAAATCCCTGATTGAATTTCCCCGATTTTTCCAATTTATCGATCAATTCCTGAGGGATAATTTCGCCGGTTTCATAATGTCTGGCATACATTTTCAATACTTCAGGTTCGGCAGCCCAGTACTCCATGATCTGCGAGGGAAGTTCAACAAAGTCGCGTGCTACATTGGTGCCTGCCAACGTTTTATAATGGCATTTCGAAAGCAATCCATGCAACCCATGACCAAATTCGTGATAAAGTGTTTCCACCTCATCATAGCTCAATAAGGCGGGTTTTCCCCCTGTTGGTTTCGAAAAATTACAGGTAAGCGATACCACCGGTCGGATATCTTTCCCGTTTTTGTAATGCTGTTCGCGGTAATTGGTCATCCAGGCACCGCCACTTTTCGAGGGACGGGGATGATAATCCATATAGAGAACCCCTATGTGCGAACCATCAGCATCTTTTACTTCAAATACTTCACTTTCAGGATGGAAAAGAGGCATATTTTCCAGCAGGGTGAACGACAGCCCAAACAGTTTGTTGGCCACAGCAAACATACCGTCGCGAACGTTATTCAGTTCGAAATAGGGGCGGAGCTGTTCTTCGTCGAGGTCGTACTTCTCTTTTCTCACTTTTTCGGCGTAGTACCACCAGTCCCAGCTTTCCAGTTTGAAGTTGCCCCCTTCACGGTCGATCATTGCATGCATATCCCGGGCTTCTGCCTTCGCCCGGGTCAATCCTGGTTCCCAAACTTTATATAACAGGTCATAAACATTCTCAGGCGTTTTTGCCATGTTATCATCGAGAATAAAAGATGCCCAGTTGTCGAAACCCATCAGGTGGGCTTTCTGAATGCGAAGATTGACAAACTGATTTATCAGTTCGTTGTTGTCGTATTCGTTACCGTTGTTTCCCCTGTTATACATGGCTTTATACAGATTTTCGCGGAGATCGCGTTTTTCGGAGTAGGTAAGAAATGGTATCCACGAAGGTTTATGCAATGTGAATACCCATTTCCCTTCAAGATTTGCAGCTTTTGCAGCTTCGGCAGCGCCCGATTTGACCGACTCGGGCAAACCGGCCAGATCGTTTTCATTATCAATAACCAATTGATAATTATTGGTTTCAGCCAATAAATTTTGGCTGAATTTTACCTCCAATAAGGCCAGTTGTTCGTTGATCTTTTTCAGTTCTTCTTTTTTTTCGGGCCGAAGGTTTGCCCCTCCACGAACAAAACCTTTATATGTTTCGGTGAGCAAGCGTTCCTGCTCAGGGTTAAGGTTTAGCGAAGCGCGAGCTTCATAAACCGCCTTGACCCTCTCAAAGAGTTTTTCGTTGAGGTTGATGGCATCATTGTGCTGCGATAACAATGGAGCAATGGAGCCGGCAATCTTATCCATTTCTTCGTTTGTGTGTGCTTCTTTAATATTGAAGAACACATTGGCAACCCGGGTAAGTAGGTCGCCGCTACCATCGAGCGCTTCAATGGTATTGGCAAACGTTGCAGTTTCGGCATTGTTTACGATTGCATCAATTTCGGCATTATGCTGTTTCATGCCTTCTTCAAATGCCGGCATATAGTGGGCATTTTCAATTTTATCGAATGGCGGTACATCAAATGGGGTATTGTACGATTCAAAAAATGGGTTCATATCGCTGGTTTTTGTTTGCTGGCCGCAGGATAACACAAGTCCTGACAATGCCATAAAATAGATAATTTTTTTCACTTTAGTAATTTTTTGAGGTGCAAACTTAGCAAATAGTGTAATCGGTTATTACTATTTTACACATAATGAGACTTTATTTTTGCCTGGCAGGAATAAATATTTATTTGCCAGGTTGTTGTTCACAAATCGTGTTTGTTTAAGATATGAAATGAGCCAGGAGGATTGCACAGTTTTTAACGATCAATTATTTTCTGCTTATGATATCAATGGCATCAATTCTGTTTTATCCCGATATGGATTACCCGTAACTGCTGTCTTAATAGGTGGCGCTCTTGATTATGAACGTAATTATAATATTTCTTTTGATGTAGTTGGTTCAACTGTCGATTTACAAATAAGAAAAGCAAATGTTGGCACCTGGGGCAAGAGCGTTAATGTAAATGTTGGGGATGATATTCAGCTTCAATGGCTTCCCCAAAATGCCGTAAGTTGCAAACTGATTTATGATGGAAAGGAAGAGATTGTGAGTGCTAAGAATCATAAATTAAATCATACACAAATTGATAGCATAAAAAAGGATACGACATATACAATTATATGTGAACCATAATTATTTTTTTAAATAGGTTAAAATGACCCCAAGTTTTATCTTGGGGTCTTTTTTAAAGAACAACTGCTTTGTATGTCTCTATTTGCATAACAGGCCTCCATTCTCCTGTTGTTGCATTTAGTATGGAAGATTTATTGAATATCTTAAAAAAGTCGGAAGTAAGAGTGAAGCGACTATCATAAGTTTTTTTCCCCATAATATCATAATGAGTGCCATCAGGAGAAAAACTCCAATCGTTAGGAGGACTCCTAATCCAACCCTTTCCTTGGGCTGTCCTGTCAATAGCTCGTGAGCCATCGGGATACCAATAATAAAGATCACTCGTAATCCATTCACCTAAATAATAAGAATAAACGAACTCACCCTCCATGGTATATTCTGATACGTCATGCACTCTCCAGGGCCTATTGCATAAGAGAGCCATCATAGTGTCGAGCTTCGTTGGTTTGGCGACATTTACCAGAGCGATCTTTGTTACAGTGCTACCATCAAGACCGGTGGCTACAAAATTAAATGTTGTATCTGCCAGCAGGTTAGTAAGCCGGATGGCTCCTGACGATAAATCATCAGGGCGATTGACATCATTGATCTTGAGCGAAGTGAGGTATCGGCCACTCCAGAACAATGTAGCTGATCCCTTGTAGGGAACAACAGTATTAGGGCTGACCAAAACTGTTAATTCGGGTGCAGGCTTAATTACTTCGATGGAGACACCACGGCTGACTGTTGAGCCATCAAGGCCCAAACCTACAAAATTGTAGGCCTTATTTTCAGTCAGATTGTAGAGGTTTATTAAACCATTATTAGGATCTGACTGTTTGATGCCGTTTATTTTTAATAAAGCCAGGTTTTCACCTCTCCATGATAATATGGCTGAACCTTTATAGACAACTGAAGTTGGTTTTACTTCAACTTCAAGTTTAGGAGGATCTTCTTCTCTGCAACTTACCAATATAAATATGGCGAGCAGAAAAAAAACTGTGATAAATACTGCTTTTGTTTTCATTTTGGCCGTCACATTATATTCTTTAATAATTATTACAGGACCTTTGTCTATTGATTTAATTATTTTCTTGCAATATAGTGAAAAATTTTGAAAAAATAAT
>JBBIHB010000046.1:0-24191 GCA_037447215.1 Bacteroidales bacterium
GAGTACCACCACACTGTTGTCGAGCAGCATCCCGATAGCGAGTGCCATACCTACAAGGGTAAGGCTGTTAATTGAGATGTCTGCTGCATAAAAGAAGTTGAATGCGGTGAAAACCGAAACCGGTATAGCTAGCGCGATAATGGCAACGATCATAAAGTTTTTAAGGAATATCCATAGCACAAACACGGCCAGCAAACCACCCACAAGGGCAAGTGAAACAATCTGATCGATGTTTTTTTCCATGGTTTCGGCGGAATTCGACTGAATCACGATTTCCACATCCTTTGCAGCAAGCTTCTGGTTGAGCCGTTTGATGACATCCTGGGTACGGTGCGAAAGATCGATCAGGTTGGCCTGTGAGTCGTTCACAAGCAAGACCGAAATGGCATCGAGGCCATTTACACGGCTGATGGTGGTTTCTTCTTTTACTCCAAAAAATACTTCGGCCACATCTTTCAGGAATATGGGACCTGGAGCCAGCACAATATTTTCTATATCACTGACATCCTGATATTCGGCTGTTACATGAACAAAATATTTCTTGTTCGATTCATGCAGATATCCCGCAAAAGTGCGGTTCTGTGCATTTGAAGCAAGTGCAGTCCTGATACGGGCTGGCGTGATGCCATACGCTTCACAGGCATCCATATCGATTATGACCTCGATTGACCGTTCTTTACCCCCGAATACATTAGCGGTTGCAATCCCATCGATGTTTTCGAGTTCGTTTTTCACTTCCTGGTCAACAATATTCCTGATACGGTCGGTTCCACCGCTTCCCCTGATCTGAAGTTCCATAAACTGATTGGTAAGCTGTTGGATATCGACCCGGTTGACCATTACCGTGAAACCTTCGGGAAGGTTATCGCGTACCTGTTCAATTTTTTCCTGTAATTTAAGGAAAGTGTATTTGAAATTGACGTTCTTGTTGAAGCTCACCTGGATGGATGCCTGCCGGTTGCTGAGCCAGGTTTCTATGCTCTCAACCCCTTCGAGCGAAGCAATTGCGCCTTCAACAGGGATTACGGCCTGATTTTCCATATAGTTCGGATCAACTTCCTGACGGGAAGTAACTTGTACGAACAGCATCGGAAGTTCGGCATTGGGCATTAGCTCAACAGGAAGTTGTTTGTAGGAAATATACCCCAGAAAGGTAAGCCCTATAAACAACATGCTGATAAAAACTTTTCTGTTGATGATGAAATTCATCTGTCTGCCATTTTTATGATGGATGGAATTCCTGAAAACAGGAAAATCCTGCACAATTTCTTACTATTTTGTTTCAGTAACATGGTCATGATTTACGGACAAAAATGGTCCTGACCCTGTCGAGTACATCATACACACATGGTATAACCACCAATGTAAGAAGGGTTGATGTTACCAGCCCTCCGATAACGGCCAGCGCCATTGGAGACCTAAGGGAGGCGCTTTCGCCAAAACCTATGGTAAGCGGAAGCAATGCCAGGATGGTGGTCAGCGATGTCATGATGATAGGCCTGATGCGTTGCTGTCCGGCCAATATTATGGCCGACCGTCGGTCGAGGCCCTCACGTATCAGCTGGTTGATGCGGTCGATCAGAATAATCGAATTATTTACTGCAATGCCCGCAAGCATAATTATCCCGATCAGCGCCATAATATTGAATGTCCTTCCAAGTAAAAAGAAGGTCAGGATACTGCCTACCAAAGCAAACGGGATGGTCAGCAAAATGGTGAAAGGATGGATAAGCGATTCGAACTGCGACGCCATAACCATATAAACCAAAATGATTGATAGCAGGAGCGCAAAGCTAAGGCTCGACATAGATTCCTGCCTTTTTTCTTCATCGCCGGTAACCTGGATCGAATAATCGGGTTGAAGCGTAAGGGCAGATGTTCCTTTTCTGAGTTCATCGGCCACATGTTGGAGCGCCATTCCCGGTTCCATCTGAGCGGTTACATTTCCGATACGGTTCTGGTTGCGCCGGTAAATTTCGCGCGGCGATTCGCCAAATCTCAGGTCTGCTATTTCTGTAATCCTGAAAACCTGATTCCCTGAACGGACGGTCATGGTGCTGAGGTCCGAAAGTGGGGTGTCGGGCAATTTTATGGTAATATCGCGCATTTCGCCACCTTTTTCGAGTTGTCCGGCATTTTTCCCCTGCAATTGATCCTGCAGCTGTGTTACCACTGTATTGATATCAAGGCCATAAAGTCCTGCGCGGATCCTGTCGATGACCACTTCCACTTCGGGCGCGCCATCTTCGATTGAAGTCTGAATATTGTACAAACCTGCAATCCCTTCCATGATTTCCTTCACTTCAAGCGAAATCCGTTCAATCTCTTCCATATCCACACCTCTTATTTCGACTACAACTGGTGCTTCATCGGTTCCAAGTATCGATTGAAGAGCTGTTTCCTCTTTCGAAAAGGTCACTTCGAGCCCGGGTATGCCTGAAGTTAGACGGTCAACGGTTTCGATCACATGATCGGCCGAAAGGTTTGGTTTATCTTTCAGGATTACTTTGATCAGTGCAGTATTTTCGCCCTGGAAAATAGCCGACTGACTTGTTCCGGTACCGGTACTTGGCCCGGCATGGGAGTACATTTTTTCCAGGTCGTCGCTGAGGTATTCGGCCAATATTGTCTCAATGTTCCTTACTGTCGATTCCGTTCGTTCGAGTTTGGTGCCTTCGGAAAGTTTCAGGTTAATCACAAACTCGCGCGACTGGGTTTGTGGCATAAATTCACTCCCGATAACCGGTATCAGCAGATATGATATGCCCACCAAAGCAAATCCAGCCACTATTACAAGCCATTTAACCCTAAGCAGGCCACCCAGAAAGCGGCCATAGGCATTGGTCTGGGTATTGTACCGCTTCACCGGTGCAGTTTTGTTTTTATAAAACCGGTGGTAGAGCATTGGGATCAGAAAAATTGCTGCAAAAAGCGACGAAAGCAGCGAAAATGCAACCGTCCAGGCCTGATCCTTAAATAACTCACCGGTTGCGCCGTGCAGGTAAACAATGGGCAGGAATACAACGATGGTGGTAATGGTCGATGCGGTAATAGCACCTCCAACCTGGGCTGTTCCATGCACAGCTGCCTCTTTGGCGCTCATACCGCTTTCGTGGTTCCTGAAAATATTCTCAATTACTACAATTGCATTGTCAACCAGCATACCTGCCCCAAGGGCCAGCCCTCCCAGGGTCATAATGTTGATGGTGAGGTTGTTGAAATACATCAGGTTGAATGTGGCTATCACCGATATGGGGATAGCAAGGCTCACAATCAGGGTTGTACCGACCCGTCTCAGAAAAATAAAAAGAACAAAAACAGCCAGCAGGATTCCTATCAAGGCTGTTTCCTGTACTTCGCCAATGGCCTGGCTGATAAAATTTCCCTGGTTTGAAACCACTGTGATCTGATAACCCGGAAGCGCCCTGCTAATCTGGTCGAGCGCAGTGTTGATCTGCTCAACTGCTTTTACGGTGTTGAACCGGGTCTCCTTGTATATGGCAAGTCCAATGCAGCGTTGTCCGTTCAAGTGGACAATATTTGCCGGCTCTTTGTTGGTGAAGGTTATGGTTGCCACATCTTTCAGGAAAATGGGAGCACGTTCGGCAGTTGTTCCGGTTGCGGTGGATGCAGTAACCGCTTTATAACCTACAATCAGGTTTTCAAAATCGGTCACATCGCTCAATAATCCAACACCTTTTACAATGTATTGCATACCCATTTCTGAAATCCTGCCACCCGACACACTGCGGTTAAAATTCTGTATCCTTGAACTGAGTTCGTCAAGGGTAATGTTTTGTGCTTCGAGGCGGTACAAGTCGGTACTGATCACTACTTCATTTTCTTCCTGCCCAGAAAGTTCAACTTCGGCTACCCCTTCGAGCCTGACCAGTTCGTTCCGGATGTAGTTCTCGGCTACCTTCCGGATTTCGTTCATATCGGTTATCTCGTTGTGGGTCAGTGCAATAAAAATTACTGGAGCTGTATTTGGATCGTGCTGGGTTATCTGTAATTCATCGATATTCTGGTTCTGAGCAAATGAGTTCAATGCTTTCTGCAAATCGAGAAATGCCTCATCCATATCTTTGTCCCAGGCATACTCCACTGTGATTTGTGAAGTACCTACCTTGGTCAGCGACGATACCTGAATTACATCTGACTGCCGGATGGCCAGGGCTTCGATGTTTTCAACAAATTGCTTTTCCATCTCTTCGGGTGGACGTTCCCCCGATTTGATTTCGATAAATATGCGGGGTGATTTCAGGTCGGGGAAAAGGTCCATGCCAAGTTTATCGAACGATATGTAGCCCAGCAGGACAACCCCAAGAACCACCATCAGTATGGTTACCGGATAGTTGACCGAAAACTGTGTTAATTTTTTCACGTTGAACTTTTTTAGATTCAAATATTATTTCATATCCGGGCAGAATTATTTCCGCCCTTCTGTGTCCGGTTTCAGCGGATAACTTTTACTTTCGAATTGTTACGCAGGGTTTCAAATCCCTTTACAACCAGTCTGTCGTTCACGCTCAATCCCGATACCACTTCAGCAAATTCCTGGTTTTCGATATTGGTGGTAATGCGCCTTTCCAGTGCGGTACTCTGGTCGACCACAAAAACAATTTTTCCACGGCCACTGCTGAGGATCAGACTTTTGGGAACTACTACTGCACTGTCTTTCTGTGCTGTAATAATATCGGCTTTCACAAACATTCCCGGTCGCAGCTTAAGTTCAGGATTGTCGATGGTAAGTATCCCTTTGAAAGTTCTGGTTTCGGTACTGATTGCAGGCGACAATTGCGTAACCAGGCCATGAAGCGTATCGTCAGCCAGAGTGTAACTGGTAACAACCACATCCTGCCCCACCGTTACTTCAGAAATTGATTTTTCGGGAAGGTTAATTTCGAGGAACATTTTATCGTAACTCATGACCGAGACCATTGGCGAACCTGAATTTACCCTTGTGCCAGGCGTGTAAAAAGGCAAATCGACAATTACGCCTGAAAAAGGCGCAATAATGTCCATTTTTGAAAGCCTAACCTGTGCGTTTTCATAATCGTAGCGGGCATTGGTTGACGAAACTTCGGCGTTGCGCAATTCGCGGAGGGTAACCCCGCCTTTTTCGTACAACGATTTTTGTTTCTCATATTCCTGCTCCGAAATCTCAAGGTTAAGTTTTTTTGCACTGAGGGCAATATTGTTTACATACTCCTCGTCTTCGAACCTGATAATTGCCTGGCCTGCCCTGACCCTGTCGCCCAGTTTGAATGGCCTTCCTGTGGCAGGGTTGTTCAGCAGTTTATAGAAACCTGCCATTTCTGAAGATAGTGTAACCTCCTGGGTTGCTTTTGCCGTTCCGGTCGTATTAACAAATTGCCTGATCATCTGAAGCCTTACATCTTCAATTGAAACCGGTATGGCAAGGTCGGTTGTTTCCGACTCCTGACGGCTACCGCAGCCGAACAACGTCACAAATGCAGCAAACAGCGCAATGTATTTGATATTTTTCATGGTGTAATGATTTACTGATTGTTGTTTAAATATAATTCTGCCGGGAGCACCGGTTGGTTTTTTTCAAAATCGTAAAGGGTCTGGATTTTCAGGTTTAGCAATTCAATTTTGTAATTGAGCAACGCCTGTGAGTAAGCCAGTTTCCGCGATGACAACTGATTCTGGTATAAACTCAGGTCCATACCGGTGAGGTCGCCATTCTGGTACCGTTCGAGATTTATTTCGTAAGTAAGCTGTGCATTCCGTTCGCTCTGCCTTGCAATCTCAATCTGGTTCAATTGGTTCTGGAGATTACGGAATACCTGGCGTATGTCAATAATGATCTGTTTCTTTTGTTCATCAAGGTTTAACTCAGCACTTTTCATGGTAGCTTTCTGAGCTTCGATACGTGCTTTTCGTTCGCCCCAGTCGAACAGTGGGATGTTGAACGAAAGCTGTACCTGTGGATTTTTGGTTGGCTGATCGAAAATCTGCCCCAGATTTTTATTGTCGCCAATAAAACCAAACGCTAGGTTCATAGAGCCACTGAACTCATTAAGAGCTTTTGTGCGGATCATATCAAACTGTGAGGTTTCCACCTCTATTTCGCGTTGGCGCAATTCCATCCTGCCGGTAACGCCGTTTTGAATGGCTTTGTCGAGGTCAACCGGGACCGGAACAGCTTCCACATCGGCATATACAAGGATATCTTCAAAAAGGTCGAGGCCTAAGTACATCTTAAGTTGGTCTTTGGCATTCTCAAAATTCACCTGGCTGTTTTGTAACCCCGAATTGGCCGTGGCAAGGTTGAGTTCGGCCTGATACAACTCTTCACGCGCAGATAGGCCAGCATCCACCTTGTTTTTGATGATTTCATAACTTCTCTGTGTATTTTCAAGCTCTTCGCGGGCAATGGCAAGGTTCATCTGCGACATATAAACATTGTAGAAGAACTGGGTTACATTCCTTTCGAGGTTCAGTCTTTGCATGACATAACTGAGATTGGCATTTTCGTAACTCAATTCCAGTTCCTTTAGCTGAAGTTTCAGACGGTTATAGGTGAATAATGGCTGGTTGTAGTTCAGGTATAGGTTGTTGGTATACCTTTCGCTCGAAGTGGAGGTTCCCCCTTCGAACACGGCGGTACTGCTCTGCCAGCCAAACCGGTTGATGAGCGACAACGTACCATCTGTTACCAGGATGGGCTGTTCGACCCGGAAAGTAGCGTTCGATGCAAACGATTCATTGGTGTACCACTCCGAAACCCTTGTGTCGAAACGGCGGGTATTTGTATAGTCAACCGGGTTCACATTCAGCGAAAATTTCGACTTCAGCGCTGCCCTCTGGGCTTCCAGGTTTTTCTGGTATCGTTGAAGGTTGAGCAGCGATTGCTGAATAGCCGGACTATTCATTTCTGCCTCACTCAAGGCACGTTCGAGAGTCAGGGCTTTCTGCCCCGGTGAGTGGGTTGACGCAAGCAACAATATGCACAGCATTCCCCAAAATCTGATTAGCAGATACTTTAAAGCTGATTTCATAAGATTGAATATTTCAAAAAATCAAAGTTTTACAATTTTAATGGCATCGGCCACCACAGCCTGCATAGCCGATTTATTGGTCAATACCACTTTTGAATTTGTGGAAAGATAAAACGATCCGAGAAGGTTCCAGCCAGCTTCAGCTGTATTAATCTGCAGGGTTTGCTCTGTACGCCCGTCGCCATGGTAAATGAAGTACTGGTATTCGCCTTTTTCTTCACTGCCGCCTCTCCTGCCGCCTCCGCCCATTGGGCCTCCTCTTCCGCGCTGGGGCGTAATATAGGTATAGATGTCGTAATTTCCGGGTATTTCAACCGGCAGGTTCCAGGTAGCCGTCTGGGCACCTGTGCCCGACTTGATGTAATAGGCCGATCGCACATACAAACCATCGAAACCGGAGTTGGTTGTGAGTGTCCATTTCAGGGGTGCCCGCCAGTTGTTAAAGCCCGAATATTTAAGCCCGGTCTCCTCTTCTTTTATAATCCATTTGTGCAGCAGGCTTGTTTTCTCCGATACAGAGTGTTCAAACCCAGGATCTTCATTGTCCACGACAATTTCGTTGGGCTGCAGTGTTGCTACCTGCTGATTGAGAATCTCTTCCCCTTCAAAAGGTTGTATTTTAAGGTCTTCTTCAATTCGTCCGAAAAATTGCATTATCGATTGCGGGATATTTTTCGAGGCAAGCGTGTTGATGGTTAATCCACGTGGCTCAGAATCGAATAGATAGCTAACCCTTTTGGTTTCGCCTGCACCTAAAGTGAGGATTTTATTTTCGGTATTCATCATGCCTGGACCTCCGCGCATGAACCGGCCGCCGCCACCTCCTCCGCCACCTCCGGGTCCTCCCATCCTGAAGGAGAGTTTTACTACCCCTTCAACATTGCTGGTGTTGCTGGCGCTGAAAGTTACCATAGTCCTGATCTGATCGCCCGCTTTGGTGTTCAAAGCAGTAATGGGCGAAAACAGATAACCCGGCAGATGAGTTTCCCTGAACCAGGTGTTCATCATCGGGGATAGTTCAATATTGAATTGCTCGCTGAGGTTACGGTCGAAATCGTCGAAACGGATCATATTGAATTGATTGCTGCGCAGCATTCCACGCAGGAATTGGGTAAATTCCCTTTCGCCGGCGGTTGCCTGGATAGTGGTAAACAGCACATCGCCTTTCAGCTTAATCAGATTATCAATAAATTTCCGTTGCCTATTATCCTTGAGCAATTCTTCAAAAGAGCGATCCTGCAATGCAATGCTGGCCATTTCGTCTTCGCTCATCCCGGTTACATCGCGCATCCACATCGACCGCATGTCGTTGGCCTGGTTCCTCAGATAAGCTTCCATAACCAGGTTGGTTACCGGCCACCTGATTGACCGGATATGGTTGCTGAAATAATACAATTGTGGAAAAATGAAATAGGGGTTCACCGTCTCGGTGGCCTGCATGGAGCCCCCTGCCTGCATACTGAAGTTTGGCCTTCCGCCTTCGCGGGTGAAATTTCCGGTCAGGTTGGTAAAATTCCTGATTTTTAAATCCCTTTCGGTCAGGCTTTCACCACTGCGCTCCGACCATCTCTGTAACTGTTTCTCCTGGTTTTTAAAATCGAAATCGCGCAAAAGGTACCCTTTCTCCTGAATGAATACCTGTTCGGGCTGAACCGTTTCCTGTGCAAATGACCAGGTACGCTCATAGGATTTAAATTGCGAAGGTACTTCAACAATGCTTAAACGGTTGAAAGGGTATCGCAGATTATAGACGCGGAGAAAATCGCGCAGCCGTTCTTCGAGCAACGAAGGAATGGTATCATTGATGTCCTGAAAAGCTTCTGTATAATAATCATGGCCTTTGATATGCCATACCCCGAACTCGATGCCACTGATTTCGAGTTTTTTCTGTTCATATTCTCCGATTGCCAGCGAAATTTGTGTCAAAGGGTTATCGATTACAAACCGGAAGCGTCCGGGAGAGGTTTTTTCATACCTTCCCTGCGAAACAGCCTGCAAAGTGGTATCGGTTTTTACTTCGAGGGTGAAATCGGTAAAATACATCCGGTTCCAACCGAAATTTTTAGCGCTGTAGGTTACCCCTGTTTCGGGATACCAGCCGGCTTCACGGGTAAGTAATGCATAACGTGGGGTAATAAATGCATACCGTTTATCAACATTGATTATAAATTCACCAAACTTTTCACTCCGTTGGTCCTTGTCAATATCGAGATAACAAAAAGCTTCGTTGATTCTCCCTTTGTAGGACATTTCGAGGGAAAGGGTGCTGTCGGGACTTAATGGTTTTGGCAGTGGAACTATGATAAGCTGACTCCTCCTGTTGAAAGTAACCGGAATATTGTTCAGTTTCACTTCTGCAATGGTGAGGCCGGGATTCAAGTTGAGGATCAGAGAATCGATGGGTGAATTTTCATTGTTAATCAGGTTCATGACCGAATTTGAGCTAATGGAATTCCCCAGGTGTTCAATCTGTATATGATGTTTTCTAACATCGGCTGCCGGTAGTGATGCATATTTATCGTTCAGGGCGACGGCTTCATTACGCTGTTTTTCAAGTACAACAAAATGATTTACATGCTCGTAGGCCAGATAACCACCTATTGTGACAAACATTACCCCAAACAGCAACGACAACCAGGTAAGCGTTTCGGATTGTGGGAGCCTCTTCAGCAGGAATATGGTAAAAAAGATAAATCCGGCCCCTAAACTGAAATAAATGCCCCTATGCCCGATTATGGTTGCCATGTTCCCGAATCCGGTTATTTCCGATTTCAGCATCGGAATATTAAATGACATATAATCGAATACATAATAGAAATTATCTTTTACCAGGAACAAGGTAATACCGATGTACCCCAGGATCACAACAAATGTAACAGCCTGGTTGCGGATCAGGCTCATTAACAGGAATGAGAGCCCCATTATATAAACCAGGGTCGGGATACTGATCAGTACCAGATATATCAGGTATGATAGCCAGGGTACCTGAGTGTTTTGTGTAATCATGTTAAAAACCAAAGCAATGCCCAGAACAGCAAAATTGAGCACCATAAAAACCTGCATATTCCCGATGGTTTTTCCAATCACATACTCGCTATTGGTCATCGACCGCATATAAATTACTTCGGTGGTATCGAGTTTTTTATCCCTTTTCAGAAAGTCGGATGCCAGAAATACGGCAATTATGGCCTGGGCAACGTTAAGTATTAACAAGTTGAAATAAGGGATCGATGAAGGGATTGCCCTGAATATCCATTGTGATGCCTGTCCTTCGGACACCAGGCCAAAGTTCATGGCAAACAGTACCGCTATGGAGAATACCCCGAAGATACGGAAGAACCAGCTTCTGAAAAGCGTTTTCCTTTCGTATTTGGCTATTGATTGAATATTGTGTAACGCTACCATATTATATAATGTATTTAATCAGGCCAGCGACCACTGGTTGAGATTTTTTTCCATAAAATAGACGTAAGCATGCTCCAGATTGGGTTCAATCTGATGCCCGTAATATCCGTTGATACTGTCGGAAACAACCTGAAGTTCCCATCCGTTATCGGTTGGGATGGTTGAAATGACCGGGAATTTATCGTTAATTTCGAGGTACTCCTTTTCGGTAGCCTGAATTAACCATACATGCCCTTCGGCCTGTTTGATCAATCCTTCGGGGGGGCCGGCATATGCCAGTTTGCCTTTGTTGAGCAGGGCCACATTGTCGCAGGTACTCGAAATATCGCCCACAATGTGGGTAGATAGGATTATAATTACATCGCGTGTGCTGATGTGCGACAACAGGTTGCGGAACCTGATCCGCTCTTCGGGGTCGAGGCCGGTAGTGGGTTCGTCAACAATTATGATCTGAGGGTCGTTGATCAGTGCCTGTGCAATACCAAGTCTTCGTTTCATACCACCCGACAACCTGTTGGCGTTGCGGTCGCGCGCTTCAAACAAACCAACTTCCTCCAGCATCCTGTCAACCGCATCCTTTCTTTGAGCCCTGTTTTTCATTCCGGCAAGCCGGGCTGTGTAGTCAAGAAATTCCCAGGTTTTCAGTTTGGCAAAAAACCTGAAATCCTGTGGAAGGTAACCCAGCATGGACCTGATTTCGCGCCGGTTTTTCATGAGGTCGTATTTTCCGTCAACCGTTACTTTCCCGTTGGTGGGCTTCATTAAGGTTACCAAAATCCTCATCAATGAAGATTTTCCGGCACCATTAGGGCCAAGTAAACCAAACATTCCATTGGGTATATCGAGATTGATATCTTTTAATGCCCAGTTTCCGCCGCTGTAAATCTTGTTTAAATTTTCAATTTTTATATCCACGATTTTGACTGATTTTATTCAGATTCATGTTTAAGACTACAATATTAAATCAAAGTTTAATTTCATAAGTGTCCAATTCATACCTTTATATAACAAAAAAGCTCCCGGAATTACTCCGGAAGCTTTATGATTACTTCTACTGCTTTATTGTTTTTCTGAATGCTTTTAATTAACCCTTACTGTATGATAATATTGTTTCTGGTTCGACGATAACACCACATCGTAATTTCCTATATCGAGGCGCGACAGGTTGAACCCGCGGGTTATGGCAAAATCATTGCCTATCTTCGACTCATGAACCAATTGACCGTTCCTGTAAAGCCTGAGGTTAAAATCTTCCTGATCGAAATTGAGGTAGGTAATTTTCAGGTTTTCGTTTTCAAATTGGAATATCGGATCGTAGGAATAACTGGTTTCGCTCACTGTGACCTGGTTGTCCTTTATTTCGATGTTTCTTTTTGCCCTGGTGTTGTCGATATTGAAAAATACCTCATAACGTCCATTTTCCAGTGCAGTAAGGTCATAAATCTTATGGTATTCTTTACCGGGGCGCCTTACATTTTTGTAGAACACTGTTTGTCCGTCTTCATCGGTAATCCTGACTTCAAACGGGGATGGCTTTTCGTTCTCCAAAGCAACCAAAACCCTGTCTGCGCTCAGAGGGATGATGTTTAGGGCTGGTTTTCCTGATGCAAAAACCAAAGTTGTTCCTAATGATAATGCTAAAATAAATAAATTGAATTTTTTCATGGCAATAAATGTTTAATGTTTAAAACTACCACTTAAACAAGAAAATTTGTGAAAAGTTTAAGGAAAGTTGTTAATTGCTTGTTAAAGAATTAAAAAAGCCCCGGTAATTATCCGAAGCCTTAATGACTACTTCTTTCTTTCTGTACTGATTATTTCTCAATTGAATAATAAAAATCATTCGTTCCATCGGCCAGTACCACTTCGTAGCGCCCTTTCTGAATTTTTGAGAGGTCGAATCCACGAACCGTGTTGAATTCACGGCCAAGGGTCGATTCATATACCACTTCCTTGTCTTTTAAAAAGATGAGCCGCAGGTTGTTCTGATCAAAATTCAGGTAAGAGAGTTTTAAAACGTTGCCGTCGAATTTGAAAAATGGATCGTAGCGAAGTTCAGAACTGCCAATCTGGATGGCATTATCGTTGATTTCGAGGGAGCGTTTAACCATCATGCCATTCAGTTTGAACGATAAACCGTATTTGCCGTTCTCGAGGCTCGAGAAATCAAAGATTTTTCGGTAATCGTTGTTGGCTCGCCTTACCTGTTTGTAGTAAACGGTGGTGCCGTCATCGGATTTAACACTTACCTCAATTCTCGAGGGTTGAATGCTGGTAAATGAAACCACTGCTTTGTCGGATGAGAGGGGATATACATCCAGTCTCGGTTTTTCTGAGGCATTGGCCAACATTGCAGCCAATACCAATACAAATGTTCCAATTGTTTTCATAACTTTTCTTTTAAATGTTTTCTAATCGTTTTCTAAGACTGTTTTCACCGGCAAAAGTAAATATAATCGTTCCATCTGTGGTTAAATTTTCGATAAGCCATTTTCAAAAACATGTTTTATAACATACTATTAACATTGTAGGGCTATTGTATTTTTGAATAATATTTTTAAGTGTTTCATTTTCAGAATCATCTATATTTTATGTGCATGATATTAATTTTTTCAGTTTACCCTTGCATTTTCAGGGGTTAACCTTAAAATTCCACTTGATTAAGGTTACCGGTAGCGTAAAATATGAATGTACCATCAAAGATTCAGTTTTCCCGTGCATTATCTTTAACAAATAGCCCTATGAAGAACAAAAACCTTATTATATTTTAACTTTGCTGCACATATACGTTTCAAGGCGCTGTTTCTGAAAAAGAACCATAATGGATATTAAAATTACGCATCTTCTCGAAGGAGCCCGCCATGCAAGAGGCCTTACTGTTATTATTGATGTATTCAGGGCATTTTCAACAGCCTGCTATGCCGTTTCAAAAGGGGCTGGGACTATTTTCCCGGTTGGCGATATAAGTGAGGCATTCAAACTGAAAAAGATTTTCAACGATGCACTGTTGGTGGGCGAACACGATGAACGCCCTCCCGAAGGATTCGATTTCGGTAATTCGCCCTGGCTGTTGATGAAAGCCGATATCCGGAATAAATTGATTATCCATCGGACCAGTTCGGGCACACAGGGAATAGTAAATGCGGTGAATGCCGATGAGATTATAACAGGGAGTTTCATTAATGCCGGAGCTATTGAAAGGTACATCAGGAAGAAAAAGCCAGAGGAAGTGTCGCTGGTTTGCATGGGTTATGCCTGTGAATATCCAACCGACGAAGATACACTATGTGCCGAATACCTTCGTAACCGGCTGAATGGCATTGAAAACGACTGGCCTGCCATGAAGGAGCAGATCAGAAATGGGTCGGGGGCGCGGTTTTTTGAAGAAAAAAGCCAGAGCTGGGCACCACGAGAAGATTTTGACCTTTGCCTCGACCTGAACAGGTTTGATTTTGTGCTCAGAGTCAACCAAATTGATGGTTTACTGAAATTGGAAAAGATTGAAATATAACTATGGAATACAATTTCGATGAATTAATTGACCGCAGGGGAACCGATTGTATTAAATACGATGCCCTTCCTTTCTTTTTCGGCGCCGATGGTATCCTTCCTGTATGGGTTGCCGACATGGACTTCAGGACGCCCCCATTTATCATGGAAGCCATCCGGAAAAGGCTGGAGCATGAAATACTTGGCTATACATTCAGAAATGACGGGTTCAGCCAGTCGATCATAAGCTGGGTTAGCAAACGGCACAATTGGATCATTGAAAAGGAATGGATTTCGTTCAGCCCGGGCGTTGTTTCGGCCATTACGGCTTCGGTGCTTGCATTTACCGAACCGGGAGATAAGGTTATTGTCCAAACTCCGGTATATTTCCCGTTTTTCGAATGTGTCAGGGGCGTAAAACGGCGATTGGTTGAAAATCCGCTGAAACTTGTGGATATCCGGTATCATTTCGACCTTGAAGACCTCAAATCGAAAATAGATGGGAAAACCCGTATGTTGATCCTCTGCAGCCCGCATAATCCGGGTGGGATGGTGTGGAAACGCGAAGAGCTGGAAGCCCTCTCTGAAATCTGCCTTCAGAACAATATCCTGGTAGTATCCGACGAAATACATGCCGACCTGTTGTTCCGTGGAAATAGGCATACACCTTATGCCATGCTTTCGGAACAGGCTGCGCTGAATTCCATCATTTGTATGGCTCCAAGTAAAACTTTCAATATTGCCGGGCTTTCCACTTCGTTTGTGGTCATTCCCAACCCCGACCTGATGAAAAAATACGAAAAACTGATGCGTACATTGCATATCAACATGGGGAATATACCCGGAACGGTTGCCCTTGAAGCAGCATACAACCATGGTGAAGAATGGCTCAGGCAGATGATGGCTTATGTTGAGGATAATTTTACTATATTGGATCAGTTTATAACCACTAAGCTGCCGCGCATAAAGGTTATAAAACCTGAAGCTACCTATCTGGTATGGCTCGATTTCAGGGATTATGGTATGAATGACTGGCAACTCAACAAATTTATTGTTGAAGAGGCCAAAGTGGGGCTGAACAATGGAGGACGGTTCGGGAAGCCTGGCGATGGGTTTATGCGGATCAACATAGGATGCCCAAGGCCGGTGGTTGAGGAAGCCCTTTTGAGGATCGAAAAAGCTTTCCGGGCTATTTAGTTTTCAGAAGTTTTCGTTGACCCAATTTATTGCCTGTTTTTCATCAATTTCGTTCATGCACCGGAAATGCTTACGGGGACAACGGTTGTAGCCCAGTTTTGAACAGGGCCTGCATTTCAGCTCTTTTACTTCAATAATTTTCGATGCTTCATCGGGCATATACGGCCACATCCCTAACTCAGGAACTGTATTTCCCCAGAACGAAAGGATTTTTTTCCGGAAAGCAGCTGCAATGTGCATCATGCCGGTATCGTTGGTAAGGATAACCTTTGCCTGCGAAATAAGAGAGGCCGATTGCAAAACATCCAGTTTTCCACACAGGTTTATTACATTCCCATCCGATTTAGCAACCACCTGGTCGCCGGCATCCTGCTCATGTTTCCCGCCCAGCAATATTACCGGCTGGTTTATTCCCTTGCAAACAGCGATAATTTTTTCCAACGGCAGCCTTTTGGTGAAATAGGTACCTCCGATAACAAAAGAAATGAACCCTTCTGAAAATTTAAGGGGCAATTTTTCCAATGGATAAAACTCATTTTCGGGAATGTAAAAATCGAGCCCTTTCCCGTCACTTTTTACGTCGAAATCCGACAGGGTTTCAAGATAGCGGTCAACCACATGTGCCGTCGGGAGGTAGTTTATCTTGAAGTTAACCAGCAGCCATTTCCGGATATTAAGCTTTTCGAAGGTAAAATCGGGTACTTTCAGTCTGCGTTTAATCTGGCCGCTGCGAATGTTCCTGTGAAGGTCAATTATATAATCAAAATTTTCTGTTTCAAGGTTGTCGAGCAAGGTTGAAATTTTATCGTGGAGCACATGTATATTATCAATATAGGGATTGGATGCAAGCAAGGGGGCATATCTGGCTTTGGTAACAAAATGGACTTCGGCGCCTGGTACCTGGGTTTTCAATCCCCTGACAACAGGGGTGGTCAAAACAATATCGCCGATCGAACTAAACCGTACAACCAGAAATTTCACTTTCATGATCCATCTTTTTTCTGCAATTCGACCAGTGCAACAATTTTATTGTGCAGATTTTCAACCACGCCCCCTTTAACATCAAATGTCCTTTCGCGCCCGCTTTCTTCCATAACACGGACCGTTCCTTTTTCAAGCAGCGAAAGGATAGGGGCATGATTTTTAAGCATAACAAATGGCCCTTTGCTGCCAGGCACTTCCACCAGCCTCACTTCGCCGCTGAAAAGCATACTTTCAGGTGTTATAATTTCTATATACATACAAATGCCACAGGTTCTCAGATTTTATTGCTATTTCTATCCAACCAACAATTATAAGGATTTATCCTTTATAAGTAATATTATTACGTTTTCCAATCCGTTAATTTATTATGCCCTCTATACGTCATCTGGCTCACTGCCAACAATTAACCTCTGCTTTTCAATGAACGGTGTGGAGCAGGGGGGTCGGGTTCCTATCCATAAACATTTCGCTCCTCCGGAGCTTTTCTTTGCATTCGCCTCTGAATCAGCCTTCGCATTATTTATCTGCCAGCATCCTTTCCCCTTTTTCAATAGCCTGCTCAATGGTTCCCACAAAGCTGAAAGCGGCTTCGGGGTATTTATCCACTTCTCCGTCCAATATCATGTTGAAGCCTTTTATAATATCTTCTATGGCTACCAACTGGCCTTGCATGCCTGTAAACTGTTCGGCCACAAAAAACGGCTGTGAAAGAAAACGCTGAACCCTTCGGGCGCGGTGCACCACCAGCTTATCCTCCTCCGAAAGTTCTTCCATTCCGAGGATGGCAATAATGTCCTGCAACTCCTTGTAGCGCTGAAGAATCTGTATAACCTTCTGGGCACAGTTATAATGGTCTTCGCCCACAATATCGGGTGAAAGGATCCGCGAAGTGGAATCGAGCGGGTCGATGGAAGGATAGATACCAAGCTCGGCAATCTTACGGCTGAGTACTGTAGTGGCATCGAGGTGGCTGAAAGTGGTGGCAGGCGCCGGGTCGGTCAGGTCGTCGGCTGGTACGTAAACCGCCTGTACCGAAGTGATGGAGCCGTTTTTGGTAGATGTAATCCGCTCCTGCATAATACCCATTTCGGTGGCAAGTGTAGGTTGGTAACCCACTGCCGATGGCATTCGGCCTAAGAGCGCAGACACTTCGGAACCGGCCTGGGTAAACCGGAATACATTATCCACAAAGAAAAGAATATCGCGGCCACCGGTACCATCGCCGTCGCGCAGGCTTTCGGCAATGGTCAGCCCGGAAAGGGCTACCCTGGCACGTGCACCGGGTGGTTCGTTCATCTGTCCGAATACCAGCGCCAGTTTCGAATTTTTTACTGCTTCACGGTCCACTTTGGTGAGGTCCCAGCTACCCGATTTCATCGACTCTTTAAATTCTTCGCCGTAATTTACAATATCGGCTTCAATCATTTCGCGCAACAGGTCGTTTCCTTCACGGGTGCGTTCGCCAACCCCTGCAAAAACCGACAATCCGCTGTGCGCCAGGGCTATGTTGTTGATCAGTTCCTGAATCAATACGGTTTTTCCCACGCCGGCACCACCAAACAACCCGATTTTCCCCCCTTTTGCGTACGGTTCAATCAGGTCGATAACCTTGATGCCGGTGAACAGCACTTCAGTCTCAGTAGTCAGGTCTTCGTACTTCGGCGGGTCGCGGTGTATTTTCAGCCCGTCCCTGGGCAGGGGTTCCAGTCCGTCAACCGGATTGCCCACCACATTGAGCAACCGCCCCAGTGCGGCTTCGCCTCTAGGCATACGGATGGGACTGCCTGTAGGAACCACTTCCATGCCCCGGCGAATTCCGTCGGTGGCATCCATGGCAATACAACGGATGGTATTTTCGCCAATGTGCTGCTGACATTCGATGATGAGGTTACCGCCATGACGGATGATTTCGAGGGCATCGTAAATGGTGGGAATTTCATCGCCCGCATGTTCGAAACCCACATCGATAACCGGACCGATTACCTGGATCACTTTTCCTTTTATCTGATTCATTTCCAGACTATTTTATCAGTAAGAAGAGTTTTTTGAACCAACAAATTTAAGATAGTTTTCAGTGTATAACCTTGTTCTGGTAAAATTTGTTCTGGTAAATTTACAGAAAAAAAGCCGCCCCGACACGTCGGGGCGGCCACAAGGGACTGTTGTTTACTGCTCCTTACCCTCCTTTTGTCAGTGTAAAACAACAGAGTGAATGTTTATCTACACAAAACCATTCATCTATTTCTACTTATTATAGAGCAGTTTACCATTGATGACATCATCACCGATGGTAAGACGGTAGAATAGTACGCCGCTGATTACATCCTGCGGCTGGTATTCAATGCGGTTCAGCACTCCGCTTTCTATGGCACGGTCCATCAGAGTGGTGATCTTCTGGCCTATTCCGTTGTAAATTTCGAGTCGTGCCTGAGCATCGCGGCCCGATACAAATTCAAAATTCACTTTGGTACTGAACGGGTTCGGGTAAACCCTGAGATCGGTAGCAGCGAGTCCTTCGATGGTTGCAGATCTTCGCCTGCAATCAATGGCTTTGGCGTATGTGCCGCTGCCGGTTGTTTTGCCTTTAACATTGCAAACCACAGCGTGGGCAATTACCCATACAGGTCCCTGAACATTGGTAAAGGTTACCGTGTATTCCGATGCCCGGTCAACCATTACAACGTGGGTGTATTGTCCCGGGGAAATGGTTTCCCTGCCGCTTCTCAGTTTAGGATACATACCGCAACCTACATATACGTGTACGTCGCTCATGGAGTAACCCATATTTATCAAATATGTCACTTTCATTACAGTACCGGCATAATCAACCAAAACTTTACCTACAGGGCCCCAACCATTTGCAGGATTGCATTGGGCGGCCCCGGCATAAAGCGGAAGTTCATATTTGCCTGGTTCCAAAATCGGGTTGGTCCATCCCCAGTTGGAGAATTGTGGGATGAAGCAGGTACCCAACGATCCGCCTGTGCTATTTTCGAGACGGGCATAGGCGGTCTGGCAGGTGATGGTGCAAGGTTCAACGGTTATTTTTATGCATTCAACCGTTGAGTTGCCGCATTCGTCGTATGCTGTGAAACAAACGGTGGTTTCGCCAACCGGAAATTCAAATGTAGCACATTCGGCTTCAGGATAGCCTACCACTTCGCAGGTATAGGTATCAATCGGGCCGTCGCAGTTGTCGTTGAATACAGGTGTTGGAATTATTACCGGGTCATTGCAGGCAAATACGAGGTCTTTGAGTGGTTCCATAACAGGAGCTGTTTTATCCCATTTGCGTTTGACGGTTACGGTTTCGGTGTCTTCGTTACCGCATTCGTCTTTTACCTTGAAGGTGTAAACGCGCAGCTGATAGCAGGGATCCTGGCTTTCGATATTCACACCGCCGTCTGAGTCGATATTCCCTCCTGCTTGGCAGTTGTCCGTCCAGCTGGTGGTGAGTTTAGCTGGCCAGTCGGCGTTGCATGCTTCGAGGGTGTAGTCCGAAATGTCGGTAATAACTGGTGCTACTATGTCAATCTTCCAGGTATATTTAATTTTACATCCTGAGGATATATTCCCCAAAGGATCTGTTATAGTATAACCCCATACCTGTTCCCAGAAACACCCTGAATTTTGTGGGTCAGAATCTTTAGATATATCAGATGCAACGAATGTTCCACCAAATTTCGCATTATAAAGTCTTTCTACATCTGCTTTTACCATACCTTCAGCCGGAAGATGCGCCGGATTACATGCCAGAGCGACTGTAAATGATTCACATCCCTGACTGCCACCATAAGTACATGTTGTTGTACATCCATTTTGATCTGTAACCGTAACAGTTGCTCCCTGAACAGGAATCTTGAAAGAAATATTGGATTTATTACCCGGATCAACTGATCCCCAATTATAGGACAAAACCAGGTCAGAGATAACAACATCGCCATGAACAGTGACCTTAACGGTTCCTTTTCCCAGATTTACCCCAAACACTGGTTCAGGATTAACATCAAGTTCACATGACAAACTGTACCCTTTTGCCTTAACCATAACCTTATCGCTGGTACAGCCAAATGAATTGGTTGCAGTAACATAGTAAGTGGCTGACTTATCAAGGGATACAGTCAGGCAGCGGCCGTCACCTACCTTATTTGTTAAACCTTCATCAGAATACCATTTGAAAGTTAAATCAGGATCATTGGGTAAAGCACATAGGGTTACTTCAGCTTTTCTCCCTACTTCGGGCAGACAGAAAATCGCATCCTGAGCCCATATTTTGGGGGTGGATCCAATGCTGCCACCAACAAAATCGGACAGCATGGAGGTTAAAGAATGCGACTGCCTGGTTTCCATAAGGAAAGTAGCGTGGCACAAATTAATTTTTAACCCAAGTTTGGTGAGGTTTAACATACCCTCAACAAAAGAGCCATCGTAATAAAAACCACAATCTTTCTTTTCCTTGTTACAGGCTACCCAATTGCCAAAAACAGGATCATTATAGGTGGGGACAGGATAACGTTTCCCGGTTGCAGATGGATCCACAGATGGATTGCTGACAATAGCAATTGCTTTATCGTCGGTTAAACCGGTTAACATCCTAAGCCTGTCAACGCCTGTACGACCAGCAGTCCCTAACCATTCGTAAACTTCAAGGTTGGGCACCCTCCCCCCGTTTGTAAACGTAAAGAGGATTAAAATATCACCAATCTGTTTTATTGGCTTGAACGCCATGGTAGATACGTCGGGTGCTGTTCCGTTCTGGAAAACCCAGAATCCGATTTCTGCCGTACCGTTGGTTGATAACCGGTCGCCCATAAAGTACATTAATTCGTCGCCATTGGGCGCTTTCCAAATAATTACACCAGCATTGGTAATTTCAACTTTGTCGCCCACCTGGCTGTATGACCAGGCCATTTCATTGGCTTCTGAAAAATCTTTTGCACCCTGTGTAAACTGATTATCGGTACCATCAGGACGTTTCAGGTCAACAACAAACGTTGAGAGGACACCAGGAGGAAGGGTTCTAAATACTGTACCCCAATCAGCCGGGTTGCCATTAATAACAATAGGTTGAGAATTGGCCATAAAGCCACAACAGAGCATCAGAAACAGTGTGCTGAGAATTAAACGCCACGTTTTCGTAAAACAGGTCCCATAGAATTTTTTCATGATCAAATAGTTTTAAGGATCACTCGAAATAATATTTTTCAGCATATCCTCAAACCATCCTCAAAAGCCTTTCGGTAAGGAGCAAACAAAACTTCCGTAAAATAGTCAACTGGCTTGTTGGTCTTCCGGGTGCGGGGCAGCCCCCGGGAAACAGCATCATTACAATCTAAATCAATAAACCAATTTACGAACATTTGCAATAAAAAACCATACGGGATACTACGTATTTTTTTATATGCCTTTTTTGTGATAAAAATCATGTTGTGTTGGTTATGTAACTGCTATGGTGGTATTTACAAAATATATTGAAAAACCAGATTATATCATTTTGAACAACCTGGTGAATTCCATAATCTGGCAGACTTGTGTCTGCAAAGACGAGGGAACCTCAAACTGTGGATATACGCATAAAACAAAAGCCGCCCCACAACGCAGGGCGGCCCAAAGGTGTGCTTTTTTCAGCACGCAATCCTTCCGGATACCGGTAGGAGTTATAATTAACTGCACACGCTTATTTTATATATAATACTTTACCTGAAGTAACCTGATTGCCTAAAGTCAGGCGATAAAACAAAAAACCACTGTTAATACCCTGCGGCAAGTATCCCAACTTCTGGATCATACCTTTATTCACAGGAATATACATTAAGGTTTTAATTTTCTGACCTAGTATATCGAACAACTCCAGCTTGGCTTGTGCATCTTGTCCGGGCACGAATTCGAAATATACTTTTCCTGAAAAAGGATTGGGATATACTTCTAAGGATTGGGGTTCGTAAAAGATATGGTCGCTTGTCCGGGGTGTGGGAGCTTCCTTCCAGCCGACAAGGGTGCGGCATCCGTCGAATGCCTTGTTCAAGGCGGCCAGGCCATCGGCAATATCAGATAACAACAAGCCGGTTTCAACTCCCCCAAGCGCATCGTTGGCAAGATTAAAAAGCCCCCCGGCAGTTTGGCTGTATGAACTGTTTATTAGAAATTCGAATACCGATGTAGGTATGGTGCTGAATTTTTCATCCGTTTGGTTTATTACTTCTCCCGATTGGCAACTAACCGGAAGGGTAATCAGTACAGGATTTTCGATAATAAGCGATTCGAGACCAGGGTTGATATTCAGGTTAAAAAACAGTGCAAGCATCTGACTGAACAATGAATTCTGGCTTTTCCCTTCGTTTGCTTTTTTTGTGGAAAGCGGAATATATGGCCAGGTCGATTTATCAACGAATAGTGCATTCCCGGTGAAAGGTTTCGAAGGGCCACCACCGGGGAGAATTTTATAAACCTTCCCACTGGCAATATCGTTGGATGTCAGTGTGAAACTTGCCCCATCATGGCCAAAAACAGGATCGTAACCCGCGTTTATAAGCGCTTGTTCCATTAACCGGTTTGACGATTGCTGATTTCCATTGAGGCATCCATTTGAATTTTTGTTTCCCCAGAAACCTATCCCATAGGTGCAAAACAACGCGTCAGGGGTGGTGGTTATATAAGTACCACAAAAACACGAATTTCCATTGTTGTCGTCAACATACACAACAAACGAATCATTACCTTTCAGATTATTGAAGGTAAGTGTCTGATCACCATTGTCTTTCATTGCAGCATAATTGGGGACCCAATAATACTGATAAGGTGTTGCACCACCAATTATTTTAATGGTAACACTGCCGTTATTCTTCCCATAATCGGCAGCCACCACTTTAATTACCTCACACGATAGTTCATCAACAACCTCGTTATAAAAAATTTTTTGTGGATACTCCTTGTTTGTTTTGTTGGAATCTGCAGAAAAGGAGTTCATTGGAAAAAACAAAATGGAAGTTATTAAAACAGAAAACATTAAACCTTTACACAAAAGGGTAAAATTTCTTTTCATAATTCAACTCAAGAATCAATAAAATCAACCCTGAACATCATCCATCCCTCACCTTCAACCCGTCCATGTACGGAGTTTAATCCCTTCTGTATATTTCATACTGGCCTGTTAGTTCCCGGAAACGGGGCATATAATCCGGTAACAGTTCAAAATCCTATCAAATATACAACAATTTAAAATGTTCGGTTATGACTATTAAATTATAAATCAACAATGCCCTGTTAATAAGTCATATATCTTATCTTATTATTTCCAATGGTTCAGATTTAAGTGCAATAACATCATTCTTCGTGCCAGATACTGTATTTGACCAACTCCGTCCTCGAACGCAATTTAAGTTTTTGGGATATATTCCGTTTGTGGGTTTCCACAGTTCGCGGGCTGATAAAAAGTAATTCACCTATCTGTTTATAAGTATATCCCTGGCACAAATAGTGAAGGATATTTGTTTCCCTTTCGGTTAATTCTTTAACCTCTGCCGGCGATTTCCCTGAGTGTGTGGTTTTTCTGTGGTTCCCGTCAATGTTGTATTTGCATTCCTCAGGGAAATAATGCCCACCACGACAGATGGAATGGATCGCCTTAATCAGGTTTTCAGAATAAGAATCTCCGAAAACGATACCCTTTACACCTAGCCGGATATATTCGGGGAACAAGTCAACCATATTGGAACACGAAATAACAATTACAGGTACATTTTTAAACCAACACCTGAGCTTTTTCAGGATTTTAACAGCTCCGGTCATATTGTGCAAGACATCGAAAACCACCAGATCGGGATGTATTTTTAATTCGTAAGATGAAAGTTCATCCACTTCACAAATTTCAGCAATTACCCTGAAGTTGTGTTGCGCTTTAATAATCTGTGATATCCCTGCTCCAAAAAGCGGACAATTATCAATGATCAGGATGTTACATACGTCGGGCATTTTCAGGGTTTATAAAATAATACAGCAAAAGGAGGATAATTGACTGGTATGTAGTTAAATCGGGTTTCATAAATTCGATTTTGGTTCAAAATTAAAGAATATTTCAATATACTTTTA
>JBBIHB010000047.1:0-23561 GCA_037447215.1 Bacteroidales bacterium
CATTGATTTCGGATGCGCTTTATTTCGGGTTGGAAAACACTATCGGAAAGTACCTCGATTGCCTGCATTAAAATGAGCCTGCATTTCAGAAAAGAAGGTACCGGACCTGCATTGATCATCCTTCATGGTTTATATGGCTCGTCGGATAACTGGCTGGCCATATCAAAAAAACTTTCTGAAAAATACACTGTTTTCTCTATCGACTTGCGGAACCATGGCCGTTCATTCCACTCGCCCATACATACATACGAAGCTATGAAAGACGACCTCGCAGTATTTACTGAAGAACAAAAAATTGGTAAAACCGTATTAATGGGACACAGTATGGGAGGAAAAACAGCCATGTTGTTTGCAGCCGAATATCCTGAAAAAATCAGCAAACTGATTGTGGTGGATATTGCCCCCAAAGATTACCAGGCGCTCGAAGACGAAAGCCAGTACCATTTTCACCGGTCGGTACTGCTGGCTATGATGGGGGTTAATTTCGCCCATATAAAAACCCGGAGCCAGGTTGAAGATGCCCTTGCTGAAAAAATCGACAACCGTCAGGTAGTGAAGTTCCTGCTGAAAAATGTAACCACTGACAAAGCGCACCAAAGACTAAAATGGCAGTTGAATGTGGAAGCGTTATACGATAACCTTGAAGAGATAGTTGAAGGGGGAAATTATAAGCGTTTTGAAGATCGGATTCCCATTGGCAATTATCCTGTAATATTTATCCGGGGTATGAAGTCGCCATATATTAAAGAGGATGACATTTCACTGATCAAACGAGTGTATGCCGATGCAAATGTGGTGGAAATTCCAGATGCCGGCCACTGGCTACATACCGAACAACCGGAAAGTTTCCTCGATGCCGTATTGCAATGCTGCTGAATTTCAGGGTAACCTGTTGTACCTTTCGGTAACTTCTATAAGAAAACGGCGGTGCCTGCCACGTACCTGGTTCCACCTGAAACGCCAGCCCCAGTTTCCTTCAGCAAATCCCGGAATATTCATCCTCGATTCGGCACCAAGCTCCAACAAGTCCTGGAGGGGCACCATGGCAGTCCTTGCCACCGACGACCAGGCCATTTCGATAAACGACCAGACCGGCTTCCGGCCATACAACTGCAACCAGCGCAAAACTATCTTTTTTTCCTCTTTAGGCATTGCATGAAGCCATGCCCATGTGGTGTCGTTGTCGTGTGTTCCTGTGTAAACCAGGCAATTGGTATCGTAATTATGCGGAAGGTGTTGGTTTGAAGTACCGGATGAGAAGGCAAACTGCAATACTTTCATTCCTGGCAGGCCGAAGGATTGCCTCAACTGTTCTACTTCGGGGGTAATCACTCCCAGGTCTTCGGCAATCAGGCGCAAATCACCTATCTGGTTTTTCAGCTTACTGAGCATTTCAAAACCCAATGCAGGTTCCCACTTCCCATGAATGGCGGTTTCTTCCCCGGCCGGTACCGACCAGTAGGATTCGAGGCCCCTGAAATGGTCAATCCTTACACAATGGAACATCTTCAACGTGAAATGAATGCGAGCCAGCCACCAATGGTAATCCTGTTCTTTAAGCTTTTTCCAGTTATAAACAGGATTGCCCCATAATTGGCCTGTTTCGCTGAAATAATCGGGAGGTACCCCTCCCACATGCGTTGGATGCAAGCTTTCATCAAGGTTAAAAATGGCCGTATTGGCCCATACATCCACACTATCGCCCCCGACATAAAGGGGCATATCGCCAACAATGGTTATCCCTTTATTCTGTGCATATTCTTTCAGCTTAAACCACTGGGTAAAAAAGAAGAATTGCAGGATTTTATGGTATTCGATTTCCCGTGAAAGTTTCCCGCTATACTTTTTTATGGCATCAGGATACCTGAATTTCAAATCATCGGGCCAGTTTTGCCAGGTAATGTCACCGAAAAACGATTTTGCCGCCATAAACAGGGCATAATCGTTCAGCCACCAGCCATGTTCATCCAGAAATTTACCGAAATTGCCCTGACCTGAGTTTCCGATTCCCTTTAAAAAAGCATCAACAGCCTTACGGAGTAGCGAAGATTTCCATCGTTCAACCCTTCCGAATTCTACCTGCCTGATATCGAAGCGAGGAATGGATGCAAGGTCATTTTCGGTCAGCAAGCCATCTTCCCGCAGCAAAAACAGGTCTATCATCAATGGGTTCCCAGCAAATGCGGAATAACAGAGATAGGGTGAATTCCCGAAGCCAACCGGCCCGAGAGGTAATATCTGCCAGGCAGACTGCCGGGTTTCAGCCAGGAAATCGACAAACGAGAAAGCATGTTTGCCCAATGTGCCAATTCCTTCTACGCCGGGAAGGGATGTGATATGAAGCAGGATTCCGCTGTTTCTTTTTTTCATAAAGTATGGGTAATTTTTCGGTATTTTTCAAGATGGTGTGCTGTTTCCCTGACCAGGCGCTGAACCTCGAGGCCATGACCGAGGTCAGGAACAAATGCATTGGCGTCGTGGCCACCCAGGAAGAGATAATGCGCATGCACCATTGAACGGAGCCAACCTGCAGGTACGTGCCCCGACGGAAATGCGGTTATCCCAGCATAATTGCTTCCTACAGGCTGTGTTGTCCATTTTCCGGTTTCTTCAAGGTAATACATAAAAGAATCGGAATTATGTGAAGAGTAGCGCAGCATCCCTTTTTCGGCATATATTTCGAGGTGCACCAGGTCGCCCGTCCCGGAACTGATCCGGCTTGCCGACATGTGGCCTGCAGCACCGCTTTGCGGGTCAACCAGCGAAACCGAACTGAACAGGTCCGAACCTTCGGGAACATCGCTGAAGCTGCCAGCCTGAACTGCGCTTACCATTCGAAGTCCATTCCCCAGGAAAGCCGTCAGGAGGCTGAAGCCATGCGATCCCAGATCGGCCATTGCTCCCCCATCGGGTGCAGGGGTTAAACGGGTTTTGCGCTTTTCGCGATAACTTTTCTGAAGGTAATCGCCATGATAATATTTCAGGTCGAAATGAAGGGGTTTGCCCAACAGTCCTGATTTCCAGAACTGCAACGCTTCACGTACGGCCGGGGTTTGCAGGTATTGGAAACCTGCCTGGATTTGTTTCCCGCTGCTATTCAGCAACGCAAGCATTTCATTCTCTTCACTTTCATCCGAACACACTGGTTTTTCCAGATAAATCCTTTTTACCCCGGGCATTTCAATTGCTGCCCTGAAATGTTCAAAGTGGGTATTGTTCGGCCCTAAAATAAAAACCGAATCAATCTCCTTATTTGCTACAAATTGATCAAAATTCTCCGGATATTTAAATCCGAATTGTTTTGCAAATGATTCCCTGCTTTCGGCCCTTACCGAACATACCGACACAAATTTAACCGAGGGAGCTTTGGCATAATAGAATTTTAAAGCCTGCAAAGCGTATGCATGTGCCCTGGCTATCCCTCCGGCCCCTAAGAAACCAATATTATAAATGGTATTTTCATTCATATTTCATGATTTTTCTTTTGCATTAACCCACATTTGATTGCATTACCAGCAAAAGGTTTATTTTTGAATTTACGGATTGTGGCCCTTACTGTCCGGTTATCTTATTGATATTCTGACCCGTCGGCTGACGGAGAAGAATCCCATTTTTAAAATTACTTTTCAGCCGGACAATATTGAAATAACAATATAAAATTGATGTCATCCACAATACGCAAATCGTAAGTCAGAAATTAAAATTATATATTTTGTAAAATATCAACGAGGTGGTCCCAGAATTTCTGTGTGGATTCTATATTGAGCCTTTCGGCGGGAGAATGGGCACCTTTAATGGTAGGCCCGATGGATATCATATCCAGTCCGGGATATTTCTGGTGGAATAAACCACATTCGAGTCCGGCATGTATCGACCTGACGATTGGTTCGGTTTTGAAAAGGCGACGGTATGACTCCACTGCGACTTTGAGTATCTCAGAGCCGGGGTTGGGTGTCCACCCCGGATAGCCATCGGAATGCACAACCGAAGCCCCTGCAAGCCTGAAAGTTGCATAAACCATTTCGGCCGCCATATATTTCCGGCTTTCAATTTCGCTCCTCTGACTGGTGGTGACCACAATGTCGTTGAAAGGGAGAAACTTCACTGAAGCCAGGTTTGCAGAGGTCTCCACCATTCCGGGCATCCGAGTGCTCATTTCGAGCACCCCGTGGGGACAAGCCACCAGGGCATTCAACAGGTTTCCGGCCGAGGTGTAGTTCATTACCTGATAAGGTGTTTCGGTTGGCGAAAGATATATTTCAAGATTGGGTTCCGTTTTTTCGTATTCAACTTTAACGGCTTTGACAAATTCATCGAAATCGGCCTGAAACTGGGTACGTTGCGATGCAGGAATTACAACCCATGCGACTGCTTCGCGTGCAATGGCATTGCGGAGGTTTCCCCCGTCGAAATCGGCCAGGGCAAGTTGCAAGGTATTGTATTCGCGCCGCAGGAACCTGGCAAGTATTTTATTTGCATTTCCCAGACCTTTATGGATATCGTCGCCCGAATGGCCTCCAGTAAGCCCGGTTACCCGCATTTTAAAAGCCACCGATCCAAATGGGGTCTGTTCCTTTGTATATCTCAATGTGGCCACAGTGTCGATACCACCGGCACAACCAACAAATATTTCACCTTCATCTTCCGAATCGAGGTTGATCAGGATTTTTCCGGTAAAAAACCCGGGTTTCAGGGCAAATGCCCCCGTCAGACCAGTTTCTTCATTTACGGTAAACAAGCATTCAATGGGGCCATGCGCGATATCTTCGGAGGATAGTATGGCCAACTGAGCTGCTATTCCAATACCGTCGTCGGCACCAAGGGTTGTTCCGTTGGCGGTTACCCACTCCTCTCCCACTATTGCTTCGATGGGATCGTGGCTAAAATCGAACTCTTTGTCGCTGTTTTTTTCACAAACCATATCCACGTGAGTCTGCAAAACAACCACTGGTTTATTTTCCATACCTAACGATGCAGGTCTGGAAATCAGCACATTGCCAACTTCATCTTTATCGGCTTTCAGGTTGTGCTTCGATGCAAAGCCGAGCAGGTATTGAATAATTTTTTCTTCTTTTGTTGAGGGTCGCGGAATCTTCAATATTTCAGAAAAATAGCCCCAAACCGGCCTGGGACTGAGATGCGACAATAACTTCATCGATTTATGTATTGATTTCAGATTCAAATATGCAAAAAAATGAACGAGCAGCAAGATTGGGAATAAAGAAATTAATATAGCGATAATAATGGAAAATAGGAAGAAAGATTGTTTTTTTACATCAAAAATCAAAATATGGAGTCGATCAGGGAAATATATAAAACCGGTCACGGGCCTTCGAGCAGCCATACCATGGGACCGCGCAAAGCAGCACTGCATTACCTTGATAAACATCAGAATGAGCAAGCATTCAGGGTAACCCTGTATGGGAGCCTGGCCGCAACCGGCAAAGGCCATTTGACCGACAAAGCCATTCTGGATGTTTTTACCGGAAAAAATTGTGAGATCGTGTGGAAACCCGGAGAGTTTCTTCCCAGGCACCCCAATGCAATGAAATTTGAGGTGATAAAAGAAAACATCGGGGGCTCTGATCCATGGATTGCCTATAGTATAGGGGGTGGGAGCATTATCGATGATTTTACACAAAAAGAAACGTTGATGGTTTATCCGCATGATACCATGCAGCAGATTCTGGAATATTGTCATCTGAACGGTATAAAATTCTGGCAATATGTTGAAGAACATGAAGGAAATCAGATATGGGAGTTCCTTGAAGAGATATGGGAAGTGATGCAACAGAGCATCAAACGTGGGCTCAGCGAGGAGGGTGTTTTACCGGGCGAATTGAAACTTGCCCGAAAAGCATATTCGTTTAAACAGCAAGCCCCCAACTTTTCGGGACCGTTTAAAAAGCGGGTCAACATTTTTGCCTATGCCTTAGCTGTAGCCGAAGAGAATGCTTCGGGAGGAAAAATTGTGACTGCCCCAACCTGTGGGGCAAGCGGGGTTTTGCCAGCTGTCCTCTATTATTTCAGAAAGGTATATAAAGTTGAAAGGGAAGCCATTATTAAGGCGCTTGCCACCGCTGGGCTTATCGGGAACCTGGTGAAAACCAATGCCTCCATTTCGGGGGCAGAAGTGGGTTGCCAGGGCGAAATCGGCACTGCCTGTGCTATGGCCTCGGGCGCTGCCACACAATTGATGGGGGGTACCATTTACCAGATTGAATACTCAGCCGAAATGGGACTCGAACACCATCTGGGACTGACCTGCGATCCTGTTGCCGGACTGGTACAGATCCCATGTATTGAGCGGAATGCGTTTGCAGCCCAACGGGCGCTGGCACATAACACTTTTGCCCTGATGGGCGATGGAAGGCACCGTATCAGTTTCGACGAAGTGGTGAAAACCATGTATGAAACCGGGATCAACCTTCAAAGCCAATACAGGGAAACATCGACGGGAGGGCTTGCCCTGCATGATGCACTGCCAAGATGTTAGTTTTAATCCAATGTCACAAAAAATTCTAACGATTAATATCCTGAAAGTCTGAAATTTCATGAAGTTATTGAAGGAACTCAGGCTTTTTTCTTGGAAAATTGAAAGATAAAAACTACTTTTGGAACAGTTTTACATGAGTTCTTTGAGAAAAAAGATATAGTCCGCATTAATTCATACATTGGTAAACTCAACAGTAATCAATAACCGAGATAAGCTTTTTGCTGTGAAGGCAGGCCTGGTAGTTCCGGTTAAACCCGGGATGAGTCTTCGGACCGTTGGAAGTTTGAGCAGTGAGGCACTCAAATCCTGTTCATCGGGGTTTTACGCAATTGAATTAGTGCGGATTTTTTTGTCTTTTCTCAATACAACAGCCACCAGGTACATCACCAGCAAACCCGACACAAACATGGAAATCCGGCCGATATAGTCGCCGTAGCGGGCATAAAACGTAAGGTGGTCACTCATCCGGATATCGGCTTTAATAACCGCTTCGGTCCACCACCCCGAACGGATGATAACATCGCCGCGTTGATTGATCACACCAGAAATTCCGGTGTTTGCCGACCTGGCTATATATCGTCGGGTTTCAATTGCACGGAGCCTTGCAAACGAAAAATGTTGTTTGTAACCCGGGGTATTCTTCCACCAGCCATCATTGGTAATAATTACTATAGCCCGGGCCCCTTTGTTAACAAATTGCGTGAGGTAACCCCCAAAAACCGATTCGTAACAGATGACCGGCGCCAACTGATCGCCGTTGGGCGCCATAAAATTTGTGGGATAAGGTTGTGTTCCCAGTGTTCCGGTTGTACCACCCAAATCGATGATGATTTCGTTGAGGAACCTTAAATATTTCCGGAAAGGCATTTTTTCGACACCGCTCACCAGGATTGATTTGTGATACAATTGATATTCGCCTGTGCCATCGGTAAATATGGCTGTATTGAATACATCATAGGCATAATTTCCATCCCTCGACACCCTTGCGGTTTGTGATGTTTCTTTGGGATTAGAGTAAATCCGGTAGGTTGAAGCACCAATGATAAGCCCTGTGTTTGATCCGGAAAGTGAAAAATCCTGCAACCGGACAAATGCAGGATAAGTTGACAGGCGTTCTTCATCCCATCGTTGTTCGAAAACCGTTTCAGGGCCAATGATATAATCTATATCCGGGGTAAGCGCCGATTCGGCAAGCCGGATAAATTTCATCAGCTTATCGTTAACAGCGCCGTTGTCGAAGGTTTCGGAGTAAGGATCAATATTGGGCTGAACAATAAGAACCTTACGGTTATCGCCTTGTTCATTGTATTTCAGATAGATATACAAGGAAACTATTACCGGAAGCAGCACCAGGAACGAAACAAATGTAACTTTTCTCTTCACTGTCCTGAAATTGCGGCCCCCGGCGTATTCCTTAAGAATTATAAACAACAGAATATTTGCCAGCAAAATCCAGAGGCTACCGCCCAAAACTCCTGTATATTCGTACCATTGTATTATTTTCACATTACCGGCAAATCCGTTTCCCAGAGTAAGCCAGGGCCATTCAATATCCCAGTGAAAATGAAAAAACTCGAAAGTTAACCATAAAACAACCCAGCCCATATATCCCATAGCGCCGACAGAATTACGCCTGATGAGGTGGGCCAGCCAAAGGGTTGCCGACATCAGGAGCGAGTTGGCAACTATGGCAAGCATGGCGCCCACGGCTGTTGCATGCACAATCCACCAGGTTGTTAACCCATTCCAGATAATAAAAGAAAGAAAGGTATGGCTCCAGAATGAAACACTTTTATAACGGCCTTTTTCGAGAAAGAAAAAATGATCGAGTGCAAGTAATGGAAGAAAGGCTATAAACAATAACCAACCGGGAAACCCGAGCCAGGGCAGGCTCAGGAGAACGCCCGCCGCGACTGACAACAACAGCCTGATTTTACGGTTCATAATATCTGGTTGTTATACAATACTATATTTTTTGATGTTCTCCGGCTTCGTTCAAAAACAAAATCGAGCCGGCCCACCACCAATCCCCCGAAATGCGCCTGATTGACAACCACCATATTTCCTTGGCTGTTTTTTAATTGTAAGGGCTCTTCAAGAAAACTGTGGGTATGCCCACCAATGATCACATCGGTATGCGAAGTTAGGGCAGCCAGCGCCACATCGCTGATTTTATTATCCTGGTAACGTAATCCAAGATGGGAAATGCAAACTACAAAATCACATTTCTGGTCGAGCGCCAGGAATTTTTCCATTTCAAGTGCCGCAGGAACAGGGTCGTTGTACCGAACACCCCCATATTGTTTTGAATTGACCAACCCCTTCAGTTCGATACCAAGGCCATATATCCCGACCTTAACACCTTTTTTATTGAAAATTTTATACCGGGGAAATTTCTTTTCCAGAATGGTCCCCTCAAAGCTGTAGTTTGAATTGATCAGCGGGAATCCGGCGCTTTTCAGAGGATTGTGAAGCCCTTCGAGACCATTGTCAAATTCATGGTTCCCAACTGTACCGGCATCGTATCCAATTTCGGTCATCAGTTTCAGGATTAAATCACCCCCAAAAAAATTAAAATAGGGTGTTCCCTGGAAGAAATCGCCGGCATCGAGAATTAAAAGATTGGGGTTTTCCTGACGGCAGTTACGGGCATACTGTGCAATCCGTGCAAAACCCGCCCTACCTGCAAACCGGGGATGGTTTTCGTCGAAAGGCTCGATTTGCGAATGCAGGTCATTGGTGTGCAAAAGGGTAAGCCTAACCAGGTCGCGGCTGGCAAATGAAGCCAGGGGAGCCGCTCCCAGGGTTAAACCTGCCGAGCCTGCCAGAATGTTCTTGATGAAAATCCGTCTATTCATTGATAATCCTCCCATCGGTTACAGGGTCAATAATTTGTCCGCCGGCCTGTATCCTTTTCACATGTTGTATAATCACATCCCTGATCTTTTCGCCGGTATCGATCCGCTGGCTGTGATTCTGCAGCATGGCATAACTGTCGCCGCCATCGGCAACATAATCGCTGGTAGCGAGCCAGTAAAACTTACCGGGCGAAAGGGGTTCTCCACCCACGGTAATAGAAGTAGCCTTATTCTCTTTTATCCTGAAACGGACGCCGCTCAGGCTATCGCCTCCGCGCGAAGCAATCAGGTCGAGGAACTGCTGCACCTCACTTCCCTGAAGCCTCAAAATCACCAACTCATTTTCGAAAGGCATCACCTCAAAAATTTCCCTAACGGTAACGTCGCCCTGTGAAATTCCGGTACGGATTCCACCATAATTCAGAAACGAAATGTGGGGAACAATTTCAGAACCCGATTTTTTTAGGATCAGTGAACTTTCCCCGAGCAACAGGTCGGCAAGGAAATTGGTCATCTTGCTTTCCGGTTTATTTTTTACCAGGTCACTTTTTGAATACCCGATCACTTCATCCATTTCGGAATCGAGTTTTTCTTTGAAAGGCAGGTATTTCTTCACAAAGGAGCTGTCAATATCGGTGTTTTCAAAAGTAATAACCTGGTTGTAAAAGGTGCTTTCAACCACATTGTAGGCCGGTTTACAGGCAAGTATAAGTGCAAAAAGTGCCGTTATCAACAACCTGTATTTGATAGATAGCTTCATACTTTTCAATTTCTGATGTAACAAAACGTTATATTTAACGCCAAATGTTCCCGTTTAAAGAGTTCAAAGATTGATTTTTTGTTCAAATTTCCGGCAATTTTCCATGAATAAATTGATATTTTTTCAGATTATTTTGTTTTTAAGCCTGGGGTTGCAGGGGCAGAACGAACCCCGTGAGATAACAGCCCAGCAAGGCGATGGGATATATAGCCTGCTTAAACGGCACGGATTTCAGCCTTCGGATTTCCATACCTTTATTGAATTGAACAAAAGCCGGTTGGGACCTAACAATTCGTTGATAGCCGGTCGCAAATATAAGCTCCCTGTATCTGGCAGCCAACCGGTAATTATGGGTGACCCACGATCGATGGTCTATAAAATCTTCGGACCCAAATATCAGAATATAACCATAAAAAGCCAGCAACTAAAGGGAGCTACCTACTACCTGAAATCAGGACACGGAGGCCCCGATCCCGGTGCAATCGGTAAATACCAGAACCAAACCCTGTGTGAAGATGAGTATGCTTATGATGTTGTGCTGAGACTAGGGCGTAACCTGATTGAACACGGGGCCACGGTTCATTTTATAGTTATCGACCCAAATGATGGGATCCGCGATATACAATTCCTGAAACCCGACAAAGATGAGGTTTGCTACCCTAACCTTGCTATTCCGCTCAACCATGTACAACGGCTAAAACAGCGCACCAAAGCCATTAATAAACTGTATAACCAAAACCAGGGCGGATTTCACCGGATGATTTCCATTCATGTGGATGCCCGAAGTATAGGACAGAATATCGATGTATTTTTTTACCACGATGCCCGGAGCAAAACCGGTGCAAGGGCCGCAAATATCCTTAAAAAGACTTTTGAAGAGAAATACCGACGCCACCAGCCCAACCGTGGATACAGGGGGACGGTTTCGGACAGGAACCTATATGTGGTGCGCAATTCGATACCGGTTTCGGTTTATATCGAACTGGGAAACATCCATCATGCCCGCGATCAGCAGCGCATTATCAACCCCGACAACCGCCAGGCAATTGCAAACTGGATTACAGAAGGGTTAATTGAGGATTGTAAGACAAATAAGTAGTGTCAATACAATAAAAAACCCTCCATCCAGGTTTAACCATATTACCGCTTAAAACAGTGAATGGAGGGAAAAACCTCCGACACTCAACAGAACCCGTGGTTTGATCAATAGGGTTCAGGGTTCAGGAAGAACGGTTTTTGGTGTTTTACATATAAGACTGAAACCAAAATAATTGAATCATTTAAGCAAACTATTACATCCTTTTAATATACATTCAGTGTGGCAGGCAAATATTGACCAGGTGGTAATTACTCATCATTCTGTTCAATAGTTATGATCCCTGAACCGCATATCCAGAAACTGATCGTTTTTGCCTCAAAATCAATCAAACAATCACAAGATGTGCATGGTTTATGAAGAAAAAAATCGATTCCAGATTTCCAATGTGATGCTTTCAGGCAAAGGTCCTGCGCTATTTTATCCGGAGCAATAGCGAGAATTTCATCATATCTGAGCGTTACATTGACCGGCGTGTTAAATACCATTACCGGATCAATCCTAATTGGCCGAACCTTGTAACCTTGTTCCTGTTCATCAAAACAAGTATTGACATCAAAACTGACCCGACCATAAACTGCTCCCTCAGGAAATGAAATTATCACGTTTCCGTTTAAAGCATGAAGCACTCCTCCTTGTGGGGTAATAATGTTGTTTGAAGCGTTTATCACAACATATTCATCATCCAGATCGCTGCACGAGCAGATGACCATTGCACAGGCAATAAACAGTGCGATAAGAATAAATTGTTTAATGAAGCTTTTCATGATACTGATTTTTTAAGTTTAACATATGTAAAATAACTCTAATGAA
Source organism: Bacteroidales bacterium (assembly GCA_037447215.1). GTDB lineage: Bacteria > Bacteroidota > Bacteroidia > Bacteroidales > Prolixibacteraceae > UBA1413. The sequence continues at coordinate 12,024 of JBBIHB010000047.1, forward strand.
TTCATGAAATTTCAATGATTTCAGGAACATAAACCGTTATGCCCGCCTGAACATACGGGCAGGAATAACATTTCTCATGGGGATTCCCCGCCAGAACGATTCAGTCGGGCTGGCATCCGATCATTTAATAATTAAACGATATAAATGTAGGGCGTTAAAGCAGGCAGTGCAAAGCAACACTGTGGCAAAAACTTTCAATTTTTTGCCAATTCTTTCAAGTATGTTGCTTTCAACAAAATTTCGATATAATACTTCAGAAAAATATTTGTGAAGTTTATCAGTTCAGATAGGCATTAAGCCCTATCTTTTTTGCAACGTCAGTAAACCGGGGATCATCACGGAGAATTTCAAAATCGGGATGATTGAGAATTAAATTTAAGTAGTGGTAAGGCGGGAATTTATATGTAAGGGTTTGTTCAAGCCAGTAAAGCGCCTCCTGTTTATTTCCTGAAATGGCATTCCACCAGGCAATGTAAAACGGGTTTCCATTCAATCCTTCTATCCCGACAGGGTTGTATTTATTGATGTGGACCATACAGTTTAACAGACCTTCGATCTTTCCATTGGCATAGGCTTCATCAAATTCAGCAGCATAATCGTCAGACATTGAATACTGTTTTGCTATTTTTTTAAGCTGATCACGTGCTTTTTCCCCCTGACCGAGTTTTACATAATTCAGAAAAAACAACCACATATTATCAGAATAAACCGGGTTCAAATCGTGTGCAACCTGGCAAACATCCAGTGACCTTTTGTAATCTTTCTCAAAATAAGCCATCCACGAATCGAGGTTTTTAACTACCCAGAAGAAAGGTTCCAGTTCTGTCGCTTTGTTCACCTGTTTACGGGCTTCACTTATGGGTCCTGTAATCATCAGATATTGAGCGTACCATTGCCGCGCTGTTGCAAAATTTGGATTCAATTCAATAGACTTCCTGTAATACTCTCCCGATTTTTTAAAATCGCGCCGGAACCAAAAGTTTAAACCTAATACTGCATGTGCTTCCGCACATTCAGGATCAAGCCCGATAGCTTTCTGACAAATTTGATAAACCTTATTTACCATTCCGGTATCGCGTGCAATACCCCAGGCTGTGAGCTGTGTAGTGGCATTGGCAAGCCCAGCGTAAGCTTGAGCAAAACTGGGATCTTCTTCAATGGCTTTTTTGTAATAATCAACAGAATTTATAACCCCGGAAGGATTAAAACCCGACCGTTGCGGGCTGTTTGCCTGGTGAAGTAAAAACCGGGCCTGCAAATAGTAGTCGTAAGCTTTTGGATTGTGAGTGGATATTTTTTCTATCTGCCTGATTTCATCGTCAGGAAGAACCGTTTTAAGTTTATTGGCAACCTGCAGGCAATCTCGTTCTGAACATGAATGATATCGCTCAAATCGCGGTCAAAACTGTCGGACCATAAATGTTCATCGCTCTTTGCATCAATAAGTTGTATGTTTATTCTCACATTGTTGCTATACCTGCGGACACTTCCTTCCAAAACGTAATTCACATTTATTTGATGCGCAATTTCATGGGCAGTAAGCTTATATTCACGGAAATTCTCAGCCGTTGTATTTGAAACTATCCTTAAAGAGGTTATCCAATATAAATTATTAAGGATGTCTTCCCTTATTCCATCGGCAAAATATTCATTCACAGGATCGTCGCTCAGATTTTTAAAAGGAAGTACAATGATAGATTTTTCAGCCTTGGCCCATTTATTGTTCAGTGCTACAAAATACACTAGATAAACTAAAAAAGAAACAAATGATAATAAAACTACAAATGCAAAAATGTAACCCGACAGTTTTTTTTTGTTTCTTTTCCACTTTCCATAAGTGGTTTCGGACAGGGAACTTTGTTCAGCCTTAGGCTCAGGAATCGATGTGGTTGTTTCTGTTCCATTTAAATGAAGTGCCCTTTTTCTTACCTCTCCCGGTGGAAATCCGTAATGCTCATGAAAGCAGTGATTAAAATAGGCTGGGCTGCTAAAACCAACCCTGAAAGCAATTTCCGAAGCAGGTTCGTCGGTGTTTAGAAGCATCTCCATAGCCTTTTCGAGGCGTGTATTCCTTAAAAATTGACTGATGGATTTATTGGTAAGCTTTTTAAGATGCCGGTAAATTAACGAACGACTCATGCCCATTTCCTTAACAAGTTCGGTAACTCCAAACCGATCGTTGCTCAAATTGTTGTGAACAATTTCAGTGAGTTTGTTTAAAAATGAGCTTTCCATTGATCGAAAAAACAGATGCTGATTTTTACATTAAAGTTAAGAATAAAAACAGACATTGATCCGTTTTGTGATGAGAAAATAACTGATTATCAGTAAAAAAAATCATAAAACATTTTTGTATGCATGAAATTTCCATGATTTCAGAAACACAAACCATTATGTCCGCCTGAACATACGGGCAGGAATAACATTTCTCATGGAAATTTCATGTGACCATTAAAAAACAAGACAATTTATACGGATGAAACATTCAATTTGCTTCATATTTCTTATTCTGGGCTTGAAGTGTCGCAGATATAACCTTGTCAAAAGGAAAAAAAATCATATTCATTCGCAAAAATATTCATAATATTTGCAGTAAAATTGTAATTTTCACCTTTAAAAGAAATACCTATTGAAAGTATTTTTATAACCATTAAAACTTTAGAGTTATGAAACAAGTGAAATCAAAATTATTGACAAATGCAGGTATTGCAATGATTTTTCTATTTCTTTCCATTCAGGGGTTTACCCAGTCAATTGATTTTTCGGGCAAATGGAAACTCAATTCCACAAAAAGTTCACTAAGCCATGATTTCAGTCTTGCACCCAAAAAATTGAACATTCAACATGAAGGCAATTCACTGATGATGGAACGCTTTGCAGAGTATATGGGGCAAAGCCTGAATTATACCGACAAATTTACCCTCGACGGACAGGAGTGCCTAAACGAAGGAATGGGTGGGACCAACCGGATATCAGTGGTAAACTGGAACGAGGATAAAAACTCTTTGGTTATTAAAACCAAAATTAAAACCGATGAATTTGGTGAAGTTGAGGTTACCGAAACCTTATTGTTCGATGGGAACAACTTAACGGTAAAATCACTGGCATCGTCGGGAATGGGGGAGCTTTATGAGGTTTTCATCTTTGATAAGGAATGAATAAGACATTTTAACCGACAAGTGATTTTTTAGGCTCAGACAATTAATTATCAACTTCAAAATATTTCAAAAATGAAACCATCGTATTTTAAAACAATTACCAGCATTTTAGTTTTTATTGCCTTTTCGTTTGCAATCCTTCCAGTAAATGCACAAAATATCAATTTTAGCGGGAATTGGAAACTAAATCCATCAAAAAGTAAATTAAACGCCGAATTCAGTATGGCACCTAAGCAGGTAAATATTATACAATCAGGCAACAACCTTTCGCTTGAACGTATTTTGGAATTCCAGGGGCAGAGCATGACGATTACCGATAAATTTACCCTTGATGGCGCAGAATGCATAAATGAGGGCTTTCAGGGATCAAAGAAAAAATCGGTAGTTAACTGGGCTGAAGATAAAAAATCGATTGTAATCAAAACTAAATTTCCGATGCAGGACGGAGGTGAGATAAATATTACCGAAACACTGAAAATTGATGGCACCAGTTTATCCATGGTAAGTGCTGCATCGTCTGACTGGGGAGATATGAGTGAGACACATATATTCGATAAATTATAACAATCCTTTATAAACGTAGTAAATACAAGAATATTCATAATCAGCATCTTAACTGATATTTTCCAATTTCTTTCAAAGGAGGTTGCTTTCAAGAAGACTAATGAATAATGTTGAATAATCTATTGGAAAAATTGATTTTCGTAGCCTCAGGCTATAATGGGTATTCTTGGCTCAGGCATATTAAACGCCCAGCACCAACAAATATCATGGAGTACGATGGATGACATCAGGCAGGTGACAAAACTGGCAACATTTTCCCGATGGGAAACAATCAGGGAGGAAAAGGGGTTAAAATCAGCAGCCGATGGTTGATATTTGGAAACAAAGTTAAAACCAGGGAGATAGCAGCTAATTTTGTAGTAGATCCTGATTTCAGTGGTGTACAGGTTTGCCTGATGAATCCCGAAAAAATGCTTTCATGAAACGATGGGGTACGAAGCCTGAATATGTTTCAACAGGATGCATCGACCTGGATTACACATACCGTATATGATATTCCCTATCCTATATCGCAACAGGATTTGATAGTAAAAAATGAAATGATCCGGGAAAATGAAAAGGTTATCATTCTGCTTTCTGCCATCCCAGATATTATTAAACCCATAAAATATGTAAACCGGCAACAACTCTATTTTGGGAATTGGGAATGAATAACCTTTGGCAACTCAACCACTGAGGTGAGATTTTCCGTTATATCATTCTCAAAATCAAGAATACAACGCATAAATGAGGGATCCGATAATTCAGAATAAATTATTCAATTCCTTTGTCAGGCTAAATGAGTTCTCTGCCGTAACAGCATTAACAGATGGCATAAAGCAAGGAAGCCAACCATTCATTCACCATATAATTCAGCTGAAATGACTATTAAAAACCGGTTAAAATCACTAAAGGATTTATTTGCCCTGAAGAATGAACCCAAAGTTATTGCAAAAGGATTTACCCTTGGCCCATTCATTGGAATTCTTCCAATACCGGGTTTTCAAGTCTTTGTATCACAGGGGATTGCCACTTTGTCCAAACTCAATAAAAAAAGCCTCCTGCATTACTGTATTCAATACAAATCACATTACAGGTGTTTTTGTATTTTCATTTAATTACCGGGTGGGGAAGAAACTGCATGGAGTAAATCTATCCTTTGCAATTGGAAATCACTAAAACTTTCACTTAATCTCAAACATTTTCAAAGCCAGGTCCGATGTATTACTTTCACAGTTGGTCAGTGGGATACTTGACCGGTTTGCTTGCATACATATTATCCTATTACCTGGTATTGAATATCCTTTTATCAGGGTGTAACAATTGAAGCATTGATACATTCCTTTCCGAAATGGGTAATTCGCAGAAAATAAAACTTAATGTATGGTTTGTAAAAGAAGAATTATTAAAAGACTGTTTTGCCAGTTTTTGCAACAATATTGCATTTCGAAATTTATTTTATTTTTGCAACATAGTTGCAAAAAATTTGTTTAAACAGAAAAAATATTAGCCATGAGTAACGGTCCCGCCAATGAGCTTCTTCAGAGCCACAACCTGCGTAAAACAGGATGCAGGCAGGGCATTCTCGATATTTTAGGTCAATCGGGCGAAGCCCTCACCGAAAATGAGATTAAGGAAAAACTCGACAACCGGCACGACCGAACCACATTTTACCGAACCTTTAAAACATTGCTCGAAAACCATATTATTCACAAAATAATTATTGATAACCAACTAATTAAATATGCATTAAATCCAGATTCGGAGATTGAAAACGATCATGTTCATTTTTATTGCAAAGAATGTGAAAAACTTGTGTGTATCGAAGAATCCTCTTCAATGGATATAAATTTACCCCGTGGATTTAAAGCCGCCGAAACCGAAATAATAGTAAAAGGTACCTGCAACACTTGCAGCGAAAAATAGTGTAACAAATAAAAACAAAAATAAAATGACCAACATTTGGATCGGTTCAATAACAAGCACCCTGATTGTCAGTATAATCTCCATTACGGGAATTTTTTTCCTGGCTATGAAAACTGCCAGGTTACAGAAAATTGTTTTCGTACTGGTAAGTTTTGCAGTGGGGGCATTACTTGGGAATGTGTTTTTTCACCTGTTGCCCGAGTCGTATGAGGTTTTCGAAAGCAATTCACTCATTGCAGTACTCATAATGGCCGGAATACTTCTGTTTTTTGTTATGGAAAAATTCCTTCACTGGCATCATAACCATAAGATAGTGGATACTCACCACCATCCGAAATCGTATGGCTACATCAGTTTATTTGCCGATGGTATGCACAATTTCACCGATGGGATATTAATTGCTGCCGGCTGGATGGCCAGCCCCGAAATTGGGATTGCCACTACCCTTGCTGTAGTTTTACATGAAATCCCTCAGGAAATCAGCGACTTTGGCATTTTAATCCATGCCGGGTTTACGGCAAAAAGGGCACTTTGGCTTAATTTATATGCAGCATTGGCTGCCGTGTTGGGCAACATCATTACACTTTTGCTCGGAACTTCGTTCGAATCGCTTTCACACTATGTGCTTCCGGTAGCTGCCGGGGGATTCATTTACCTGGCCGGCACCGACCTGATGCCCGAATTAAACAAAGAACGTTCGAAACTGAACTCCTTAATTCAACTCATCATGATTATTGCCGGGCTGCTTTTAATGTATTTTGTCATGGGCGACCATAGCCATGCCGGTCATGTGCATGGACCCGACTGCAATCATGTTCATTGATAAAAATGCTCCAAATCAATAATCTGCAATTCAGCTACAATAAAGGAACTGTATTCAGGTTCCCCGGATTGCTTTTTTCCAAAGGTGAACAGGTGGTGCTTACCGGAAACTCTGGAAGTGGAAAAACCACCTTACTTCATCTGGTTGCTGGAATATTGAAAGCCGACTCTGGCACTGTATTTTTAAACGGTACAGATATTCAACAGCTTAGTCAGCCGGGAAGAGACCGGTTCAGGGGCAAAAACATAGGTTTGATTTTCCAGAAACATTTTTTTATTCAGTCAGTATCAATGAAAGACAATCTTATGCTGGCACAAAACCTACCAGGATTGGATGTGGATAAAAAATTCATTTACAGCCTGTTGGATGAGCTTGAAATAGCCCATCTGGCCCAAAAATCCCCTTCAGAATTAAGCCAGGGCGAACTTCAGAGATTTTCGCTGGCCCGTTCATTGGTAAACAGACCAATGCTTCTGTTGGCCGATGAACCAACATCGAGCCTTGACGATCAAAATTGCGAACGGTTTGTATCCCTTATCACTACTGCAAGCCTGAAGCATGAAACCATTCTGTTGGTGGCCACGCACGATACACGGCTGAAAAAACATTTCGACAAAGTTGTACAACTATAATGCTGTGGTATGAATATATTCAGGTTAAGTTTGTCAAAATTAATTTCTCAACCACTCAACCCAGCGGTCACCGTTTTACTTTTTGCTATAGGTATTGGAATGATATCCCTTGTAATAAGTACCGAAAAGCTTTTAAAAGAACAGTTTAGCAGGAACCTTGCTTCAATCGACCTGGTTGTTGGTGCGAAAGGCAGCCCTTTGCAGCTTATAATGTCAACAGTATTCCACATTGATACGCCAACCGGAAATATAAGCCTTAATGAGGCGAACCAGATTGGGCGTAACCCCATGGTTGAAAAAACCATTCCCATTGCCCTCGGCGACAATTACAGGGGATTCCGGATTGTTGGGACTACAACAGAGTATGGCGGATTGTATAACGCTTCACTTAATACAGGTTCGTGGTTTAAGCAGGCTTTCGAAGCAGTGGTGGGAGCCGAAGTTGCTTCAGCCACCGGGCTATCGCCGGGAGATCAGTTTACCGGACGACATGGGTTCACCGATCATGGGCACCACCACGACGAAGATATTTACACAGTAAAAGGTATTTTACAGCCTTCTGGAACCGTCCTCGACCGGTTAATCCTGACAACAGTTGATACCTACTGGCATATTCACAGCAACCATTTTCACCCTGATGATACCGATCCGGAAAATTCCAGCCAGGACAATCATCAGCATGGTGAGGATTGTGATCATGGCGATAAAAATCATATACACGGTGAAAACTGCGATCACACACACGAAGGGGAAGAGTGGCGGGCGCTGGTTGAGAAAATGGATGCCCGGGAAGATATTTCAGCAGATGAAATGGCTCTGTTCAGGGAACGATCGGGACAGACAAAAGAGCAACTTGCCGATCCCACTGCTCAGATAACAGCATTGCTGGTATTTTACAGCACACCAAGGGCCGCCATTCAATTGCCACGTTTCATCAACGACAATTCCACTATGCAGGCAGCATCCCCTGCATTTGAAACCCACCGGCTTTTTTCACTGGTGGGCACTGCCATAAAAGCCCTGCAATGGCTGGCCTGGGTAATTATTTTTGTTTCGGCAATTAACCTGCTCATCCAACTAACCAGTATGTTGAACCAGAGCATCAGTGAAATTGCCTTGATCAGGGCATTAGGAACCGGAAAATTTAAGGTAATGCTGCTCCTGATCCTTCAAGGATTATGGGTTGCGCTATCAGGCTGGGCGCTGGGAATTTTAATATCAAAGATGGTATTTGTCTTTTTTATCCGTGATGTTATCCAATTCTCAGGAAGTTTTTCCGTTCTTCAACAAACAGACCTTGTTTTGTTCATTTTTTCGGTTTCGGCCGGATTTCTGGCATCAATATGGCCGGCAATCAGGGCATACCGTAGCGATATCCACCATATCCTGAATAAAGGTTGAAAAAGATAGTGATAATAATATTTTCGGTTTGGGCATTGCTTTTTGTGTTTGTTCCGTCGATGGGTCAGACAAACTCATCGGACGACAACTGGAAGCTCATGCTGAATGATGTGAAGGTGCGTTATACCTGGTCGGTAAAACACGGAGCCTACATTACCCGCGCACGATTTGGGGAGATTGTACAGGAACTCGATGGTAAAGAGATAACTTTAAAAGGGTTTTTCCTGGCCGCCGACCTCACCGGCAATCTGTTTGTATTATCGTCAAATCCAATGGCTACCTGTTTTTTTTGTGGAGTTGCAGGAATCGAATCGGTGGTGGAAATAGAACCACACCCCGATGATTTACGCATCTTTAAACGCCTGAGAACCGACAACTATATTGAGGTCAAAGGAACCCTGCAACTTAACCCCGATAATTTTGAAAGGTTGATATATATATTGAAGGATGTGAGGCTGGTAAAATACTAAAAACAATAAAGGGTGGTTTACATACCACCCTTCATTGTTTTTTATCCAAACTCAAAAAAATTTCCCAGCTTTCGGTATTGTTCGTAAAGTGCTTTGTATTTCTCCACATTTTCAGGGATAGGATGGTATTCGGTTTCAATACCGCCCCCCATTTTCTGTTGAGCCTCACCGGCTGTGGCATAAATGCCGGCAGCTACTGCGGCAGCCATTGCAGAACCCAACGCACAGGCTTGTTCTGAACGGGCCACTTTAATGGGCATATTCAGCACATCGGCAACAATCTGCATTACAAAAGGCGATTTTTTGGCTACACCGCCCAGGGCAATTACCCCGTCGATGCGGACGCCTTCTTCGGTAAACCGGTCATTAATTGCCCGCGAACCAAAGGCGGTAGCCTCAACCAATGCCCTGAAAATTCTTGGAGCGTCAGACCCAAGGGTAAGTCCCATAATTGCCCCTTTCAGGTTCTGGTTGGCATCGGGTGTACGTCGGCCATTCATCCAGTCGAGGGCTACAATGCCACTTTCTTCCAGTGGTATCCTGGCAGCTTCATCACTTAACCTGGCAATAATTTTACCTTTGGTTTCTTCTATCAGCTTTTGTTTGGTGATTTTGTCAACCAAATCAGATTCAGACAAAATGGCATCGAGCGGCCATTCAATCAGACGCTTAAACCATGCGTAAATATCGCCAAACGCCGATTGCCCGGCTTCAAGGCCAAGCATTCCCGGTAAGATTGAACCATCAACCTGTCCGCAGATTCCTTTCACAAGTTTGTCACCTACTTCATCGAAAGGCGCAACCAGCATATCGCAGGTTGAGGTTCCCATCACTTTCGAAAGGTAATAAGGCTGAATTTCGGCCCCCAATGCACCCAGGTGAGCATCGAAGGCCCCTACCCCAACCACGACATCAGTTGACAGTCCAAGCCGTTTCGCCCATTCAGGGGTTAACTTGCCGGCAGACACCTCGCAGGTATAGGTTTCTTTATAAAGCCTATCCCTCAGGCCAGAAAGCATCGGATCGAGTGCTGTGAGAAATTCTTCGGAAGGAAGCCCGCCAAATGACTCGTGCCACATAGCCTTATGTCCGGCTGCACAACGGCTGCGCTTTATAGTTTTAGGATGCGTATTGCCTGTCAGCATTCCGGGGATCCAGTCGCAATGCTCGACCCATGAATATGCCGATCTGAAAACAGCAATATCTTCACGGATTACATGCAATATTTTTGCCCAGAACCATTCGGAAGAATAAATGCCGCCTTCAAATTTTGTGAAATCTTCCTCCCATTTACCTGCAAGTTCATTAATTTCATCAGCTTCTTTCACTGCGGTATGGTCTTTCCATAACACAAACATTGCATTTGGGTTTTCCTCAAAACCCCCAGTTAGCGACAGGGGTGTTCCCCGTTCATCGACAGCCACCGGGGTTGAGCCGGTAGTATCGACCGAAATTCCGACCACATTTTCAGCTGCACCGGCGGGAGCCTGTTTCAGGGCTTCAGTAATAGTATGTTCAAGTCCTTCGAGGTAGTCCTTCGGGTGTTGCCTGAACTGGTTTTTAAAAGGATCACAGTAAAAGCCCTTTTTCCAGCGTGGATACTCAAAAACCGCACTTGCTACTTCCTCACCAGTTGCCACATTTACTATGAGCGAACGAACCGAATCGGTCCCGTAATCGAGGCCGATTGTATATTTATCTGCCATATCTGATTAATTTACCTGTTACCAGAAATATGCATAGAATATCAGAATTACGGTAATAATGATCACCGAATGGATCACATCCCAGTTCGTCCAGCTTGCACGTACCTCGGCGCGCTGTTCTGGTGTAAACGATCCTATGGTAAGCCCTTGGATCAGGGCAGGGTCTTTTCGTTGTGTAAAGTAACTAATGATCACCATTGAAGCGATAACAATTACAAACAGATATATTTCGTAATGTAACCAGTTGTGCTGCAGGAACACCAAATCCACAAAACTACCCGGAGCAAACGAATCGGAAAATACATTGAAAGCAAGCCTTGCCATACCTAAAGTAAACCCTATCACCAAACCATAGAAGCCTGCAGCCGGCGTGGTTTTCTTTGAAAGAACGCCAAGGAGGAATACGGCTGCAATACCTGGAGCAAGCAGCGATTGTACATCCTGGAGATACTCGTAAAGAACTTTACCAAGGTTTTTCATTACAGGGATCCACAGAATCCCCAGTATAACGATAATAACCGTTGCAATCCTTCCCACGGTAACATAATGTTTTTCCGAAGCATCAGGCTTATATTTTTTATAGAAATCGACAGTAAACAACATGGCCGACGAATTGAACAACGATGCCAGAGAACTCATCAGCGCCGCAAGGATACCACCGATTACAATTCCCTTAAAGCCAATAGGCAGCAACTCTTTTACAAGGGTTGAGAATGCCGCATCGTTGCTTGCAAGGGTTATAATCCCTTTTTGGTTGAGGGCATAAGCAATCATTCCTGGTATCAGAAAAATAAACACAGGTGTAAGTTTCAGATATGCGCCAAATATTGCACCACGGCGGGCCTGTGTCATATCTCGGCCCGAAAGGACACGCTGAAC
>JBBIHB010000048.1:0-22164 GCA_037447215.1 Bacteroidales bacterium
AAAATCCAGCTTGTTTTCATCCGAATTGGGGGGTCAGCTTGCTCCGGTCTATCCAAATTGAATTGCGATACGATGTACTGAATGCAATAAAAAAATATTACGGACAGATTAATATCCAATCTTCATATAATCAATTATTTACATATTAATGGTAATATAAAACAGATATATTTGGAGCAAAAAAGGGATTCAGCATTTAAAATATGAGGAGACTCAGAAATCTATTACTCAAACAACTGATCGAGCCCTCCAATAAAATCCGAAATCCAGCCATCCACAATATTATGGTAGACCTCATCGGGGATATTGGTATGCAAAACCTCCATGGAGGTGCCCTTTCCTTTGGGATGTAGTTTTATGGTTACTACCGAGGGTTCGTCCTGTTCGCCAAAATACCATTCCTGAACAATTTTTGCATCTTTCACAAAATCCAAATTTTGCCCGGTAATACTGCCGTCCCAAAGAGAAAATTCGCTTCCCGGCACTTCCGACATGACAGCAGGTTCGCCAGTCCAGATTTCGATCATGACGGGGTTGACCAAAGCATTGTAAACATCGGAAGGCGAACCGTTCAGGTTAAAATGTTTTCTAAAATTTTTCATGCATTTTTTATTTAATTTCCTTTGCACGCACTACCCTGCGATTGATTTTATAAGAAAATCCTAGGGTTATGAATTCACGCAACTGAAGTTTAGTACCCCGGATTTTCTGGCCGTTTGAATCAAGAACAGGATTTCCTTCTTTATCCAACTTATCGAATAAAATCTTCCGGTCGTAAATGGTGTGGATCATTGCCCTGAGGTTGATGTATTCGTTCAATTGCATACTGAAGAGGTTTTCCCACTCCATTTCGAAACGGTCTAAAGGTTCGAGATAATTGATAAACATCCTGTATTTGGTTTCGAAGGTAATATTTCCGGGAAAATCTTTTTTGTAACGTACGTCGGTATTGATACCCGGCTCCCATTGCGAGGTTCGGTCCCTTGGGATTCCATAAGCAGTATGGTCAATCTTTAAAGTGTCAATCACAAAAACAGTTTTCGAGGTAAGGGGGGAAATAAACAGTGAAAAATCTTTATGTGGTTTGTAATCGAGTCCGACTTTGGCCAGGAAACGACCCGGTGCAAGAAAAGCGGAAATGGGTTTCTCCACATTAGGATATTTATAACCATTGAAAAATTGGGTTTCAAAATCAAGTTCCGAACTGTAATACCAATTCTGAAAAGCGCTTAGACCAAATCGCGAAGTCAACCTGAGTTTATCGTCGTTTTTCTGTATCATTTCATCGCCTGGTTTGATCCATCCATTGCGCAGTTCGGCAAAATTTTCCCATTTTACCTTATTTAGCGAATAATTAGCATAGCCCCTGCCAACCAGAAGTATAGACATGGCGCTTTTGCCCCCCTTTTTCCAGTTGCTAAGGTAAGTCTGTGAAAATCCCACATTCCCGTCGCCACCAATTGTCCATGGGGTTACAGCCTGAAAACGGCTGCTAACCTTATCGAGACTAACCGATGGTCGGTTTAGGGTAGCAAAATCGAAATCCTTAACGGCCTGCTGCCTGAAACGTGAAAATGTATAACCATCTTCTATTACCAGCCTCATACTCCGTTTGTCGATATTCTGTACCAAAATGGATATGGAATCGTTCTGCCTGTTTTTAAGCCATACCCGGGTAAAGAAATTTCCAGCATTACTGAGTATCAGTGGCGATGAGGCATCGGTAAGGTTTACCAGGTTAACGGAAGTATTATCAATGAGGTTGGCATAATTTGCCATCCAAAGCACTGCCTGCTTCAGTGAATCATTTACTGACTGAGCTACCAGTTCGTTGTGTTGTTTCAAAACCTGATAGTTGTTAACCCGAACAGAATCGGCAAGCCTCGATTGCAGGAATTGTGCCTGCTGGTTAATCAGGTGTCTTCTGTATTCACGGGCTACCCGTGTCCGGTATGCCTCAATAAGAGAATCGTTATATTGGATTCTCCGGCTTTCCACAAATTGGCTCTTCACGTGCTCAAGCCTAAGTATTCTCCTGAAATCTTCAGGTGTTTGCACCATATCCTGGGGAATAGCATCGAGCATCCTCAATGAATCAGGAAGGATATAAATACCTTCATTAAACAATCGCATGCCTTGTCCTTCGGGGATCAGCTCAAGCTTCTTTTCCATATTCAGCAACAGTTCACCCGGAACAGTAATTGGCCTGCCGGTAAACTCACTTTCCACTTTTTGATAAATAGCCTGGTTCCGTTCCTGAATATAACTAACCGGTAAAAACCCCGGTACATCCAATGAATCGGTTGTTTTTTCAGGAATCCTGGACACAAAACGGAAAGTATCGTCACTGCTTCGGATTCGCATGTATTTAATCAAAGTATCAATGGGCTCATTCTCAATAAAACTGATTAACCCCGATAATTGCCTTTGTGCATCCGGATCGGTAAAATGCCAATTGCTTCCTTCCAAAAGATAACGTTTCAGGAGTAACAGGTTATGATCGAGCGAATCAACCACATTGTTAACCTTTGCGGATGAGATAAATTCTGAAAAGGAAAAGATTAACACCAATAAAATGCCTCTGAACCTCATAAATCCATTTTTCTTTGCTTTGAAACGCAAAATTAATGGTTATGGTATGTTTTTACGAATTACATAATCCAAAATGGGCGATTTAATAATGGGTTAACGAGTTTTAACTAAAACCGATAGTGAATCATATTATGAAACAGTTTAAATTGTTTCTAAATCTGTTCTACATAAACCTGCGTTGCTTCAACCTTTGTCACCCGTAATTCTTTTCCCCGGTCAATGAAAGCGCCATCGGTAACAGCATCATATATTTCACCTTCAATTTCAACCTTGCCTGCCGGCCTAAGTACCGTTTTTGCCACACCGGTTTTCCCTCTGAGCAATAAAAGTGAATTATCAATTGAAATGAAACCTTCTTCAACATTCTGAACCCGCTGCAAGGCAAGGTTCCTTAAAGGCCCGTGGTGTGCACCAAACATTCGGCTTCCTGCCCAAAGCGATAGAATAAATCCTCCCGAAACTCCAGCCACAACCGTTAATACGGCCGTTCCTATACGGCTCAGCTTTACATGTTGAAAATCGAACACCACATTATCAATCAGGCTAAGGGTTAAACCGGTGAATGCGAGAACAATGCCTATGACACCTGATATCCCGAATCCTGGAATTACAAAAATTTCGATTATGATCAGTACTATACCGGTAAGGAAGACCAGGATTTCCCAATGTTCGGCAAGCCCTTCGAGATACAAAGGTGCAAAATAGGCAACAGCGGCTACAATGGCAACCCCCAATGGGAAACCGATTCCGGGGGTCTGCATTTCGAAATAAATACCTCCAATGATGGCCATAATCAATAACCCCGATACAACCGGATGGACCAGAAATCCAATTATCCGCTCAATCCAGGTAGGTTTATACTCCACGATGGTGGCATTTTCCATCCCAACCTTTGCCAGAATTTCTTCAACAGTTTCTGCAATTCCCTCGCAGTAGCCGTATCGGATGGCTTCAGAAGGGGTAAAAGTCAGGACCTTTCCAGTATCAATAATCCCCCTTATATACACCGAAGGATCGACCATGGCCTCTGCAATTACAGGATCGCGCCGCCATTTATAAATGGTATCGCCATTTTCGATTAGGGCCTTTTTCCCCTGTGCTTCGGCGGTTGAGCGCATGATCGAACGGAAATACGACTGATATTTATCGGGCATGGCAGCCCCTGTCTGGTTCACCACGGTTGCTGCACCGATGCTTCCACCCTGACGCATATATATGCTGTCGGCGGCTATGGAAATCAGCGCACCTGCCGAAGCAGCATTATTGTCAACAAAAACAACCACAGGGATACTGCTCTGAAGTATCCGGGTACGTATCGAATCGGCATCTACAATTGTTCCCCCGTAGGTGTTCATGTGGATCAGAAATAAGTCAGCCCCTAAGGAATCGGCAGCCTCAAATGCCTGACTGGTTTGTCGCCAAATGGCAGGAGCTATTTCCTGCTTGATGTTCAGTTTATATACCAGTTTCTTCCCGTTTTCCTTTCCATCGATGGTTACAATGGTTAGAAACATCAGCAGTATGCTTACTAAATTTCTTTTCATAGTGCAGAATATCCTGTAAATAATACCTGCGAAGTTAACAATTATTGTGGTCAATATGGTTTAAAAACAATGTTGCTCACAATTCGGAAATAAAGGTTTATGCTATTTTTTTACCTTTGCTGATCGATTAAAAAAAACATCATGATTTTGAACTCATTAACAGCCATTTCACCCATCGACGGACGATACCGCGATAAAGTGGAAAACCTGAGCGCATTCTTCAGCGAATTTGCCCTGATTGGCTATCGTGTAGTTATCGAAGTTGAATACTTTTTGTCGCTTTGTGAAATTCCGCTTCCAAAGTTGGAAAAATTTCCGGCCGATAAAATTGATCTTCTTAAAGATATCTATGCACGTTTTACAATTGAAGATGCCTTGCGCATCAAAGAAATTGAAAGTGTAACCAACCATGATGTAAAGGCTGTTGAATATTTTCTGAAAGAGAAATTTGACCGGTTGAATTTATCGGCATACAAGGAATTTATCCATTTCGGGCTTACCTCCCAGGATGTTAACAATACTGCAATACCCCTTTCAATTCATGATGCCCTGAATCAGGAATATTTCCCGGCAATTGAAAATCTACTCACAAAACTCAATACCCTGGCCGAGGAATGGAAAGATGTTACCATGCTGGCCCATACCCATGGACAGCCTGCATCACCAACAAAACTTGGTAAAGAATTGTTGGTTTTTGTTGAACGCATCAATGTACAACTGTCACAATTGAAAAACCTGATTGCTTATGCAAAATTTGGTGGGGCTACCGGAAATTTCAACGCCCACTATGTAGCTTACCCTACAATTGACTGGGATGTATTTGCCAACCGGTTTGTGCAGGAAAAATTAGGTTTACAACGTTCCAGATTTACCACACAAATTGCCCATTACGATAATTACAGTGCCATTTTCGATGCCATGAGGCGGATTAATACCATAATTCTCGACCTCGACAGGGATATGTGGACTTATATCTCGATGAACTATTTCAGACAGAAAATCAAACAGGGAGAAGTAGGTTCAAGCGCAATGCCCCATAAAGTTAACCCAATCGATTTTGAGAATTCGGAAGGTAACTTAGGTATTGCCAATGCTGCATTCGACCACCTGTCGCAAAAACTGCCTGTGTCGAGGCTCCAGCGCGACCTTACCGATTCAACAGTAACCCGTAATATTGGTGTGCCTTTTGCGCACTCCATAATTGCCATCAGGGCTACCATCCGTGGATTGAAAAAGCTATTGCTCAACCAGGAAGCCATTGATGCCGACCTGGAATCCAACTGGGCAGTGGTGGCCGAAGGTATTCAAACCATCCTGCGCCGCGAGAATTATCCGAATCCTTATGAAGCATTAAAAGATCATACCAGGGTCAATCAGGTTATTACCAAAGAATCGATTCATCAATTCATCGATAAGCTTTCAGTATCGGATGATGTTAAAAAGGAACTTAAAAATATTACACCATTTACATATACAGGTATTTTCTGAAATAAATGAAAGAATTCATAAAAATCCTGAAACGGTATATCCCTCCGTACAAGACCAATCTTGTTCTGAATTTTCTGTTCAATTTCCTCTCAGCAATATTTGCGGTCTTTTCAGTTGGGATGATGATCCCCATACTCGAAATTTTGTTTGGAATGTCAGAAGATGTTCTGCAGCTTGTCCCTTGGTCATTTTCAACCGACGCTATTAAAAACAACCTTTATTATTATCTGACCTTTATAAAAAACGATTATGGGCCGGGGCTTTCACTCTTGTTTGTCGGTTTTTTCATCATTGCTGCAACTATGCTCAAGGTAGGCTTTGCCTACACGGCCGCATATCAGGCAGTGTTTATCAGAAATGGCGTCGTCCGCGATATACGCCATCAAATCTATGATAAGCTCCTCAAATTAGCATTGCCATTCTTTTCAGAAGAGCGAAAAGGTGATATTATGGCCCGCATTTCTAGCGATGTAGCAGAAGTGGAAAACTCCATCATGTCGTCGCTCGATATGTTCCTGAAAAACCCGGTACTGATCCTTGTTTTTCTTACCTCGATGCTGATTATGAGCCCCACTCTCACCCTATTTATTTTTTTAGTCTTGCCATTGGCTGGCTTTGTGATAGGCAGGGTTGGCAAATCATTGAAAAAAGTATCACGCGAAGGCCAGGATAAAATGGGATATATACTTACCCTGATAGAGGAAACCCTTGGTGGGTTAAGGATCATTAAAGCTTTCAATGCTGAGGGAAAAATGCAGAAAAGGTTCGACGAGCAATTGTTGCAATACAGGAGCATAATGAACCGATTGATGTGGCGTAGGGAACTTGCCCATCCCATGAGTGAATTTCTGGGAACCATTCTGGTGGTAATAGTTGTTTGGTTCGGAGGGACACTAATTTTGAGTGAAAACAGCGAACTTTCAGGGCCTGAATTTATTGCCTACCTGGGAATTTTTTACCAGATCATAAACCCGGCAAAAGCGTTTACCAATGCATTGTACACCATCCAGAAAGGACTTGCTGCCATAGACCGTATCGACCTGATCCTCCTTGCTGATATTACTATAAAGGAAAAAAAGGATGCTTTGCAGGTTAACAACCTCATCGATAAAATTGAATTCCGCAATGTTTCGTTTGCCTATAACGATAAGTTGGTGTTAAAAGAAATTACTGTAACCATTCCAAAAGGAAGTACTGTGGCATTGGTTGGACAATCGGGAAGCGGTAAAACTACATTTGTTGATCTTATCCCCCGCTTTTACGACGTAATGGAAGGATCAATCCAGATCGACGGAATGGACATTCGTGACCTGAAACTGCATAATCTTCGCGGATTGATGGGCAATGTCAACCAGGAAGCAATCCTATTTAATGACACCATATACAACAACATTGCATTCGGAGTAGATAAAACCACAACAGAGGAAGTGATTGCAGCTGCCAAAGTTGCAAACGCACATGATTTTATCATGGAAACCGAAAAGGGCTATGATACAATCATTGGTGACCGGGGGAGTAAACTATCTGGAGGTCAACGACAACGCCTGAGTATTGCAAGGGCAATCCTTAAAAATCCACCCGTTTTGATTCTTGACGAAGCTACTTCATCGCTCGATACCGAGTCGGAAAGGCTGGTACAGGATGCACTTGAAAAACTGATGAAAAACCGCACTTCGATTGTTATTGCCCATAGGCTTTCAACCATCAAAAATGCAACCTTTATCTGCGTGCTCCATAAGGGGCGGATTGTTGAAACCGGAAGCCATGACGAACTCCTTGCCCTGAACGGAAGATACAGCAAACTGCACCAGCTTCAAATGTTCTGAGCCTATAAACCGGCTTTGTGTCTGGTTTGTATGGGAAGATTATTTTCAGTATAAAACTTTCTAAATTCATGAGGCACAACATCTCGGTAAAAACTATAATCTGCAAGCCGGTGGCAAGTACATTTTCAATCTTATGTTGTGTCATTACGGTAGAAATGTGTTTAAATTTTGATGCAAAAATTCTCCAAAATCGGCAACAGGTTTTGGTAGCCACCATTAGAACCAGTTTAAGGCCGTTTACATTTGAAAGCAGGAATCGGGGTTTATTTCTGATTCCATAATCGCGCAAAGCCGAACAGCTATCAAGATACGTCACACTAAATGGAATAAGTATCCGAATTCGGTCACTTCAATCACATTAACCAGAAAATCGGAAAGTTCGTAATTATTTGGTACTAATACATCAAACCAGTCAATCGCCGGTTTCTCCTTCCAAGTGCCGGTTGTAATAATTCCGGATATATGTTGTGCATGATGCGGAAAGGCTGAAAATAACTTTTGCATTTGCGGTATCGTTGCATATCTTATAAGCCAGGGTTCGTGCTTCAGCTCAGTATCCGCTATTAAAAGCAGGTTGCCCACAACAGGTTTGATACGTAATATACCTGACCTTCACTCCGGCGCATGCGAGCAGTTTTAAAACATTAAAACCGGTTTGAGGAGAAAACTGATCTTTAAAACATGGAATTAAGAGATCGCCTGTCATAGTTACTATTGGTTTTTGACAAAGATTAAAACAAAAAAGCCGCAAAAATGCGGCTTGATGCACGGGAGGAGCGACTCGAACGCCCGACACTCGGTTTTGGAGACCGATGCTCTACCAACTGAGCTACACCCGTATGGAACGAATCAGGGTGCAAATGTAATGATTTTGGACAAAAAATCAACGTTTTAAGGCCTTCAACCGACATCTGTTTCCATAAACTAAGAACCTGCCTTTCAAAATATTTCAACAATTCAGGCAATTTTGCGGAGAGAGAGGGATTCGAACCCCCGGAACCTCTCAGTTCAACGGTTTTCAAGACCGCCGCGATCGACCACTCTGCCATCTCTCCAGAACTTTTTTGTTTTGGCATTTTAAGGCCTATACAACTGGCTTCTGCCAAAGGCGGCACAAAAGTAGAATTTTTTTTGGGTTTCCAAAAGAGTTTTTTATTAAATGAAGATTGTCGAAAAAAAAAGTAAATATTCGTTGTTTATTTAAAAAGTATTTCAGAATTTAGTAAGGTTAAAAAAGTTCTCTGAAACCTTTGATTTTATTCACTTTTCAATGAATTTCGACCCTGATTAAGGGTGTATGAATTATAAAATGTTTTAACACAAAACGTTATTTATCAGATACTTAATCACATTTTAAAACTTTAACGTATGAACAAAGCACAACTTATCGACGCAATTGCCGGAAAATCAGGACTTACCAAGGCTGATTCGAAAAAAGCTCTTGATTCAACCATCGAAGCAGTAACCGAAGCATTAAAAGCAGGCAACAGGGTAGCTCTTGTAGGATTTGGATCATTTTCAGTAGCTGAACGCAGCGCCCGCACAGGCAGAAATCCTCAGACTGGTAAAGAAATTTCCATTCCTGCCAAGAAAACTGTTAAATTTAAAGCTGGTGCCGATTTGGCAGTTTAATTCTTACCCGGAAGTATGAAAAAATTGCAAAGGGAGCATTGGCTCCCTTTTTTCTTTTGAAATCCGAAGCCTGATTTTTGATTGAATATTTATCACAGTTTATAGCTGAGGAGAGGCTCAAACTGTTTGTAAAAATACTGGCCTACCGCACCAGATACATCACAGTAGCACTCGAAGATATTTACCAGACACAAAATGCCAGTGCCTTGTTGCGCTCAAGCGAGTGTTCCAGGCTATAGGACATTCATATCATCGAGAATCAGAATCCGTTTAAAGTGAATGCACGGGTTACCCGTTGTTCAGTTAATTGATTGAATCTAGAACATTATATTTCAATAAGCAATAATACTCCCCAGGCTATCGCAATTTTAAAATCAAAAGGATACCGGATTGTAGCCACCATACCAGACCCGAATGCTGGTAGCCTCGAAAATTTCGACCTGGAAAAAGGCAAAACGGCTTTGGTTTTAGGATCGAAAGCCAGGAATTTCATCGCAAGTGGAATCGATTGCCGATGAATTTTTAATCATTCCAATGGCAGGTTTTTACTGAAAGCCTTAATATTTTGGTTTCGGCTGCCAATATTGTAACCCATCTCACTACCCGTTTATGAAGCTCTGACATCAACTGGCAACTGACTTCAGATGAAAAAAACGAACTTATGCTGAATTGGCTACGTAAGCACATCAAACGAGCCGATCAGATCGTAAAAAAATTCAGTTAGGATTTTCCCCATTTAAGTACATCATATTATCAAAAAGACAAAATTGTCTGAATTTGACAGGACATTTTCAGAATTTCCTGAACGGAATGCTATTTTTGCCCCAAATAATTCGCACGGTTGCCCATGAATTATAAAGGGAAAAAAGCGGCTTTTTTTACATTGGGCTGCAAACTCAATTTTTCGGAAACTTCTACCATAGCCCACACGTTAGAAGAGGTTGGCTTCGAAAAGGTTGATTTCGAAGAAAAAGCTGATTTATATGTAATTAATACCTGTTCGGTGACCAATTCGGGCGAAAAAAACAGTCGCAACATTATCCGAAGGGCAGTGAGAAAAAACCCCGAAGCCATGGTTGTTGTGGTTGGGTGTTACGCACAGCTTAAACCAGGAGAAATAGGCCATATCGATGGCGTTGATATGGTCCTTGGAACGCAGGAGAAGTTTCATATACCCGTATGGCTTGGCGACATGGAAAAACGTGAAGTTACCGAAATTCATACCACCCCTCTTGCCAACATCAAAGCGTACCACCGTTCTTTTTCATGGGGCGACCGTACCCGAAGTTTTTTGAAAATCCAGGACGGATGCGATTATTATTGCTCATTTTGCACCGTTCCATACGCCAGGGGCCGCAGCCGCAACGATAATATTGAAAATACGGTAGCTGAAGCCAGGAAAGCAGTTACAAAAGGTTATAAGGAAATAATTCTCACCGGGGTTAATATCGGTGATTTTGGTAAATCGACAGGCGAAAACTTCCTCGATCTTTTAAATGCACTTGAAAAAGTTGAAGGATTGCAACGTTTGAGAATGGGTTCAATTGAGCCCAACTTACTCAAAGACGAAATCATAAACCATGCTGCAAATTCAGGTGTGATCATGCCACATTTCCACATTCCCCTGCAATCGGGGTCCGATGAGGTCTTATCGCTGATGAAGAGAAAATATTCAACCGGACTGTTTGCCGAAAGGATTCTTAAAATAAGGGAATTGGCTCCACATGCATTTATTGGAGTTGATGTAATAGCCGGGACCAATGGCGAAACTGAGGAATTGTTCCAGGAATCGTACGATTTTATTAATAATCTTGAAATATCCCAGCTACATGCATTCCCTTATTCGGAGCGAAGTGGAACACAAGCGTTGAAAATTCCATGGAAAGTGTCAATTGAAGAACGAAAAAACCGCACACAGAGATATATCAACCTATCTGAAAAAAAACTCAGGGCATTTTGCGAAAAAAATATTGGAAGAACACAAACCGTTCTTTTTGAGGAACTAACCAATGGTGGAATGATGGAAGGATTCACCGAAAACTACATAAGGGTTGAAGTTCCTTATAATCCCGATTACATAAACCAATTAATAAAAATAAGGCTTACAGGAATCTTGCCCAATGGGAACATAAAAGGCGAGTTTGCAGATTAATAAACCCTGCGCATAAACATTTCATCCATTATTTGATAATAGTAACTTTGCAAAAAAAATTGATATAGACTATGCCTTCGAAGCCTTTCAAAATTGAGTGTATAGAAATATACCAGTCGCGTATCAAACTGAAAGAACCTTTTAAAATATCTCTTGGACAGCTCGAATACGCCGAAAACATCATTGCAGTAATAAAAACCAATCACTCAATAACCGGATATGGTGAATGTAGCCCATTCAAGACAATTAACGGCGAAAGTATTGACACCGCAGCAGTTGTTGCAGGTTATATTGCACCATCAATGCTTGGTAAAAACCCGCTTGATATTTCACAAAGGGTTACAGACATGGATAGGTTGATTTATGGAAATTCAGGCATAAAAAGTGCATTCGACATGGCACTGCATGATATTGCTGCCCGTTACCATGAAAAACCGCTATATAAATTACTCGGAGGCGAAACTTCCCGGAAACTTTATACCGATTATACGGTAAGCCTCGACATCCCGTCGAAAATGGCAGAAGATGCATTGAAAATTGCCAGGGAAGGATTCAGGGTAATAAAAGTAAAATTAGGAAAATCGGGCGAAGAAGACATCGCGCGGATCAGAAAAATCAGAGAATCCATAGGCAACAAAATTCCGTTACGAATTGATGCCAACCAGGGATGGGACTTCCAAACAGCATTGCGAGTATTAAAATCATTAAATCCGTTCAACATACAATTCTGCGAAGAACCCATCCCCCGTTGGGATTTTATGGATTTACCTGCGCTGAAAAAAGAAAGCCCTATTCCAATAATGGCCGATGAGTCGTGTTTCGATCATCGCGATGCAAAGAGGTTAATCGCAATAAATGCTTGCAACTATTTCAATATAAAACTTGGGAAATCGGGAGGGATACACAATGCAATTAAAATAATCGGACTTTCAGAAAAAGCTGGCATGAAACTCCAGGTTGGGGGCTTTCTCGAATCACGAATTGGTTTCACAGCATCGGCCCACCTTGCTCTTTCGAGTAATCAAATTGAATTTTGCGATTTTGACACCCCGCTAATGTTTGAGGCAGACCCGGTTATTGGTGGAATTAACTACACCAGTGACGGTGAAATTGCGGTTCCCAACCAACCGGGATTAGGTGTGGAATTAGAGAAAAATTACCTGAAAAGTCTGAAGCCGGAAATATTCTGCTGAATCCCAGTACAAAAACAGATCGATAAAACTATATCCCTGCTTCAATATTTCCTGCCAGTTCCAGAGTAACCGGCAAACCCATATTCCTGAGGTTTTCCAGAAATTCAGAAACCATACCACGAAGCAATTCCGAACGGTGTGCCATTATAACCGCCGTGCGTTCGATCACTATGGCAAGTGAACCATCTTTCGATAAGGTAAGCAATTCTTCAAAAAAAGTTTCAAACATCACATCAGGCGATTTCTTGTCCATCATAGCCAAACGGCCCATCAGGTGGACAGCAGTGTAATGGGCCCAATGTTTTTTGCTTCGGCACCATTCAAGTGCTTTTACATAAGCATACGGACTTTTCCACCACAGATTAGCCGAAGCCTGTTCGGCAATTTCGCTGTTCCCGAAACTTTTTGTCCAAAAATCCATTTGCTGTTCGGTAACCATTGATGGTTCATCGAGCAATGTAGCAAGGATCATGGTTTCGCGCCATTGTTTATTCCAGAGTTTTATAGCAAGGAGGTGCGAAGGAGCATATTCGCCGGCAATTTTCCGAAGGTCGGTAATAGAAACCCCCCAGGTGGCCCTATAGGTAATCCCCCGAAGTTTCAGGCTGTCGGCAACTTCTCCATTCTTATATAACGTAATGGTTTTCAGCAATTCCTGAAATTTTTTTTCTACCGCTTCATTGTCGAGCAATATTTCCATGATAAAATTTAATTTAAGGCAAAAGTATGAATTTTAAATATCAACATAATTTTCCACCAAAAAGGCATTGAACAACATTTTTATATTTTTACTTCATATTTCGTAAGCATGGTAAAACATATCCGCGATAATATCAGGGAAATGGTGAAAAGTGAATTTTACCGGAATATTGCCGGCCTTTTTTCGGGGATATTTGCTGCACGCTTAATCCCGGCTGTATTTGCCCTTGCCATTGCAAGGCTTTATATGCCCGGCGATTTTGGCCTTTTTATCCTGTTCCTCAGTATTGCATCATTGATATCCATCTTCAGCACAGGAGGTTACGAAAAAGCTATATTGCTTGCCAATACGTCAAAAGAAAAAGGGCATATCTTTGGTTTTGCACTTAAAAACAATCTGATAGTCAATTTAATAATACTTACAGGTATAATCTTATATATCCCATTCTCCGGGAATACTAAATTCTCTGATATTTTCATGCTTTTACTAATTCCGGCTTTTGCATTCTTTTTCGGGTGTGTCCAGCTTATCCGTAATACACTGATCAGTTACAAAAAGTTTAAGGAGCTTTCGTTGCTCGAAATTATACGGGCAATTTTAACGGGCATTTTCCAGTTGAGTTTTTTTACCTTTCACGAATCCGGATTATTCGCAGGAATTGTAGTGGCACAAATACTTACTTTCGCTTATTTTTATGTCAGGATGACTGAACTATCGGGCATAAATTTGCAATTTTTCAAAAAACAGGAAATAATTTTGGCCCGCAGGTATATAAATTTTCCAAAATATTCGGTTCCCGGCGAACTGTTCAATTACCTGAGCAGCCAGTTGCCAGTTTTTATGATCAAACCATTTTTTGGGGATACCATGCTTGGCTTGTATTCATTCTCGCACCGCTACCTAAGCGTTCCGGTACAATTAACCAGTATTTCAATAGGTAGTGTGTATGTTCAGAAAGCTCAATCATTGAAAAATCAATTGGACGAGTTGTCACAGCTGACATATGGCCTTTTCAGACGACAACTTCTTGTGGCAATAATCCCATTTACAGTGCTGGCATTATGGGGAAAGGAATTATTTGGTTTTGCATTCGGTCAGGAGTGGAAATTTGCCGGAACTTTAGGACAGTTGATTGCTCCCTGGCTGTTTGCAGTATTTGTGGGGTCACCCCTGGCAAATATCCTGATCGTGAGGGAGAAACAACGTATTTCAATGATCCTTAATATTGTTATGCTGATATTCAGGGCTTTGGCTTTGGCTATCGGCGGATTGATCCTGAAAGATGTCAGCATAACCGTTGCAATTTATAGTATTGTAGGTTTTCTGTTTTTCAGCTTTCTTACAATTTACTCGTTAAAACTTGCCGGTGTCGCGTTTTTTAAAATTTTCTGGTTTTCAGTAAAAGTAATTTTTGCTGTAACCATCCCATTAATTTTAATCAGGTTATGGCTCTGAAACTGGAAATAAGGCTCACAAAATATTCCTGGGCTGATAAAAACAATATAGTGGCAACCGGTTTTTGCTGGCACAACCATCGTTTTACCGACGTTGAAAATCTACCGGAAATATTTATACCGGTATCCTTTGATTTTGATCATTTTGCATCATTTTGCCAGATGTGCAACGGACAGTTTTCAGTACTGGCAAAAAAGGAAGGCAATATCTGGTTGCATTGCGGATACAGTTGGAGTTATCCCTTGTTTTACTCAGTTGTTGAAGAAAGGATAATAATCAGTGACGATCCAGGTGTAATATCCTTCGAAAAAATTGCTAATTCGTGCAGTGAAGAAGTCAGGGACTATTTCTTGATGTTTGGGGTAACTCCCGGAGCAAAAACCCTTTTTCGTGGAATAAAAACAGTCAGGCCAGGAGAAACTGTATTAATCAACCTGACATCAGGACAGGTAATAAAAAAAGTGTTTGAACTGCCCATTGAATCGGAAGTCCTCAAAAATCCCGACGAATTGGCCTTCACAATAAGGCAAAATTTTTCAAAATATGCATTATTACTGAAGGACAAACAAGTGTTCCTTCCATTGACCGGTGGTTACGATTCGCGACTTCTGGCGTGTTTACTGAAAGAATCCGGACTGAAAAATGTTACTTGCATTACCTGGGGAAGACCAGGCATGGATGATGCTGAAACCGCCCGGTTGGTGGCAGAAAAATTGCAATTTGAATATATCTTTATCCCTTATACCAATTCATTGATAGGTGGTTTTGCACTTAGCCATGAATTTAAACAGTATGCCGATTATGCAGGGCATATCACCTCAATGCCTTATTTTCAGGACTATTTTGCAATCAAATACCTGCAACAAAAAAATCAAATTTCAGGAGACGCCGTTTTTATTCCCGGACACCCTGGCGATTTTTTGAGGGGTTCACATTTATATCCGGGACTAGGAACCGATTCATTGCCAAAAGTAACCGAAGTAATCAGGAAAGCATTCGGCACGTGGCTGCCAATGCATCCAACCCAAAAAGCACAGGTTTTGAGAACCATTTTTGAAGAAGTCTTAGTTGACGGAGAAGGCAGTAAAACAAGTTTTCAGCGCTGGGATTTCGAAGAACGTCAATGCAAACTAATAGGCAATTCATCTCAGGTTTACAGCTTTTTCGGAATTCGACATTTAGCACCACTCTTCGATCGGGAATTAGTGAGTTATTTTCTGGAACTCCCATTCTCAATACGTTTGTTTGCTTTATTATACAACAAAACTCTTGAAACCCATTTTTTCAGGCTACATAAGGTTGATATTGCCATGAAGGATTATGAAAAAGGACTGGATATAACTTCCTGTTTCAAAGAGATGATGATCAGATATATCCCCGGATTAATCAAAAAAAGGTATTATCCGGTTGATGATCCTGTGTTTTACCGTGAAATTACACACGAACTAATACAATCTATACCGGAAGTTAATTTTAAAGAACCCGAAAAACCCCATTTCTACAATGGGTACATAGTACAATGGTATCTGAATTGGCTACTGTATGCGAAGCCAACTGATTAACAACCCGGTTATGAAAGGCTAAAAACAATTATATTTGAACCATAATACCGGCAAAATGATCAATATAAAAAACCGCACACGCAACATCCTGTTGATTATTGGTTTGTTGATAATCCTGTTCCTGTTGTGGTATTTCAGTGCCATTGTGACCTATATCCTGATTGCACTGGTGCTGTCGTTTATCGGGAGGCCTCTTACCCGGTGGCTCAACCAACTCAGGTACCGCAAGTACACTATGCCTCGGGCGCTATCGGCATTCCTCACACTTGTTGCATTGTGGGTAGTCTTCATCGGTTTTTTCAGGTTTATGATCCCCTTGCTTATCAGGGAATTTACCATACTTTCAACCATCGATTTCGAATCGGTTTTTATACAGATTCAGGAGCCGATATCCAAAATCATGAGGATCACCCACAGAGGGGGTTTTACTGCGGACAACCAAACCTTGTTTGAAATTATCATCGACCAGATAGCAGAAAAACTGAACATGGCTGAAATAACCAATACTGTTGGCTTTATAATAGGACTTCTGGGCGATGCCGTAATAACCTTCTTTGCCGTTTCATTTATCACATTTTTCTTTTTGAAGGACGAAGGAATGTTCAGGGAAGGAATCCTGCTGCTGGTGCCATCCGAATTCGAAGAAAAAACTGGCAATATCCTTGATTCTGTTTCAAGGTTACTGCGCCGGTATTTTGCAGGATTGATGTTCGAAGTAATAATGGTTGGTTTTTTGGTAACAATCGGATTGACCATTGTTGGGCTTTCATTTCATCATGCTGTTATAATCGGCCTATTTGCCGGAATATTCAATATTATTCCATATTTAGGCCCCTGGATCGGAGCGCTCATTGGCCTTACTATTGGGGCAGCCGTTAACATTCACATGGATTTTATGGACTATACCCTTCCGCTGTTGGGTTTGATGATACTTGTTTTCCTCATTGTTCAACTTATTGACAACATACTTTTCCAACCCCTGATATATTCGAGCAGTGTTAAAGCCTATCCTCTCGAAATATTTCTTGTAATCCTGGCAGCGGGTAGCATGGCTGGCATTATCGGCATGATCCTGGCCATACCGGCTTATACCATTCTCAGGGTAATAGCCCGTGAATTTTTTGAAAACATGAAGCTGGTAAAACAAATAACAAAAAATCTGGACAGCAAGTAGTAGATAGTCAAAAATTTTTCAGGTTTTTAATATATTTACTTCCAATACTTTAGAATTATTTCAATTTTAAGTGACTTTTTTTGCTTCTGCCACATTCGAAAAAAGTTTACATTTTTGCCATAAGTTTTATTAAACCCATCTACATATCGAAAACTTTCAATAATTTCCAGGTACTTTTTGTACAATACTTAACTGAACAAAATGGTACAACCCGACAATAGAAATCCAGGCTTCCAAATACCGACAATTACAATATGGCCGGTTATGTCGTAATTTTATAATGAATATCGTATATTATGCTTAATTTTATTATCTTTAGTTCCCACTTGCCTTTTCGTTATTGGTTTGTTGCCATACACCTTCTACGTCAACCAAGAAGAGTTTTTCGGCATTGGAATTACAGAGGCAGTTAGGGCATAAATACTATGAGCCTATCTGGGCAATGCTGCATAAACTCAGAATAGCGATGGGTAATAGAGATTTTCAGTATAAACTTTCCGGTCAGATAGAGTTGGACGAAGGGTTTTTCTCAACCGAAACAAAACCTGAAAACAAGGATAAACCAAGGAAGTGGGGAAGGATTTTTCAAAAGAAGACCAAAGTGTTGGTAATGGCTGAAAGCAGGAAGGCCGAAGGAGAACAGTCAGAAAAGGGTAAACCACTTTAGGTCGGGTTTATAAAGATGCAGGTAATCCCTGACCATAAAGCTGACACCATAAATGAGCAGGTCAGTGCAAATGTTTCACCAGGATCAACTTTGATCACCGATGATTCTAATTCTTACAGGGATTTGGGTGGTCTTGCTTCAATACATCGGCCACAGATAATCCCCAAAGATAAAGTAGGCGAGATATTAGCACAGGTGCACCTGGCAATTAGCCATGCAAAAAGGATGATCCTGGATATACACCATAACATCAAACCAAAATATTTGCAAGGCTACCTGAATGAGTTTTGCTATAAATTCAACAGGAAATATTTTTGCAAAGCTCTTTTTGATCGATTACTTATTGTTGGCGTAACATCAAAAAATGAATTTAGGTATCGATTACGATAATCATTGAAAATAATTCACTCAATCTACTACCAGGATATAAAGACAACTAAGAAAACCTTTGTGATCTTTGTATTTTAGTGGGAAACTTTTACGCAATAATATACCCTGCTTAAAATACCCCTCAAAGAAGCTAAAAACGCAAAAAACTATGCGGGCTTTCCCGACACGCCGGGACAAGTTGTGCCCACGTGTAAAACTCAATGCTCATTTAAAAATGCAACTGCTGTACAAGCCACCAGCGCAGCAGTTTCGGTCCGTAACCTCGACCGTCCCAAAGAAACTTCCTGAAAACCGGCTTCATTGGCGAGTTTTACTTCTTCGGGGCTGAAATCACCTTCAGGGCCTATCAGGATCAGAACATTATCGCTTGCTTGGGCCACATTTTTAAGGTGAGGCTTTTTTTCAGGGTAACAATGTGCAATCAGCTTTTTCCCATCAAAAGGTTGGGCAATAAAATCCCTAAATGATACCATCTCGGAAACCACGGGCAACCAGGCTTTGAGCGACTGTTTCATTGCCGAAAGAGAAATCTTTTTGAGCCGGGACTGATTGATGTTATTTCGTTCACTATAGCTGCACCGGATTGGTACAAAACGGTCAATCCCGATTTCGGTTGCTTTTTCGAGGAACCACTCCAATCTCTCGGCATTTTTTGTGGGTGCCATCGCTACTGTTAAACTGTAATTCTTTTTTTCCTGATCCAAATTAGATGTGACAATCCTAACATGACATTTTTTGGGATGAGGCAATTCAATAACCCCTTCGAACCAATATCCTTTCCCATCAGTGAGTACAAGTCTGTCGCCAATTTTCAATCGCAAAACCCTGATAGCATGGGCCGATTCGGCTTCGTCAAGGTAAGCGATATTCCCATCGAGTTCAGATACATAAAAAATGTTCATGATTGCCATTCCTTATTTATTTCGATCAAAAGTACAACTTTGAAAATAGTCAGAAAATTTTTTTTAAACAATGTGCTGGATCGATGTAACATATGTAAAATCGTATCGTCATATCAGAAATTATCCAAAAGCCATGAAATATATTACAGCAATGTTGCTGCTATGCTGTGCAACCAGTGTTTTAGCACAAAACAATGAAAAAAGAATTTATAATGCCTCGCGGACTGATGAACAATCGCTGACCATTGATGGAAAGTTGGACGAACCGGTATGGCAAAATGCCAATTGGCAGGGCAATTTTATTCAGTATAAACCGGTTGAAGGAGCGCCACCTATGCAGGAGACTGAGTTTTGCGTTCTATACGATGAAAACTATGTTTATGTTGGTTTCAGAGCGTACGATACAGAACCTGATAGTATTGTCCATCGCTTATCGAGACGTGATGAGCCAGACGGTGACAGGGTTGGAATTCAGTTCGATACATTTAACGACCAGCGTACAGCATTTTCTTTTGTTGTAACAGTTGCCGGAGTAAAAGAAGACTTTGTGATCAGCAACGATGGTGAGCGCGAAGACAGAACATGGGATCCGATTTGGAGGGCAAATACCTCAACAGATAAAAAAGGTTGGTATACCGAAATGAAAATCCCATTTTCGCAATTGCGTTTTGAGAATAAAACAAACGGTGGATGGGGTTTACAGGCCGGAAGGTTAATTTTCCGCAATGAAGAACTATCGTTTTGGCAACCTGCCGACCGAAAACTGAATTCATGGGTTTCGCAATTTGGCAGATTACACGGAATAAGCAACATCGACCCAGAGAAAAACCTTGATATTATGCCTTATGTTGTTGCCCGGACCGAACGTTTCGAAAAAGAACCCGATAATCCCTTACGTGCAAGAGGACATTCAAGCTTTGCCAATGCCGGGTTCGATGCTAAAATAGGTGTAACCAACAATCTTACGCTCGATGTAACAGTGAATCCAGATTTTGGCCAGGTTGAAGCCGACCCATCGCAGGTTAACCTTACCACGTATGAAACGTTTTTCATGGAAAGAAGGCCATTTTTTATCGAGGGAAAGAACATCCTCAGCTTTCCGTTGATGTTCGGCGATGGTGACCTTGCCGACGAAGGATTGTTTTATACCCGTCGGATTGGAAGAAGGCCGCAATACTATCCCGAAAGAACTGATGGTGAATTCCTCGAAATGCCCGATTTTACAAAAATTGCAGGAGCTGCTAAGCTTACAGGCAAAACCCAAAGCGGATGGTCGGTAGGGTTGCTCGAAAGTGTAACAGCCCGCGAATTTGCCGATATCAGAAAAAATGGAAGCGAAAGAACGGTTGAAGTTGAGCCACTTACCAACTTTCTGGTTGGGAGGTTACAGAAAGACTTTAATGAAGGGAATACCATGGTTGGTGGAATGGTTACGGCTGTAAACCGCAACCTGAGAACCGATGAACTTGATTTTCTGCACCGGGCGGCATACACCGGAGGCTTTGATTTTGTGCATAAATGGAAAAACAAAACATGGGAATTCAATACAAGCATGTATTTCAGCAATGTGGCAGGTTCCTCAGAAGCAATTACACGAACACAACGCTCATGGGCAAGGATTTACCAACGGCCCGATGCCACGCACCTAACACTTGATTCTTCAAAAACATCGCTCTCAGGGCACGGCGGGAAAATTGTTTTTGGCAAATTGGGGGGCAATCTGAAATTTATTCAGGCCATTGCATGGAAATCGCCGGGCCTTGAATTGAACGATGCAGGCTATCTGCGGCAAGCCGACAATATTTTCCAGGTATTCTGGGTAGGGTATCGTATTTTCAAGCCTTTCTCCATATTCAGGGATTTCAACGGCAATTTCAATCAGTGGACCGAATGGAATTTTGATGGTCAATTGCTTAATCCGGGTGGCAACATTAACCTGCATACCAACCTGAAAAATTACTGGGACCTGCATTGGGGATTGAACGCAAACGGCCAGACAATCCGGATTTCTGAATTAAGGGGTGGGCCTGCCCTTAAAACTCCAGGTACTTGGAATACGTGGTGGGGGTTTGGCTCCAACAATCAGAAAAAATTTACTTTCGGCGGCCAGGGAACCATTATGCGAAGCTTCGAAAAACATTACCGCGAATTGGACAATATCAGGCTCAATTTTGGTTACCGACCTATGAAAACGTTGAGACTATCGCTGAATCCAGGATTTTCGAACTACCGTACTTCACTGCAATATGTTTCTTCAATAGCTGACAATGGTGTAAGCAGGTATATTTTTGGCTCGCTCAACCAGAAAACAATAAGTGCATCGCTGAGAGTAAACCTTAATCTTACACCCGAACTATCACTACAGTATTGGGGACAGCCATTTATTTCAACAGGCAATTATTCAGGTTTTAAATACATAACAAACAGCATGGCCGACAATTATTACGACAGATTTCATAAATACACAACTTCAGAAATTACTCACATCAGTAATGATGAAATTTATCAAGTAAATGAAACCGGAGGAAAAACCTATTCGTTCGATAACCCCGATTTCAGTGTAAAAGAGTTTCTGTCGAACATGGTTATCCGTTGGGAATATCAGCCAGGCTCAACATTGTTCCTGGTATGGTCGCAAAACCGCAAATCATACCACAACGACGGAAGCTTTGATTTTGGCCGGGATATCGGAAGGTTGTTCGGTGACCATCCTCACGATGTTTTTATGGTGAAGCTTTCTTACAGGATTGGGCATTAACAATTAACCATATTATTTATAAATATTAATTATTATGTTTTTTGATAATTTAACAACCAGGTAATCTAATCTTTAATAGTTTTGTGTGATAATTTTGAAATTGAAAGTTTTTATTCAATATTCTGAAAT
>JBBIHB010000049.1:0-21917 GCA_037447215.1 Bacteroidales bacterium
TATCGCTGTAGCCAAGCATAACTTCCTGAATAGTGTGCCGATCCTTATTTTTTGACTGGGTAAAAGGATGCAACAGGAAAGAATCGAGAATTTCGTGCGATTTCTGCAGGTCGTCGATGATTTCGAACAGGGGCACAATCTGAAAAGGCATATGTTGCATACCCATTTCCCTGAAAAAGAGATAAACCACCAACAGATCGCTCAGATTACGCGTCATACTTACAATAAATGAGCCTATCCCTTCATAGCCATAAACCATTGCATGGTCGCGAACAACCCGATAACAATCAATCAGTTGGTCGGCCTCCGGGCCAATTGCTCCCCAGCTTACCGCGAAAGGTCGGTTGCTTTGCAGTTCATGGTTAAGGAATTCTATTCGTTTCTTTTCATTCCATGTGCTGTATTCCCAATCTTCTATCGATGCAGCTTTTAGCAATTGTTCAAGTGCCTTTTCATGAAATTCGCTATTTTGCCTTATATCGAGTGCGGCCAGATGAAAACCAAAACATTGCAGTTTTCTTTCAATTGGGAAAATCAGGTCTTCAACAATTCGGGACATGCCTGTTTCCAACATGCTTTGTTTAATAATATCGAGGTCTTTTTGCAAATCGGTTGGTGCCGCATACCAGGAATTTGGCGATAATTTTTCAAAGTTGCCTTCCAATGTATTGTCAAGTTTTGCCACAACAAGATTTATGAATTGCCTCCAGGGTTCGCCCGGATTCCGTTTTAATGCTTCAGCAGCAGCCTTGTCCATAATGGCAATATAGCGTTGAATGGCATTACTTAAAATATCCGGAACAGTATGTTGTGTATCGGAAAATGGGGTACGTGCAGCCAGGTTCACTAACGCATCTTTAAGGATAGAAATGGCAGCTTTGCGGTGGGACAACAGGGTATTTTTCGTTACCTGTCCTGTAACAAATGGGTGCCCATCGCGGTCGCCCCCAACCCAGCTACCAAATTTCAACACAGGAAACTGAGCTGGCGAAGAAAGCCGACCAGGGTCAAACCCCATTGCTTGCCATGTATATTTAAGCCGTTTGTCGCTTATTTCAAGGGCAAGCGGAAACACTTTGGTAAAGTAGTGAAGTAAATTGTTTCTCTCCGACTCAATACTCGGCTTTTCGAAATGTATTTCGCGGGTATGCCACCAACGTTCAAGAATTGCTTTAATATCGTTATCAATGGTTTCCTGCTCTGAAACCGACCAAATTTTGTTTTCTTTTTTCACCAGTAAAAGGTACAGCTCGCGGTGCAAATCAAGCACCGATGTTCACTTGGCTTCGGTTGGATGGGCGGTAAGTACCGGCATTACCATCACTTTGGGAAGGATGTCGGCAATCTGCTCTTCAGTAAGCCCTTTGCCCTGTAATTTATTAAACGTTTCGGCCCAGGACCCTCTTATAGCCTCAATCCCTAAGTAGTTTTCAACCTTGCGCCGAAACTGCACAGAAGCATTTTCTTCAACAAGGTTCATTAATTGAAAACTTATGCTTAATGCCTGGATTATTTTTTCATTATTAAGATTGTGCAATAAAGAAGCATCATTTTTTGAATTGTTCTCAATATCTTTTAAAGCTATTGCAATCGCTTCCTCGCCCTGTCCTGCAAGAACATCTATAAACTCACCTATAATTGCTGTAAGGTCGGTATGAATTTTTTCCAATCCTTGTTTTTCAATATCCTCTTCATTCATAATTTTTTCTTTAATATAGTTCTATACAACAGAGTTATTTTTATGTATAGGCATTCCTTTGTATGTTTCAATAAATTCACCATTGTTATAAACCAAATTCCCGTTTACAAATGTTTTAACAATTTTGCTGTTGAATTTAGTCCCTTCCAGGGGCGACCAACCGCATTTGTAAAGGATATTCTCTTTTGAAACCGTGTAAGATGTATCCAAATCGACCAACACCAAATCGGCAAAGTACCCTTCGCGTATAAAACCTCTGTTTTTTATCCGGTATAGGATTGCCGGGTTGTGGCACATTTTTTCAACAATTTTTTGCATTGTTATTTTTCCCTGTTTGTATAGCTCCAGCATAATGTTGAGCGAATGTTGTATGATTGGAGCGCCCGACATTGATTGTAAATACGGCTGCTGTTTTTCTTCAAGGGTATGGGGGGCATGGTCGGTTGTTACTATGTCAATGCGGTTGTCAATGAGCGCCTGCAACAAGCCGTCCCTGTCGGCTTCAGATTTTATTGCCGGGTTCCATTTTATTAACGCCCCCAGGCGCGGGTAATCCTTGTCTGAAAACCAAAGGTGGTGTACGCATACTTCGGCAGTGATGTTCTTTTCTACTAACGGGACATCGTTCCTGAACAGCTCTGTTTCGGCTGCGGTTGAAAGGTGCAGGATGTGAAGTTTTGTGTTGTATTTATTGGCTAAAGCAACAGATTGCAGGGTGGCCTCGTAGCATGCCTTTTCGCTGCGGATAGCGGGGTGAAATCCAAAAGGTATATTATCGCCAAACCGCCCGCGGTATTCCTGTTCATTTTCTTCAATAATTGTTTCCTTTTCAGAATGAATAGCGATTAGTGATTTACAGTTGGCAAATAGCTTCTCTAATAGATCGGGGTTATCAGAAAGCAAATTCCCCTTTTTGGTAAAGTATAGGCCATCATCGGTAACGCCTAAAATTAAGCTAAGGTCGGCATGAATTATTTCGTTCATATTTTCGGCATTGACCCCGAGCAGGAATCCAAAATTTGCCAGTGATTTTTCGGATGCCAAACGATATTTTTCGGCCAGCAAAGCTGTTGTAAGCACATTTGGTTTTGTGTTTGGCATATCAATATATGAAGTTACGCCCCCGGCCACGGCAGCTTTACTCTCGGAATATATATCGCCCTTATGTGTGTTGCCTGGTTCGCGGAAATGTACCTGACAATCAATAATGCCAGGTAGCAGATATTTACCTGTACCATCAATAACAGTAGCAGCAGGGTGGTTTATGTTTTTTTCAACAGCCTTAATTGTTCCGTCCTTAAAAAGTACATCACTTGCAAAAATTTTCCCTTCGTTTACCAAGGTTGCATTTTTTAGGAGATATGTTTCATTATATAATTTTGCTTCATTCATTTATACTGAAATTATTAATTCAAAAATAGTTGACAATTATTAAATATAACGGCATGCCTATAGTTATGTTGAAAGGGAATGTTACACCCAGTGCCATAGGCAAATATAGCCCTGGATCGGCTTTTGGTGCTGAAAGTTTCATGGCTGCCGGTACAGCTATATATGAGGCGCTGGCAGCAAGTATTGCAAAAAGAAAACGGTTACCGGGATCGGAGGTAATAAACTGACTGATGTAGGCTATCAAACAACCATTTATTGCAGGAATAAAAAGTGCAAAGAGCGTTACAAACCAGCCGTATTTAATAAATGTAGTAAACCTTCTTGCAGTTACCATTCCCATCTCTAAGAGAAATATAGCAAGGAACCCTTTAAAAATGTCAGTGGTAAAAGGCTTTATGCCTTCGGCTTGTTTGGCATCGGCAATAATTCCAATAATTAAACTTCCCATAATCATTAGCACGCTGCCGTTGGTGAACGAATGGTGAATAACGGATTTTAAGTTCATTTTTTTTCTGCCGGATTTGTCTTTTTCATACAACATCATCAATATTACACCTACAATAATTGCAGGCGATTCCATAAATGCCATTACCGCAACCATATGCCCACCCGAGGCAATATTCTGCATTTCTAAAAACGTGATGGCTGCAACAAAGGTTACAGCACTCACCGAACCATAAGCAGCGGCAACAGCAGCAGAATCGCTAATGCTTAATTTACTTTTAAGTATAAAGAATGTGTATAGCGGAATGAGCAATGATAATACCACCCCGAAAATGAGCGAATAAACTATTTCGGAGTTGAACCCACTATGCGCCAATTCCTGGCCACCTTTAAAGCCAATGGCAAAGAGCAGATAAAGCGATATAAATTTGCTGCTGTTGGCTGGTATTTCTAAATCGCTTTTTAAGCGTGTGGCAAAAATTCCTAAAACAAAAAATAAAAGTACAGGATTGGTGATGTTGCTAAATAATATTTGAAATTCCATAACTTATTGCTTACCTGATTTCTTCAATTTTATTCTCAATTTTAACGGTGAGCAGCAAGTGTAATAGAATTGTACCAGTCGCAATTTCTTTTCCAAAGAGAATTTCACCACCCAATCTGCATATTTGCTCTTTCAGTATTTTTTTGGTAAGTGGTTTGGGTGTGTCGTCAGCAGATCCTATTTTTTGTATTTCGGTTTCACATTTTAGTCCTGAATGACTTCTATTATCCATTACATTTTTTGTGAAGTTGCAAGATGTTTCTGCCACAAAATTAATGTTCCTGAAATGTTCTCTTGCAATAAATTCTTTTTTTACTTTCAGTTCATCACTTCCAAAAAAAAACATAGTGGCAGGTACATTCAGAAAAAAAACATCGCCGCAATGTTTTTCAATAAAATTTTCCACATTGCAGAATGGGCAAACGGGAAAAATTTTATTGCATTTATGGTAACCGTAGGCCATACTTTATAATTTTAAATTTACATTCATTACCATACTTATTTTGTTAATGATTTATATTATTATCAGTGTAAAGGTTAAATTTTTCAACACTTTATTTTTTAATAATGCAAGCTTACGCAACAAACTTCATAAATTTTTATTTAATTTTGCAATGATCAGCATAAAAATAATTTATGAATTACACACTTAACCAGTTGCAGATTTTTTTGAAAGTGGCAGAAACTTTAAGCATTACAAAAGCTGCTGATGAATTGCACTTATCGCAACCTGCTGTTTCAATACAGTTAAAAAAATTACAAACTCAATTTGACATTCCATTGGTTGAAGTCATCAACAAAAAAATATATGTAACCGATTTTGGCAAAGAAATAGCAAAAGCTGCCGAGAAAATTCTTGCCGAATTTCATAAAATAAATTATAAAATACACGCCCATAAAGGGCAACTTACCGGTAAACTCAAAATTTCAGCTGTTTCGACAGGTAGTTATATTGCACCATTTTTTATTGCAGGTTTTTTAAAGCAACATCAAGGCGTTGAATTGCTCCTATATGTTACAAACAAGGCACAGGTAATTAACAGCCTTGAAAAAAACGAAGTTGATTTTGCTATGGTTAGTGTTTTGCCCGAAAACTTTAACATTGACAAAGTAGAACTTATGCCGAATAAATTATTTTTAGTGGGCAACTTCGACGAAAAGTTTGATAATAAAGAACATAACAAAAAAATATTTGAGGTTATCCCGATCATTTATCGCGAACAAGGCTCGGGAACAAGGCATGTTATGGAAAATTTCTTTAAGAAAAACAACCTCACAGTAAAAAAGAAAATGGAGCTAACCAGTAATGAAGCAGTTAAGCAGGCCTTAATAGCAGGCTTGGGTTATTCAATAATGTCATTAATTGGCATAAAAAACGAGTTGGAGAATTGCCAATTGCAAATATTAAAGGTAAAAGGCTTCCCTATAAAAACAACATGGTATTTAATATGGTTAAAGGAAAAAAAACATTCGCCGGTTGCTAATGCATTTTTAAATTACATCAAAAATGAAAAACTAAAAATCATCCAAGAAAAGTTTGAATGGTTCGATAAATATTAAAAAATTTTTAAGGGTTGCAAAAATCACAAAATTGCGCTTCTTCCTTCCTTTTATTAAACGGGAACTCTTTTTCCATTGTAAAATTACATTTCTGGCAGCGATAAATATGTTTAAGTGTTGACCTTGTGGGCAATCCGCATATTTCGCAGGGCAGGCCTTTTGCAGCATCTACAACACTAAAACCCGGAGTGCTGCAATTAGGGCATAATGAATTTATTTTAGAAACAAGTTTTTCGGTTGCCTTTGCAATAGTTTTCATTCGGGTTGGGTTATACATAGCCCTCATATCAGTTTCTGCATAAGCCGTATTATCATCATTTTTAATGATACGATAATTTCCCTTTAATTCTTCCAAAGACAAACTTTCTTTTATTATTCCTGTAAAGATATTTTTACCTTTTTTTAAAATTATACCGTGCGAAGGGAAACCAATTTTAGTAGCAAATGCAATTAGCTCATCCTCAGATTTTATTTCTGTCCCATCAAAATTTGTTTCTAAACTCAACTCGCGTTCAATAATTTCTAAACCATTATCTATGTCCAACAACATTACAAGTTCATCGTCTGCATGGGCAAAAAAAATTCCAGGGTGTGCCCCGAATGAACCCTCGTTGGCTATTGCAATATTTATCCCGCTTGCATCGATGGCCATTTGGCACTTGTTGCGCAAAGTGGTAACCGGGTCATCTTTTCTTTCTACCTCTCCCGAAAATGTTCCTAATTTATCCGTGTCGAAATCATGCAAAGTAACACAAATTAGCCCCAGCTCATTTTCAAGGATTGGGGCAATCACTTCTTCTTTTTTATGCTTGGTTGCTATTACTGCTTTCCTGCCTTTAAAAAAATCCATGTTAAATTTTCAATTTTTTAGAATTTTAAAACTACCTGGATATTCAGGTCAAAGTGTCCCCCTGTTCAGGTGATATTGACCCCCTGCCGGGTCATAATTCAAAGAACACGGATGACGACAATATTAATGTTTTTTTCTCAAGTTTATATCCTTAAAATCGATTCTGTACGATGTGTGAACCAACTTGTCTGACACTGTGTCAGCGATGGTTCCTTCTCCAAAAACATCATACCTGTTAGCCACCAGCAACTGGCTGGTAATAACCGTGGAAGAACGTCCATGCCGGCCCTCCATGATATCCATCAGATCCAGTTGTTGCTGTTTGTCTATGTGAGCAAGGCCAAAATAATCAATAATCAGCAGTTTGGTTTTTGCCGGCTTATCGAAGAACTTCAGTATGGGTCCTTCAAGGCGGATACTTTTGCGGCCTGCAGGCACCTCCATTCGCTGCCCGTCTCCCTGACGTTTTCAAGCTCAACACCATATAGGTCAACTGTTTAAAAATTTTGGGCAGATGTAACCTCCACCACACGGCCAACCAGCTTCGACCCAATAATCTGTTTGTAAAACCTGTGGGCAAGGGCTTCGACAATTGGTGGAGCTGGGCACAATGGAAGATTGCTGCCAATGAGTTGCCCGATACGGCCAGCAAGAATTTTAAAATCCTTACTGTCTGATGGTTAAGTCAGGCTTCTTAAGGAAAGGTTGGTACGGCGACGAACGTTGCCGCCAAGCCGGTAGCACTCGCATAACCGGTAGTAGCTATATGACTTACCGGTATTGCGGTCAATCTTAGGTATGGAGTTTATAACTATGCCACAAACATACAATAGCAGCACAAATATAAAAATCATTTTCGGGGACTACTTAGCACTTATAAAAAACCTACCGTTGATTATCAGAATATTACACTTTGTACTGCAAAAAAATATTTTGACTGTTTTTCGTATGTTGCCAAAAATCAATATTACAAAAAATCAACTTTTTTCTGGCGATTCGTTTCATGCGCAGGTTGGGTTAAGTATAGTATAGGTTTTCAAAAGCAATATCATGGAGATATTTTTGCTCCTGATTTAATTTCCTGAACCGTTCAGCAATTTGCCTATAGGCAATTTTAAACAGGTAAGCATTAAAAGAGAACTCAGGATTTAAAGAAGAGCGGTTAAGCCATATTTTCATAAAGACCTCCTGTACTAATTCCTCTGCATCCGTTTTGGATTTGAGATAACCCAGCGAAAAATGGTACAACCGTTTGCCATATACCCTGAACAATTCGTCAAAGGCCAGAGAATTGCCGTTTTTTAATTCAGCAACCCACCGGGGTTCCATGTTACGGCCTTTTTCATTCATCCAGTTTAAGTTTGACAGACGAAAGCAAAAAAAACAATTTATGCCATCAACCCACTGACTTATTCAGAAAAGGGATAAACAAAGCATCATGACCAGAAACCAATCTATCAGATATTACTATCAATTGGTTACGCTCTTTAGGTTCGCAGGGTATGAAACTACATCCCGAAAGGGTATAATTCACCAAAAACCAGCCATTGTCTGTTATGATATACCCTTTGGCACGAAGTATTCCCGGGTACTTTTGTAAAGCTTGTTCAATCCTGTCAGTGTCGATAATCCGTTCAGCCTCACATTCATAAACCATGTTCCTGAAATTAATATCAGTCAGGTTTTTATCAAATTTATCAGAAGGGCTGGTTTTTTCACTTCGATTTCCAATGCCATCATCCTCCGGAATCAAATCAGACAGGGATGTTCCGGGAGCATAAAAAAAGACTTCGGGGAACTGTTGACTGAATATCCTGATTGAGGTCTCAAGATTCGATGGCTCCGCGATCAGGTCACATTTACTGAAAATAACAACATCCGATTTTCTGACCTGTGCCTGGTAAACCGGATTTAGGCGAAACCGGGGATGGTTGACCCATGCAATATCAACAAGGCAGATAACCGGTGAAAGTAAAAGGCCGGGCACATTTCTGACGATTTCAGTAACCATATCGATTCCACCCAATCCTGAAGGCTCTACAATTATCCGGCTGAACTTCGCCGATTCGGTAACCATTCTAAGGGTATCACCAAAATAACTTTTTGCCGAACAGCAGACACAACCACCGGTTACATCGTAAATTCTTGCACCAGTAGATTCTGATCTAATGGTATCGCCATCAATGGGAACCTTTCCATATTCGTTTACGATTACTGCCCATTTTTCACCAGTATTATTGCATAAAAGCAGGTTTATAATGGCAGTAGTTTTTCCTGCTCCCAGGAAACCGGAAATTATATTGACAATGGCATCAGCCATGAATTAAAGTCCGTATTCGGCCAGGATAAACTTGCTTTGGTCCAATACCGGCACCATCATCTCAATAAATTTGCCTTCATCATCGGGGATTGAGTTTAAATCTTCCCGTAAGAGCGGAAGGTATGCGGTTTCCATATCAGATAGAGCCATTTTCCCCGAAGCAAACGCTTCTTCAATGATATCAAGGGCTTTCAGCGCTCCATTCCGTGCATTGCCCACATAAGAATCGCCAATAATCAGAGCTTTTGAAATTTCAATAACGTTTTCGGGAGCAAGCACCAATGCCTGCGGATCGGTATATATATCGGAATAAACCAGTAGTTGCTGAAGAATGGTACTGTGCATTGTTCCGGCTTTCAGCGCTTCATTCATCAACCTTACATCATATTCGAGCTGTTCGAGATAAGCAACCGGCGCCATGCCCGAAAGCAATTTAATATTTTGTACCGACTCGTTACTCCACAGGTCGGTACATGCTGAGGCAATATTTCCGATGGGGCTAAGGTGTGCGCAGGCAGCAGTTTTGCCTTCCATTGAGACTGGAATGCCGGTAATTGCTTTGAGGAAAGGGCCTTCGTATCCACAATCCTTATCCGGCCCAACAGCGCCTTCTTCTATCGCAACAATTGACCGGACTACCGAAATCACCCGGACAAGAGCAGCAAAAACTTTTGGAATATATCTCTTTTCGGCCAGCACCATCGCTGTATTGGCAAATCCGCAGGCCGAATCACCGGCAGCTATGCGGCCATGATTATTAGCCAGTTGAACAATTTTCTGCCAAAGAAACCGCATATCCCTTACGCCTAAAACCGCCAGGGCGAACATAACCCCCTTGATATCACACATCATCAGAGCTTCGTCTGAGACTTCCTTTCCACCTGTACTTTCTATCGACAGTAGATCGCCACCAGCCAGCATTCCTTTTTCAAACAACTCCATCATGGGTTCCAACAGGGAGGAAGTCCGCTGAAATGCCGGACGCTCAAACTCTCTGAGATCATTGGGTGTTAAACGAATCTCAGAAGCAAGGCCATGTTTCACAAAATAGTTTTCGCATATTTCGTTCATCAGCATTACAATCCCGATCCCTATTTGTGGTGTTTTGGTCATTTCGAGCAATGTTTCAAACTCGAGCACAACACCTTTTGAATTGAGGTGAAGGGCACGTTCAAGCGCTCCTTCCACAATTTCTGAATAATGCTTGTAAACCTGGTGCAAAGTTGAGTCGTTGATACTCATAACGGGTAATGTGAAATTCAATTCGGAATATACCTGCCCCCCGCCAATCATTAGTCCGCGGCGTGTTTTGACCGGATGAGGCGCTACCCCGAAAATCAATCCTAAAGGGTCATCAATCACAAGGCTTTTATACTTCATGCCACAGCTTTGTTTAAATAATTAACCGCTCCCCGAGGGTCTGGAGAATAGTGGTCGGCGCCTATTTTTTTGCAGAACTCATCATTTACCGGGGCGCCACCAATCAGAATTTTTGTTTCAGGTCTAAACTCCTTAATTTTGGAAACAATTTCACCCATATTTACCATAGTTGTTGTCAGCAATGCCGAAAGCCCTACAAATGCTCCCGGATTTTTCTCCAAGGCTTCAATAAACCTTTCTGGCGATACATCAACCCCAAGATCGAGAATTGAAAATCCGCCTCCTTCTACCATCATGGCAACCAGGTTTTTACCGATGTCGTGCAAGTCACCCTTCACCGTACCAATAATGAATGTACCTTTGGTTTTTACCGCTCCCGTTGCAAAAAATGGTTTAAGCTGTACCATCGATGCCCCCATCGCTTTGGCCGACATCAACATCTGCGGAACAAATATCCTGTTTTCGGAGAATTTCTTCCCTACATTATCCATGGCGGGGATCAATGCCTTATCGAGTACCTCCTGAGGATTGATACCCATTTCAATCGCTTTTAAAGTCAGTTCATAAGAACCTTCCTGTCCTTTTAACTCCGGAGGGAACGGCGATTTCTGATCAACCTTGCCCATCTCAACTGCTTCAAGTAATTTACCGATTATTCCGTTCATAACATTATTGATTTTGATATTCGTAATTTTATTGTACGTACAAAAATAGATTGCTATCAAAAAATATTCTACACCAATATTTACTACCTTCGGTGCGATATTCACATTTTTATACTTTTTTGTTTATAATACATTGCTATGTCTGCTCATTTAGAGAAAATCCAATGGAAGGAAGATGAATCATTTTTTATCGGGGTATTTCAGGATAACCTTGAAAAAAGTGCCTGGCATTACCACAACAATTACGAAATCAGTTTTATAACCGAAGGTTCGGGAAAAAGGATAGTAGCTGATTCGATCGAGG
The DNA here is from genome assembly GCA_037447215.1 of Bacteroidales bacterium. Taxonomy (GTDB): domain Bacteria; phylum Bacteroidota; class Bacteroidia; order Bacteroidales; family Prolixibacteraceae; genus UBA1413. The sequence continues at coordinate 11,159 of JBBIHB010000049.1, forward strand.
ATTTTCACCCGGGCGACCTGGTTTTTATAGGGCCCAATCTGCCTCATGTCTGGATTTCTGATAATAGCAGCATTGGCCCTTCGAAAAGGACTCTCGAAATGGTTTTCCTGCAGTTCACTTCACAAACAATTTCAAATCATATCCTGGAACTACCTGAATTCAGGAATATAAAAAAAGCCATGCTGTTATCGGAACGTGGAACACGGATATCCGGCCACACCCTGAACCAGGTAAGTGAAATTATTCTACAGCTTCCCTATTTAGATAATTTTGAGCGGATGTTGAAATTCTTCAGGATGATGGACATTATAGGAAAAAGCGATTCAAACATTGAACTTGCCAGCGAAGATTATCTCCGGAAACGTTTTAAACCGGTTAACAAGAGAATCGATACCATTCACAACTACCTAATGAAAAACTATCGGGAAGAGGTTAATCTGGCCAAACTTGCAACCCTGACAAATATGGCAGAAGGCTCCCTTTGCAGATTTTTCAAGTCGAAGATGGGAATAACCATTTTTGAATACCTGAACCGGATAAAGGTAGATTTTGCCTGCAAACTGCTGATGGATCCCGACCTGGGTATTCTTGAAATATGCTTCGATAGTGGATACTATAACCTGAGCCACTTCAACAAACAGTTCAGGAGAATCACCGGTATGACCCCATCGGAATACCGAAAGAAGCTTGTTAGGCAATCAACCTAACCATACAGAAAATCGAAGTACACCTTTTTCTTATCACAACAAAAACTCATAAAAATTTTGATGATTCACAACTTGAAACATAAGGTTTGGATAGGCATTAGAAAATATTTTGGAAAGATTTACCTTTTTTCGGGATTCCATTTAAACTCATAAGCCGTAATTGAGAAAAATCTTCATCAATATCTTGCTTCGATTCTAAGCTATGCAAGATATCCATACAATTAGACAATCATTCCATTTTTAAAAGAAGAAACAAATGTTCCATATCTTGATTTATTCCAGAATAACGGATATTGTTTAATTTCCAATCCATTATATTGAACATTTACGCTGTTTTTTTGTATTTAAAGTACTAAAAAGTATTTTTCTGAATTCTTAATATCTATATGGAACGGATTATTACAAAAACAGATACCAGGTCGGATGAATTTGCAGAAAAGAAGCGCCATTACAGTGATTTCACAAAGCAATTCAGTCAAGCCTTGGAACATACGGTGAACCGCGATAACGAAGCTCCGGTGATGAAACACCGCGAGCGGGGAAAGTTACTTGCCCGCCGACGCATTCAATTGCTTATTGACCCAAAAACACCATTTCTCGAATTATCGGCACTTGCAGCATTCGGCCAGTACAACAACCAGTTTCCTTCTGCCGGAATTATTACCGGAATAGGTGTAATACATGGCAAACCGGCAGTTATTGTGGCCAACGATGCTACGGTAAAAGGTGGAACCTATATAAAAGAAACGCTGAAAAAACACTTGCGAGCTCAGGAAATTGCGCTCCAAAATCATCTGCCATGTGTATATCTTGTCGATTCTGGAGGCATATTTCTTCCCGAACAGGAAAATCTATTCCCCGATCGTGACCATTTTGGCCGTATTTTTTATAACCAGGCACAGATGTCGGCACAAGGCATACCACAAATATCGGTGGTGATGGGGTCATGTACTGCGGGAGGGGCTTATGTTCCGGCTATGAGCGACCAGACCATTATTGTGCGGAACCAGGGTACAATCTTTATTGGCGGTCCACCACTGGTTCAGGCCGCTACCGGAGAAACCGTTACGGCCGAAGAGCTCGGAGGTGCGGTAGTTCACACATCCGTTTCGGGAGTTGCCGATCATATTGCTGAAGATGATGCAGGTGCTTTACGTATCTGCCGTTCAATATTCGAGACATTGCCGCTAGCCCATATCCAACCAGTGGAACAATACCCTGTTGAAGAACCTTTATATAATCAGGAGGACATGCATGGATTCGCGCCCATCGATCTAAAAAAACCGGTTCAGGTTCATGAAATTATTGCCCGGCTGGTGGATGGAAGCCGTTTCCAGGAGTTCAAAGCCAATTATGGAACCACGCTGGTAACCGGATTTGCACGATTAAATGGCTATCCCGTAGGGATTGTAGCCAACAATGGTTTCCTTACTTCCGAAGCATCGCTCAAAGGAGCCCATTTTATCGAGTTGTGCAATTTCCGGAAAGTACCGTTATTGTTCCTGCAAAATATTACCGGTTTTGTGGTAGGTAAAAAATACGAACACGAAGGTATTGCCCGTAATGGTGCGAAAATGATCCATGCAGTGGCAACGGCATCAGTACCCAAATTTACAGTGGTCATCGGTGCTTCCTATGGTGCAGGTAACTATGCCATGTCGGGACGGGCATACAGTCCGAATTTCCTGTTTATGTGGCCCAACGCCCGCATTGGGGTTATGGGGGGAGAGCAGGCATCATTTGTTCTCAATACTATAAAACAGGATAAGGATAATTCTAAAATCCCATCGCTTGTGGAACAATTTGAACAGCAAAGCACTGCACTCTACAGTACTTCCCGGCTTTGGGACGATGGAATAATAGACCCGGCTGATACCAGAAATATTCTGGCACTGGTTATTTCGGTTTCGCTCAGCAAAAAATGGCCGGAGCCGAAGACAGGGGTTTATCGGATGTAGGGTTGGAAAAGAAAGAGGCATAGACAGAGGAAGAGGCGAAGGCAAAAGCGTATAGCGCCGGTATAATGATATAACAACAAAAATTATCATATCCCGTGCCGCTGACCATCGGTCTGACAATGAAATAAAACAAAAAAAAGCATCAGTAAACCATGCAAGTTTATTACGAAACCATAGAATTTTCAACAAAAGGGAATGTCGCCTACTTGCGGCTTAACAGGCCGGAGCAGCACAACGCCCTTAACCGGTCGATGGTACTCGAACTTACCCGATTTTTTAGAGAAGTGGGTACCGAAAGCCAAATCAAGGTAGTTGTCTTTAGCGGAAACGGTAAATCGTTTTGCTCGGGCGCCGATTTGCTTTGGATGAAAAATTCAGCTGAACTTACAGATGAAAAAAACCATCGTGAAACCCTTGAACTTTCTGAAATGCTGGAGGCCATTTATGATTGTCCAAAAATTGTGATAGGAATGGCACATGGGAACATTTTTGGCGGTGGTAATGGATTGCTGGCAGCCTGCGACTTAGCATATTGTACAAACGATAGCCGGTTTTCGTTGAGTGAAACCCGTATCGGTTTGGTAGCAGCCACCATTTCGCCTTATTTACTGCGCCGAATGCAACCATCGGTAGTCAAGGAACTGGTTTTCACAGCTATCCGCTTCGATGGGTTAAGGGCTCAGGAAACCGGATTGGTAAACCGTTCGTTTACATCACGTGATGAAATGGAAAAATATGTTGGTGAAGTTATAGATGCTATTTTGCAGGGAGGCCCACAATCGGTTTTCGCTTCAAAATGGTTGATTAACCAACTGAGTGATTATCGTTTTCCGGATGGGATTAATGAAGAAATGGCAAATATGCTGGCTTCTGCCCGTATATCGAAAGAAGCACAGGATGGGATGCTGGCGTTTTTGGAAAAAAGAAAACCGTTGTGGAAATGAAAAAGACAGAGGTGGAGGAGATGAGCCTAAAGTTTAAGGTTCAAAGTTTAAGGTTTTTTGGTAAAAAGGCCTATAAAGCCGACATTATGGTAGAAGAAAAACGCCGTCTCCTTCCCGCGCCGCTGATTGAAAATATAAGATATCAGGTCACGAGAATAATATATAATAACAATTTAAATTTCAATACATTATAAAATTGTACAACAACATTCATGAACCGATTGAAAAAAATATTGATTGCAAACCGGGGAGAAATTGCCCTGCGGATTATCAGGGCTTCCCATGAAATGAATATTCAAACGGTGGCGCTCTACACCAAAGGTGAGGAGGATGCACTTCATGTGTTAAAGGCCGATGAAGCTGTTTCATTGGGTGAAGGTTCACTTAATGAAACCTACCTTAATATTGAAAAAATTATTGCAGCAGCCAGACAATCCGCAGCAGAAGCTATACATCCCGGCTATGGATTTCTTTCGGAAAGCCATTTGCTTGCCGAAGCTTGTTTAAACAATGGTATCAGTTTTATCGGGCCATCCCCAGAAGTGTTGAAGCTTATGGGTAACAAAATCGAAGCAAAAGCACTTGCCGAAAGCCTTGAAATACCGATTCTCAAAAACTATAGAGTTAATTTCAACAACCTTAAAAAAACAGTTTCGGATCTGCCTTTTCCCTTGCTGATCAAATCGGCTCATGGCGGAGGAGGAAAAGGGATGCAGGTAGTTTATAATGCTGCCGAACTGGAAGAAAAAGTAACAAAGGCTTCACGTATGGCGCACAATTATTTCGGCAACGGTGAGGTTTATCTTGAACCCTATATCGAACAGGCACGCCATATTGAAGTACAGATACTGGGCGACGTTTTCGGAAACCTGATACATTTGTACGAGCGCGATTGCACCCTTCAGCGCAACCACCAGAAAATTATTGAGGAAGCGCCAGCCCCTACCCTATCAGAAGAAACAAGAAATGCCATTCTGAATGCAGCCCTTACACTCTGCAAATCGGTGAATTATTCGGGGGCAGGAACGGTGGAATTTCTTCTTGACCGTACCGGCAAATTTTACTTTATGGAAATGAACCCGCGTATTCAGGTAGAACATCCGGTTACCGAAGATGTTACAGGTATCGACATCGTTAAGGAACAATTGAGTATCGCAGCCGGTAATCCATTGTCGTTCAGACAAACCGATGTAACAGTTAGCGGACATGCTATACAGGTGCGCATTTACAGCGAAGACCCTTCGAAAGGATTCGCCCCTTCGACCGCTCCTGTTACATTCTTCAGGCTTCCCCATATCCCTGGTATCCGTATTGAAACCGATTTATCAGAAGGTTCATTGCCAGGGTCAAGCCAGTTCGACCCGTTGCTTTGCAAAATCATCTCAAAGGGGGGAAACAGGGAACAAGCGCTTGAATTATTAAATGAGGCCCTTCGACAGACAGTCATATCAGGGCCTGCCAGCAATCAGCAATATCTTCGGGCATTACTGCGCCATAATTCGGTAATTCGATCGACAACCGACACACGTTTCTTTGAAAACAGGCTGGAGGAGCTATTGGAAACCATCAAAACCGAAAAGGAATCTATCCCAATGGAATTGATAGCCGCTGCTTTTTTGTTCCTGAAGTTTCTTCCGGGAGATCCCCATTCCTCAAATCCATGGATCAGTCAAGGGTTTCGCAATATACTCAACACCATTGATGTCCATATTGGTAACTTGCGTTTCAATATCCCATTTTCGGTTCCGGGTCACTCACACTATTTGCATCCCGGAAATCATATTAAAGAGGAACTCCGACAAGGTGCAATGTGTTTTAGTTTTAATTGGCAAAATACTGAGAATGAATTCTGTGCCAGAGTTGTATCCGATCAGAAAATTAAGGTGACCGATAAAAATAAATCCATAGAAATAAACTATTGCGAAAACAATACAGGAGAAATAACGTTTTTCTGGCGAGGTTTTGAATTCCTTGCCGGCAGTCACGATTTGCTTGATTACTATCCGAAAGCAGGAATATTTACAGGATCGGAACAAAATAGCGGTGATAACAGAATATTATCTCATCTGCACGGGAAAGTGATTGATATACAGGTCGCTCCCGAACAGATCATCAGGAAAGGAGACCTGTTGATGATTATTGAAGCAATGAAATCTGAAAATCACATTATTGCCCACAAATCGGCCAAAGTAAAAAACATTGAAGTTGCAGTGGGAACGCAGGTTACCGACCAGATGCCCCTTATCATGCTTGAAGAAATTTAAAAAGTTCATTATAAAATACTTGTATCTTTACACTTTAACCTTTTTTCTTTTATTGATTTTATGGAAGAATTGTTGCCAAAAAAGTATGTCGAATACCGCCACAAAGTAAGGGAATTTGCTTTGGCTGAAGTTTTGCCGGTTGCTCTTGAACAGGATGCTAAAGAAGAGTTTCCGGTTGAATTGGCCCGGAAAATGGGACAGGCCGGTCTTTTCGGCATTACCATTCCACAGGAATATGGCGGACATGGGCTCGATTACCTGTCGTATATTATTGCTGTTGAAGAACTTGCCCGTGTAGATAGTTCTCCGGCTGCCACGGTGGCCGCTCATAATTCGCTGGGCATGACTCCCATTTACACTTTCGGGACTGAAGCACAAAAACAGCGTTACCTGCCTGGTTTATGTACCGGGGAAAAAGTCTGGGCGTTTGGGCTTACGGAAGAGAATACCGGTTCGGATCCCAAAGGGGTTGAAACCCGTGCCGATCTCGTAAATGGTGAATGGGTCATAAATGGCTCTAAAAATTTTATTACAAACAGCGCTTCCGAAATAGCCGCGGGCATTACCCTTCAGGCAATCACCGGTTACAATGGCGATAAAAAAGAGATTTCGGCCATTCTGGTTGACCGTGAAACACCCGGATATTATGTTACACCCATTAAAGGGAAACTGGTCTGGAGAGCCATTGATAATGGAAAACTCAAATTTGAGAATTGCCGCGTCCCCGAAACAAATATTCTTGGTAACCGGGGTGATGGAATGAAAATTATGCTTTCGACCCTCGACGGCGGAAGGCTTTCCATTGCTGCCATCGGGTTGGGCCTTGCACAGGGTGCGTATGAAATGGCCATAGATTATTCGAAAAAACGTAAACAATTTGGGAAACCCATAGTCGAGAATCAGGCCATCAGTTTCAAACTGGCCGAAATGGCAGTAAAGATCGAAGCTGCCCGCTCACTGCTCTACAATGCCTGCCACCTGAAGGATGCAGGAAAATCTTTCGGCAAAGAAGCAGCAATGGCCAAACTGTATTGCTCCGAAATTGCGCGCGAAGCTGCCGATGAATCGCTCCAGATACATGGTGGCTACGGGCTCCTTCACGAAAACCATATCGAACGTTTCTACCGCGACCAGCGCTTGCTTCAGATTGGCGAGGGTACATCAGAGATACTTAAGCTGGTTATTTCGCGCCATATTCTGAAATGACTCAATGAATCAACTAAACATGGATAAAGACCGGAAACTCGACCATATCAAGCTGGCATTTAAGTCTCAGACTTTACAAAATGAAGCCGACCAGCGGTTTAACTACGAGCCGGTGATTTCGGGACACCCTGATGGTAAGCCTATGGAATATCCTTTTTGCGGAAAAACCCTGGGGGCGCCCATGTGGGTATCGAGCATGACCGGAGGAACCAAAATGGCTCGCACCATCAATCATAACCTTGCCCGTGCCTGCAATGAGTTCCGTATAGGTATGGGTTTGGGTTCATGCCGCAAACTGCTCGACGATGACACCTATTTCGAAGATTTTAACCTACGTCCCATAATGGGCAATGATCTTCCATTGTTTGCAAATCTGGGTATTGCACAAGTAGAGATATTATTGGCAGAAAATAAAATTGATAAGATCAAGAAGCTGGCTGAAAAACTTCATGCCGATGGACTTATTATCCATATAAACCCGCTTCAGGAATGGATGCAGCCCGAAGGGAACCGAATTAAAAAACCTCCCATTGAAACCATCGAGCGTTTACTGGATAGTTTTCCTTATCCGGTCATTGTGAAAGAGGTAGGACAGGGAATGGGCCCCGAAAGCTTGTTGAGGTTGCTGCAACTTCCTTTGGCAGCTGTTGACTTTGGCGCGTTTGGTGGCACCAACTTTTCACTGGTTGAGTTATTCCGTCAGGACGAAGGCAACCGCGAAAAATATGAACCTTTTATCCGGGCCGGGCATACTGCCGGTCAGATGCTCGACATAGTAAACCACCTGGTTGATACGCGAAACGACCTGAAATGCAACCAGTTGATCATGTCAGGCGGTATTCGCAGTTACCTCGACGGGTACTACCATGTTTCCCGGTCGAAACTCCCTGCCATTTATGCACAGGCATCGGCATTCCTGAAACACAGTCAGGGAGAGTACGAACCACTACGCAAGTTTGTTGCCGGACAAATTGAAGGCTACCGTATGGCACAGGCATTGTTAAAAATCAGGGAATGAACAGTTTAAAACAAGATATTCCGATCATTAACGGATTTTCGAAGCTGAATCGGGAAGAACGCATTGAGTTGCTGAAGAAAATTCTGGACAAAGAATACGATATTATGCCATGGCTAAATGCCTGGCAACACCCCGATAGTGAAATGCAAGCTGCCTTCGAAGGATTCAGCGAAAATTATATTACTAGCTATCATATTCCATTTGGTGTGATACCCAATATGGTTATCAATGGCCGGAATTACCTTGTGCCGATGGTCATCGAGGAAAGCTCGGTGATTGCCGCTGCTGCCAAATCGGCCAAATTCTGGTCGCAACATGGGGGATTCAAGGCAGAAATTATGGGCACCGAAAAGAAAGGGCAAATCCACTTTACCTGGCAAGGCGATAGTTTGTGGCTTAAAGAGAATTTTGCCATGATCACGCTCCGGATGTTGGAAGCAACCCATAATACCACCCGTAAAATGCAGGAACGGGGCGGAGGAATAACAGCTGTGAACCTTGAGGATAAAACATATTCAATACCACATTATTATCAGGTGGACGTATCATTTGAAACCGCCGATGCAATGGGAGCCAACTTTATTAATACCTGCCTCGAGGAGATGGCTCAGTCGTTGAAAAGTTACCTTGCCGGCTATCCCGACAAAGGTTTCGCCGAAATAATTATGTCAATTCTTTCAAACTATACCCCCAACAGTATGGTAAGATGTACAGTTGAATGTGATATCGCCAAACTTGAAAAAGTAAGCGGAGGAATGACTCCTGAAGCTTTTGCCCGCAAATTTGAACTGGCCAACCGAATAGCGTTAGCTGATGTATCGCGGGCAGTAACCCACAACAAAGGCATTTACAATGGAGTTGATGCCGTGGTGCTGGCCACCGGCAACGATTGGCGAGCCGTGGAAGCCTGCGGACATGCTTATGCAGCCTCGGGTGGCAGTTATGGTGCACTAACTGATGTAAAAATCGGCAAGGACATTTTCCGTTATACCCTCAACCTTCCCATTTCTTTAGGCACAGTTGGCGGACTTACCAAAACCCACCCCCTGGCAAATCTGGCCCTCGAAATATTGGGAAATCCAGGTGCCAAGGAACTGATGATGATTGCTGCTGCAGCAGGAATGGCCAATAATTTCAGTTCGGTAACAGCGCTGATCACCTCGGGCATTCAGCAAGGACATATGAAAATGCACCTGCCCAATATCCTGAAACAACTGAATGCTACTGCAGAGGAAGAACAGGCCGCCCGCGACTATTTTTCAGGGAAACAGGTTTCGCACGCAGCAGTTGAAGCCTTTATCAACCAGTTGCGAAAAGTTGATGGAAAATAAACAAAGTGCCATTGCCCAATTTTACGCTCATGGTAAATTCCTGATTTCGGGCGAATACATGGTACTGCGGGGTGCCAAGGCACTGGCCGTTCCGGTGAGATTTGGCCAATCGTTGCAAATTGCCTCAACTGTGGGTGGCCCCCTGCTGACCTGGGAAGCAAATTATCCAGATAAAAAATGGTTTAAGGCAAAATATAACACCGTTCATTTCGATATTCTGGAAACCGATAACCCAGAACTGGCACAACGAATTCAATATATACTTATCGAAGCCCGCAATATGAATCCGGGATTCCTGACCGACTCTTTCACAACGATCGCTACCTCCATGCTGAACTTCCAACCTGAATGGGGCATCGGATCGAGCAGTTCATTGTTGGCCAATGTTGGGAACTGGGCAAAAGTTGACCCATTTGAACTCAACCGGCGTGTTTTTGGTGGTTCAGGGTACGATATTGCTGCAGCACTTTCAGATAAACCGATAATCTATCATCTCGAGAATGGGCTTCCTAAAATCGAAAGCATTGATTTTGCCCTGCCATTTTCGGGCAAGCTCTATTTCGTTTATCTAAACCGGAAGCAAAACAGCAAAACAGCGGTTCAGAATTTTGCCAATACCCATGTGCCTCGGCAAAGTATTGAAACCATATCGGAAATAACCCTGAAAATGTACACGGCCAATTACTTGAAAGAATTCATGGAACTTATGAAGTGGCACGAAAATATATTGGCAGAAGTGATTCAACAAACGCCTGTTCAACTGGGACATTTTCCCGATTTCGGGGGGTGTATCAAGTCGATGGGCGCCTGGGGCGGTGATTTCCTGTTGGTAGCTTCGGAAAAAAGCCGTGAATATGTTATGGAGTATTTCAAAATTAGAGGTTTTGAGACGGTTTTCGGATGGAACGAGATAGTATTGTAATAAAATGACGGTATAATCAAAGATTTCATCTGTATAAATTGTCTTGTTTTTTAATAGTCACATGTCAGCCCGACTGAATCGTTCTGGCGGTGAATTTCCGTGAGAAATGTTATCCTGCCCGTTTGTTCAGGCGGGCATAACGGTTTGTGTTTCTGAAATCTTTGAAATTTCATGTATTAGAATGACGGTAAATATGAACAGAATTCTGATGAAAAGCATACATTAAAACTTCACAACAACAACATGAACAGAAAGCCTAACCTAAGCCTTCGGCGAAACTCATAAACAATGAAAATTCCATAATCGTATTGTTCAATTTCGGTAAACCGAAAAAAATTATTCCATACTAATCATTAATTCTACTTTGACAGATTAGAAAAAAGATTTAAAATATTAGGTTAAATATTTG
>JBBIHB010000050.1:0-21896 GCA_037447215.1 Bacteroidales bacterium
AGACATAAATAATTATTATTCAGAATTTTAAATGTGTTAAAGTAGAATTATAAAAAAAATTACAATAATGTATATTAGTTTATAAAAATCAGCCAGTTGTTGATAAATTGTTGAGTTGTCTCTAAACAATGCTGTTTGTTGTATTGAAAATATATTAAAGGCTGGCATATCTGAGTAATTTTTTAGTTGGTTTTATGAAAAGTAATTCTTTTCATTGTCTGGAATTCGGTTTCAGTTCTGGAGCCGGATTTTTGTTTTATGTGTAGCTGAATTTTAGTATAGTTATTCTGAAAAAATTATGGAAACACAATTTCAGATTACAAAACTCGGTTATCAGCGTTTGAATAATCTGTTTCAGAGAATGAAAAAAAAGTCGAAAGACGACCAGCTCAACCTTGTAGTTTGGGAGAACGGGATTACCAGGGCAAAGAAAATTGAACCACGCAAAATCAAGCCTGAATTTGTTACCGTGAATTCGGAACTTGAGCTTATTGATTATGACAGTAACCGAACCATGAAATTCAGGCTGGTATAACCCGAAGTTGCCGATTTCTGGAAGGCGAAGCTTTCGGGTTTATCACCTTTAGGCAGTGCCTTGATTGCTTACCGTATGGGTGATGAGGTATCTTTCAGTCTTCCGGCCGGAAAGAAAAAGGGCAGGATTGAGAGAATTCTGGTTCATCCCAAAGCAAGTGGCGAATATGCCTTGTAATTAATAATCTGAAAGCAGGCTGCAATTGTGGAAAGCGGCTGTTTCGGATGAAGTCGCCGCTTTTTGCATTACAGCCCGATATCGTCTCCTATTCCTTGCATGGCAGAAAGCGCCAGGCATGCAAATTCATCAATCGGAAGTCCAATCTTTTCACATTCCAGGATTACCTCTCTTCGCACCGAGGCAGCAAAGGCTTTCTCTTTCATTCGCTTGGTTATCGATTTTACTTTGATTGATGCCACTTTTTTATCGGGGTAAACCAGGGCAGTAGCAGTAATCAGTCCGGTAATAGTTTCACCTGCGGCCAGGGCATGTTGAAATTCGGTGGTGCGTTCTTTGCCTGTGGCTAATTCGTTGTGCATCATAATGGCATCGAGCGCTTCGTCACTGATTTTCCCTTTAATTAGGTCTGCTGCCTTTGGTCCATGTGTATAAGGATCAGCATTTGTAATTTCAACGTCAATGTCGTGAAGCAACCCTGCAATTCCCCATTCATCTTCATTACGGCACAGCCTGCGTGCCAGTGCACGCATTACCGCCTCACTGGCCAGGCAGTGTTTTTTCATGTTTTCGGAGCTGATATGGGTATTCAGCAAATTTATTGCCTCTTCGCGGGAAATTGTATTCATTGTATTTTCAACTGTTTTGTAATTTTACCCAAAAATACAGAGGATGTTAGAAATTGAAAAGAAATTTCTTGTAAAAGAAGATATTTTCCCACGTACCGACCAGGCTGATATTATGAAGCAGGGGTATTTGTCGGTCGATAAAGAAAGGGTAGTCAGGGTACGTATCGAAGGCGAAAAGGCATGGCTTACCATAAAAGGCAGGTTGCAAGGCATAAGCCGCCCTGAATTTGAATACGAAATTCCGGTTGCCGATGCAGCTCAATTATTGAAGTTATGTATTAATTTCACAATAGAAAAAATCAGGCACAGGATTCCGGAAAACGGGATATTATGGGAGGTTGACGAGTTCTTAGGGTTAAACAAGGGCCTGATACTTGCCGAAATTGAGCTTGAAAATGAAGATCAGGAAGTTGTGCTTCCTGGATGGATAGGCCAGGAGGTTACCCATGATTACCGATATTACAATTCCTGGCTATCGGCAAATCCCTATTCAACATGGGAAAAATAGCTGCTCAACGTTCCGATATCAGTTTTTCGGCCATTGAGTCTGCAAGCGCGGTTAATTGTTCACGCGTGGCTATTTTCAAAGCTCCTTTTTCTTCGATGGGTTCATAAACCATCTCCCATTGAATGCTATCGGCAAATGCCATAAGATTTTTCACCCCGCCACCATTCCAGGAATAGTTTCCAAAAATTCCCAGAAAATGGTTTTTAATGCCCATGTGTGCAATGGTCGATATCAGGGTTTCTACATTTGGAAACAATGCATTGTTGTATGCGCAGCTGCCCACAATCAAACCTTTGTATTTGAAAATATCGTTTATGATATACGATGAGTGTGTTTTTGAAGCATCATAAACCCGTATGTTTTTAATTCCCCGTACGGCAAGTTGGCGGGCAATTAATTCGGCCATTTTCTGCGTATTGCCATACATCGAGCCGTAAACAATAATAACGCCTTCGTCCATCATGTATGAGCTCCATTTGTTGTACCGGCCCAATACCCAGTTCAGGTCGGTACGCCAAACCGGCCCATGGGTTGCTGCAATCATCCTGATTTCGAGATCGGCAAGTTTTTTTATTGCCCGTTGGGTGTGTGCGCAATATTTTCCAACAATATTGGTAAAATAGCGCATTACCTCAACTTCATAAAAATCGAGGTTGATCTCATCGTCGAATATCCCACCGTCTAATGTGCCATAACTACCGAAAGCATCGCCCGAAAAGAGTATTTTCCGACTTATTTCGTAGGTTACCATGGTTTCGGGCCAGTGAACCATGGGTACCATCCTGAATTGCAGCCTGAAGTTACCTAAGTCGAGTGTATCGTCGTCCTTAACCTCTAAAATGTTGGTTGGCTTGAAATAAAAATTTTCGACAAAGCCAAATGTTTTTTTGTTACCTACCAGCACTATATCGGGATATTTGGTTACCAGGGCTTTAAGTGCACCTGAATGGTCGGGCTCCATATGATTGATTATCAGGTAATCGACTTTTCTGTCCCCTATTATTGATTCAACCTCATCGAGGTAATCATCTATAAATTGCCTTTCAACCGTGTCAATCAGTGCAATTTTTTCATCCACAATGAGGTAGGAGTTGTACGACACCCCATGTGGAATAGGCCAGATGTTTTCAAACAAGTGGGTACGCCGGTCGTTAAACCCCATGAAATATATATTATCGGTCAGATTTGCCTGTAACATTTCCTAACTTTTTAATTTTTTAAAGGGGCGAATTTAATAAAAAATTTGCCGGGTTTATCCTTAATCCCCTTATCAGACAATAACCCAAACAATTTTTTCATTATAGTTTGTTTTGTATTTTCGCTGTAAATTATCGTGAAATGAACCTGGAGCAAAAGAATAAATTAAACTTGCTGCCCCGCATGGGGAAATATATCATTCTGATTATTGCCATTGCTTTGGTAATTGCCGGCATGAGGGCATGGCAACTTATTGGCTATATTTTTCATGAGAATGTGAAAACAGATTATGTTTTATACCTTAATAATGGCAGTACTTTCGGTTCTGTTGTTGATAGCCTCGAAAAAAATGATGTTTTGATCAATATGAAAGCTTTCAGATGGGTGGCCAGAAAAAAGGAATATCCTACGCTTGTGAAACCCGGACGTTATCTGATAAAAAAGAACATGAATTCAAACGAGGTAGTGAATATGCTTCGTTCAGGTCAGCAATCGCCGGTTAACCTAACCTTCAACAACATCAGGTTCCCTGAAAATTTGGCTGCCGTGGTGTCTGGTTATCTAGAGGCTGATAGCGCCGAAATCATAAAAGTATTATTGCCCGTAAATGGACCGGAATATGGTTTTTCGCCCGAAACGTTTAAGGCTATGTTTATTCCGAATACTTATCAGTTTTTCTGGACCGCCACGCCTAAAGAATTTACAGATCGTATGAAAAAAGAGTACGAACGGTTCTGGAACGAACAACGCCGATTGAAAGCCGAGGCATTGGGAATGACACCGGTTGAAGTGTCTATTCTTGCATCGATTGTTCAGGAAGAAACTATAAAAGAAAATGAAAAGCCCCGTGTGGCAGGCGTATATATTAACCGGCTCAGGCAGAATATGCCCTTGCAGGCCGATCCAACAGTGAAATATGCAGTGGGCGATTTCACCCTTAAACGGATACTGTTTGTACACCTCGAAGTTGACTCGCCTTACAATACGTACAAAAATACCGGATTACCACCGGGCCCCATAACCTATCCCGAGATATCATCCATAGATGCGGTTTTGAACTATGAAAACCACAACTACCTCTATTTTTGTGCGAAGGATGATTTTTCGGGATATCATGCTTTTGCACGGACCCTGGCCGAACACAACCGCAATGCCGACCGATACCGGCGTGCATTGAACGAGAGAAGGATTTTCAGGTAGTTTTCAGGTAGAGGTTGCTGTCCCCGTAACTCAAAAACCTGAAATTGTTTTTCAGGGCGTATTCATAAACCTTTGACCACTCATGTCCCAGAAATGAGCCAACCAACAGCATCAGGGTACTTTTGGGCTGGTGAAAATTGGTGAGCATGCCATTAATGAGCCTGAATTGGTAGCCAGGTACAATAATTATGGATGTTGTAAAAGTAAGCTGGTCCAATTGCTTGTCTTTCATAAAATTGAGAACATTTTGCAGGGCATCTTTAACAGAAAAATTCTGGTCTTCCCGGTAAGGTTCCCATTGCCCAACTTCCATGCTTGGCATATGGTTCGGGTTAGATAATTTTGTTCCCAACCAATAAATGCTTTCGAGCGATCTCACTGATGTTGTGCCCACCGCAATCAGATGGCCGGTATGGTTCATTAATTGCCCGATCAGATGATGGGTCACTACAATGGTTTCGGTATGCATCTGGTGTTCGGCAACATTTTCCGATTTTACAGGTTGAAAGGTTCCTGCACCAACATGCAAAGTTAATTCTGCTGTCTGGACATTTTTCTTCTTTAGTTTTTTCAAAACCCTGTCTGTAAAATGAAGTCCGGCAGTTGGCGCTGCTACCGAACCGTCAATTTTTGCATACATTGTCTGGTAACGCTCATTGTCTGAATCCTCTGCAGCACGGTTAAGGTATGGGGGGATGGGAATATCGCCGGCAGCTTCAATTAATTCGGCGAAACTAACCGGTATGTTCCATGTAAACCTGATAATAAATGAGTTCCCCGATTTGGAGGCCAGCTCAGCATTCAATATCACAGTTTTGTTTCCAACCACCAATTCTTTGATTAAGGTTCCCTGTTTCCATTTTTTGGCATTGCCTACCAAGCACTTCCATTCTACCATATGGGTTTGTTGGAAAGAAATCTGGTAATCGGATGGAGAGTGGGGTTCGAGGCAAAAGATTTCAATCTGTGCCCCGGTATCCCGCCTGAAAAGGAGTCGGGCATGAATTACCCTGGTATTATTAAAAACAAGCAACGAGTTGGAAGGCAGAGCATCATCGATTTCGGAAAATATTTTTTCCGAAATTTTTCCGTTATGCCAGATCAATAGCCTCGACTGATCCCTTTCCGACAGAGGATATAATGCAATCTTTTCATCGGGTAACTCGTAATTGTAATCGCTGATGTTGATATTATTAATCAGACTTGTCATAAGAAATATTGAATATTGAGCAGCAAAAATATACAAATGTGGCAATTATCAGAATTTGAAGAATGAAGTTATTAATAGTACATTTGTTGCGTTAATTATTATCGCAATGTTAAAACCAGGAGATAAAGTAAAATTTCTGAACGCTGTTGGTGGCGGAACTGTAACCGGATATGTAAGTCCAAAGGTGGTTAATGTTAAAGACGATGAGGGTTTTGAGGTTCCTGTACTGATTGCCGAACTGGTAAAAGATGAGAAATATGAAAAGGTTACCCCGCCGGTACAGAATCTGAAGCAAAAAGCCGTGAAGCAGGAAGAGCCTGCCATACCCAAAAAAGAGTCGTTGCCTTTGTTTGCTTCTTCATCTGGTAAACCTGCCACCGATTTGCCTTCGTGGTTCCTTGCGTTTGTACCTCAGGTACCTACATTGCCCCTGGCTGGTGAAATAAAAATCTGGCTTGTAAACGACAGCAATTTTTCTGTATTATTTCACTTTTCATTATTCAAGGATGGCGAATATATTTCCGAAAAATCGGGGAGGTTGGCTCCCTATTCCCGGATTCCGCTTAAGGGATTTTCACATCCCGATTTAAGCGATTTTCCTGATTTAGGGATTCAATTGCTTCCTTATACCCATAAAAGCAGCCGGCTGCTTAAGCCGCTGGAGAAAACGGTTAAGGTAAATCCGGTTAAGTTTTATAAGGAAACCATTTACACCGGAAACCCATATTTTGAAACCCGTGCCTGGTTAATCAACCTGAAAGAACGCGACTTTACATCCGAAATTGAGATACTTAAAAATCATGATTTCAATGTACCGAAAGTACTCGAAGATAGTGGAGACATAAAAAAACCGGAACCAAAAAAACTGGAAACTATTGAATTGAAAGAAGTTGACCTGCATATCAATGAGTTGGTCGACGATCCGAAAGGGTTAGAGCCAAAAGAGTTGCTCGATATTCAGATTGACCGTTTCAGGTACGAGATGGAAACTGCCATCCAGAATGGAACAAAACGGATAGTCTTTATACATGGGGTGGGGCAGGGAACCCTTAAAAATGAGCTCAGACGCGAGTTGGCCAATCGTTATAAAAAGTACGATTTTCAGGATGCTTCGTTCAGGGAATATGGCTATGGGGCAACGATGGTGATTTTGACAAGATAAGTTGTTATATGGTTGATTTGTTAATTTGTTGATTTGTTGAAAACTGCGTGCAATTTACATTGGCTCAAACGATAGGATTGCTTTGTTGTATTCTGTAATTAACCGTTTCATAATAAATTCCACCGGTTCAATAGTGCATATCTGAGCTGAAACCTGGCCGATTTCCAGTTCACCATTTTCAAGATCACCTTCAAACATACCTTTTTTAGCTCGCCCTTTTCCTAAAAGTGTGATTAGTTCTTCTATTGATGCTCCCCTTTGTTCGGCTTCCTCAACCTGCTGAAAAAAATGGTTCTTAACCAACCTGACAGGTGCGAGTTTTTTCAGGGCTAATTTGGTGTCACCTTCTTTGAGCAAGGTAATCAACTTTTTAAAGCCGGGATGTGCCGATGATTCTTCGGCAGCGGCAAAAAGGGACCCAATTTGCGCACCTTCTGCGCCTAATGCCATAACAGCAGCTACTGCTGCACCTGAGCCTATTCCTCCGGCAGCCATCAAAGGTAATGATGTTGCTTTTCGAACTGCAGGGATCAATGCAAGGGTTGTAGTTTCTTCACGACCGTTATGCCCTCCCGCTTCAAAACCTTCGGCTACAATTGCATCAACTCCTGCCTTATCGCATTTGACAGCAAAATGAGAATTCGATACCACATGCGCAACAATAACGCCCTGTTCTTTCAGCCAATCGGTCCATTTTGCAGGATTTCCTGCCGATGTAAATACAATTGAAACCTTTTCTTCGGTAATAATCTCCATGATGGTTTCTATTTCGGGATATAGTAGCGGCACATTAACCCCAAACGGTTTTTGGGTTGCAAGCCTGGTTTTCCGGATATGTTCCCTTAAGGTTTCGGGGTGCATGGAGCCGGCCCCAAGAATCCCTAAACCTCCGCAATTGCTTACAGCCGCAGCAAGCCGCCAACCGGAACACCATACCATGCCTCCTTGTATGATTGGGTATTGTATAGAAAATAATTTACAAATCCGGTTCATATTAATTTTCGGAAAGATGAGCAGTCAACAGTTGTGTAAGCTGATCTTTATTGAGTTTTCGTTGGATATTCCCCCCTTCGACAAGTGAAATATTTCCGGTTTCTTCAGAAACAACCAATACAATCGCATCAGTATTTTCGGAAATGCCAATGGCTGCACGGTGTCGCAGTCCCATACTTTTTTCAACTTCCTTATGGGTCAGTGGTAAAATGCATCCTGCTGCAACTATCTGGTTTTTTGTAATGATTACTGCACCATCGTGCAACGGAGTATTTTTAAAGAATATAGTCTTCAGTAAGGGTTGGCTTACCCTTGCATTAAGTATTTCGCCTGTGCTAATCTGCTCAATAAGTTCCGATCTCCTGACTATGACGATTATTGCACCCGTACGGCTCCGGGAAAAAAAGGAGGCTGTTTCTATCAAGTCGGGGATAATACCCGAATCTCCTTCCGATTTGCCGTTATGGAAAAGTTTATCGAGAGATAGAAGCCTTGTGATTTGATTGTGGCTGCCAATATACAATAGAAACCTGCGGATTTCGGGGTGGAAAACAATAATCAGGGCCAAAACACCTACGCCTATAAATTGACCGATAATGGAACTTAATAATTCCATACCAAGCGAGCGCATGACCACCCATACCACATAAACCAGGAAAAAACCAATAACAATGTTGAATGCCACTGTCCCACTTATCAGCCTGTAAATCTGATATAGCAGGGTTGCCACCAGCAATATGTCGATGACATCGAGAAGACGGATGGCTATAAAAGCAGTCATCAACCGGTTATTAAATGGTTTCTTTCAGTTGAAGGAAAATACGCACTGCATCAACAGCTTCTTTCACATCGTGAACACGGAGAATATCGGCACCGCCAAGCAAGGCCATGGTATTCAAAACCGTAGTACCATTTAAAGCATTCTCAGGGCCAGTTTCAAGCACTTTATAAATCATCGATTTACGGCTGAGGCCTACCACAACCGGCAATTGGAAAACCTTCAGTGAATCAAGCCTGTTGAGCATCTGGTAATTGTGCAAAATATTTTTCCCGAATCCAAATCCAGGATCGATCATTATATCGGTAACCCCTTGTTTGGTCAGTTTCCTTACTCCTTCGCTGAGCGAGGCCGAAACTTCACGTACAACATCCTGGTATTGAGGATTGTTCTGCATATTTAACGGAGACCCCTGTATGTGGGTCAAAATATACGGAACCTGTAAATGGCCAATTGTTTCAAACATTTTAGAATCAAGCGTACCTCCCGAAATGTCGTTAACAATTACTGGCCCCACTTCGTCAATTACCCTGACCGCTACCCATGAACGAAAAGTATCAATCGAGAGGGCAACTTCCGGAAAATGCTTTCTGATAGCCATAACAGCCGGTACCAAACGATCAATTTCTTCTTTGGTTGTAATCAATTCAGCTCCCGGACGGGTTGAAACAGCTCCAATATCGATTATTGAAGCCCCTTCAGACACCATCAGTTCGACCCGTTCAAGCATTTCAACTTCGTTATTCAGTGATCCGCCATCATAAAACGAATCGGGTGTGATATTTATCACCCCCATTATGGATGGCAAGGAGAGATCGAGCAAATACTCCCCAAGATTAATGCTGGTTTTTCTTTTAATAAATTTTCCAGACGATTGAGTAATCAGCATAACATTTTTGTTTTTTTATGAAACGTTAAGCTTTTGCAAATGTAAAACAAAACCCTTGATTCTGCTCAAATTTATATATTTTTATACCTTTAAACTAACATTTGCATGGATATTACCATTAAGCAATACGACAAGGTAATGGATAGATGCCGCGACATTTTTCAAAAAAAAATGCAGGATTATGGAACGGCGTGGCGCATTATGCGTATAAAATCGGTTACCGACCAGATATATATAAAGGCACGCAGGGTCAGGACAATTGAAGAAACCGGTATTTCGAAGGTTGATGATGATGTGAGGAGCGAATTTATTGGGATCGTGAATTATGCTATTATCGGTCTTATTCAATTGGAATTAAAGCCTTCGGAAGAAGATTTGGGAGCCGAAGAGTCATTATCGTACTACAACAATTGGTTTAACCATGCGAAAGAGCTTATGCTGATGAAAAACCACGATTATGGTGAGGCCTGGCGGTATATGCGCATAAGCAGCTATACCGACCTGATTCTGATGAAACTGAAACGTACAAAGCAGATCGAAGATAATAAAGGGCAAACACTTGTGTCGGAAGGAATTGATGCAAATTACCTCGATATGGTAAATTATGCTGTATTTGCCCTGATAAAAATTGATTTAGAAAAATAATGTTGTTAATAATGAGATTGTTAGGTCATATTTCAAGGATTGTAGTTGGGGCAACCTTTATTTTTTCGGGTTTTGTAAAAGGGATCGACCCGTGGGGATCGGCATACAAGTTTATCGATTATTTCGGGGCAATGGGCCTCGACTGGCTTTCCTGGTCGGCATTCCCGCTGGGTGTATTGCTTGCTTTTGCCGAGTTCATGATTGGGGTGGCTTTATTGTTTGCCATTAACATCAGGTTGTTTAGCTGGGGTGCCTTGTTGTTTATGTTGTTTTTTACACCCTTGACACTTTGGATCGCTATTGCAAACCCGGTTACCGATTGCGGTTGTTTCGGCGATGCATGGGTTATAAGCAACTGGGAGACATTTTATAAAAATGTGGTGTTGATTGTCCTGGCTATCATCGTGTTTATTCAGCGAAAAAAACTGAAACCAATTTTGGGCAAAATTAGTCCGATGCTTGGTTATCTGACAATTGCTGCTTATGTGGTTTTGGCTTGGTATTCTTATTATCATGAACCGATACTCGATTTCAGGCCGTATAAAGTTGGGGTCAATATTGTTGAGGCAATGACCATTCCTGAAGATGCTGAACATGATGTTTATGAGAATATATTTTACTACCGGAATAAAAACACAGGTGAGGTTAAGCGGTTTACTGAAAACGATTATCCCTGGCAGGACACTGTTAACTGGGTATTCGAAAAGATGGATGAGCCCCGTCTGATTAAACAGGGGTACCGCCCACCTATTAAATCATTTATGGTTGAAACGCGCGAAGGCGATAATATCTACGATTTTTTCCTTTACAGTGAAGATTATGTATTTATGCTGATAGCCTACGATATCAACAAGTCATCGCGTAAGAACCAGGATGCCATCAACGAACTGTCCCGGTGGGCATTGAGCCAGAATTATTCATTTATTTGTATCACCTCTTCGTTGTACGAAGACTGTGACAGGTTTGCCGATGAAACAGGGGCACCTTATGAATTTTTTCATGCTGATGAAATCGACCTGAAGACCATGATCCGGTCAAATCCCGGGTTAATTGTTCTTAAAGGGGGAACCATTGTTGCCAAATATTCCCGGAATGCGATCCCGTCGCCTGAACAATTCAAGGCCGAATTCCTGAAATAATGGTTAAAACCATGGTGCTATTCGACGGTAAATCTTTTTAATACGGTAAGGCTTCGTAATTTTATCGGATCGAATAAATAATAATCAGATTAAAAGTCAATACAATGAGAAAAAAAATTGTAGCAGGCAACTGGAAATGCAATACAACTGTTCAGGCTGGTGTTGAACTGGCAAAAGCTGTAACCGCAGCAGTAACCCAATCGGGCGATCCTGTTGTTCAGGTCGTGGTTTGTCCACCGTTTGTACATATAACCAAAGTGGTTGAAAGTGTAGATAACCACCAGGTAAAAGTTGGGGCGCAGAACTGTGCTGCCGAAGCCAAAGGCGCATTCACAGGAGAGGTATCGGCCGAAATGGTTAAATCAACTGGTGCCGAATATGTTATCCTCGGTCACTCCGAAAGGCGTGAATATTATGGCGAAACCAGCGCCGTACTCAATAAAAAACTGGTATTAGCCCTGGCCAACGGCTTAACCCCGATATATTGCTGCGGCGAACCGCTTGCAATTCGTGAGGCAAGTACACAAAATGAGTATGTTAAAAATCAACTCGGAGAAACCATATTCCAGCTTTCGGAAGCTGATTTCCGCAAACTGGTCATTGCCTACGAACCCATTTGGGCAATCGGTACAGGAAAAACCGCAACTTCGGCACAAGCGCAGGAAATGCATGCATTCTTAAGGAGTGCAATTGCCGAAAAATTTGGTGCTGAGGTTGCTGAATCAACATCAATTTTGTATGGTGGAAGTTGCAATGCCGGGAACGCGAAAGAGTTGTTTGCCAATCCCGATGTGGATGGCGGCCTGATAGGTGGCGCCGCACTTGATGCCACCAGTTTTCTGGCTATCGTTAATGGTTTTAAAGCATAAACAGATTTACAAAATTGAAAATATAGAAAGCCGCTTCGCCCTAAGCGGTTTTCTTTTATTTCGAAATTATGAATACAATCCGGTTGACAGCGATAATCTCCCCATACGAACAATGGGTGAGCGATTTTATAATTGCTGCATTAGCTGATGCTGGTTTTGATACATTTGTTGAAACCGAAACCGGTTCTGAAGCATATATTCCTGAAAATCTTTTCAATCAGTCGGCTATTGACCATATAAAAAACGAAGTACCCGGAAACTATAAAATTAAATTCTCTTCAGAGGTTATTCCTGCGCATAACTGGAATCAGGTGTGGGAGAAGAATTACTTTAAACCACTGACGATCAGCGATCAGGTGGTTGTCAGGGCACCGTTTCATACAAATTATCCGCATTGCCGGTATGAAATTGTGATTGAACCCAAAATGGCTTTTGGTACGGGCAACCATGAGACCACTTCACTAGTCATGGAAACGATGCTCGAAATTGAACTGTCCGGGAAATCCCTGCTCGATATGGGATGCGGTACCGGTATTCTGGCTGTTCTGGCTTCCATGCTTGGCGCCGATCCTATTACGGCCATAGATATTGATGAATGGTCGTACCGGGCAACCATCGAAAATTCCGGATTAAACCATACGCCCAATATTTCAGCATATTTGGGCGATGCCGGCTTGTTGGGCATTCAGGAATTTGATGTGATACTTGCCAATATCCAGAAAAACATTATCCTTGCTGACTTGCCAAAATATTTCCAGGTACTTGTAACGGGTGGATTATTGCTGGTGAGCGGGTTTTATAAATCAGATATTGAAGATATTAAACAAGCTGCAGAAAGTATTGGATTGGTTTTTGAAAATTACAGGGAAAAGAATAACTGGGTTGCTGTTTTATTTTCAAAATATTAAGATGGCAGATTATGGATTCCTTGATTGTTTCTGATAAATTCCCATAATTCCATATCGCGAATGATTTTTCCATCAATGACAAACCGGAGCGCAGTCTGCACTTTGTGAAAGCCTTTGCTCCCGGCACTGCCGGGGTTCAGGTGGAGCAAATCAAGTTTTTTATCGTAGATTACCTTCAGGATATGGGAATGGCCACAGATAAAAAGTTTTGGCGGGTTTATAAAAATTCCGGGTTTAACACTCCGGTCATAATTGTCCGGATAACCCCCGATATGGGTAATCCACACATCCACTTCTTCGCAAAAAAAACGGTGGTGCTGCGGCCATGAAATCCGCACATCCTGCCCATCGATATTCCCGTAAACAGCTTTTAGTGGTTTGAATGCAGCAAGTTTGTCGGCTGTTTCCACATTGCCAATATCGCCCGCATGCCATATTTCATCCACGTTGGCGAAAAAACCGAATAGCTTCTCCGGAATATCGCCATGGGTATCTGACAGCAGTCCTATTCTTTTCATTCTAGTTGTTTCAATTCAAAACCAATCGCAAAATAAACTAAATTTGAAGGATAAAAGTCAAGGATATGAAACGAATTGTGAATGTACGCCACGCTAAGGCTGTGCCCTATGGATATGATGAAGATTATAGCCGCGACCTGACCGAGCGTGGTGAAAATGATGCCGGAAAAATCAGCCAGCACTTAAAAGAACAGGGAATAATTCCCGATTTGATGGTTTCGAGTCCGGCCACCAGAGCCTGGCAAACCGCTATGATCTTTGCCGGAAACTTAGATTACCCCGATGATAAAGTATTAAGCGAAAGGAAGTTATATATGCACTATACCACCGGTGAGTATGTCGGTTTTGTGAAAAGCCTGCCCGATTCAGCATCAACAGTCTTTATTTTCAGCCATAATCCAGGTATTGAGTATTACACCCAACGCATCGCCCGGAATTTTGATGGTGATATGCCTACCTGTTCAACTGTTGGAATCGACTTTGAAGTGGATTCGTGGAAAGATATTGAAAGCCGGTCAGGTAATGTGGCATTTCACCTGATACCTGCCATGTTCCGTTCATAAAAATTTCTTATGTTTCTGTTACTTCATTCGGGATTTATAAATACCAATTTTGCGTATTCAATTTATTTGTAATGTAATATTTTAATAGATGAAAGCTATAAAATTTATATTAATGGTTGTGTTATTAGGGAGTATTCCCTGCATCTTCTTCACAGAAGATGTTGAGTTTGAGAAAGGAACCTGGTGGGTCGGGCATTGACAAAATTTGGATGAACCAGCATTTTTCTTTTCCGTAGGGTAAAAACCTATTGGATAAAAGAAATTGTAACCCCTCATTTTTTATTTCAACCCGTGATAGTATTTATGCTGAATTTTATATAGAGGATCTTTTCGAATCAAATCACTGAAAAAGATATAAGATAATAAAGACCAGTAAAGGGTACTATTTAAAAATTCAGGCAATAGCAAGAGGGCAGCAAATCGAAGTTTATAGCCCTTAAAGTTCCATAAAGGAATTAGGATCAAAGGTGGTTAATTATTAGAAGTTGTCGGATGATGCCATTCCGCCAATTCCTGATTCATTATTACTTCCGCCAGAGAAATGAAAGAAAATTGTTCAACAAGGATTTAACTTAATATCTGTTATTTTCTGGTCGAAAAATCTTCGATGTGCCTGATCACTTCCTCTATGGTATTGTATATGCCAATATTCAGGTTCTTTAAGTTTTTGGGCAGGTACATAAGCTCAATGGCCGGAAAAACATGCCTGTCGTGGTATCAATATTCTTTTTCGTAAAAAACCATTGGGCTGGCCGCGCCAAAGGTTTCGAAATGATTTTGAGCCAATTCCTGAAAAATCTCCGGCATGGTACCGGCACTGTCGCGCGAAAATATTATCCCCCCATTTGCAATAGCCAGCAAACCTTCTTTCCTTACACTGTTGGCGAAATATTTGGCAATATGGGTGGCAAACGGGGTAGGGGGCTCATGCCCGTAAAACCAGGTGGGAACACATACGCTTTGATATCTGGTTTCGGGGAATTGCTCAAATACTTCGAACGCTGCCGACAACCATAAAGGATGACTGTTAACTGGCGCTTTCGATAGAATTTTGATAGCTTCATTTAAGTTTTTTTCCGGGCTACCGGCAAACCATGCGCCAACATGGGTGGCTTCCATCGCTCCGGGCCCACCTCCTGAAACCAACAGATAGCCAGCTTCGGTCAGTATTTTTGAAATGGTTGTCATATCAGTGTAAACCTGTTTTCCCCGTTCCAAAGCATGGCTTCCAATTAAACCCACAACCTTTTTTTCGTCATATTGTGCCAGAAATTTGTGCAGGGCATCAGTTATGGAGTGGTCGTGCATACGGGCAGCAAGCGTTTCCTTAATATTGGCTTCATCATGACCTGTATCCACTTAGTGCCTGTAAATCCGGTAGTCGGGTGTTTCTTTGTACGATTCAGGCCTATTATAATGGAACCCAACATATAAATTGTCATTGTTTTATAGTTCATATGGATAAATGTGATATGGAACTCCCATTGCCGGGAAAATGTAATTTTCGTGATACAAATGTTGCAACATCCTGTCGGAAAGTTCGCAACCAAGAAAGAGGTTGCCTTTCACATCCTTTTTCAAAATGTCATTTTCGTAAGTTTGAAAGTCGAGTACCTGAAAAGCAAAATCGGTTACAATGTTTAATTTCAGCACTTTCTCAAGTTCTTCCTATGTATTGATTTCTTTCATTTCGTTTAATGTTTTAAATCCGAAAGCTGAAATTAACCAGTTTTTCTGAAACTTCCCATAACCGGGCGGCTTTTTCCTTGTCTTTCGAAATTTTCGATGATCCCACTTTTACTGGGTTCCCTTTCATTTCGAGGAACCCATCGGGACCGTAATATTCACCACCTTTCACTGTATTATCGAGCGCAGCCCTTAGAAGTGGTAAAGCTCCTGCTTTGGCTGTCTGGCCAATCCGTGGAAAGAAGTACCGCAATACCGGCGACATATTCTGACCGAGGTTTGTTGAAGAAACTCCGGGATGGGCAGCAACTGAAACAGTCGGGTACCCCGATTTCTCCAATCTGCGATGTAATTCATAGGAAAACATCAGACAGGCCAGTTTGCTCTGGCTGTATGCTTTTATTTTGTTGTAACTTTTAGCGAATTGTAGGTCGTTAAAATAGATATCACCATTTTTATGGGCGATACTGCTGACCGAAACCACCCTCGAACCGGCCACATTTTTCATCAACGGTAAAAGCATTCCTGTAAGCAGGAAATGGCCAAGGTAATTTGTACCAAACTGGCTTTCAAAACCATATTCGGTAATGGTATAGGGCGGAACCATAATTCCGGCATTGTTTATCAGCAGATCAAGTTTTGCATATTTTCCCGAAACTTCATTGGCAAACTCTCGGACAGATGAAAGCCTGCTCAGATCGAGTGGGATAAAGGCTGGTTTTGATTCAGGAAATTCATGAATGATTTTGTGCAAAGCCTCTTCTGCCTTTTTCCGGTTACGGGCAGCCAAAATTACTTCAAAGCCTTTTCCGGCTAATACCTTGGCTGTTTCAAAACCTAAACCAATGTTTGCGCCAGTAACAATTGCAGTCCTGCCATGCTGTAGCCCTAAGGCCTCAATATTCCATATATCATTCATTTGCATCTATTTTTTAGAAAGTGAAAATGAAATAACGCCAGTGTGCAATCCTTGTTTAATGGATTTAACCTCGAATTGAAAAAAAACTTTTACAATTATACATCCTGAATCACTACAAAAATGGTCTATTTAACGAAAGTGCAGTGAGTTAATTACCTCAGAAAGAAAAAATTGTATATTTACCCATCATTTTTAGAAATACATATTTTTACACTAAAACTCAATTTGGTTATGAAGCATTTTTTTCTAATTTTTTCAATTGTCCTTTTATTAACTTCCTGCAAGCACGTAGAAAAACCTTTTGTCCCCGACCCCGGCGTAGTGTCGTTTACCTTCAGAAATCAGTTTTCAAATGATTTCGAGGGTACGCTCGACCTGATCCTTGGTATGGGTATAACCAATATCGAATTTTCGAACCTGTTTGGTAAAACGGCTCAGGAAGTCAGGCAGCTACTTGATGAAAGAGGTATGGTTTGTACCACTTTTGGGGTCGGATACGATGCTTTGTTGAATAACCTCGAACAGGTGATGGATGATGCAAAAACACTTGGCGCCAAACATGTGAGGTTGGGCTCCCTGCCACGACGCGACGGAGTTTTTGATAAAGAACTGGTTGAGTCGGCAGCTGAGAATTTCAACCGGATAGGAGAAACATTAGACAGGCATGGATTGCATTTTTCATATCACAACCATGCTTTTGAATTTGTTCCTTATAACAATACTACATTATATCATTATCTGATTGAACTTACCGACACGAGTTTTGTCAGCTTTGAGTTAGACACTTATTGGGTAATGCAAGCCGGACATGATCCGGTTAAATTGCTGGAGACTTATCCTGACCGTTTTAGGCTTTTGCACCTCAAAGATCTGAAAAAGGGTGTTGAAGGGCACTACGAGGCTCCGGCAAGCAGGGATAATGACGTGGTATTGGGTACAGGTCAGGTTGACTGGAACGCACTATTAAAAGCGGCCCAAAAAACAAAAATTGAGTATTATTACATTGAGGATGAGACCGATAATGTAGTTGAAAGGGTTCCTCTGAGCAGGGAATTCATTATCAACCTGAAACCTGACAAATAATAAGGATCACAAGGGGATATTTTTTGAGAATAAGAATCAATTTTTTTGAGTTACATCGGATATTTTGCAAAAAGGGATAATGCTTCTTTCAGCATTACCCCTTTTTATTCAATATTGTATTGAAATAAATACTAACAACCTTCAGTGTTCCCTTCTGCATTTTGTTTATACCACGACAGTGGATGTGAACTAGGCCTTTCAATTGGCATACCGTAAAGTCTGTCGAGCACCAGTTGTGCTAATACACCCAATGCCCTTGAAACCCCGAACAGCACAGTATAGAAGTTATATTCAGTAATACCGTAGTGATAAAGTAATGCACCACTGTAAGCATCCACATTAGGCCATGGATTTTTGATTTTTCCTGTGGCTTCGAGAATGGGAGGGGCTACCCTGTACATGGCATTCACCAGATTTACAAGCTTATCATTTTTGACGTATTTCTCAGCAAATTCCTGCTGGACTGAGAAACGTGGGTCGGTAATCCTCAGGACAGCATGGCCGTATCCCGGAACTACCCGGCCTTCTTTCAGGGTTTTTTCGATGTAGGCAGCAATCTGTTCATCGGTGGGTTCGTCAGTTTCAAGTGATTCAATCATTTCGAAAAGCCAGTGGATTACCTCTTGGTTGGCAAACCCATGTAATGGCCCTGCAAGCCCGTTCATGCCTGCTGAGAATGAATAATATGCATTGCTGAGCGCAGATCCCACCAGGTGTACAGTATGTGCCGAAACATTTCCTCCTTCATGGTCGGCATGAATGACCATATATAAACGAAGTAAGCGCTTGACTTCAAGTGAATCGAATCCCATCATATATGCCAGGTTACCGGCCCAGTCGAGGTTCGGATTAGGTTCAATATGGTGCCCGTTGTAGTACAACCGGCGGTATATATATGCTGCAATTCGTGGTAAGCGGGCGATAAGGTTCATCACGTCCTCATACATAAAATCCCAGTAAAACTTTTTTCCAACCCCAGCCCGATAAGCTTTCTGGAATACCGATTCTGTAGCCATAGCAAGTATTGCAGCGCTGAACATGGTCATAGGGCGTGCAGTTTTGGGAATGGCATCAATAACATCGAACACATGTTGAGGAACATGTGAACGGGTTGCCCAGTCGCGTGAGATGTTCATTACATCATCTTTCTCAGGTATTTCGCCAATCAGCATCAGATAGAACAAACCTTCAGGAAGAGGTTCACCTTCCGGAGAAAGTTTGGGCAATTTCTGGCGCAATTCCGGAAGTGAATACCCTCTGAAACGTATGCCTTCGTTCGGATCGAGGTTGGAAGTGTCGCAAACCAATGCAGGAATTCCTTTTTGACCTGAAAGCACCTGGTCGATGGTAACCTGTGCAATTAACTTGTCGCCATACTCTTTCCTGATTCTCTGGTATTCAACCATGCACTTGCTTGCTTTCTGAAAAAACCGGTTTTTAATGTATTCCATAAAAGTTAATATTATTGTGATTCTGTTATTCCGTAATTCTGTGTCCCGATTTAATCGGGTGACGATTCAGTAACTTAAAACTCTGAACTGATAACTGAAAATTCCTGATGCATATTCCTGATCACCTCGTCAACAAACTCGCTAATCGAAAGCAGAAATGCTCCTTCCATCTGGGCATACAAGTAGGAAGTAACCATGCCTTTCGCGAAAGTGTGGTACAAAGCATCATATACTTGTCCTGCCACATGTTCCATCCCGGGTATTCCAGCATCATAACTCCCGGAAGAATGAGTGACCCCGGATTTGCCTTTCCAATTGCTGCAATTGCCGGAGCTTTTCCATGCATTGCTTCAAATATAGCATATCCTGTTAGATAATTGATATTTGCCCCGGGCGAAATTCCGATTCCTCCCACCCTTGCTGCCAATTGGTCTGAAATATAATCACCGTTCAGGTTCATGGCGGTAATCACCGAATAATCGAATGGACTGAGCAGCGACTCCTGAAGAAAAGCATCGGTTATTATATCTTTTATGATAACCTTTCCAGCTTTACAGGCCTCGTCGAGTGCTTTGTCGGTATCGATTTTTCCTAAATCGGCCTTCAGTTTTTCATAAGTCCTCAAGGTAAATACCTTATTGCTATATTCATTTTCGGCCAAGTCGTATCCAAAGTTTTTGAATGCACCTTCGGTAAATTTCATAATATTTCCTTTGTGAAATAGGGTTACTGAAGGTAATTTCCATTCAATGGCATAATCGATAGCTGCCCCTATAATCCTTTTCGAGCCTTCCTTGGAAATGGGTTTAACCCCAAACGGCGAGATTTCGGGGAATCTCACCTGTTCGGTCATCTCCAATTCTTCGAAAAAGAATTTCATGAAATTTCCGGCCTCTTCAGTTCCAGCCATAAATTCGGTACCGACATAAATATCTTAAGTATTTTCCCTGAAAATGTGCATATCAATCAGATGTAGGTACCTGACAGGGGAGGGGACTCCTTTATACCAACTTACCGGGCGCAGGCATACAAAAAGGCCGGGGAATTGCATGAGTGCAACATTGGATGAAAGGATACCTCCCCCATCAGGTGAGGCCAGAGGGGCTTTGATGCCAACAAGGTACTCTTTGAAATCTTTGAGTGTTGCTGTAGCTAGCCATTCGCCGCTTTTCAGGTATGCTTTTGCGACAGCAAGTACTTCATGCCAGATCAGCTTTCTGGAATCGCCATACGATTTGAATACTGCTGCATCGATTTCCATATGCGAAGGCCCCATAATGTCATTCCCAATCCTGTCGCTTGCAATAAACGGGATTACCGGAAAATCGGGAACCTTCAGATGATGATCGATCATCTGGATTTTACTGTCAGATTGCATAATCAGCTCGTTAATTTTTCTTTTCTTTTGTTTTTCATTTAGCTACAATAATTTTTCCTGCAATATCTGGTTCAGAGCTTCCAGAAACTCTTCAGTAGTCAGATAATGCTCAGGTTTAAGATTTTCACCATGCACAATCAGAGCCAGGTCTTTGGTCATTTTTCCGCTTTCGACCGTATCAATGCAAACCTGTTCCAGGGTTTCGGAAAAATGTACCAATTCGGGTGTGCTGTCAAGCCTGCCGCGAAATGCCAGTCCGCGTGTCCATGCAAAAATGGATGCAATCGGGTTGGTAGAGGTGGGTTTTCCCTGCTGGTGCATCCTGTAATGGCGGGTCACTGTTCCGTGGGCAGCTTCTGCTTCCATGGTGTGCCCATCGGGGGTAATGAGGGTTGAAGTCATCAATCCGAGTGACCCGAAACCCTGGGCAACAGTGTCGCTTTGCACATCGCCATCATAATTTTTGCATGCCCAAACAAAACCACCTTCCCATTTCAGGGCGGCAGCCACCATATCATCGATCAAACGGTGTTCGTAAGTAATACCTGCTTCCTTGAATTGCTGACTGAATTCTGTATCATATACTTCCTGGAAAATATCCTTGAAACGGCCATCGTATTTCTTCAAAATGGTATTTTTTGTTGACATGTAGAGTGGCCATTTTTTGTCGAGTGCCTGGTTCATGCAGGCACGGGCAAATCCACGAATCGATTCGTCGTGGTTATACATGGCAAGGGCTACCCCGTCGCCTTCAAAATGATAAACCTCATGCGAAATGGGGTCACTTCCATCGTCGGGGGTGAAAGTTATGGTGAGTTTTCCAGTACCTTTGGTTACAAAGTCGGTGGCACGGTATTGGTCGCCAAAAGCATGACGGCCTATGCAGATGGGATGTTTCCATCCGGGTACCAGCCGTGGTACATTTTTTATCAGAATCGGTTCACGGAAAACGGTTCCATCCAATATATTACGGATGGTACCATTGGGCGATTTCCACATTTTTTTCAGCCCGAATTCTTTCACCCGGGCTTCGTCTGGGGTTATGGTGGCACATTTCACACCTACGCCATATTTCTTGATGGCATTGGCAGCATCAATGGTTACCTGGTCATCGGTGTAATCGCGGTGTTCAATACTAAGGTCATAATATTTCAAATCGATATCAAGATAAGGAAGGATCAGTTTTTCTTTGATAAATTTCCAGATGACCCTTGTCATCTCATCGCCGTCTAGTTCAACAACGGGGTTAATTACTTTTATTTTTTGCATAGTTTATCGAATTTTAAGCATTGTTTATACTGATAAGGTTGAGTGCAGAACCAGCCCTGAACCAGTCAATCTGCTGGTCGTTATAGGTGTGGGAAGCCAGGATCGTATCTGTTGATCCATTGCTGTGTACTACTTCTATGGTAAGTGGTTTCGACGGAGCAAATTCAACGAGGTCAATAAAGTTAAAAGT
>JBBIHB010000051.1:0-21262 GCA_037447215.1 Bacteroidales bacterium
AAAGTACTACTTTAGGTACTGTTACCAATATGGATGGTAACTACACTATTTCTGTACCACAAACTGCCGCATCACTGATGTTCAGTTTTGTCGGGTATAGAACTCTTGAGGTGGCTATTGAAGCCCGGTCAAACATTGATGTAATTTTACCTGTTGATGTGTTTGCCGTTGATGAAGTTATTGTTGTAGGATACGGTGTCCAACAAAAGAGGGAAATCTCAGGATCGATTGCTTCAGTTAAAGGGGATGCTTTGAAAACCATTCCTGTTCAAACCTTTGATCAGGCTCTACAAGGTAAAGCTGCGGGGGTACAAATTACGATTCCTAATGCATTGTTAGGAAACCCACCTGTAATTCGTGTGCGTGGGGTTAATTCAATTTCAGGTAGTTCTGCCCCATTGGTAATTATTGATGGGATTCCGGTTTTTACGGGTGACTTATCCAGGACTGCTGCTACTCTGAACGTTTTAGGTGATCTAAATCCTTCGGATATTGAATCAATAGATATTCTTAAAGATGCATCTGCAACTGCAATCTACGGCTCACGGGCCGCAAACGGAGTTATGCTTATAACCACGAAAAAAGGAAAGCAAGGTGCGGTAAAGGTTAATTATGATGCTTCATTTGGATATACTCATCCATACAAAGTGTATGACGTAATGAATGCTGAACAATTTGTGGCACATAAAAACCTTGCAAGGACAAACGTAGGTAATATTGATGTAAATAATCCGGCAAACCTATACAAGATTAGTATGGATGCAAATGGAAAACCGATTGATACCAACTGGGCTGATTTGATCTATCGGACAGGATTTCAACAAAATCATGCATTATCGTTTTCCGGAGCTAATCAATCAACCAGTTATTTCCTTTCAGTTGGATATTCCGATAACGAAGGTATATTGAAAACTAATACTTACACCAGAAAAAATGCAAGGCTTAATCTTGACCATAAGTTGAACAAATGGATTACTCTGGCATTTACGCTTGGTTATACAAATAGTTTTACCAATGCACCCCAGTCGGGATCAATTGAAGGTTCCCTGTTTGCCACTGCCGGTGCAGGACGATTGGCATTTGTTACTGCTCCAATTGTTGGCCCAAGGTTAAATGATGGAACGTATAATATTGATGCTACAAGCGGATTTATTGGTACTTTAGGTAATCCAGCGTCAGTTGGTTTCTTCAATCCTGTTTTTCTTTTTGAAAACAACTATAACAACGCTCAGAGCGACAGGGTTTTATCAAATGTTTCGGCTACATTTGAGCCAATCAAAGGTTTATTTTTCAGAACTGTGTTTGGTTATGATAATAGTTCTATTGAGTCTAAAACTTTTTGGCATCCTTTGCATGGTGATGGCAGAACAACGGGTGGAGAAGCATATAATTACTTTGACAGGCGGAACCGTTGGAACTGGACAAATACGATAAACTATAACTTCTCAATCCAGGATAAATACAATTTCCAGACATTAATCGGATCAGAAGAACAATATACAGTATTTGATGGTTGGTCGGGCAGAAGGACTGGAATGGCTGATCCATTCTTTACTTCATATCAGGGATCGTTTACTACACCACAGCAACCCCCTGTTTTGTTGCAGTCTGAAAATTATTTTAATTCGGTTTTCGCAAGATTCAATTTTAACTTCGATAAGAAATACTTTTTCGAAGTTAGTGGTCGTCGTGACGGTTTCTCAGGATTGGCAAAGGGGAAAAAGTATGGTAACTTTGGCGGAGCATCTTTGATGTGGGCTATTTCTCAGGAAGGTTTTATGAAAAATAGCGAACTAAGTAACATTGTATCTGATTTAAGGATCAAAAGTAGTTATGGCCGTGTAGGTAATATTTCGGCAGTTGGTAATTTCAGCTCATTGTTCCTTTACTCTGCTGGTGTTTACAACACTAATCCAACCCTCTTTTTCTCACAGGCTGGAAACGCCGATTTAGCCTGGGAAACAGCAAATAAACTGGATGTAGGTATTTCGTTTGGTTTGCTGGAAGACAGAATTCAATTTGAAGGGAGCTACTATTACAATGAAATTGACGGTTTGGTTCTTGATGTTCCACAAGCACCTTCCAAAGGGATTCCGGGTAACGTCATTCCGGCTAACATAGGCGCAATGTTTAACAAGGGTGTTGAATTAACTTTAACATCCTATAATATTTCTAATAAAGACTTCCAGTGGAACACTACCTTTAATGTAACAACTTTAAAGAATGAAGTTACTGCCCTGGCTCCAAATGTAGCATTTCTGATCGGAACATCTCAATTAGAGGTTACAAACCGTACACTTGTAGGATATCCGATTGGTATGATTTGGGGAGTTCAAACCGAAGGAGTGGATACACAGACTGGTAGAAGAATATTCCTAAGAAGGAATGTAAATCCTACTACCAACGAGGTTACTTTTTCCAAAGTTTATTATAACCACCAACCAGGTACTCCTACCAGCGGATGGAGAAATGAAGATGGGACTGCTTCACGTGGTGTGAATATTACCGACGACGGAGTTGCATTAGGTAATCCTACTCCTAAAGTTTATGGTGGAATTGATAATAATATTTCCTACAAAAACTGGGATTTCAATCTTGGGCTTACATACGGTTTAGGTTTTTATATTTATAATGGATCAAAAGCTGGATTAAGAGACCAGAGGAACTGGAACAACTCAGTTGAAGTATATGAAAAAGCATGGAAAAATCCTGGTGACATAACTGATATTCCACGTCCTGTTTGGGGGGATAATGTTTCTAACGGATCTACCATGGTACAATCTCAGAACGTCGAAAAGGGTGATTACCTAAAAATCAGAAACTTAAGTCTTGGTTATACCCTCAAAAATCAACTTTTAGCAAATGCAGGGATAAAGAGTTTAAGGGTGTACGGGCAAGTATTTAATGCATATGTATTCACCAATTATACCGGTGCTGACCCGGAAATTTCATCCAATGGAGGTGCAAACTTAACACCAGGTGTAGATAGGAACACTATTCCGCAGGCTAGAACAGTTTCTGCTGGATTAAACATTAGTTTTTAAATAATTAAAATAACAAGAATATGAAAAATATGAAATATATAATTTTAGTATTCCTTGGGTTAAGTATTTTAACATCATGTTATAAGGAATATTTAGAGCCAGTACCAAAAACATCTATTTCTGAATTGGTTGCTTTTGATACCAGGGATCGGATAGTTCAGCAGGTAGCCGGGTTGTATGTTCCCTTTAAAAGCGGACAATATCTTGGTGGTAGGTATCAGGTATATAATGATATTCGTGGTGGCAATTTTCTGAACCTTCGTGAAAACGGTGTAACAGGTCTTGAAACCTGGAAAATTAATACGTCTGAATCAACCAATGAGGTTATTAATTTATGGACTCAGGTTTACTTTGCTATAAATAGGATTAATGTTTTTCTTGAAGACCTTGAATCGAATAAAGCTAAAATTGTGCCGTCACTGATTACACAGGACGAATTTAATCAGTTCAAAGGTGAAGCATTGGCATTAAGGGGTATGGCATATTTCCATCTGTCTATATTATATGCTCGCCCATTTAATCAAGCGAAAACCAGGCCAAATACAATACCTGGCCTGGTACTCAGGCTAACTGCCCAGAAGACTGCTGCCGATAATGCAAAAGAACGTGCAACCGTTGAAGCCACATTCAATCAAATTGTAAAAGATTTGGTTGACGCAGAAAGTTTATTGCCGGCAACTATACCTACAAATGCTGTTGTTCGCGTAACCAGAATGAATAAAAATACAGTGAATGCCCTTCTTACAAGGGTTTACCTTCATATGGACAATTGGCCTGGAGTAATCAGCGCCGGGAATAAAATAGTTACCGGTGGGGCACCATTTACTGGTCCTGGTGGTCTACCTGCTCTTGCTACTACCTTTGAATCAATTTTCAGGGCGCCATATACAAGCGCGGAGGCAATTTTTTCGATTCCGAATAACGCAACTGAACTTCCGGGAACTCAAAATCAGTTGGGACATTATTTTAGTGGAAGGGCTAACACGGGTAACCTTGAATATCCAATTTTTACGGCGGGACCTCTTTGGAGTAACTTAACTGCTTTTCCTGCAACCGATGCAAGAAGGACATTAACTACAACTGCTGAATTTCCGACTGGAAGTGGAATTTCTTATAGGTTTATTGATAAATATACTTTGTTCCCGCACACTGACTGGTCTCCGGTTATTCGTTACGCTGAAGTTTTACTGAACCTTGCTGAAGCTGAAGCCAGGAGTACCAATTCTGTTTCTGCAAGAGCCGTTGATTTACTTAATGCAGTTTATAAAAGATCTAATCCTACAGCACCTAATTTTACTCAAGCTAATTTTCCAAATGTAGCTGCTTTTGTAAATCGACTTGTAGAGGAAAGAAATATGGAGTTTTTGGGTGAAGGTATCAGGAATATGGACCTAATGCGCCTGGTACTTCCCTTACCTGCCAAAACTGGTGTTGATGCATTCCCTCCTGGTAGTGTATTCTATATTTGGCCCATTCCGAATAGTGAACGTAACACGAATGAACTTTGCAAGCAGAATGAACCATTCTGATTCGGGGAATATATACACAATCCAACATTAAATGATCAACAGAATCCTGGTTACTAATAAACTTATGAAGTTTAATAAAAAAGGCTGCCAACCGGCAGCCTTTTTTTATTGAATTTTTCCAATTATTACTCCTAATAAATAGGTTATCTGTGCTATAGGTTATATTTTGCCAATAGGTTTTTCAACCAGGTAAAATCTTTCGACAGCCATTTCCTAATTTCTGGCAGTGGCATGGTTGGGTTCAGGTTTCCATGTTCAGCTCCGCCAAGGTCATATTCGTAATGAATGGACATTGGTGCG
Source organism: Bacteroidales bacterium (assembly GCA_037447215.1). Lineage (GTDB taxonomy): Bacteria > Bacteroidota > Bacteroidia > Bacteroidales > Prolixibacteraceae > UBA1413. The sequence goes on from JBBIHB010000051.1 coordinate 4,874, forward strand.
GTGTTGTTTATCTTCTTGAATTCATTGAAATAGGCAGCAAAATCAACCATGCCTTCACCCAGTGGTACCGATTTGGCCCTCCATTGACCACGCTCATTTTTCTCCCAGATAAAATCTTTAATATCAGTAGTCCCTATCCAGGGGGCTATAAGTTGCATACCCAATATCCATGAATTAGCACCTTCAACTGTGGCATGGCGGACATCGTATTGTACGCCTGTAAATTCCGGATCGATTTCTCTCAAAACGTGGTGTATATCCCAAACTGTACTGCCAAGACTCCTTCCCGAATGGTTCTGGTATTCACCACGTATTCCGTATTTACGGTGTAACTTGTCAAATGCCTCGAAGGTTTTCCGGAAAATATCAAGATTTTCAATGATTGATTTTTTCAGGTCATAGTTTATCCATCCCATCCGGTAATACCCGATGCCGAGTTCCGCAGCTGTTTTCAGGATATCATGGGTTTCAGGAGCTTCCGGATTAGTAATGGCTGTGGTAATCATGGGGATTCCAACACCGTTTTTCTGAAGGGCTTTCATTGCTTTTGGCAAGTCAATTGTCACATTTGCGGGTAAAACCTGGCCGCCGGGCCTTACAGGCATGTCCGATCCATCAAATCCAAGTTCGGCCAGCAATTCACCCATCTCTTCCATCTGCATAAACTGAAGGCATTTGGTGAAAATGGCAATCTTTCGTTTGCTTTGGTTAAAGGATACTGATGAATACGCTGGCGCTCCAAGAATCAGCCCTCCGGCAGCAAGGGCAGTTGCGCTGATAAAATGGCGACGGGAAATACCGGTTACTTTATCCATATCAAATTTATTTTCCCCGAAAATATGAAAAACTTCATTGTGCCCGTCTGTTTTCCGGGAAGGATTATCAAAGACTGATATTCAGTCCGGTAAACAAAGTAATTCCTGGCATTGGATAACCATATTGCAACTGGTAATCTTGTATAAGCAGGTTTTCGCCCGATACAAACAGTGTAAGATACCGGTTAAAGTTATAGTTGATCTTGCTGTTCAGCAGGGAAAAGCTATTCTTTACCATTTGGTTGGCCGGAGATACCCTTGTGTAAAGATTACCAATATGTTGGATCCCTGCCGAAAAATCGAATTTCCGGTAATGGTAATTCCCTCCGAGGAAAAACTGATGCTCGGGCGAAGCTACCTTTGGAGTATCCATATTCAGATAGCTATATGATACCTGTAGGTTCAGTTTCCTTACCATCCGGTATCTGATATCAGCCTCAATTCCATGGTGCGAGAAGGTTCCGGTATTTTGATTTTTCACTGGTGGAGGTGGGGTAGGGTTGGGGACAACCATTATCAGGTTCTCGCCTTCGGCATTAAAAACCGTAATTTCAGCTACTACCCGCTGGTTGGCAAATCCTTGCGACAATGTCAGTTCGTAATTCCACATCGTTTCGGGTAGCAAGGCTTCATTGGCAGGTGGGAACAGATAAAGCTCCCTGACTGTGGGGTTCCTGAACCCTTTGGAAACAGATGCTTTCAGGATGGTGTGCTGCAACGCGGTAAAAGCAACTCCGAATTGCGGCACCCAGTTATCGCCTAATACACTGTGATTGTCGTATCGGATACCGGCATTCAGCGTCAATCTGTCGAACAGGGTATGCTGCATAATGGCATAAGCTCCTGCTTCGTTTACAGTAATCCATTCGCCACTGCGTTGTCCTAAAGAAGGAGCAGTTCCACGGCCTCCATATTTTTTCATTTCGGCGCCAACGTTCAAAAGGTTATTTTCGATGAGCCTGAGTCCCTGGTAAAGGCTGATGCCCATATTTTCATCATTTGATTTCCATCCGTCATAAATATCATGAACGCCGTTCATGTAATATGTTTTTAAGCCCCCTTCCGAAATATTGAACTGGTTCGACAAGGTGAAATAGACATTCGATCTTTCAATGTCAACCCATTGACTTTTGTTGTCGAATACCGATGGGTTGGGATGGTAAATCGAACCTGGATCATAAGCTTTGAATTTGCTGAAGCTTGCATTGGCATCTACCATAATATGAGGATTTATTTCATATCCGATTTTTATGTAACCGTTGTTGATATTAAAATCGGAATTAGGACGGTCACCATCGGTTTGATCGTGGTTTGCCGATGCCAGGATGTTGAAACGGTTGTGTTTGTACCCTGCCGACGCCGAATATTTCTGTGTATTGAACGTGCCGTACATAATCCTTCCCCTGGCCGAAAAACCTTCCTCTTTCTGGCGGCGGGTAATCAGGTTGATAGCCCCTCCCATAGCACTGGTTCCGTATAGAATGGATGCTGGGCCTTTAACCACTTCAACCTTCTCAATGTCGGACGATACATAGGAATCGGGGATGGCATGCCCCATCATGCCCATAAACTGGGGCTGCCCGTCAATCAGAAGAAGTACAGGGAAGGTAGCATCGCTGCCCCCTACACCGCGGATACTGATTTTCCCGGCCGACCCCCCTGCCAATCCAAAACCGGTAACCCCTCTTTCGGTCACAAACAGCCCGGGCACCTGCGAACTGATCACCGGTAATATATTCGATTCTGAACTATTTTCAATCTGTAACTGATTGATTACGGTAACGTTCATCGGAACAATGTTCCGGTTCATGCCAACTTTGTTGGCCGTGACAACAATCTGTTCCTGCTGGTATATTTCCGGAACAAGTTTAAAATCATGTAGTTCTTTCTTTCCTTGTTCTATGAATATTTCCCGGCGTTGTGGTACATATCCGATAAATCTGACTTCGACAATGAGTTTTCCTATTGCAGTTCCAAGTGAGTAATTTCCAACTTCATCAGATACCGTACCCTCACCGGTACTGAGCATAATAATGGCTGCATCTTTTAATGGCTCTCCTGTGAGAGCATCGCTGATTTTACCATAAATTGACTGCCCGTTTAGATGGATGGAGGAGCAGAAGATCAAAGTAATAATCCAGAAAAGTTTTTTCATCGTGTAATTGTGTTACGATTGTTTATAATTGTGTTACTATATGTATAAAAAATTTAATCGGCTTTCGACATAACCAGTTTCCCGTGTTGTATTCCTTTGATGCTGATAAGCCTGTCAGAAAGTTCGGTAAGGGTGTGCGAAGGCCCTTTGACGGCTACAATTTCAAGACAATTGGTTTTGGTAAGGTAATGAAATTGCGACGAAAGCACTACATTGCGGTATGCCAATTGTATTTCGGCCAATCGGGTGCGGATATCGTTCCTTTCCTGTTTATAAACCAGGGTTATTGCTCCCGCAACAATATTGTCGCACTTCCATTTTTTTTCTACCAGATTTTTTTCAACCAAATACCTTATGGCTTGCGACCGGTTCGAAAACTGGTTTTCGATAACATATTCATCGAGCGCTTTCAACAGCTCTTCTTCTAATGAAACCCCAAAACGTGTTACTGACATCGTGACACAATTTTATTATTTAGTGTTACTGGATGTAAAAGTATTATTTTTTTAAAATTCATAGTATTTTTAAGCAAAAAAGTTATTGATATGAATACTATTAAAACTGTTTACCTGGGTAATTTACGCACAGAGAATACTCACGTGCAATCGGGCAACACGGTGATAACGGATGCACCCCTTGACAACCGCGGCCGTGGAGAATACTTTTCGCCTACCGACCTGCTTGCTACTGCCTTAGGCAGTTGTATCATGACTATTATGGGCATAAAAGCCCGTGATCATGATGTTGATATTGAAGGAACGGAGGTTGAGGTAACCAAAATTATGGCATCAGATCCCCGAAGGGTTGCCGAAGTGGTTGTGGAGTTTCGTTTCCCGGATAAGCATTATCCTGAAGCCCATAAAGAACTTATCGAGTCGGTTGCCGGGAACAGCCCTGTACCATTGAGCCTGCACCCTAGCCTGAAGCAGACCATACGGTTTAACTGGAAGTAATATGTAAACTGATATCCCTACCTTTTAATAATAGTAGTGTGAAATAATTGTTTTGAGGTACTTGCTTCAACAACATATTGCCCCGGGTTAATATCCGGTGTAATATTTTGAGAAGGGTTAAATTGATGATAAACCAAACGGCCATTGATATCAAATATCTTTAATTTTAAAATCTGGTCAATTACCGGCAGAATTATTTTGAATGAACCCGTAAATGGGTTAGGAATTATGGATAACTGTTTCTCAGTATCGATAAATTTGCTTTTTTCCACCGAATCAACCTTCCTGATCAGCCAAAGGTCAGGATCAATTGCGACTCTTTTTACCGGAAAAGGAACTTGCAACTCAAATATCTGCCCGCTATATTCGGGTTTAATCCTGAAATCGAGGGAGTCGCCTGAATTTTCCCCATATACCCGAATGGGTACGGGAATATCGAAAAATGAGACGGATGGATGGGAAGTTGTTTGCAAGAGCCTGAGTTGCACCAATCCGTCGGAATTTGAATAATTGGCCGAATAAACCGGAAAACCCTGCCCATAATACCATTGGTCGAAAAAATTGCGGAGCGGTTTGCCGGCAACAGCTTCAAAATGGGCTTCAACCTGCCATTGTGACGCGAATCCATAAGCAAGGTCAGGGTCCAACAGGTAGTTCCTGATGGCGTTAAAGAACTTATCATCACCCAATTTCCACCGGAGCATGTGCAAAAGGTAAGCTCCTTTAGAATAGGAAAGCCTTCCGTTGAAAATCCTGTTAACATTTGTGGTATCGTCCACATAAACCGATCCGCCCGGTTGACTGACAATGCGGTCAACGTTTATCCTTTTCCATCGTTGCCACCAATAGCCATCCAATAAATGCTCGTAAGCCAGTCCGGTAGCGTATGAAGCAAATCCTTCGTTCAGCCAGATATCTTTCCAGCTTGCCAGCGTTACATAATTGCCAAACCATTGATGCGCCAGTTCGTGGGCAACCAATTCAAACCCGAAACTACCCATAAAACTCATGGTTTGATGTTCCATGCCACCACCCCAGCCGAACTGTGCATGACCATATTTTTCACTGGCAAACGGATAATCGCCAAAAAGGGAGTTGAACAAGTCCATTATTTCGATCGTTCGGGAAGTATTGTGTCTGGCATTTTCTAGGCTTTCGGGAAATACGAAGTTTACAACAGGGAAGATACCCCCCGAGCTAAGGTTCGCTGTTTCAGAATAGTCCACATAATTGGTAACAGCTATAGCTACCAGGTAGGTGGCTATTGGATACCGGTGTTTCCAATGCATGGTTCTATGGTACTCAGATATGGTTTCGGAAATGAGAATCCCATTTGAAGCTGTCCTGTATGCCTCGGGTGTGGTAACAATAATATCAACAGAATCAATTTTGTCGATTAATGTTTGCTTGCAAGGCCACCACTCCATTGCCCCATAGGGTTCCGAAAGTGTCCATATTATTGGAACCCCGTTGTGATGTGCCTGAATAAAGGAGCCAAAACCGGTTTCCTGTGGTTCGCCCCTGTAAAACACCGATATGGAATCAAGGTCATTCATTTTCAGTATTTTCGGAAAGTTTAACCAGATTTTGTGATTATTTCTGGTGAACTCAATTGGGGAATTATGGTAATATATCGAATCAACGGTCATGGCATCGTGCAGGTCGAAATATATCTGTTCAAGTTTATTGAGTTTAGTTTTAAAATGAGTAGTGATTTTCCCGCTGATATATTTTACCGATGGGTCAACTTGCCATTCCATTCGTTGATAGGTAAAATCTATGTCGGTTGCCTGACGGGATTCTTTAAATCCACTTTTTCTGTTTGCAGATAAGGCTTTCCCGGTCGAAATTTTATCGATAAAATCAGGATCCGGTGCTTGCCCGGAAACCCATAAAGAAATAAAAATCAATATTATAACAAGAAATTTCACGCGCATGCTTAATTGTTGTGGTTCTAAAATTAACCTTTTTCCTCAACTGAAAAGCAGGGAAATAAAAAAGGCGGATAATATTACCCGCCTTAGAAATGAAATTTCCAAAAATTTATTTCTCAAGTTCTTTCCAGGCAAGGGCGCTAGCACCAACAATGGCTGCGTCTCCTGGTTTAAGCTGCGAGGAAAGGATTTTTATCTTATTTTTGAATATGGGCAAAAGATGTTCTTCCATACTTTCTCTGGTAGGTTTGAAAATCAATTCGCCTGCAGCCGTTGGACCACCAAACAGAAATATTGCCTCGGGGCTAAGGTGATGAACAGTATCGGCCAGGCCCTGTCCCAGCCATTGTCCGGTTTTTTCGAACACCATATTGGCGATTTTATCACCTGACACAGCGGCATCATAAATCATTTTCGAATCCAGTTCAAGGAATGATTTGCTGGCCAGTTGGCTGTCAACTGCATTGTAATGTGCCATCAGTTCAAAAGCGGTACGTTTCATGCCTGGTGCAGAACAGTAAGCTTCGAGGTGACCCAGTGAGCCGCACCCACACAAACGGCCTCCCGGAATTAGTGTGGTATGTCCGCATTCGCCGGCAAAACCATCGTGTCCATAAACCAGGTCTCCATTAACTACAACTCCGCTTCCAACACCGGTACCAAGTGTGTACATCACAAAATTTTTCATGCCACGTGCACCGCCATAAATCATTTCTCCTATAGCGGCAGCGTTGGCATCGTTTGTGAGGGCAACTGCCGGCAATTCAGGAAAATAGTTTTTTAATAGTTCGACGAAATGCAATACACCTTTAAACGAAAGGTTTGGGGCATACTCGATGGTGCCACTGTAGTAGTTCCCATTGGGGGCGCCTATCCCGACACCTATGATTTCAATCTCTTCATTAATCAGTTTTGCCGATTTTATTAATTGTTTTATGGCAGTGGCAAGATCGGCAATAAACCTTGGAAAATCGCCATGGGTTGCAGTAGCAATATTGTCTTTAATTATTACATTTCCATCAATATCCACAACGCCTATGGCTGTATTGGTGCCGCCAACATCCACACCAATTGCAACTTTTTTAGATGTAGTCATATCATTTAAATTATTTAACGGTTGAAATTTATAAACCTACCATTTTTTGAAGTCAACAAATTTAGAAATATTTGGGGTTTATAAATGATATTATTACAAGTAATTGGAAAATATTATACTCAAAGATAAATTATTAGGGCTTTTTATGACAATAAGGGATAGGATGATAACTAAGAATAGAAATATTTAAAATGTGGGTTGTACTGGATTCGAACCAGTGACCCCTACCCTGTCAAGGTAATGCTCTAAACCAACTGAGCTAACAACCCATTTTGTGTGGCAAATTTAATGTTTTTCGTTAAAAATGAAACATTATTTCTCATCGTTCATTTTTTTTGCAATTAATGTCCATATAAAATCACGTCCCCGGGCTGTTTTTAATTGTTTTTCCCGATCAAGTGCTTCTTTCATTGTTTCAAATTCCTCAGTATAAATTATTTCCCAAGGCTGGTATCTTTTTGTATAACCCTTGTTATCCTCATCGTTATGGAATTGTAACCTTCGATTAGGATCAATGGAGTATCCGATATATATTTTATGATACTTGCGGTTGTATAGGACATAAATAAAATGCATAAGGCAGAGTACCCGGGTTAACTTGATTCGAACCATCCGCCAGCTGGCGGACTACCCTGTCAAGGTAATGCTCTAAACCAACTGAGCTAACAACCCATTTTGTGTGGCAAATTTAATGTTTTTCGTTAAAAATGAAACATTATTTCTCATCGTTCATTTTTTTTGCAATTAATGTCCATATAAAATCACGTCCCCGGGCTGTTTTTAATTGTTTTTCCCGATCAAGTGCTTCTTTCATTGTTTCAAATTCCTCAGTATAAATTATTTGAAATTAAACCTAAACGGCCTTGCCAAAAAATGACAAGGCCGTTATGTTGTTGAGAATAGCGCAATTCTCTTTTTTCTTTTGTCAGATCAGGAATTTAAGAATGAATAATACTGCCAAAACCACCATCATTACAATTAGGTCTTTCTGTTTACCGGTTAGGACTTTCAGCAACACATACGAAAGCATTCCAAAAACAATACCTTCGGCAATGCTGTATGTAAGTGGCATCATAATAATGGTTAGGAATGCAGGGATAGATTCTGTATAGTCGTCGAAATTTATCTTAAGAATTGGCGACATCATAAAGAACCCGACCAGTACCAAAGCCGGGGCAGTAGCCGCTCCGGGCACCATTGTAAATACGGGTGCAAAAAACAGGGCTATAAGAAACATTCCGGCTACGGCCAGCGAAGTGAGCCCGGTTTTTCCCCCTTCGGCAACCCCCGATGCACTTTCAACATAGGTGGTTACTGTGCTTGTTCCGAGCATTGCGCCGGCGGTGGTCCCTATTGCATCGGCTAAAAGTGCCTGCTTGGCACGTGGAACACGACCCTGTTTGTCTAGCATTCCTGCCTTATCTGATACTCCGACCAATGTTCCTACGGTATCAAACATATCAACAAAAAGGAATGTGAACAATACGATCAACATATCGATGGTAAAAATTTCCTTAAACTCGAATTTCATGAAAATCGGGCTAATCGAAGGCGGAAGGCTAACCAGTTTGGTCTCGGGCAGATTTGTTAAATTAAATGGGATTCCTGCAACAGTGATGACAAAAATTCCGATCAGTAAAGCTCCTTTTACCTTAAGGGCAAGCAATGCCCCGGTTAAAATAATGCCAATCAGTGCCAGTAAAACTGATGCAGAACCCATATCGCCAAGTCCAACCAGTACTGCATCGTTGTTTACAATAACTCCGGCATTTTGCAGGCCGATAAAAGCTATAAACAACCCGATGCCTGCCGACACAGCGTGTTTCATCGACATAGGTATGGCATTCACAATCAGCTCCCTGATATTAAATGCCGTCAGGATAATAAAGATTATCCCTTCGAGAAAAACAGCTGTCAATGCAAATTGCCAACTATGTCCCATGCCTAGTACAACAGTGAAGGCAAAGAAAGCATTCAGCCCCATTCCTGGGGCAAGGGCAAACGGGAGTTTGGCGAACAGCGCCATAACTAGTGTAGCTACTATCGAAGCGAGCGCGGTAGCAGTGAAGAGTGCATTTTTATCCATTCCGGTGGTGCTCAGGATACCCGGGTTCACCGCAAGGATATATGCCATAGTCATGAACGTGGTAATCCCTGCAAGGATTTCAGTTCTTACCGTTGTTTTGTTTTCTTTTAGTTGAAAGAATTTTTCGAGCATGATTTATCGGTTTAATTAAAATGTATATTTCAAACCTACGGTGGGCATTACTTTAAACCCATCCATCCCACCAAAATTGTTGCTTAACTCAACTTCGCCCCCGGCTGAAAAGTTCTTGTTAAAATTGTACCAGAGTTGCGGTTCAGAGAGAAAAACCATACTTCCAAATGCCGTTTTTTCTTTCCACAAGTCGGCAAAACCGGTAAACGACATTTTCCCTTTCAGGAAATTCAGGTACCAGACAGCGGTGAGCTGAATGTTATGAGGTTTATCGTCGATTGTGTTGGCAATGTTTTTATATAATGCTTTTAACGTAAAACCTTTCGAAAAATCACTTGCATTCCATGAGTAGTCAATACCGGTAAGCCAGGCATTGTTAATGGTGTAAGCTCCATTGTAGGGTGTAGCCTTGAATTGCCCGAACCCACCATTATACTCTGCATGCCAGCCGAAAGGCGATTTCCCTAAGGTAAATACCCGGGCAATTTCAAAGTAAGCCAGTGAAACACCCTCAACATCGCCAACGCCATAGTCAAAGTCGATGAAAAAGAAAGTATTCCCCGTTTTATCGGGTCTGAACATCTCGATGGTGGTGGTGAAATAACCTCGATCTTTTCCCAGGTCATAATGTAATTGGATATTCTGCGCATTTATAAGGGAAACAAACAATAATAATGTTGCTGCGATAAATAATTTTTTCATTTGATTTTTCTTTTTGATATTAATAATTAGGCGGCGATAAAAATAGAAAATAATTATCCGGAATAATGTATTTGCTGGATTTTAGAATTAACAAAATATAAACAAAATTAAAGTATGAAATACATCTGTTGGTTTGTCTTTCCGGGTCAATACAGTTATCTGATATAATGCGTTAACTTTGTTCCGTTATAGTCAAAAATGATAAAAAAAGATATAGAGATAATGGCGCCGGTTGGTTCCTATGAATCATTGATGGCAGCGATACAGGGTGGCGCCGGATCGGTCTATTTTGGTGTCGAACACCTGAATATGCGCAGCCGCTCGTCTAACAATTTTACACTCGACGACCTTAAAAAAATAACCGGAATTGCCGGTTCAAAAAATGTAAAAACTTATCTCACGCTGAATGTTGAAGTTTTCGATAATGAAACAATACTGATGCGTCAGATACTGGATGCTGCCCGGGAGGCCGGGGTTTCGGCTGTAATTGCTGCTGATATTGCTGCCATCATGTATGCACGCTCCATAGGTCTTGAAGTACATATTTCGACCCAGGTAAATATTACGAATATCGAATCGGTGAAATTTTACGCACAGTTTGCCGATGTGGTGGTTCTGGCCCGCGAAATGAACCTGGGAAGGGTAACAGAAATTTGCAGGCAGATTGAAGAGCAACAGATAAAAGGTCCCTCGGGGAACCTTGTGCGGATTGAAATATTTATTCATGGAGCTTTGTGCATGGCAATCAGTGGTAAATGTTACCTGAGTTTGCATGAGATGAATTCGTCGGCAAACAGGGGTGGCTGCCTGCAGACCTGCAGAAGGGCATACATTGTGACCGATAAGGAAACAGGCGCCGAACTTGAGGTGGATAGCGAGTATATTATGTCGCCCAAAGATTTGAAAACCATTCATTTTCTGAATAAAATACTGGATAGCGGGATTACTGTACTAAAAATTGAAGGCCGTGCACGTTCTGCAGAATATGTAAAAACCACTGTTGAATGTTATCGCGAAGCGGTTGAGGCCTGGAAGTCTGGAACTTTTTCAGATGAAAAAGTCGATGTCTGGAATAAGCGTTTGGCAACTGTTTTCAACCGTGGTTTCTGGGATGGCTACTACTTAGGGCAACGCCTTGGCGAATGGAGCCACAATTATGGATCATTGGCCATCAAACGCAAAATTTACCTTGGGAAAGGAATGAATTACTTTCCAAAGCTGCAGGTTGCTGAATTTAAACTTGAAACCGGCGATATATCAGTAGGCGACGAAATACTGGTTATCGGACCTACAACAGGTGTAGTTGAAGCTATTGCTGAAGAAATCAGGGTTGAACTCGAAACGGTTGAAAAAGCCCGCAAAGGGGAGAGTTTTTCGATCAGGTTGCCACAAAAAATCAGGCGTTCCGATAAATTATTTAAGCTGGTGGACGCTAAAACCATAAAAGAAAACGTTCGTAAATAAAAAATTCTTAACTTTTGAGCAAAATTTGAATATTTTCAAACTAACCAATATGAGAAAGTTATTATTAATCAACGCTTTACTGGCATTTTTGCTTGTTTTACCAATGATTAACAATGCTCAGAGTGCCATAAAAGTGAGGGTATCGGGAAACTGGGCAAGATTTATCGGCGAACCTCAGGGCGATGAGGTTATTTATCCTTTAATCAGTGATATCATTGAACAGGATGGGCCATTCAGTGAATTTACCCATCAGGGAAACTTCGGACTAAATGCTGAGTTTATGTATTCACTCTCTGAAAAAGCCTGGATTGGCCTTGAATTGAGTTCATCGAGGTTGAAAGGATACAACGATAATCCTCCACCGTATAATTTCCAATATACTGATTTTAACCAGTTACAGGTAAGGATTATTGATATCGAGCAGTCGTTGCTCCTTCCTGAAATACAATATCCTTTGGTTTACAATACTTCATTAATTAACTTGCTGGCCAATTTCAGGTTTTATTTAGCTACCTCCGGACGATTCAAACCTTTTGTAAAAATTCATTCGGGTGTTTCTTTTATTGCAACCGAACTTTCATTAAAGAACGAATCTGAATGGCCACCCGCTGATTATACGGTTCTTGTTGCGGGCGTAGCACAGCCCGCTGAAAACCTTGATTTTGGAGCTCCTGTTTTATTCTCCCATGGGACTTCAACATCCCCCGAAGGTAGCGTTCCCGCTTTAAACCTCGGAGCTGGATTGGGCTTTGAATATCAGATAAATGAAGTCCTGAGTTTATATGCTGATTATACTTATGCAATGGTTAATTCCGATTTGCTTGATGGCAGGCCAAATTTCGATTTTAATGAAACCACCTCAAGGCTCGAGCGTTTTAATACCTTTGGGAACTTAGGAAAATTCAATGTTGGATTATGTTATTCATTGGGTGAAGGGTTTGCTCTTTTCAGTGGCAACCGAAACAGTGTAAAAAAATCTGGTAAAGGAGGCCACGAGCATCCTTACCTTCCGTTTTACGAAGTAAAAAGACAACGGTAAATTTTAGGATATTAACCGAATACCCCGGATGGACAATTCCATGCGGGGTATTTTTTTTATTGCTTCAGTATCTCTTCAATCGAATTGAGTTCTTTATCTGTAAATGAAAGGTTTTGCAGCATGGCTACATTATCCTCAAGTTGTTTTACCGAACTTGCGCCGATTAAAACAGAAGTTATCCTTTTGTCTTTCAACACCCATGCTAAAGCCATTTGTGCAAGCGACTGCCCTCTGGAGATGGCTATTTCATTCAGCTTTTTCACCTTTTCCAAGGCAGGTTCAACCTGGTGTGGTTTCAGAAATCCCCATGCTTTGGATGCTCTTGAACCTTCGGGTATCCCATTCAGGTAGCGGTCGGTCAGAAGTCCCTGTGCAAGTGGGGAGAAAGGAATACATCCGATCCCTTCTTCTTCCAATACGTCTATCAATTCCTCTTCAATCCACCGCTCAAACATCGAGTATTTAGGCTGGTGGATTAGACAGGGTGTTCCCAATTGTTTCAGGATTTGTGATGCTTTACGGGTCATATCGGCCGGATAGTTTGATATGCCTGCATAGAGTGCTTTCCCCGATCGGACTGCCTGGTCGAGTGCCATCATGGTTTCTTCGAGGGGGGTATCCGGATCGGGACGGTGTGAATAGAATATATCCACATATTCGAGTCCCATACGTTTTAAGCTCTGATCGAGACTTGATAACAGGTATTTTCGTGTTCCCCATTCCCCATAAGGACCAGGCCACATCAGGTATCCGGCTTTGGTCGAGATAATCAGCTCGTCGCGGTATGGCCTGAAATCCTGCTGCATATATTTTCCGAAATTTTCTTCGGCCGATCCGGGCGGCGGGCCATAATTGTTGGCCAGGTCGAAATGGGTAATGCCCATATCGAATGCACGGCGCAACATGGCTCGTCCATTCTCGAACACATCGACCCCTCCGAAATTGTGCCATAAGCCCAGCGAAACTGCCGGAAGTTTTAAGCCCCATTTGCCACACCGGTTGTAGGGCATTGAATCGTAACGCTGCTCAATTGACTGATACATAAAATATTGTTTTAAGTTCTGAGTTCATAGTCGGGTTATACCTTCGGTAATTCCCAAGGTTTGCGGTATTCCGGTTTCAGATAAGAGTTGGCTTCCTTGTCATTAATAAATTGGCTCTTATCGTTGTCCCAGTATAATCGTCTTCCGGTTTTATAAGCTACATTACCCAAATGGCAGACTTTTGCTGTATTGGCCCCTATTTCAATACTGGCATTGGCAGTTAAACTACGGTCTTTAATACAATCTATAAAATTGGAGATATGCAATTCTAGACCTTTCCCGGTTGATTTTTGAAGTTCCACCCTTTCCATTTCGGGTTTCCGGTTTTTAAATTCGGGTATAACTTCCCAACCTCCGCGGTCAACCACCAGAGTTCCGTTGTTTCCAACAAAAGCAACGCCATGGGTACGGCCAAAATGTCCACCATCGATACCGATTCCATGGTCCCACAGCACGGTATATCCATCAAATTCGTAGAGCGCTTGCTGAGTATCGGGTGTTTCGCAGGCATCTTCGGGATAAGCGAACTTCCCTCCCATCGACATGACCGATTTGGGGCCTTTTGCATTCATTCCAAACAGAGCATAATCAATAATATGAACGCCCCAGTCGGTCATCATACCGCCTGCATAATCCCAATACCACCTGAAGGTAAAATGGAACCGGTTTGTATTGAAAGGCCTTTTTGGCGCTGGCCCAAGCCAGAAATCGTAATCGACACCGGCAGGAACAGGCCCATCAGGTTTCACCGGCACCGAAGTCATCCACCCCTGGTATGACCAGGTGCGTACTGTGCGGATCTTGCCCAGTTTTCCTGAATGCACAAATTTAACGGCATCCATCCAATGCGGATCGCTGCGCTGCCATTGCCCTACCTGGGTAACAATATTGTAGCGTTTGGCAGCACGCTCCATAATATTACATTCTTCGATGGAATTAGCAAGTGGTTTTTCACAATAGATATGTTTTCCGAGTTGTGCTGCATTTACATAGGGTATGCAGTGCCAATGATCTGGCGTTCCGATAATTACAACATCAATATCCTTGTTTTCGAGCATTTTGCGGAAATCAGAATATCCTTTGGGTTTCGATCCCTGCAACTTTTCGGTGTCAGCAAGCCGTTCTCTGAGGACATTGCTATCCACATCGCATATTGCCACACACTCGGTATTGGGCTGCCCAAGGAAAGCCCTCAGGTTCGACATGCCCATACCTTTGGCGCCAATAAGCCCACATTTCAGTTTTTCGTTTGCTCCAAGTATTCTGGAATAAACGTTGTGTGGCAATCCGGCGGTTAATCCGGCTCCGGCCAATACAATGGCAGTTTGTTTGATAAAGCTTCTACGGTTTGTCATTTTTATGGATTCTTTATTCGGTTTTAATTTTCTAAAATTAAGTATTTCGTTTTTTCGATAAACGGTTTTTTTGAAATTGGCAATAAGTTCTTCTTTCTCATCGAAAATATCGATCAGATAGATTCCCATTTTTTTGTTTAATGAAATCTCCTTAGTAGTATCAGTGAGCACCCCCGATTGAATGGCCTTGGAAAAAGATATTTCGGCATCGATGGAAAAGGCAACCCTGCATGAGCGTTTGATACCATTGCAAATGAAAAATCGGCCTGGATAAAATAAGTTCCGCCATGCAGAACACCCAAACTGTTCAGGTGAAAGTCCTGAATTGCCATGGAGGCTTTTGCATATCCGGGAGCTGCCTCAACCAAATGAATTTCATTGTGCTTTGCAAAACTGTCCTTATCGAACTGACGCTGATATTTTGAAGTTTCGGAATTCATTGGTTGGCACTAAATTGAATTATTGAAAGATGCAAATTATGGCAAATGTGAATTGCTGAATTTCTTATCGAAACGAAAAACCCCTTCCAAGGGAAGGGGTAGCCTCAGATATTTTATTCCCTCTGCATGGCATCATCAAAAGCCACATCCGAAGGTTCAAAATCGGAATAACGTACAAATTCGCAAGCTTCGGCAGCGCCGGCTTCGCGGTTCATACCGCTGTCTTCCCACTCAACCGATAGCGGGCCTTTGTACCCTATGTCATTGAGTGCGCGAATGATGTTTTCGAAGTCGATTTTTCCACGGCCCAGGCTTCTGAAGTTCCAGTAGCGACGGTTATCCCCAAAATCCATGTGGCCGCCAAACACGCCAACTGCACCAGGTACATCGCTCCAATGCACGTCTTTCATGTGTACATGGAAAATCCGGTCGCTGAATTCGTATATGAAACGCACATAATCAACCCCCTGATATCCAAAGTGACTTGGATCGTAATTAAACCCGAAGGCAGGATGATAATTCAGGGCTTTTAAAGTCTGGTGTGCTGAATGGATATCGAAAGCAATTTCGGTAGGATGTACTTCGAGAGCAAATTTAACACCTAGTTTCTGGAATTCATCCAGAATCGGGATCCATCGTTTGGCAAAATCGTCATATCCCTTTTTGATCATTTCGGGAGGCACCGGTGGGAATGAATATAAAAGATGCCAGATTGGACTTCCGGTAAAACCAATCACGGTGTCGAGGCCCAACCGTTTGGCAGCTTCGGCAGTTTTGATCACCTCCTGTGCTGAACGCTTACGGACACCCTCGGGATCACCATCGCCCCAGATATAGGGTGGGAGAATGCCTTTGTGCCTTTCGTCGATGTTGTCGGAAACACACTGCCCGACAAGGTGTGTCGAAATGGCAAAAAGTTTCAGGCCATATTTGTTGAGAAGGGCTTTTCGCTGGTCGCAGTAAGCCTTGTCGGCTTTATCGATTTCCATATGGTCGCCCCAGGTGCAAAGCTCGAGCCCGTCGTAGCCGAATTCTTTGGCTTTCTGGCACATGGTTTCAATGGGAAGATCGGCCCATTGTCCTGTAAAAAGTGTTACTGGTCTTGCCATGATGTTAAAGGTTAAAGTTAAAAGGTTAAATAATTATTCGGGCCACTTATACCATTTTTGGGTATC
>JBBIHB010000052.1:0-20364 GCA_037447215.1 Bacteroidales bacterium
CCGCCGACCTCATGATTATGAATCATGCGCTCTAACCAGCTGAGCTACCTCGCCATAATATTTTAAAGAACCTGGAAACCCTGCCGACCTTCCCGGATAAAACCGGGACGCTCTAGCCAGCTGAGCTGCCTGGCCGTATTTAACTAAAGAACCCGCATTTCTGAGTAAATATACCCCCCGGAAACGCGGTGCAAATATACAATTTTTTTAAAAAAATTATCGGGTGTTAAAAAATATGCTATATTGAAGCCCGAAAAACCTGTTGATTTTTCTTTTTACCGTAATTAAAGTATATGCCTTTTTTATGACAGATAAATTGAAAATACAATTGGAGTACATGGTAAATTGTTCTCCGAAAGTGCTTTATAACAGGCTAAGCACCCCATCGGGGCTGGCCGAATGGTTTGCCGATGATGTTGTCCTGAATGGTAAGGAATTTACTTTCAGGTGGAAAGGCGCCGAAGAGGTCGCTGAACTTATTATGCATAAAGAAAATAAACTTGTTCGGTTTTCATGGATTGACGACCCGGATACCTATTTCGAATTCAGGATTACCCAGGTTGAGCTAACCGGCGATGTCTCATTGATTGTTACCGATTTTGCCGACGAAGACAAGAAAGAGGAAACAATTGGATTATGGAATAACCATATAAATGATCTCAAACATATAGTTGGTTCCTGATAAAAACATTTCTTTTCCCCCGCAATTATCAGTAGTTTTGCAGCGTTATTTACTGATTATAGTATTTAATTAATGAAGCGGTTACACTGGTATGTACTGAAAACATTTTTAGGGCCATTTTTTATGACCTTTTTTATCTGTATTTTTATTTTGCTGATGCAATTTTTATGGAAATACGTTGATGACCTGGTTGGCAAAGGGCTCGATTTGCGGATTCTGGCCGAATTGTTGTTTTATGCATCATTTGGTTTATTGCCTTTTGCCTTTCCGCTTGC
Source organism: Bacteroidales bacterium (assembly GCA_037447215.1). GTDB lineage: Bacteria > Bacteroidota > Bacteroidia > Bacteroidales > Prolixibacteraceae > UBA1413. The sequence goes on from JBBIHB010000052.1 coordinate 958, forward strand.
CATGTTGTTAGCCTCATTAATGACATTTGGCGAACTTGGCGAAAACTACGAACTGGTTGCGATGAAATCGTCAGGGATTTCACTTTTTCGTATCATGAAACCTCTGCTGATTGTTGCAGTTTTTATAACTATCATAGCCTTTATTTTTGCCAACAATATCCTTCCGCACACCAATCTCCGCTTTACAGCGCTAATGATAAGCGTGAGGGAACAAAGGCCCGAATTGATTCTGAAAGAGGGTGTATTCACCAACGAAATTGATGGGTACAGTATCCGGATCGGAGATATTGACCGGCGCACTAATACACTGAATGATATACTGATTTATGACCATACGAACAATAAGGCAAATGAAAGCATAATTGTGGCCGATTCGGGTTACCTGAAAATGACCGAAGATAAAAATTATATGGTGATGACCCTTTTCAACGGTGAAAATTTTGTTGAAGAAAATAATAGTCCAGGTAGCCGGGTAAATACCTATCCTTTCAGAAGGGATAGGTTTGATAAACAGGTACTTAATGTAAGGGTCATGAATTATGAATTCCAACGGCGCGATGAGAACATTTTCCGTAACAGCCACCGGATGATGAACATTAACCAGCTGAAATTTGCCGAAGATTCGCTGATCATAGAATACAAAGACCGTCTTCGTAATTTCCTTATGAATACCAGATATATGTCGCAACTCGACAGAAGGTTATATGCCCGGGTACTTGAAAGTGATTCCATGCTGAATGTTTTCAGTGCTGAACCGCACAAGGTATTTAATTACGACAGCCTGTTGAATTCATTTCAAAACTGGAACATTGCAGAATCGGTGCAATCGGCGCTCTATGCTGCAAGGAGTAACTATCAGGAGATTAATAACATTGAAAACAACCTTTATGGACGTAAGAAAAGGATTAACATGCACAAAATGGAGCTCCACCGTAAGTTTACCCTTTCATTTGCGGTTTTCGTCTTCTTTTTTATTGGCGCACCATTGGGTGCAATAATCCGGAAGGGTGGCCTCGGAATGCCGGTTGTGGTCTCGATCCTGTTATTTATTTCCTATTACATATTTTCGATGACCGGGGAAAAATCGGCCCGCGAAGATGTGTGGGATATGTTTATGGGAATGTGGTTTTCGTCCTATATATTTTTACCTGTTGGATTATGGCTTACTTATAAAGCAGTTACCGATTCCCCGATAATGGTAGCCGAAACATATACTACTTTATTACAACGGCTAAAAAACCTGAAATTGTTCTTGAAAAAACAAGGCAATGAAAATACTTCAGATCACCAACAAACCGCCATACCCGGATATTGACGGTGGCACCATTGCAGTGTTGAACCTTACGAAAGGTTTAGCCCTGAATGGTCATGAAATAACTATCCTTTCGATGAATACTGCGAAGCACCGTACCTGTCTGTCGCAAATTCCTGATGAACTCCGAAAGGTTGCCGATTTCAGGTTTGTTGACGTTCCTGCACATATTTCGATGATTCGGGCGGCTTTGAACCTTTTTTTTTTCCGATAAGCCATACAATGCTGTCAGGTTTATAACTGAAAATTTCAGGAAAAGCCTCACAGCCCTTCTTAAAGAAAAAGAATTTGATATTATTCAGCTCGAAGGCCTCTATGTGTGCCCCTATATCCCTGATATCAGAAATTTTTCCAAAGCAAAAATTGCATACAGGGCGCACAATGTTGAGTTCGAAATCTGGCAAAGGTCACTTAAATTAAATTCCGGAATTCGTAGATGGTATTTAAAAATCCTGGCAAACCGGATAAGAAAATTTGAACTCTTTTGGTTGAATCAATACGATTTCCTGATTCCCATCACCCCCCGCGATAAAACTATTTTAACCGGATTTGGGAACCTGAAACCATCCTTTGTAATTCCTGCCGGGCTCGATTTGTCTTTAATTTCTGCAAGTAAACAGGGGTTTGAATTTCCTTCGCTGTTTCATTTAGGTTCGCTCGAATGGTCGCCCAATCAGGAAGGCATTTTATGGTTTTTAAAGCACTGTTGGCCTGATATTCATTCGAAAAACCCGGATTTGAAATTCTATATTGCCGGCCGCAATGCCCCGATATGGCTGGTCGAAAGGTTAAACCTCCCTGGTGTGGTTTATTTGGGCGAAATACCAGATGCCCGAAGTTTCATACAATCGAAAGCAATTATGGTGGTTCCGCTGTTTTCGGGGAGTGGCATGCGGGTGAAAATTATTGAAGCCATGTCGTTTGGGAAAGCCATTGTTTCAACTTCAATCGGCGCTGAAGGCCTGAGTGTTCAGCATGGAAAAAATATCCTGATTGCCGACGATAAAAATTCATTTATCGAAGCCATCCGAAAATTGATCACCAATAAAGAGTTATGTGCAGAACTGGGGAAAGAATCCCGGTTTTTTATTCAGGAAAATTTTGACCATATTGCATTGGCAAAAAAACTGTCCTTGTTTTACCAAAAAAACCTGAAATGATAGTATTATTCCTTTTCTGGCTTATGTTGATAACCCTTTTTTATGCATTTGCCGGTTATGGATTGATCTTATTTCTGGTTGTAAAATTTAAAAACAGGATTGCACCTAAGCCGCACGTTGGCAATTCTGACGGATACCAGCCGGAGGTTTGTCTGTTTGTTACCGCATACAATGAAAAAGAATATGTGGATCAGAAGGTTGCCAATTCATTTTTGCTCGATTATCCGAAAGAAAAAATACAATATATATGGGTCACCGATGGATCGGATGATGGAACACCCGATTTGCTGCGGAAATATCCTGGTATTGAAGTATATCACCAGCCTGAGCGTAGGGGAAAAATAGATGCTATGAACAGGGGAATGCAATTTGTGAAAGCCCCGATTGTGATTTTTTCGGATACCAATACCCGACTGAGCAGAAATACAATCAGGGAAATGGTTGCCTCATTTTCCGACCCGAAAGTGGGTTGTGTGGCTGGTGAAAAACGGATATTTGAAAGCGAACTTGAGAATGCCTCTGCTGCGGGTGAAGGTTTATACTGGCGCATTGAATCAAAAATCAAGCATCTTGATGCTGAGCTAAATTCGGCAGTTGGCGGTGTGGGAGAACTTTTTGGTATTCGCACCGAACTTTTTGAACAGGTTGAAACGGATACACTTCTCGACGACTTCATCATTTCCATGAGAATTGCCCGGAAGGGATACCGTATTGCCTACACACCTAAGGCATATGCCGAAGAATCTGCTTCGCTAAATGTTAAGGAAGAATTAAAACGCAAGATAAGGATTGCAGCCGGTGGGGTACAGGCAATTGTACGGCTGCCCTGGCTGTTTAATATTTTCCGTTACGGGTGGTTAAGCTGGCAGTACTTTTCGCATAAAGTACTTCGATGGTCGGCTGCCCCGGTTTTTCTTTTTTTGTTCTTACCGGTCAACCTTTGGCTGGTTCTGTCTGAAAAACTATGGAATACATCATCGTTTTACTTTTATATTCTGGTATTTCAACTCTTCTGTTATGCCCTTGCATTGGCAGGGTGGATTCTGGAACATAAAAAACTGAGAATAAAATTGTTGTTTGCACCCTATTATTTTGTTGCCATAAATTATGCAGCAATTGCCGGCATAATCAGGTTTTTCACAAAGACACAAAAAGTAGTATGGGAAAAATCGAAACGTGCCTGAACCATATTTTTACTATATACCGAACCATTCATCTTATCAGGTTTATTTAAGCTAAAATTTCACTAATTTTGCGCCGCAATTACGAAAAAATCAACATGTCCGAATTCAGAATAAATACGATCCCCGAAGCTGTTGATGCTATCAGGAATGGAGAGCTGGTTGTTGTAGTAGATGATGAAGACCGCGAAAATGAGGGGGATTTTATTGCTGCTTCTGAACTGATTACTCCCGAAAAAATTAATTTCATGGCTATTCATGGGCGTGGTTTGATATGTGTGGCCCTGACCGAAAAACGTTGCGATGAGTTGGAACTGGAGATGATGGTAGGGCAGAATACTTCATTTCATGAAACTCAATTCACAGTTTCGGTAGATGGCAAACATCCCCAGGTGGCTACCGGGATTTCGGCAAGCGACCGATCGATTACCATAAAAATGCTTGTTGACGAAAAAACCCGTCCTGAGGACTTAGGGCGCCCTGGTCATGTATTTCCGTTGAAAGCAAAAAACAGGGGTGTATTGCGAAGGGCTGGCCATACCGAAGCCGCAGTTGACCTGGCCCGTTTGGCTGGCTTATATCCATCGGGGGTACTGGTCGAGGTAATGAACGACGATGGTTCGATGGCCCGGTTGCCCGATCTGGTTAAGCTGGCCGGAAAATTCAACCTGAAGATTGTAACCATCAAAGACCTTATTGCTTACCGACTGCGAACAGAAAGTCTGATCAAACAGGGTGTCGAAGTTAATTTGCCCACCCATTATGGTGAATTCAGGATTATTCCTTTTTTGCAAAAAAGCAACAATAAAGAGCATGTTGCCCTGGTTAAAGGAACATGGGAGCCGGGCGATACCATTCCCGTAAGGGTTCATTCCTCATGTATGACCGGCGATATTTTCGGATCGTTGCGTTGTGAATGTGGCGACCAGTTACACCTGGCAATGGAAATTATTGAAAATGAGGGACGGGGTGTGATTGTATATATGAAACAGGAGGGGCGGGGAATTGGGCTGATCAATAAAATTGCAGCATATAAATTACAGGAAGAAGGTCTCGATACGGTTGATGCCAATCTGCACCTGGGGTTCAAAGCCGATGAACGTGACTACGGTGTGGGCGCACAGATATTAAGGAACCTTGGCGTTACCAAAATGATCCTTCTGACCAATAATCCTGTAAAACGTGTTGGACTTGAAGCTTATGGACTCGAAGTAGTTAAAATACAACCACTTGAAGTTAAGCCAAATAAGTTTAATGCCCGTTATTTGAAAACCAAACGCGACCGGATGGGACACTCACTGCATCACCTTTTCCCGGACGAGGAATAATTATTTACATCAACTCTATATGGCCCTTTGGAATCCCGATTATGATGATATCAGCTACGGTGGCGACAACCTGAAAGAAGGGGTTGACTATTATCTGGATACTGATGGTTACAGGGTTATGACAGAAGAGTACCTCCGAAGGCGGGGGTATTGTTGTGCCAATGGTTGCAGGCATTGCCCCTATTGGCCCAAAGCTCAGAAAGGCAATACCGTATTGCGGAAGTTATGAATTGTATTTAAACTTTATTGTTGATGGGTTGTTTTCATGTAAATTTTAAAAAAATGATCATGAAAAAATTTTTATATATCCTTTCAGGTTTTGTGGCAGGGATTGTTTTTGTTATGCTTTTGGGTGCATCAGTGGTTAGCAGTCAAATGTTCCTGGTTGACGAAAGCAAGTATGGTTTTAACGAAACTATCGACAAGATTGAAGAGATCGGTAAAGAATCGGGTTGGAACATCAGCCACATTTATAACCTTCAGGCCACAATGGCTAAACACAGTCTTAGTGTAAATCCGGTGGTTGTAATGTCTTTGTGTAAACCCCAGATTGCCTATCACATTTTGGGTAGTGATAACGAACTGCCAGCATCGGCAGTGATGCCATGCAGGGTTTCTGTTTATCAGGCCAGCGACGGAAAAATTATGATTTCGCGGATGAATGCTACTTTGTTGTCATCGATGCTCAGTGGAATATCAAAAGAAGCAATGGCTGAAGCCAGCCGCGAGAATGAAGAAATTCTGAAACACCTGGTCAAAAAATAAGAAGTGTTATGAAAAATACCTTCTCATTCCTAAGTATGTTTTTTCTGCTTATTATTGCTTGCCAGAGTGGAACAAAGCCTGCACATGAATAACCTGATGCAGAAGTATCAATAACAGAAGTAAGTTTTCAGGTCAGTGGAATGCCCTGTGCCATGTGTGAAGCCTCTAACGACAAGGGCATTGCCCAGCTTTCCGGAGTTGATTCGGTAAGCGCTACCCTGAACGATTCGTTTGCATACGTGAAGTTTAATCCGGAATTGGTATCGGAAGACGAAATCACAAAAACCATTGAACTGCGGGGTTACAATGTAAAAGTCAAGTTGTAAAAACCTGCCTTGCTGCACTTTGATTAATTTCATGGAACTGCCATCCTGAGCACATCCATGATGGAATGGACAAAATGAAAGGTTAATCCTTCAATATATTCCTGTTTAATTTCTTCCAGGTCCTTGCGGTTTTCTTCCGATAGAATAATCTCGTCGATACCGGCTCGTTTTGCAGCGAGTATTTTTTCCTTTATACCCCCAACAGGCAAAACTTTTCCCCGTAAAGTAATTTCACCGGTCATAGCAATCCCGTTTTTGACAATTCGTCCCGTAAACGCCGATGCTAGCGCTGTTACCATAGTAATCCCGGCCGAAGGGCCATCTTTAGGTATTGCCCCTTCAGGCACATGAAGGTGCACATTCCATTCTGAAAATTTCTCTGCATCCAAACCCAGTTCTTCTGCATGACTTTTCAGGTATTCAAGCGCCAGGACTGCCGATTCTTTCATTACGTCCCCAAGGTTTCCGGTTATGGTAAGATTCCCTTTACCTTTACTTAAACTGCATTCCACATAAAGTATTTCACCACCCACGGCAGTCCAAGCCAGACCGGTGGCAACACCAGGGAAACTATTGCCCTGGTAGGCTTCTTTCTTAAATTCGGTAACCCCTAAATACTCCCTGATATCATCTTTGGTCAGATTGGTGTTATATGGCTCTCCAAAAGCAACTCTTTTAGCTATTCTCCTGACAATTTTTGCAATTTTTTTATCGAGTTCCCTTACCCCCGATTCGCGGGTATAATACTCAATAATATGTTTGAGTATATCGTCAGAAAAAATGGCCTGATCGGGTCTAATACCATGATTTTCAAGTTGTTTAGAAATGAGGTGCCGTTTGGCAATTTTTATTTTTTCCTCAACGAGATAACCGCTAACTTCAATAAGTTCGAGACGGTCGCGAAGGGGAGGGGCAATGGTAGAGAGGGTATTGGCAGTTGCGATAAACATCACCCTGCTCAAATCATAATCGAGATCGATGTAATTGTCGTGAAATTCGCTGTTTTGTTCCGGGTCAAGCACTTCGAGAAGTGCAGATGCAGGATCACCATGAAAATGTTTGGATACTTTGTCAATCTCATCGAGTACAAAAACAGGGTTTGACGATTTTGCTTTTTTAATGTTCTGGATGATCCTCCCTGGCATGGCGCCTATATATGTTTTTCGGTGCCCGCGGATTTCCGATTCATCGTGTAATCCACCAAGGCTCATTCGAACATATTTACGGCCCAGAGCCCTGGAAACAGATTTGCCGAGTGAGGTTTTTCCCACACCAGGTGGACCATGAAGGCATAAAATTGGCGATTTCAGGTCGTTTTTCAGTTTCAATACGGCCAGATGCTCCAATATACGTTCTTTAACTTTTTCCAGTCCGAAATGATCTTCATCGAGCACTTTTCTGGCATTATCCAGATCAAAATTATCTTCTGTTACATCGTTCCAGGGAAGTTCGAGCAGGGTCTGGCAATAACTGTACTGAACCGAATATTCGCCGGCAGCAGGATTGAGCCTGCTCATTTTATCCACCTCTTTTTCGAAATATTTTCCAACCTCCGCCGGCCAATTTTTTTCTTTACCTTTTTCTTTCAGGTCATTAATCTCTTTTTCAACAGGACTTCCGCCTAATTCATCCTGGATAGTTTTCATTTGTTGCTGCAGCAGGTATTCCCTTTGTTGCCTGTCCATATCGGTTTTAACCTTTCCCTGGATATCGCGCTTGAGTTCGAGCACCTGTACCTCTTTCACCAGATACCCAATAGCCTGAATCCCCCGTTCAAGAAGGTTGTCAGTTTCAAGGAGTTTCTGCTTTTCTTTGACTTCAATATCGGTATTGGAGCATATAAAATTTATAAGGAAGGTAGAATTTTCGATGTTTTTTACCGCAAATGAAGCTTCGGGGGGGATGTTTGCTGTGAATTGAGCTATTTTAATTGATAAATCTTTCAGCGATCCTACAACTGCAGTGAATTCATTGTTGTTGACCGGAATAATATCAATCAAAGGTTCGACCCTTGCCCTGAAATATGGGTGCTCCGAAATAAATTCCCTGACAACAAAACGCCTTTTCCCCTGAATAATTATTGTGGTTGAGCCATCAGGCATTTCAAGTACCTTCAACACTTCTGCCATGGTACCTGTTCCGAATAGGTCTTTGATTCCCGGATCGTCGAGTTTAAAATCAACCTGGGCAATAACCCCAAGGAGCTTATTTCCTTTGCTTGCTTCTCTCACTAATCTGAGCGATTTTTCGCGTCCAACATTTATTGGAATTACTACTCCGGGAAAAAGGACCGTGTTACGGAGTGGTAAAACAGGTAAAATTTCAGGTACTTCAAGTCTGTGTAAGGATTCGTCATCCCCATCAGCCAATATCGGTATAAAATCAGGATCGTTTGGAATAATATTTTTAAATATCAATGAATTGAATTTATCGTCCTTGTAATTTCCCATGGTCAGTTTTTTATGACAAAATGTCGGTCAATGCCGGCTTACTATATCGCTGTTTTAAACAGGCAATTGTCGTGCCAGTGGGGATTTCAAAAAAAAAGCCCCGTTGACGGAGCTTTTTATAATGTAGCCATTTGCTGGTTACTTGTTTCTTTTTTCCATGTGGGTTTTGTAGCGGTTCATAAATTTGTCAACGCGACCGGCAGTGTCAACAAGCTTAACCTTACCAGTATAAAATGGATGCGAGGTATTCGAGATTTCGAGCTTAACCAATGGATAGGTAACTCCTTCAATCTCGACATTTTCCCTTGTCTGTACTGTTGACCGGGTAATAAAAGTATGTCCATTCGACATATCCCTGAATGCGACCATTCTGTAACTTTCCGGATGAATTCCTTTTTTCATTTTTTTATAATTTTTTGATGGAAAAGAGGGTATTACCTAAATCGGACTTTACCATTTTCCTGCTGTTACTTCCTGTTTTTAAACGGGTGGCAAAGATAAATATACTTTACCAATATCCAAATGGCTATGGTTGAATTTCTTATTAATTTTACATTACTTGTGTTGGATAATCGGAGCCCTCTGGAATTCCTTAGTCCTGTCGAACAGGTAACGCATGGTATGATGGGTTTTCATATGTTTTCCCCCAACCGATTCGTAAAGTGCAATAATTTTTGGATTGAAATCACCAGCCCACGATAGCTCCATCTCTTTGTACCATGGCTTGCTGTACATAACCGGCCGTAGGTTCCAGAAAATTGCAGCATCGATACCCGATCGCTGAAATTTGGGTGAAATTCCGATAATAATACTTCTTGTCCGAGTCATGGTGCGACGCTTTCGGTACCACATCAGCCGTGCAATGTTCCAAAAGTTCAGTTTGCCATTAAGCTTCCTGAGTATCTGGTTAATATCGGGGACCATAACAAATATGGCTATGGGTTCTTCTTCGTGATAAGCGTACCAGATGAATTTTTCTTCGATAATCATTTTCGAACTCACCAGGAAATCGCGAAGTTCGTCCTTATCGAGGGGTTGGTAATTTTCGTGAAAACGCCAGGCATTGTCATAAACATAGGCAAAATCATCCACAAACTTATCCTTTTCGTCCCAAGAAAAGTGCCTGAAACTGAACTGAGGTTTTTTTGCCACCCATTCAGCTACTTTCCAAAACCGCTCTGGTAATTCGGGCAGGGTAGTATCGAGATGATAACTGAACTGCTTGAAATAGGTTTTAAACCCATAATTTTCGAAAAACTTAAGATAGTAAGGCGGATTGTAAGGCATCCCGAAACCCTGAGGCATAAAACCATCTACCAACAGGCCCCAGTTCATATAATTTTCACCAAAATTTATGGGGCCATCCATAGCTTCCATTCCTTTTGATGTCAACCAATTGCGAGCTGCATCAAAAAGCATGTTGGCAGCTTCCTGGTTATCGATACATTCGAAAAAGCCGCAACCTCCGGTGGGTTGTTCGAAATTGGCCGCTTTAACGCGATTGTAAAAAGCTCCAATCCTGCCAATTGGTTTTCCTTTACTGCTTAACAATACCCAACGTATGGCTTCCCCGTTTTTGAAGGAAGGGTTCTTTCCCGGGGTGAAAATATTTTCTACCATTATTTCAAGAGGGCATGCCCAGTTGGGGTCGTTCCTGTAAATCAGATGGGGAACCTTATGAAATAGTTTTTTGGTTGGTTTATCAATAACCTGAGTTAATTGCATAGATAAATTTTTTGAATGCAATATACTACAAATTTAATTTCCACCATTGAAAACCTCAGGTTAACCGAATATTAAAACGAATAGTGAATTTATTGCCTGTTATGAACTTCAAAGTTTAAAATAGATACCCCAACCGTTAGGAGATAAGTTGCCGGCTCCATTCATATGATAACTAACAGAAAACCTTCCTGAGGAATTAATATTTGTTATACAGAAAAGTACTTGTTCTTCACCAAATATATCGGTTGCAAACTGCCTTACTGCAATTGTGGCCACACCTTTATCGGGTACAAGAAAGTGACCTTTTGGAAGTTGAAAGGTTGCTGAAATTAAAATATTTCCAGTTGGTGTCGCAACAAAATTTGCTGAATAGGATTCAAATTTTCCTCCGGCTTTGTCAAAAAAAACTAGTTTATAATCCTTATTGACAAATGATTGAGAATAGACTTGTTTATTATATGAAAAAAAAGCAATAAACAAGAAGAGCATGGTTGTCAATTTCCTTTTCATAACTTTGCTAAATTAATTGGTTGTTTCAAAAAAGCGTGGGTCAAAGTTAGAAATATTATTCCTTTCTTCGCATTTTATCAGTTATAATTTCGTTCAATGTGTATTAGATCGTGTTATCGCTTTTTCAATATTCTTTCAACAGTTGTATCAGGCAAAAGAGTTATTTGATTAGGGGATTTTTGTTGTATGGATTCTTGAGAGTTCACAGGCGAAATAAATGATATATTGATGAAGATTATAAGGATTTGTAATTTTTGGATAACCCCTTCCATAACCGATGTCTTAATCTATTTTAGATGATTTTAATGCACACAAAAAATATCCCAGCAACCGTTTTGGAAGCATAGTTAATCTAAAATTTCATTAAACTTATAATGCGGATCTAATCGAAATTTATCACCTGATGAATCCAGTGCTGTTTGGATAAATTATCCAGAAAACTTGCCTTAAATGAATTGATTGCCAATTGGCTGATATCTTTTTGGTTTAATTGAAGCGCTTCGGTTATGGCCTGAAAGTTTTGGTTTACGTATCCGCCAAAGTATGCAGGGTCATCTGAATTTACTGTCACCATGATGCCTTTATCGAGCATTTTTTTCAAAGGATGTAAGCGGAGATCATGATAAACTTTAAGTTGTTGATTCGATAACGGGCACATAGTCAGTGGAACCTGGCTTTCAACGAGCCTGCTTAAGAGTTGCTCATCATCAATGGCTGCATAACCATGATCGATGCGGGACACCTTTAAAAGGTCGAGCGATTCCTGAACATACTCAGCCGGACCTTCTTCCCCTGCATGTGCCACTGTCAGGAAACCTTCTTCGAGCGCTTTTTTAAAAACCTTTCTAAATTTGCCGGGAGGATTTCCCTTTTCAGATGAATCGAGACCAACTACAATAATTTTGTCTTTAAAGGGAAGCGCCATTCTCAGTATTTCAAAAGCCGATTCTTCATAGAGGAGACGAAGGAAACATATGATCAGCCTGCTGGTCACGCCGGTTTCCTTTTTCCCGTCTTCCAGTGCACGAAATATTCCCGAAACAGCTTGATCAAACAATATTCCCCTTGAAGTGTGGGTTTGAGGGTCAAAAAATATTTCGGTGTGTACAATATTCTGTTCGCTGGCTTTTCGGATATAGGCCTGTGTGAGGTCGTAAAAATCGTTTTCATTCTTCAAAACTTCTGCTCCGGCATAATAAATATCCAGAAAATCCTGCAGGTTATTGTATGAATAAGCCGCTCTTAATTCTTTGATCGATCTGAATTTTAGTTTTACGTTATTACGATTTGCAAGTTCAAAAAGTAGCTCAGGCTCCAGCGTTCCTTCAATATGTACGTGTAGTTCTGCTTTTGGGATTTTGTTTATAAATTCATGAGGTTATAATTTTCGATCATGGTAATTTGGTTTGGTACAATATTAAGTATTTTAGAAGAATAATCCGATTCATTATTTTTTTACATTCGAAAATTGATTAAAATATTGAATAATTGTATTATATCCGTTTTTAAGTACTTATAAACGTTTATATCCGAAAGTAAACGAATACAAATGCTTATTAACCGGATAGGGCATTCAGGCGGATGTATGTTTGCATCATCAATAATCGTTATGTGAAACTTTTAAAAACAAACGTCATGAATGCTTTAAGAAATTCTGTCAGGCTTATCGGCCACCTGGGCGATGCCCCAAAAGTAATCCAGTTTGAAAGCGGACGGAAAATTGCCAATTTTTCGATTGCTACCAACGAATCGTATTTAGATAATGCGGGTAACCGTAAGACTGAAACTACCTGGCACCGATTGGTGGCCAATGGGAAAGTGGCTAATCAGGCCGAAAAGTACCTGCAAAAGGGAATGGAAATAGCTGTTGAAGGCAAATTAACAAACCGTGCGTGGGAGGATAAAGATGGTAAGAAACGCTCTGTTACCGAAGTGATTGTAAACTCTCTTTTAATGTTAAAGAAAAAAAGTGTTCTCGAAAACCAGGAAGGCGACCTGCCATTTTGATAAGAGGACTTTCAAATTGCCCCCACTTGCTGATTTATTTAAAATGTATTAACCATTAAAAAAGAAATATCATGAATGCTTTAAGAAACTCAGTCAGGCTTATTGGCCACGTGGGCGATGCACCCAAAATGATCCAACTGGAAAATGGAAGAAACATTGCCAATTTCTCTGTAGCTACAAAGGAAACTTACCTCGATAACCAGGGCAACCGGAAATCCGAAACTACCTGGCATCGCCTTGTGGCTTATGGTCCGATGGCCACTACAGCCGAAAAATTCCTTAAAAAAGGCATCGAAGTTGCAATCGAAGGTAAACTAACCAACCGTTCGTGGGATGACAAAGAAGGCCAGAAACATTATATTACCGAAGTGGTGGTGAATCAATTGCTGGTAGTGGGCAGTAAAACTGATAATTGAATCTTATTCAGGCCTTTTATTTTGTGAGCCTTTTCAATTTTTGCCATCAGAATAATTCCGGTGGCATTTTTTCTCGGGCAAATTGACTTTCTGTTGTTTCAAATATGTTTTTTTGAACCGGATCAAATCATTTTTGTTTAATATATGAAAACAAAAATAAAACAAAATGATAGCAATGCTGACTATTCTATTTATGGGTTTATTTCATTCCGATAGCAATACAGAAAATCAGAAATACAAAGTTGTTACTGTTCAACAAGATTTTGAAATCAGGTTTTACCCTCCTGCTGTTATGGCAACAGTTAAAATGGGTGGAAGTTATGACCAGTCGCGAAGCAGTGGGTTTGGCACCCTTGCAGGGTATATTTTCGGGGGCAATGAAGAGAACAGGCAAATCAGTATGACAGCTCCAGTAAGAATCTCATGGACCGATCGTACCATGAGTTTTGTAATGCCCTTTGAATACTCATTACAAACGCTCCCAAATCCGAAAAACAAGCAGGTGAAGTTGCATACTACAGAACCACAGTATGTTGCTGTTGTCAAGTTTAGTGGATGGTGCAACGATCGAAAAATTGCAGAAAAGAAAACCCAACTTGATGAAAACCTCAAAATGTCGCGACTTCAGCACAACGGGAAATTTGAATATCTGGGCTATAACCCTCCATATCAGCTTTTTAATCGTAGAAATGAAATTCTGGTGCCACTCGTTAATTTCGATCCTGTTAATTACCTTTCGGTTGAAAGGTGATTGTTATCTGACGGAATCTTCATTTTTAAGTGAGGCTGCAAAATTCATTACACACATGTATCTGAATTTTTTATGGGTTCCGCATGAAACACCAACATATTTTAATTCAGGATCGAGAAAGTTGATCCTATGCCCCCTTGATGGGACACCATCGTCGATTACCAGGTGAAGGACTACAGATCGGGCATCGGGGTCGCCATAAAAAATGTTTTCAGATATCTTCTTGTCCCATTTCCCATACCGCTCAATCCGATCGCTAATTGTTGAGCCACTGCTTCCCCTATGCCCTGTTTGACCTGTCCTGCTCTGCTCCTGCTGATGGTCTCTCGCCGAAAGTGTTAGTCGTTGGTCGGGGTACAATGGCTGGGCCGGTTTTGCTTTTTTCAGGGCTTTAATGGCATCCTGCAGAGCAATAATCCCTTCCTTGGTAATAATCGGATCGTTCCCGGGCATATACAACATTTTTCCTTTGTACATCTTTAGCATCGGAACGAGGTATTCAATTGCATATGCATTTGGATCTGCTCTTAGCTTATTGATTTCGAGAACCACTTTCTTTTCGTTATCATTCAGATAATTTGTATGGATGGCAGTGTTGAGGGCTGACAGGTTCCAGATTTCAGGATTGCCTGCATTACAATGCAATAAGAATCCGATTGCGGGAACCACAAAAATCGTAAGCAGAATATTTTTATCCCTCATAAAATTTAAACGTCATTTCTTTACTCCATAACGAAACTGATGCGAAATTATTTGAGTAGAGGGTTGAAGTAATTTTTTTACTGGTATGCCTCATCCCTTTTGATGTCCGAAATTTCCACCAACATTTCGGTCAATTGTGAAGTTACATGCATGAAATATTTTTCCCCTTTTGCAGCAGTAGCTTTATAAGGATTTCCAACACCTGTGTCATTGGTAACTTTACTCCATTCCCTTTCGGTCCATGCCCATTTTTGTTGTAAGGCCTTTATCCCTATTTTTTTTGAAGCACCATCGCCTGCTTCCGAAAGTGGCAATACATGTTGGGGAAATAGGTATAACATAAGGCTGGTTTCCATTTCACCGGCATGGTCATCGGGTTCTTCAAAAAGTTTTTCGGATACTGGAATCTGGTAAAAATTGGCCTGAAAAAGCCACATTTCAGGATATTTCAATCCAAGTTCGCGGAGGATTTGCCTGAAATCGTTTCCACCATGAGCATTTACTATTACCAATTTTTTGATGCTATGCCTGTTCAGACTGGCAATTATATCGTCGAGAATTGTCATTTGGGTTGAAGGGTTAAGGTTGATATCAAGCTTGATATCATGTTGTCCTGTGTTCACCCCAAAGGGAATTACCGGAAGTACAATAATGTTGGCTCCTTTTTCATTTGCCATTCGTGCCGATTCGGCCGAGATTGATTCTGCTTCCATTATATCGGTACCATATGGCAAATGGTAATTATGTGCTTCGGTAGCTCCCCATGGAAGCACAGCGACCTCAAAATCAGCTTCTTTAATATGTTTCCAGTGGCTATGGGCCAGTAAAGGTGTCCTATGCATACTAATCAGGTTTTTGGTGCTAAAAATAGGGTAAATGCAGATTCCCGGCAAGTTTAATTCTAACAAATACTGTATCATTTCTGACAACTTTTTTTAATTTTGAGGAAAAACTCCCTGAAAATGAGTGTACATCAATAAAAATGAATAGGAGAAATAAAATCATGAACAACCGAAGAACATTTATCAAAAATTCCGCCCTTGCCACAGCCGGATCAATAGTATTCCCTTTTGTACTTAAAGCAGGCAGCTTGTCGGCAAACGACCAGATCACAGTTGGTTTAATAGGTTGCAAAGGTCAGGGATGGGCAAACCTGAGGGCATTTCTTGGGCAACCCGGTGTGATATGTGCCGGATTATGCGATGTAGATCAGAATGTACTGGATGAACGTGCTTCAGATGTGGAAAAATTGGCCGGATACAAAC
This sequence comes from Bacteroidales bacterium, assembly GCA_037447215.1. GTDB lineage: Bacteria > Bacteroidota > Bacteroidia > Bacteroidales > Prolixibacteraceae > UBA1413. The sequence continues at coordinate 16,856 of JBBIHB010000052.1, forward strand.
CAAAATTGTATGGCGATTTCCGCAAAATGCTCGAACAGAAAGATATTGATGCAGTGATTGTGGCCACGCCCGATCATTGGCATTGCCTGCCAATGGTATATGCCTGTGAGGCAGGGAAGGATGTTTTTGTTGAAAAACCGTTGGCAAATACCATTCAGGAATGTAATATAATGGTAAAAGCTGCAAACCGATATAAACGGGTGGTGCAGGTGGCACAATGGCAACGTAGTGATCCACACTGGAAAGATGCGGTGGATTATGTCCATAGTGGCAAACTCGGAAAGGTCAGGTCAGTCCGCTCATGGTCGTATGTGGGTTGGAAAGGCTCAATTCCGGTCGAGCCTGACTCTCTTGTCCCTTCAGGAGTTGATTACGATATGTGGCTTGGTCCTGCTCCAAAAAGGCCATTCAACATTAACCGTTTTCATTTTACATTCCGCTGGTATTGGGACTATGCAGGAGGGCTTATGACCGACTGGGGTGTACACCTGCTTGATTATGCCCTTTTTGGAATGAACCAATATGTTCCAAAATCGGTTATGGCTACCGGTGGTAAATATGCTTATCCGGACGATGCAATGGAAACCCCCGATACTCTTATGGCAATGTATGATTTCGGTGATTTTGGATTATTATGGGATCATACGATTGGTATTTATGGTGCAAATTTCGGAAGGGGCCATGGTGTGGCATTCGTTGGCGAATACGGAACACTGGTGGTCGATCGGAGTGGTTGGGAAGTAATTGCCGAAACAAGGAGTGTTAGTGCAAACAAAGATTTTGTACCGGTTCCGCTGCAGAAATCAACCGGACGGGGACTCGAGCTTCATGTTAAAAATTTTATCGAATGTATGAAAACCAGGGAAAAACCGGTTTGCGATATTGAAATTGGCGCCCATATTGCACGCATTGCCCATCTTGGAAACATTTCGTACAGGTTGGGCCGTAAAGTATTCTGGGATCATGATAAACAGCAGTTCATAAACGATAAAGAAGCCAATTACCTGGTGAATGCTCAGTACCGTAAGCCATGGAAATTGCCGAAAGTTTAGTGAGCAGGTTCAAATCCAAGAATTTATTGAATGTAGCCGACAGGTTACCCTTATTTCTTCATATTTGCGATGCAGCCTCCGGATCGAGAAACCAGATTAGTTTTCCATGGGTCGGTAAAACATAAAATCCGGGAAGTTTTTTTGCATCGTGATGGTTGTTCATGATTTCGGAAACCCGGGTTGACTTATTAATTCCGGTTACCATAAAAATGACAACGTTCGCATTATTGATTACTTTTCCGGTGAGGGTTATCCTTTTTTGGCCTGATCCCGGATGAATTGCAACATCGCAGATTTCGTTACAGTTCAGCAATTCTATTTGATCGGGGAAAATGGAGGCGATGTGACCATCGTTTCCCAAACCCAGTAAAATTAAATCAAAAACCGGCCAGTCACCCCTGAAATTTAGATTTTGCCTGATCTCTTCGCCATATCGCAAAGCCTCCAGTTGCGGCACTGATTCTCCATAAATCCGATGTATATGATCATGAGGTATTGGGATTTTAGAAAGAAGTTTTTGGTATGCCCTGCCAAAATTGCTTTCGGGCGAATTGGGCTCCACACACCGTTCGTCAACCCACCAGAAATGAATTCTTGACCAATCCAACTTTTCCTGACCTTTGTGTGCAATACGGTCGAAAAGCAGATCCGGTGTTGTACCTCCCGATAAAGCAATATCAATACGTGAATTGTCACTTTCCTGAATCAGGTTCACCATTGTTTTATAAACTCTTTTAGCTACTTTCTGAGGCGAATCGGTTATTTTAACCTCAATATTATTTTCCATTTCAATTCACAGGTTGGTGAAACACATGCGAAGTTACCTCACTTTTTTACAATTCACAATACGAACCACCTTCAATTAGGTTTTTACATGGGTATCGCCATTGTCCATCAATAATAAGTTTATCTGCAACATCGGGCCCCCAAGAGCCTGCTGGATATCCGTAAACAGGTACTTTCCGATCGGAGTGCCAAACATTAAGTATAGGTTGAATAAATTTCCAGGCTTCTTCAACTGAGTCGCCCCGGGTGTATAACGTTGCATCGCCCTGCATACAATCGAGTAATAAACGTTCATAAGCAGAAGGTAAGTTCTTGTTTGCCAGGCTGCTGTAATGAAAATCCATATTAACTGTTTGTACACGAAACCCTGTGCCTGGTACTTTCATACCGATTTTCAGCAGTAATCCTTCGTCGGGTTGTATGCGGATGATCAATTGATTCTCGATAGGTTTATGGCTGGATGAAGAAGTGAATAAATGATGGGGAACCTGTTTAAAATGTACCACAACTTCGGTAACCCTTGTGGGTAATTTTTTTCCCGTTCTTATGTAAAAAGGAACACCCGCCCAGCGCCAGTTATCGATATAAAACCTCAATGCGGCATAAGTTTCAGTTCTTGAATCGTTGGCAACGCCATATTCATCGCGGTATCCCGGTACTTTTTCACCTTTTATAACCGAACTGATATATTGTCCCCTAATGGCGCAATATGTCACCATATCTTCTGTAATTGGCCTTAGAGCCTGGAAAACTTTCAATATTTCATTCCTTATTGCATCTGCCTCCATAACGACAGGTGGTTCCATAGCAATGAATCCCACAAGCTGGAGAAGATGGTTCTGAACCATATCCCGCAAAGCTCCCGATTGGTCATAATAACCTCCACGTCCTTCAATTCCTAAGCTTTCTGCTGAAGTTACCTCGATATGGTGAATAAAATTGTGGTTCCATAAGGGTTCAAATATTCCGTTGCCAAACCGTGTTACCAGCATGTTTTGCACTGTTTCTTTGCCCATATAATGATCAATACGGAAAATCTGGTTTTCGTTAAAATACTTAAGCAGCGAAACATTCAATTCTTTAGCTGTTGATAGGTCGGTGCCAAAAGGTTTTTCAACAATGAGCCTTCTGAATCCATTTGCATTTACCGATAAACCTGCACTATGTAAATTTTTTGGAATTACTTCATACAGCGAGGGTGGGGTTGAGAGGTAGAAAATATAGTTTTCACTTGTCTGAAACTCCATATCCAAATTGTCTATTCTTTCAGTGAGCAAATTATATTCATCTAAGATGGCCGGGTCCATTGCCTGATAAAATAAAAGCTTAATAAAATTATTCGTCTCATTTCCTGTCGGAAGAAATTCCAGCATCTTTTCCCGGAATTGGTCATCTGAAAATTTTGTACGGCTAACCCCCAGTACAGCAAACTTATCAGGAATCAGGTGTTGAGTATATAAATCGTAGAGGGCAGGAATAAGTTTGCGACGGGTTAAATCGCCCGAAGCCCCAAAAATTACGATCAGTTGGTTTTCTGGTCTTTTCATCTATATAAATTGTCTTGAATATTAATGGTCAGATGCCAGCCCGACTGAATTGTCCTGGCAAGGAATCACCATGAGGAACGTTATTCCTGCCCGTATTGTTCAGGCGGGCATTCCGGTTTGTGTT
>JBBIHB010000053.1:0-19100 GCA_037447215.1 Bacteroidales bacterium
AACCCTTATAATAATTATAAAGTTCATCGGGAAACTGCACTGAATAATCGGTCAGACAACAGAGTGCATTGGTGGCCACATCATTATCAAGCAACAATCTGGCGTTATCCTCAACCCTCTTGTGGGTTCCATGTAGGGCTTTATCAAACCGGTAACGGTTGTGTATATGCCCGGGCCCGTCGAGCGATAGCCCTACAAGCCAGTCGTATTTCCTCAGAAACCTTGCCCAATCCTTATTCAAAAGAATACCATTGGTTTGAAGGCCGTTGCCTACGGTCTGTCCACGGCCATACTTCTTCTCCAATTCAATTGCACGTTCATAAAATGGCAAACCCATTAGCATGGGTTCGCCACCTTGCCAGGCAAAACTAATCGATTGGCCGCCCTGCTGCATTACCTGCCTGATGAGTTCTTCCTGAACTTCAAAACTCATGCGATGGGTGGGTGTTTCCTGAAATAATTCTGACTTTTTAAGATAGAAGCAATAAGTGCAATCGAGGTTGCAGTCGGGCCCTGCCGGCTTAATCAGCACTGAATTAAGTGGTTTATATGTTTTTGATGTCGACATTATATTGAATCGTTACGAGGCAAACTTAATAATTTGGGTTGAACCGCATAGAACTAAACCAGAAAAACCAGATATACCTTTGGGCTTATTTTTTATTTCCTATTTTGGCTGACTGAATAAATAGTAATTTTATATTTATTAAATCATTTATAATGAACGCCATACCGAAAAAGAGAAAAAAAAGAAGGTTAAAAAAAAGCGTTAAATGGACATTATTTCTGCTGGTCTCAATGATTATGACAGTTGCAGCCATCCCCCTGGTCAAAAAATGGATGGAAAGTCAGAGACCTAAAGATTTAGGTGTAGTAAGGGTTGACCGTTTCCGCGACCTAAATGCTGTTCATTTGAAACATGCAAAAGCAAATGGTATCGGCCCCATTGAAAAAGACAAAGATGTTGATGATATCGCCACACAACTGATTTCAGAAAACAGACTCGCAAAACTTGAAAACACGCGTTATTTTAAAGTGGATAAACTTACACATTCACACCCGTACCTGACCCCTGAAACCATTGACTTGCTTAACCTGATCGGTAAACGCTTTCACAAAAAGCTGGCAGAAAAAAATATGGGCAAATATAAATTCAGGGTCAGTTCGGTACTACGAACACAGGAAAGTCAGAAACGGTTGAGCCGTTCAAACATAAATGCGACCTCGGAGTCATCACATCTTTTTGGAACCACTTTCGATATTGGATGGAACAAAATATATAAAGAAACCTTCTGGGGAGGATCACACCGGGTAGCCGATGGTCCAGCCATTAAACTGCTCTCCGAAACCATTGGCGAATTGCGCAAGGAGGGCCGTTTGGTGGTGATTACCGAAATGAAAGAGGCCTGCTTTCACATTACGGTGGTCAATAATTAAAACCCAAAAGGTTAATTTTTATCCTATTAAACCCTTTGATATACAATAATCAATTCACCTAATGGTTTATTAAGCAAGCCTTTTCTTAGTTTTGCAGGATCATGCATAAAAAATATCTCTCATTTTTAATTTTACTCTTTGGAATTATTTCCGGGGCATCAGGACAAAGTAACAATGCAACAATTTCGGGACGGGTAACCGGGCAAGATGGCCAACCTCTCGAAATGGTGAATGTGGCACTGCGTAATTTTCCAATTGGAACCACTACCAACCGCAGGGGCGAATACCTCCTGAGAATTCCTGCCCGCCGCGATATAACCATTGTTTTCTCTTCTGTTGGATATACCACAACCGAGAAAACGGTATTTGCCGGAAATGAAGAAAGAATTACCCTGAACATGAACCTCGAGGTTTCCAATATGGAGATCGGTGAGGTAAAAGTTATTGAACAACGACGGAATGGCGGCGGGATGTCGAGGATCGATCCCATGTTTACCAATAACATAGCCACAACAGGAAGCGGAGCCGTGGAAGCGTTGATCAAAACCCTCCCTGGCGTATCATCGAACAATGAATTGAGTTCCCAATATTCGGTGAGAGGGGGAAATTTCGATGAAAACATGGTTTATGTAAATGACATTGAGATTTATCGCCCGTTTCTTATCCGTGCCGGACAACAGGAAGGTATGAGTTTTATCAACAGCGATATGGTTTCATCCATCGAGTTTTCGGCAGGAGGTTTCAGCGCAAAATATGGCGACAAAATGTCGAGTGTTCTCGATATAAAATACCGACGGCCAACCCACTTCAAAGGCTCGGCATCGGCAAGCCTGCTCGGGGCCAGCGCGCATGTGGAAGACCTTTCGCTTAAAGGAAAACTTTCGCATATTACCGGCATCCGTTATAAAACCAACCGCTACCTGCTTGGCACCCTCGACGAAAGGGGCGAATACAATCCAAACTTTGTGGACCTTCAAACCCATATAACCTGGCAACTTTCCGACAAATTTGATATTTCGTTTCTCGGGAACCTTGCTTTGAACCAGTACCAGTTTATTCCACAAACCCGCGAAACCAGCTTTGGCACCTGGGATATTCCACTGAATACCACCATCTATTTCCAGGGAAACGAAATCGATAAATTCCTAACCCGGTTAGGGGCTTTAAGCGCCAACTATCACCCCAACAATAACTTCAACCTGAAATTTATTGCTTCGGCTTTTACAACCAGTGAAGCTGAAACCTACGATATAATGGGCCAATATTACCTCAACCAGCTGGAGCGCAATATGTCGTCGGAAGAGTTTGGGGACAGTATCCTCAACCTTGGTGTTGGTACCTTTCTGAACCACGCACGTAATTATCTGGAAGCAAGTGTTATCAGTTTCTCGCTTAGAGGCGCTTTAAACACAGATAATCACTTGTTTAACTGGGGAGTTAATGTCCAGAACGAACAAATCGACAACAAAATTAATGAATGGATTTACCGCGACTCCACCGGATATTCGTTACCTTACTCCGATAAGCAGGTACTGTTGTGGTACACAATGAACAGCAAATCGGCAATGACCACCAACCGGGCAACCGGTTATATTCAGGATACATGGCAGGTGCCGGTTTCACGGGGCGATTTATATATAACAGGAGGGATCAGGTTCCATTTTTGGGACTTCAACAACGAACTGGTAATCAGCCCCAGGGCTTCTGTCAATTTTTTCCCCGATTGGGAAGAGAACTTTTCATTCAGGTTATCGGCAGGTATGTACCATCAGCCGGCATTTTTCAAAGAACTGATCAACCGGCGTGGCGATATTAACTTCTACAACCGTTCGCAAAAATCGCTACAGGTACTTTTCGGAACCGATTATTTATTCACAGCCTGGGACAGGCAATTCAGGTTTACTTCTGAAGCCTATTATAAACACATGTCGCGACTTATTCCATATCAGGTTGACAATGTCCGGATCAGGTACATTTCCGACCAGGAATCGAAAGGTTACGCCACCGGGCTCGATATGAAAGTAAACGGAGAATTTGTAAGTGGTGTTCAATCGTGGGCCAGCTTATCAGTAATGAAAACCGCAGAAGATATTATCGGCGATAATTATGGCTATATACCGCGACCCACAGATCAACGGTTTAATTTCAGCCTCTTCTTCCAGGATTACCTTCCGGGAAATCCTTCATGGAAAATGCACATGTCGGCATTTTATGGTTCGAGGCTACCCACCGGACCACCAAAATCAGAACGATGGCAGGATACTTTCAGGATGCCCCCATACCGGCGTGTCGATATGGGCATTTCCAAAGTCCTGATCAGCGAAAGCTCACCGCATCAGAACAAATACCTTAAGCACATCAGGGATTTAACCATGAGCCTCGAAGTTTTCAACCTGCTCAACATCAACAATACAGTATCATACTTCTGGGTAACCAGCAACTGGGGCGATATGTTCGCCGTTCCCAACTATTTGACTTCGAGAAAGATAAACCTTAAAGTTTCTATAACTTTCTGATTTTTGGCCATTCATATTACTTTTTTTTGACCCAGACTTTTCAGGACTCAGATTAAAATAGTTATCTTTCTCCAAACAAATTATCGGTATGATTTCACGTATTCTTAAACTCGTTGTAATGGTTTTTGCACTGGGTACAGAAATTTCAGGGCAAACCACAGAATCCATTCAGGTATCGGATCAGTTACGGAATCAGGACAGAAACCTCAACCATAGGCTCGACCGGCTCGAAAAGCTGGTTGACGATGTGTTGTGGCAACAAAAAGTGGGCGATGTGGCCATAATCGATAAACTTTACATATACGGGCCACCACCCTGGAAGGAGAAAAACCCAACATCGATGAGTGCGGGAAGCCCTTTAAAATTCTGGACATATGCCTTCTTCCCCATAAACCTCGACCCATCGAAAAAATACCCGCTCATCCTTCTTCCCCACGGAGGGGTACATGCCGATTTCACCACCTATTACACTCACATCATCAGGGAAATGATCGGTCAGGGATATGTGGTGGCTGCACCCGAATACCGGGGCAGTACCGGATATGGAAGGTCACACTATGAGAAAATTGACTATGGCGGCCTCGAAAACGATGATGTTTATTATACCCGGAATTATATGCTCGAAAATTATAGCTTCCTCGACAACAAGCGGGTAGGCATAATTGGCTGGAGCCACGGGGGAATGATTGCCCTGATGAATATTTTTGACCATCCGGATGATTACCAGGTTGCTTTCGCCGGTGTACCGGTAAGCGACCTGATTGCCCGGATGGGGTACCAAACCCAAAGCTACCGTAATTATTTCGAAGCCGGATACCATATCGGGCAATCGGCCAACGAGAATATAGCTGAATACCGGCGAAGGTCGCCTGTGTGGAATACCCATAAATTCAAAAATACTCCCCTGCTGATCCATACCAATACAAACGATGACGACGTCCATGTGGTTGAAGTGGAACATTTGATCAGGGCGCTCAAGGCAGATGAGAAAAAATTTGATTACGAAATTTTTCAGAATATACCCGGAGGACATTCATTTGATCGTATGGACACCAAAATTGCAAAAGAAATCAGGGTAAAGATTTATAAGCACCTGGCCAGGGAACTAAAACCAGAAAGACCCATCCAAAACCTTAACGATTTGCAAAAAGCAGGTTACAGGTTTTAAATGTTTTTTAAAATCAGGGTGTAAAATTATTGTTTAAAAAATGACATCCAAAGTAAAACACAAATTTGTATTTTATTAATAGTATTTTAGAATTATTCCTATATAATCCATTTTTTGCATTTTTATCTACATATTGGATTTTAATTCAAATGGGGTCATATATGTAAATACCTCCATAATCACAATATTTTTGCATATTTCATAAATTATTGATTTTTTTTTGTTAAAATATTATCCCATTTTGGGAATATATTTCTATTTTTGAATAGAAAAATTTTTTTATTTTTCATTTTGAAAATATTTGGAAATAAAATCTCTTTTATGTACTTTTGATGCAGACGCTAATTTTAAAAATACAGAAGTATGAAAGCCCCGAATGGGAAACCAGCCTACAGGATTTTTATCGTTGAGGACAACGATTTGTACGCCAAAGTCTTGAAAAGACAATTGGAGAACGACCAGTTCGAAGTATTTGTTTTTTACAATGGACGCGACTGCCTGGATAATCTTGACAAGTCTCCGGATGTAATCACATTGGATTACACTTTACCCGATATGAATGGCGATCTTATATTGAATGAGATCAAAAAGCGCATGCCTTCGGTGCATGTGATTATCATATCGGGGCAAAATGATATCAATACGGCAGTATCTCTGTTGAAAAGCGGTGCTTACGATTATCTGACCAAAGGGCCCGACACCAGGGAAAAGCTTAGTAATACCATTCATAACATTTATCAATCGGATCAGTTAAGGATGGAAAATGAGAACCTCAAAGAAGCTGTGCGCGAAAAGTATGATTTCAGGAAGCTGATTAAAGGGAATAGCCGCGAAATTGAGGGAATATTTGAACTGATGGAAAAGGCTGTGAACACCAATATTTCTGTTTCGATCACCGGAGAAACCGGAACAGGCAAAGAATTGGTAGCCAAAGGTATCCATTATAATTCGAAACGAAAGTCGATGCCTTTTGTTGCTGTAAATATTTCTGCCATTCCCGAAGGCCTTGTCGAAAGTGAGTTGTTTGGTCACGAAAAGGGAGCATTTACCGGGGCCGATTTCAAAAAAATCGGAAAATTTGAACAGGCCAACGGAGGCACCTTATTTCTCGATGAAATAGCTGACCTTGATATCCATATACAGACCAAACTATTAAGGGTAATCCAGGAACGCGAACTTTGCCGTTTGGGGGGATCACAAGTGATACCGCTTGATGTAAGGATCCTTACCGCAACGCATAAAGACCTTCAGTCGCTGGTAGCCGAAGGAAGGTTCAGGCAGGACCTTTACTATCGTTTACTCGGCTTGCCCATAATGTTGCCACCCCTGCGTGCACGAGGCCATGACATAATTTTGCTGGCCAAATTTTTTATTGATGAGTTTTGCAGGGAAAACGGTATTCCGGTAAAAACCATGGCGGCAGCAACCAGGGGAACCCTCCTATCCTATCCTTTTCCCGGAAATATCCGTGAACTGAAAGCCATAATTGAACTGGCATGTGTTATGTGTGCCGACAATACCATCGAACCGGAACACCTTAACCTGATTGCTGCTGAAAATGTGAACCACCTTCTGGCATCAGAAAAGACCCTCGATGAATATACCGAAGAAATAATCAATCATTTTCTGAATAAATACAACCATAACGTAAAAATGGTCGCCAGTAAATTGAATATTGGTAAATCGACCATTTACAGGATGTTGCAAAACAATCAGAATTAATTTTGGTAATATCTCTACGAAAAAGGGTGGACTTCAACAATCCACCCTTTTCATTTTCAGTATTCTGATCGAAAAAGCTATTCCGGTAAAGTTTCCATGCCGGTAACTTCGGCATCTTTGGCAATTTTTTTCACCAGTCCCTGGAGTACTTTGCCCGGGCCGAGTTCGATAAAGAGCGAAGCACCATCGGCATACATATTTCCAACCGATTGTGTCCAGCGGACCGGAGCTGTTAACTGTGCAATCAGGTTTTTCCTGATGGTTTCGGCATCGGTAACCGGTAACGCATCCACATTCTGATAGACCGGGCAAACGGGCTGGCTGAAGCGGGCTTCCATGATTGCCGCAGCAAGTTCTTCTCGGGCAGGCTCCATCACTGGTGAATGGAAAGCTCCTCCAACAACAAGCTTCAATGCACGTTTTGCCCCTCGCTGGCTTAAAAGTTCACAAGCTTTATCAATTCCGGCTATGCTGCCCGAAATAACCAATTGCCCCGGGCAATTATAATTGGCAGGAACAACTACTTCTTCTATTTCGTTGCAAACTTCTTCAACAATATTATCATCGAGTCCGACAATTGCGGCCATGATCGAAGGTTGTGCCTCACACGCTTTTTGCATGGCAAGTGCCCTTTTATACACCAGTTTCAGCCCATCGCCGAAAGTGAGGGCGCCATTTGCTACCAGGGCCGAAAACTCTCCCAGTGAATGTCCGGCAACCATATCGGGATGAAAATCCTTAATTGTTTTTGCCAACAATACCGAATGGAGAAAAATAGCTGGTTGGGTTACACGGGTCTGTTTCAGGTCTTCAATGGTTCCCTCAAACATCAGGTCAGTTATCCGGAATCCAAGTATGTCATTCGCTTTTTCAAATAACTCCCGTGCTACGTCCGATTTTTCATACAAATCTTTTCCCATGCCCGGATATTGTGCCCCTTGTCCGGGGAAAATGTAAGCTTTCTTCATATCAGTTTGTTTTTCAGAAATAAATACTTGTTCTTTTTACCTTATAAAAATGGAATGGTTCCAAAATCGGGGCAAATATAGAAGATTAAGTGTGTCATCAGCTTTAACTAAATTCTTTATAAAGCGCCAAAACTGAAATTTGATGTTTGTTCCACACATTTGAATTGATGATTAATACTGTTCAATGTAATCAAAGCTTTTGTTTATCATCCTTACTGAGGAATTAATCAACCACCCGATGGTACAAGAAAAACCAAATCGATTATCTTTGCCAACCTGGTCTAAACTATAAAATCCATGAAGTTATTTTTTGCCACAATTATTATCATTGCAAGTTTTGCGTTCTCCTGTTCGCGGAAAGAAAAAGAAAGACTGATAACTTACGTAAAACCATTGATTGGCACAGCCGAAGCCGATATTCCGGGGGCTACCCAAAACCCCGGGCACCCGTTTGACCGTGGTCAAACCATACCAGCTGTGACCGCCCCGTTTGCCATGACCCAATGGACCCCGCAGACACGTTCGGGAGAAAATAAGTGCATCGCGCCCTTCTATATGGAAAACACCATTCTGCAAGGATTCAGGGCCACCCACTGGACAAGCGGATCGTGTGTGCAGGATTACGGTAGCTTTACTTTTATGCCGGTTTCGGGGGAGTTCAACCACCATGTTTTGCAGCGTCAGGCCAACTATTTCATGGATATCGGAACCATGACCCCCGCCTATTCCTCGGTACATATACCCTATTATGGAGTGATTACTGAAATAACCGCTACCCGGCGAAGTGGCTTTTTCCGCCTCTCATGGATCGATCCCGGCAATGCTTCCATTGTGGTGGACGTTAACAACGATGAAGGTGAAGGGTACATAAAAGTATTGCCCGAACAAAGGGAAATTGTTGCTGCCAACCCAGTTCACCGCATTTATAACGGACATGGCAAACCTGCCGGTTTCAGTGGGTACATGGTGATGCGTTTCGATTGTGATTTCGAAAGCTTCGGTACATTCACCGATTACCTGATAGAGATCAATCAGCCCGAAATGGGCAACAAACCCAAAATCGGTGCGGTTGTAAAATTGGCCCTTCCCGAAAATCACATGACCCATATCAAAATCGGGACCTCATTCACCAGCATTGAAAAAGCCCGTGAAAATCTTGATGCCGAAATTCCCCACTGGGATTTTATTCAGGTTAAATCCGAACTGGAAAATACATGGGAAAATCTCCTTGGCCGGATTAAGGTTGAAGGTGGCTCCCAGGAGGACAAAATCAGGTTTTATTCCGCTATGTACCACAGTTGTATGCATCCACGCCTTTTCAGCGATGTGGATGGATCATATGTTGGGTTTGCCGATGACAACAATATTTACCAGGCTGAGGGTTTCGATTACTATTCCGATTTTCAGGCATGGGATATTTTCAGGGCACAGATGCCTTTACTGAGCCTGATTGCTCCAAAACAATACCACGATATGGTGGCCTCGCTTGTAAAAATGGCCGAAACGGGCGGTTGGATGCCCACCTTCCCGATGTGGAACAGCTACACCTCGGCTATGATTGGTGACCATTGCAGCGCTATAATCGGCGATGCCTATATGAAAGGTTTTGATATTGATATGGAAACTGCATGGCATTTTATGCGCAAAAATGCTTTTGAAATACCTGAAAATTATGACGATTATGTTGACGGGAAAGGTCGTGGTGCTTTGCGCACTTATATGGAGTATGGATATATACCCCTCGAAGATGAAGTTTTGGAGGCATTCAATAAACGTGAACAGGTTTCGCGGACCCTTGAATATGCATATAACGACTGGGTACTCTCGCAGGTTGCAAAAAACCTTGGCCACCAAGCCGATTACATTGAATTAAAAGAAAGGTCACGAAATTATGTAAATGTTTTCGACCCTGCAAGGGGATGGGTAAACGGAAGATATGCCGATGGTTCATTTACTGATGAGTTTCATCCCGATAAACATTTACCATTCATCACTGAAGGAACACCAAAACATTACACATGGTTTGTCCCTCACGATCCGGAAGGATTAATGGAATTGATGGGGGGAAAACAAACTTACTTCGACAAACTGAAGAACCTGATTGATAATCAGGACTACTGGCATGGGAACGGGCCAAGCCAACATATTCCCTATATGTTTAATTTTGCCGGGAGATGGGACTTAACACAGAAAACCGTAAAAAAGATCATGCAGTCTGATTACGGAATCAACCCGGGCGGATTATCGGGTAATGACGATGCTGGCCAGATGTCGGCATGGTATGTTTTTTCAGCCATGGGATTTTATCCGTTGTGTCCGGGCAGCAATCAATACCAGTTGTCATCACCGGTATTCGATAAAATTACTCTCTCCCTGGATAAGGATTATTACCCGAAAGGAAAGTTCACGGTCGAGGGAGGAAAGAATAACCGTTATGGAATTTTTACCCAGGCAAAAATAAATGGCAAAGATACAGGTTACTCCATCATGCACGATGACATAAAAAATGGAGGTAAGCTCACATTCCTGATTAAATAATTTTCAGAAAATTTTTTCCGCGCAAAGCATTCTGTACTCATGGATTAAATTTGGGGTAAAATGGTTATTCCCCGAAATTTTATCAATCTCATTTTTTGACCAATAACGGAGTTCGGTTACCTCATCCGACTGTATTGAAGGTTTCTCCTGGCTTCGGGCCACAAACAGGTAAACCAGTTCGGCTTCGATGGCAGTTTCCCAGCGATAAGTTTTTATCAGTCTGGCTTCGAACAGGTTGATTCCGGTTTCTTCGGCAGTTTCACGCCTCAAGGCTTCTTCCAGGGTTTCTCCGGCCAAAATATGGCCACCCACTGCAGTATCCCATTTACCTGCTTGTATCAATTTATCCAGAGGGCGTTTCTGTAGCAGAATTTTGCCATGGCGGTCCACAAAATGGACATGGATAACCGGGTGAAGGATTTTTTCGCCCCGGTGAACGGCTGAACGCGGAGCCTTACCGATAACTTCACCTTTTTCGGTAACCACAGGAACCCACTCTTCTTGTAAGGCTTTCTTTCTTTGTATTCGCAGGTTAATTAACTGCACTAAAAATATAATCCCTAAAAGTATATAGAGGAGCCCTCCACTGATAAAAGCCCAGGCCTCTTTCGACATAAAAAATGTTGCATAAAATACCAGCATGGTATGGGCTGCCATGATCCAGAAAACCATTTTCAGGTTCTTCCGCATTGCAAGGCTTTGCTGGTCATTTACCCTGAAATCCTGCAGGTAGCGTTTACTCATAAAACCAGCCAGATCGAATGGCGAAAATGATGCAACCCCCAGCAAAGCAAGCAGGATAAGCTGAATAAGGCCAGGCTTCAGTTTAAAAAACAGCTCGTTGTGTAGGAGTATGGATATTCCTCCAAGGGTAACCAGCAAGGCCGTGTCGAACAGTACAAAACGATCGAATTTCCTATGGATTACCCAGTTTCGCACCAATTCAATACTACCCGCCAGAACAGCAACGATGAGACCCGGCATGGTGCCCCATATCTCATCGACAATTATGAATACAAATATTGGGATCAAGCCCGGAAGAATTTTCTTCCAGATGCCGGGACGATCCATAAATCAGTTGGTTGTCCCTTTTATGATTTTGTGGATCTTCACTTCAAAGACCAGTGTTGAAAAGCCTGGGATACCCTGATTTCCGTTTTGGCCGTAACCAATCTGCGATGGAACGATCATCTTGGCTTTTGTACCACGTTGCATAAATTTTACACCCTCGTTCAGGCCGTCAACTACCGATGTTGAAGTCCCTTGCGGTGTTACCTGAAAACGTAAAGGTTCATAAAAACGGCCCTGGGCATCAATATTCTGATCGACAAGGGTCAGGGAATCTGCCATGATTATCCATGTCCGGTAGAGAACATCAACCCTATCACCCGCTTTAATGGTATCGCCGGTTCCTTTTTCGAGTTCTATATAGTAAAGTCCCGTATTGGTGGGTTTAACGGTTATATTATTGCTTTTGATGTATTTGTCGAGCAAATCAAGTTCCCTTTCGCGCAGTTTGCCCAGGTTATTATCCTCGCACGACGAAAAAATGCCAGCAATTATGGTCAATGCCAAAAATACTATATACTTCCTGTTATTCATCTATATAAATTGTCTTGATTTTTAATGGTCAGATGCCAGCCCGACTGAATCGTTCTGGCGGGGAATCACCATGAGGAACGTTATTCATGCCCGTATGTTCAGGCGGGCATTCCGGTTTGTGTTTTGCTAATCATGGTGATTTCATGTTTATTCTTCAATCTTTAAATAATATTCAATCAGGCCTCAAGGATTTGTTTTTGGCCTGATATTCATCATTTTAGCTACAAAAATTAGGCTGGAGTAAGGCGGAATGGAACCATATCTGGTTGATCCGTAGGCCAATTCGGAAGGAATTATGAATTCCACTTTTTTCCCTTTGTTCATCATTCCCATCATTTCATCCCATCCTTTTATCATTTCGGGGTTTTTATATACAAAATGAAGCGTTGAATCTGCAGAATGATAGATTGAGGCATCGAACAACTGACCGGTAACCAAATATCCTGCATATTGCACAGAAAGGGTATCTCCTGAAACCGGAAAAGCTCCTGAACCCTGCTCAATATTCACATAATGTATCCCCGATGGAGTATTCAAAACAGTATGGCCACCTGCCCTTAAACGGGCCACATAATCGTTGAACATTTCCCTTTCACGTTCAGGGGTATAATCTTCTTTATCGTTAAGGCACGATGTAGCAGTTATAACCAGCAAAATCGCGATAATCCAGACAAAATTCAATAATCTTCTATTCATATTAAAAAAATTAAACTTCATTCAATTGATGCAAATATGTGGGTAAAAGTTGCGTAAACCGTTCCAAAGTTTCGTTAAGGCTCAGATTGATCTCCCCGCCGGCTGCATTCCTGTGCCCTCCCCCGTTGAAATGGTCGGAGCAAAACTGGTTTGCCGCAAATGAACCCTTGGAGCGGAACGATACCTTTACAAACCCATCTTTTTCAATAAACAAAGCGCTGAAAATAATATTGTTGATCGAAAGGGGAATATTTACGAAACCCTCCGTATCTCCGGGTACAAAATTATA
Organism: Bacteroidales bacterium; assembly: GCA_037447215.1. GTDB lineage: Bacteria > Bacteroidota > Bacteroidia > Bacteroidales > Prolixibacteraceae > UBA1413. The sequence continues at coordinate 12,937 of JBBIHB010000053.1, forward strand.
TTTTTTTAGTTCATCGCGCGAAAGGCTGATATAACCAGTCCTGTATTCAGGTAAAACCACCATCTTATCGTGCAGGCAATAGCCCATCAGCCGGAGACGTTCGGCCGAAAAATTGTGATATACCCTGTTGTGGATCGATTCTGTATCGATATTCAGGGATACCAGGGCCGAAAGTACCTTGTAAAGGTTTGGCCTCGCTGTATTGTGGCTGAATGAGCCTGTGTCGGTCATAATCCCTGTGTAGAGTGCTTCGGCAGCTTTTTTGTCGAGGAATGGCAACAAGCCGGCAGCTGCAACAAAGTCGTAAACCAGTTCGGCGGTCGAACTATACGAAGGTTCGGAAATGGTAAAATGGCAGAAACCGGTAGGATATGGATGATGATCGACCATAATCTTTTTCCCCGGGAATGATCCGATAGATTTCTCCATTTCATCGGCCCGCTTTGCTTCGTTAAAATCGACACAAAACATGATTGCACAATTGTCAAGATATTTTTGAGAGGTTTTTTTTCGCTTCTGAAAATTCAGGATATCCACTTCGCCATTTAACCAGTTTAAAAATCCGGGATAATCGTTGGGTGAGATAATTTTCACAGTGTGCCCTGCATTTTTCAGGATTACAGCCAGCCCATATGCCGAACCGATGGCATCTCCATCGGGGTTTGAATGTGGGACAACTACAACCGGGTTTGTGTTGTTTTTCAACAAACCTGCTACTCCCTCAATAATTTCGATTCCCGTATTTTCCAAATTATCTGAATTTTAAATCTGCAAATATAGGAAATACAGCCGACCGGCAGCCTGATGCAGAGGTTAATTTTTGTTATCTTCGCCCACTGTTAATTTGAAAAACAGATGAAAATGAATGGAAAAATTACCCTAACCATGGTAAAACCCGACGCTGTGGAGAAAAACCTGATAGGGCCGATACTGAATGTGATCAACCAAGCCGGATTCAGGATAAAAGCGATGAAATATACCCGTTTAACAAAAGAACAGGCTGGCATGTTTTACGCTGTGCATATTGGCAAGCCTTTTTACAACGACCTGGTGGATTTCATGAGTTCGGGCCCCATTGTTGTGGCACTGCTCGAAAAGGAAAATGCCATTTCCGATTTCCGTGAGCTTATAGGTGCCACAAATCCTGCCAATGCCGCACCCGGCACGGTGAGGGCTATGTTTGCCGAAAATGTCAAGCGAAATGCCGTTCATGGTTCCGACAGCGACGAAAATGCGATTTTCGAAAGCGGATTTTTCTTTTCGAAGCTCGAAAGGTTCTGAATTTGACTGGCCGATGCCATACCACTAAGGTTCCCAGGCTTTGATCATTTTATTTATTTTAAAATGACTTTGTAAACAATCTCCCTTCCCAAGCGCTCATTGATGCGTTCACGCAACTCATTTCGCAGCATCACCAACTCCGATTTTACCAGGGCCGAAGTAACCTCAATCATTAAGTCGCCTTCTTTAACCGAAACTTTCCGGACATACCTCCCCATTGTTTTTCCCAATATTTCGTAGCAACATTTGACAACTTCAACTTCGTTGATTTTATCGCCAATACTGGTTTGCTTAACAAAATCCCTGAGCAATTGGCTGAGGTGTTGTGGCTGGCTCCTTCTCATTGTGTCACCGATATTTGTCCGTCAGTTACATTAAATATCCTGTAATCGGAAGGTACCGAAAGCAGAATGGTATCGAGGTGTTCGCGGTTTGTATCGGTGATAAAAATCTGCCCGAACTGCTCGCCGGCAACCATTTTCACAATCTGTTCCACCCGTTTTTTATCCAGTTTATCGAAAATATCGTCGAGCAGGAGAATCGGTTTTAAGCCTGCAACCTGACGGATGTATTCAAACTGGGCAAGTTTCAGGGCAACCAGATAGGTCTTTTGCTGACCCTGTGAACCTATTTTTCGTATGGGGAAATTCCCCAGCGATAACTGTAAATCATCTTTATGTATGCCGGTTGTGGTGTATTGGGCACTCCGGTCGCGGGGCAAAGCCTCCCTCAAAGTTTCAGGAAAAGGTTTCCCTTCAAGGTCAGACTGGTAAAAAAGGCTTGTTTTTTCGGCTCCCTGTGAAATTGCTGAATAGAATTCCTGAAATACCGGGTTAAGTTCATTCACAAACTTTTTACGCCGGGAAAAAATCCTCTCTCCTGTTTCAATAAGCTGAATGTCGTAAATGGCAATCATTTCGGGGTCGGACTGAAAACTGTGGCCCATCTGTTTCAGCAGGTTGTTGCGCTGCAGGAGTACGCGGTTATACCTTAGCAGATCATCGAGGTAAGCGGCATCAAATTGTGAAATCACCCCATCCATAAATTTTCTCCTTTCATCACTGCCCCCCATTATCAGCGCCGAATCACCGGGCGAAACCATAACCAGCGGAAGAAGACCGATGTGGTCAGCAAGGCGACGATACACTTTTCCATTCAGTTTTACCAGTTTTTTCTGGTTTAGCTGGCAGCTGCAAACTACCTGCAGAATTTCATCCGACCGGCTGTAGTCGCCTTTTACCATAAACCAGTTTGTATCATGGTTGATATTCATATGGTCCGAAAGGTTAAAAAAGCTTTTGGTAAATGAAAGATAATATAGGGCATCGAGCAGGTTGGTCTTTCCAGCCCCATTTTCGCCGATAAAGCAGTTAAGCCGATGCGAAAAATCCACATCGGACCCAATAATATTCTTGAAATTGGAAATACTGAGCTTTTTCAGATGCATTTGCTTACCTGTTTCTTTATGCAAAACTATTGAAAAAATTGCAACTGATAAAGAAATTGCACCCAATGGATGAATAACATAGCTATATTGAAGAATATCCAAAATATTGGGAACCGGACTGAACCATATTTGAAAAAATAGCTATTTTTGCGACACAATTTTTGAAAACATACGAAATGGCAAAAAAGAAAACATCGCAGCGCGATAATTTACAGGACATTGAAAGTGCCTTGACAAGGACAGAACAGTTTATTGAAGACAATAAGAAAGTATTAACGTATGCGATTGGCGTTATTATTTTAATTGTTGCAGGTTACCTTGGCCTGAATAAATTCATTGTACAACCCCGCGAAAACGAAGCCCAATCGCAAATGTTTATGGCTGAAAACTATTTTGAAAAAGATTCGTTTAACCTGGCCTTGAATGGCGACGGGAATTACCTCGGCTTCCTCGATATAATTGATGATTACGGGATGACCAAAAGTGCAGGCCTGGCACGTTATTATGCCGGTGTATCTTATCTGAGAGTGGGCGAATACGAAGATGCCATCAAATATCTCTCACGTTTCAAAACAAAAGATATTTTGCTCGGGCCTGTAAAGGAAGGCAGTTTGGGCGATGCATATATGCAAATTGGCGAGCGTGTAAAAGCGCTCCGGCATTATACACGCGCTGCCGAAATGTCGGACAATACATTCACCACGCCCATCTACCTGATGAAAGCAGCCAACCTTCTCGAAATGGAAAGCAATTATGCAAAGGCGCTTGAGTTATACAACCGCATAAAAACCAAATACCCGGAATCGAACGAAGGTGCGAATATCGATAAATTCATTGCCCGGGCTTCAACTTTGATGAGCAAATAATTGATCAATAACCATAAGTTATCCCTTCCTAACGCAGGAAGGGATTTTTTTTCAATACTATTGATATGGCAACAAGAAATCTGTCAGGATACAATGCATCCGGGGTCCCATCGGGCGAAGGAATGCACATAGGGATTGTAGTGGCCGAATGGAACTGGGAGGTTACCGGGGCAATGGCACAGGGGGCCATTGATACATTAAAAAAACATGGCGTAAGCAGCGAAAACATTGAAATCGAAACTGTACCCGGGAGTTTCGAACTGCCCATGGGTGGGCAATTTTTGGCCGAAACCGGCCGGTTTGATGCCATTATCCTCATTGGATGTGTGATCCAGGGCGAAACTCGCCATTTTGATTTTATTTGCCAGGGGGTTACCCAGGGCACCATCGATCTGAACCTGAAATACAATATACCCTTTATTTTCGGGGTACTCACCACCGGTAACCTGCAGCAGGCCCTCGAGCGTGCCGGAGGAATATATGGGAACAAGGGTGACGAAGCAGCCGTAACGGCCATTAAAATGGCAGCACTGAAAAATAAAGTGCTCCACAAATAAGCAGAGGATGGCCAGCTGACTGACGCCCCCTGAAAAAAAGGGCAGCCGCATCACCCCCCCCCCCGACCACCTGAACACAGCCCCGCAGGGGCTTCATGTTTATACCACCTGCACCACCTCCTCCCCCGCAACGCTGAAAAAAGAACAGGATTCCCCATCCCCTTTCTTTTTCCCTTTCGCCAATTGGGCGGGCCTGAACCGGCTACATTTAATCGCGGAAACTTTTTAAACTTTAAACCTTTGTACAATTTAACGAATGAACGCATGAACGTTTTTTCCCTATGGCAATCCCTTTAAAAAAACCATGTCCCCCCCGCTTTCGCAGAAGAGGACAGGTTTCATTAAACAGGTTTAAAATTATTAAGTTGCTACCTAAAATACCCTTTAACCTTTCTCCTTTAACCTTTCTCCTTTAACCTTTGGCTCCCCCCGATCAGACCGGGGCCGCTCAGCCACCGGTTTCCGGTGGAGGGGTAGGGCTTATTATCTCTGTTTCTGGTAGAGGATGCGTCCGTTCGTCACTTCGCCATCCACTACAAGGCGGTACATCAGCATACCGGGAACCACATCCACCGGGGTATATTCGAGGCGGTACTGCTGCCCGGCTTCCACGCGGTGGTTAAGCAGGGTGGCCAGTTTGGCGCCGCGCAGGTCGAAGATTTCGAGCAGGGCGTTGGCGTCATTGGCAATTTGCAGTTCGAAGAATACCCTGTCGTTGAACGGGTTCGGGTAAACCTTTAACCCAGGTTCTGCTGAAATCTCAGGCACAACTGCCGAGGCAATTTCGGCCGATTTGGTTTGCAGACTTGTAGGCAAGACACTGCAATTGCCGCCTCCGGCCACATACACCTGGCTGCCGGTATTTACCGCCTGCAGCACTGATTGGGCAGTGCTGGCATTCCAGTTGCTCGCGAACCATATACCGCCGGCTTTACGGTGGTAGGTGATAGCCAACTGCATGTTGCAGGTATTCTGAAAGACAGTCATCTGGAAGGTAGCACCGCTTTCAACTGAAACAAGCGTGCCATCAGGCATTTGCTCTTCCATGTTGGCTTTGGCGCTGAATGTTCCGGTAGCTGTAGGAGCCCCGATAGCAAGCAGTGCAATGGCATTGGTCCTGATGTGATAAGTATGCAAATCACCGGTGAGGATGCCATTCCTGTCGAAGTAGCTGCGAACGATAATATTCACTTTCCCTTTTGGGTTGGTGCCCGATTTGGTATATTGAATATCAAACTGGTAATCGGTATTCAACCCGGTGGCGCCCCTTATCAAACCCGATGAATTTCTATTGGTGATATTGCCGCCACCCGTAATAAAGCCTCCGGCAACAGGTTTCGACACCGTTACAATGGATGACGATAAAGCATCCCACGGATTATTGGTATAACCTCCGGTTACTTTTACAGCAATCTGGAAAGCCTGTGAGTTTAATGAACCAATATTCAGCTGAACAATGGCGCTGGCTGTTCCAACGCTGCCATCGGATGGATCAACCAATCCAACCGGCAGGTTCTGAGCGCTTGATATGGGTGTAAGCGTTGTACCATTCACAAAAAAGAACGATACCCTGGCCCCGCGCACATCGCCGGCAGGCGTGTTGGCATCGCGTATGGCAGCTACCAGGGTAACTGTGGCAGTACTAGTACTTGGACCCGTTGTCCATGCAAAGCCATCGCCAACGTAGAAACCTGTTGCGAGGTACGGCGTTGCAGTTTTCGCATCCACTTTCAACGGTTTCGAATCGTTTGAACCTGAATAGTTGGCATTGGCGCTGGTAAAGGCAGCAGTTACCGTGTAATTTCCAGGCATTATGCTGGCTGGCAGTTGCTGAATAACCGTTGCCTGCACCGAACCATCGGTAGCACCCGGAATTGGCACCACATTGGCGGTATAGGTAATTAATGGATTGGTACCTACAAGAGTGAAAGTAACCGAACCTGTTAATGCTGTTACATTGTACTGCGGTTTAATAACAGCAGTATAAGTCAGCATATCCATGTACCTTACCTG
>JBBIHB010000054.1:0-18888 GCA_037447215.1 Bacteroidales bacterium
GTTAGATTTTCAAAATCTGACCCGGTTAAATTTTTTTACCGGACAACAGTGATTTCTGAATTAAAAGCCTTTGCTTTTAAATGAAAGGAGCGGGTGGGGGAGGATGAATCATTTTATTGCTATTTTGTTCCTCTGGAGCTGCCGAAGTGCCCATTGCGCCTTCTCCCTATCATTTTTTTAATGACTAACTTCTACCAATTGCCGCTAACTACTTTCTGCCTCTATTTCCTGAAGTCGAGACACAGTGTCTTTGCCCCGGCCTTCTCCTTCGCCTATAATGTCAACTCCCAACCTTTTTCATAATCTCGCGTCCATAGCTTCATGGCTTCCTTATCTTTCAGGATATGGCCATTGGCAGGATTGCAGTTTAGCGACCTTCCAACCCGCTGAGCAATATTACCCAGTTGCACCAATAAAGTACTTTTGTGACCGGAATCAATATCTGAAGCGAGAGGAGTACCTTTTTTTATGGAATCAAAAAAGTTTCGTATATGGAATGCATCAAGAAGTTCGGCAGGATTTGCCAAATCGCGTGGATCGGTTTTCACTTGGCTTTTCACTTCCTTAATTATCTTGTTTTGTTTATCGAAGATGGTATATTCATCGCCTCCTGGAATATAAATGCTTCCGTTTTCGCCGTAAAAAATGGCGCCAACCGGGCTTCCATCCACATATTTCCCATTGCAACTGCGTCCTTCCCAGGTCATGGTAATTCCTTCGGCAAAGTCAATGCTGATTACCTGCGTATCTGGTGTTTCCCAATCATCCTGGTAATGAAACCTTCCTCCGTTGGAGCTCACTTTTACCGGATAATCTACTCCGAAACCCCATCGAAGTAAATCCACCATGTGCGTGCCATTGTTAAGGGCTTCGCCGGTTCCCCAGTGCCAGAACCAGTGCCAGTTATAATGCACAATGTTGTCGCGGTAAGTTGTCCGGGGTGCAGGCCCTTGCCAGAGTTCCCAGTCGAGCCACTCCGGCACAGGCACAACTTTGCCTGTTCCTATTGGGCTACGGTTGTTTGTGTACCAACTCTTTCCGAAGTATGGTCTCCCAATGGCTCCGGCTTTTAGTTGTTGAATCGCATCTACCACATTGGGCCAGGTGCGGCGCTGATTTCCCATTTGCAATACTCGTTTGTATTTTGAAGCTGCACCCACCAGGATTTCACCTTCGCGCGGACTATGACTGCAAGGTTTTTCGAGATAGACATCCTTACCTGCTTTCATGGCCATAAGTGCTGCTGGCGCATGCCAATGGTCGGGCATGGCAATTACCAAAGCATCCACATCTTTGCATTCGAAGGATCTGCGGATATCCTTTAAACCTTCGGGCCTTTTTTCCTGCCGCTCCAGAACTTTGGAAATACAATTTCCAATTGCACGGGTATCCACATCAACCACATGCACTACGTTGCAATCGGCCTGACGGGCAAAATTGCCAGCCAGGGCAGTACCCCGGCTGTTTACTCCTGCTACTGAAACGTTGATGCGTTCGTTGGCTCCGATAATACGTGCATAACTTTTCGAACTTATTCCGGTTAACATTCCTCCCATCGACAATGCCGCTGCACCAAAAGAAGTTTTCCGGATAAATTCCCTGCGCGAGTTTTCCATAAGTATTGATTTTTTATTGTGGCTTAAAAATATCAAAAAAATGTTACAAACTGGGGGTATTTTAAAAACCGGGTAAATTACACTTTGTGCCACCGAGCCTTTTACTCTCATCAGCTGCCTCCATAAAAGCCAATATTTCCAACGTCTCCCGCTGATCTATGGGTGAAATCCCTGTTTCGAAAAAACGGGCAATTTCAAACAGCAAAGGTTTATATCCCTGGTAAGGGCCCAAATTTATAACACCCTTCTCTGTAAAGGCTATTCCACCATAATCTGTTTTTCCCTCCCTTAATCCGCGAAAAGTGCCGAATCGCCCATCTTCCCAAATACCAATAACTACATCGGCGCCATCTGAATAAAAGCGGGTTACGCTTTTACACCCCTTGCCCATTGCAGTTAAGAGGGTTTCTACACCATGAATGCCATACCAGAAAAGATCAGGGTGGGTTTTCTCGATGATAGCCGGGCTCCAGGTGGTGGCTCCATAAACCTTCCCGAATTCGCCCTTTGCAACTTTCTGTGCATTTTCCATGTAACGCAACGATGAGCACGAGAAAACAGGAACTTTCATCCGATTGGCTTCATCAAAAATCTCAACGGCCTCTTTCAGTGAAGCTGTCATCGGCTTATCAATAAAAAATCTTTTACCAGCCCTTATGACAGGAAGCGCCTGCTCAAGGTGCAACCTGCCATCATTGGTATTCAGCAGAACAACATCTGATGCGGCTAATAGTGAATCTATTGAATCGACAATAGCCACATCAAATTTTTTAATTTCTTCGGTATAAGCAGGAATGCGCGATACACTTGATCCAATATCGCGGCTACCGTGCGGATAAGCCGCCACAACCCGGTAACCGTGTAATGCAGGTTCAGGCTCCAGACTGTTAAACTCCCTTGTAAAAGCAATGCTATGCGAAGTATCGAGACCAATAATCCCTATCCGCTTTCCTTTTTCAACTGACGGGGCAGCAAAGGTTTTATATCCAGTTATCCCGGCCCCTATTCCAGCCATGGTGGTTGCTTTAATAAAATGACGACGGTTATTCATATTCGATTAATTTACTTATTTTCTTTTTGCTCCTTGCCTTAAACTGCCACTGTTTACCCGTTACATTCCCCTCAACACTGGAAATTCAGTGATTCTCAAGGTTGTGCATCCATAGGGAATGAGTGTAATTTCTTCTTCGGGACTATCATCCAGTTCCATTTTGTACATATAGCTCCATGGGATGGGACCTGCCATATCCTGGTATAGTTGCCATGAAGGTATAATGATTCCTTTAGTCTTTATTTCGATGGGTGCACTTTGAGGGTTCCAGGGAAAATCGGAAATTTTGCCCTTTTTCAGAACCTGAAAGGCTTCATCAGGATTATTCAGTGCCGATGCAGGCAACCCATAATTCCATGGAGAAGTTGGAAAAACTTCATAATAATAGTCCCCGTAAATTTCAGGGTCGTTGCTATTGGCAACCCTGTTCCATTTTTCCCCGATTTTCAGTGCATATACCAAAGGCCCGCGCTCAACGAAACGGGAATTTTCATACCAAGTTGTGAATTCCAACTTCATCGGAAAAAAAAGTTCAATATTATCTCCTGAATTCCATTCCGGCTCAATCCTTACAATATTTTTGTGATGTGCATAAGGTATTGATTGCCCGTTAAGCCTGAGTTCAGCATCGCTGCACCAAAGAGGTACCCTGATGTAAAATGGAAATTCGAGTGCTTCTCTGTCTTCAGGAAAAGTGATTTCGAAACGGATATGCTCATCGAACGGATAATTTGGAATTTCATGTATGATCACCTCAGTACCTCCGGCAACTTTCGCTTTTGCCCTGCACGGAGCATGTATCATGGCTGCCAGCCCATTATCTGGTGTGGCGTAAAAGAGGTTCTGGGTAAATTTTGGCCATCCCTGGTGCATATTCGAGGTGCAGCACGGGTAACCAGCCAGCAAACCAAATAGCAGATCTGTGCCATCGTGGTTGATATCGAAATTTCTCATTCCCCGGGTAATCATCACCTGGTTGGGTTGCTGAAAATATTGCCGGGTCATAAAATCATCGGCTATTTGTGCAGGAAGGGCATTAAAAGCAATCTTTTCTAGAAGATCGGCATATTGAACCTCGCCCGTTATCATCAAAATATTTTCGAGCGAAAACATCATTTCAACCGCTGAACACAACTCCGAACCCTGTGTCGGGTTCATCCCGTGCAAGGCCTCACCTCCACCAAATAAACCCTGAGGTTGTCCATGATATTTCCTGATGTCCGCAAAAGCCTTTTTGGTCGCATCAAGATACCTTTGTTCGGGACGCTGCTGATAATTAACGGCAGGCATTTTAATACCCTGCGCCAGATTAACACAATGCAGACTGCCCAATTGAGGTATATGATCGCCATTCAGAAATGAGCCGGCAAAGTCAAAAGCCTGACTATAAATCATGTCGCCAAGTTTAAGCAGAAAAGATTCGCCTGTAATATTGTAAAGCCAATACACCATATTCAGGTTATCGCAGGCACGGAATTCACCCCAGAAGGTCCAATGCCCGAGAGGGGTTTCAGGAAGTTGCTGCAACTGGTATTGAAAGTATTTCGTGAACAGTTGGATTACCCTATCATCGCCTGTTGCTGAATAATATTGTTTAAGTACTTTCAGCATTACCATTTTGGGCCACCAGTCGCGGCTGTTGTTTCGTTGCAAACCCCTTTCCGGCCCATAATCAGTTGATGGGCCAAAATACCCGTCGAGCTGTTGACTGTTGAGCGCCCATTCTATCCAGGGTTGTATTTTGGCTATTAATACCGAATCGTTCAGGATATAGGCAAGTGGCAACAACCCATCAAGCCAGTAAGGGCCTCTTTCCCATTGGTCGCCATCGCCACCAAGCCAGCCGTTGCGGGGGCCCAATACTTGTGGATACAAATGGTCGAGATGGCCGGTTGCACCATTTTTTTGCCGTATTAACATTTCCATGAGCCAGCCTTCAGGTTGAACAGCTCCTGGAGGTAGTTCCAAAAAAACCGTTTTAACCAGGGGAAAACGGTTTCCTATATAATTTGTTATTTTTTTTTCATTTTCAGGGTATCTGCAACACATCAATATACTCATAAGCGAAATTAACAGAAATATTGACTTCATAAACAGATTTATTAATTGCAGGTAAAGATAAAAATTCTGGTTTTAATTCCGGAATTATCCAAAGCATTTAGCCTGAATGAAATATTTGGCAGTATTATGAATTATCTGTACTATTATGATTTTAATTCAAAGTCAAATTAATTTTTCTCGTGATGAAAACCATATTCTCTTTGCTCTTTGTGTGTTTATGTGGCCCGATAAATGCCCAAAAACCTGCGCCCATCGATAAAAATGCAACCCGGGAAACAGTTGCGCTATTCCACAATCTGATTAAACTTTCAGAAAACCACACCTTATTCGGGCATCAGCATGCCACAGAGTATGGTAGGGGCTGGAGTGGCGATAAAGATCGATCAGATGTGAAATCGGTAGTTGGCTCTCATCCGGCTGTAATTGGCGTTGACATTATGGGATTTTCAGGAGGGTCGCCAGAAACCATTCAGAAAGCAAAAGATGATTTGCGAAAAAATGTTGTGGATACTTATAACCGGGGTGGGGTAACTACGGTAGCCTGGCATTTTTCCAATCCGGTTTCGGGTGGCGGTTTTTACTGGCGCGATTCCATCTCGCTTCCAGCTGTAAAATATATCATTCCAGGAGGTGAGGCGCATGACAAATATAAGCGCATCCTCGACGGAGTGGGTGAATGGGCCAATAGTCTTGTTGGCTTGGATGGGAACCTGGTTCCACTCATATTCCGCCCGTATCATGAGTTTGACGGAGACTGGTTCTGGTGGGGCAGATCGCATTGTACCCGCGAAGAATTTATCTCGCTCTGGAAATTTACTGTTTCATATCTGCGCGACACGCTTAAAGTGCACAATTTCCTGTATGCTTTCACTCCCGATAACCGTTTTAACAGCGAAGAGCAATTTTTGGAGCGTTACCCTGGCGACGAGTGGGTTGACATGGTGGGTATGGACAATTATGCCGACCTTGGGCGCGACCGTTATGATATTGAAACTGCAGCCCGTAAATTGAAGATTGTTTCGGACTATGCTATAAAAGCCGGAAAACTGGCAGCTTTTACCGAAACCGGATTGGAGTCGATCCCGAACCCGACATGGTGGACCGAAACCTTGCTGAAAGCCATGCGGATGTATGTTACACGTCTTGCCTATGTGCTGGTTTGGAGAAACGACATACATAGTCCCAAACATTATTATGCACCGGTACCTGATCACCCGAGTGTGCCTGATTTTATTAAATTTTTCGAAGACCCTTATACGCTATTTGAGAAAGATCTGCAAAGGATATATAAATTCTGAATATTCAGATATGCCTCCACCCCTGAGCCTGAAGCGGGATTAACGAACCACCTGAAGTGACAAGCTTTGCTCCTTCTTCTTTATCTGTCATGTGCCCTATAATGGTAATATCGGGGTCGTTTTTGATTTTATTGTAATCGGCAAGGGGAAGTGTAAAGAGCAATTCATAATCTTCACCGCCATTGAGGGCAGCAACAATAGGGTTCATGCTGAATTCATAGGCTAATGCTTTTGTCTGGTCGGCATAAGGGATTTTTTCTTCGTACAGGTGACAACCTACACCTGAATTTTTACACAGGTGGAGAATTTCGGAAGAAAGCCCGTCAGAAATATCGATCATCGAAGTAGGCTTAATTCCCAATTTCATAAATACTTCTATCATATCTTTCCTTGCTTCGGGTTTCAGTTGCCTTTGCAAAATATAATCGTACCCTTCGAGTTTGGGCTGAATATTCGGGTTAACTTTGAACACTTCATTTTCACGTTCGAGCAATTGAAGTCCCATGTAGGCTCCGCCAAGGTCACCGGTTACACAAAGCAGATCGTTAGGCTTTGCCCCCGCCCGGTAAACAAGTTTTTCGAGAGGCGCTGAACCAATTGCTGTAATGCTTATGGTCAGCCCGGATAGCGAGGAGGTTGTATCACCACCCACCAGGTCAATACTGTAATTTTCGCAGGCCTGATGGATGCCCTCATATAACTGTTCAACTGCTTCGAGGTTAAAACGCTTCGAAATAGCCAGGCTCACAGTGATCTGTTTAGGGAAAGCATTCATAGCACAGACATCACTCAGATTTACAACCACTGCTTTGTAGCCGAGATGTTTCAAGGGCACATACATCAGGTTGAAATGAATTCCTTCTGTCAACAAATCGGTGGTTACCACAACTGCCTCGTCACCAAAAGAAAGTACAGCTGCATCGTCGCCCACTCCAACAAGACTGCTGCTGTTTTTTAATTCAATCTTACGGGTCAGATGGTCAATCAATCCAAATTCCCCTAAAGATTCTATACTTAATTTCCGATTGTCCTCTTTCATGTTAAATCAGGATAAAAAGGTATTTAATATCTGAGTTTTCAAGCAAAAGTATCCTTAATTTTGTATCTTTGCAAACCTTTCAGCCGAACCCGTTTGGTGCCTGAAAGGCATATAATCAGCAAAAAATTAGAACATTTTATCCTCGAGTCAGTTATTAACTGAACTGTGAAGTAAAGATCAAAATCAGTTTACCAGTTATAGTAACAACAGATCAGAAATGGAAGATCAAGATAAATTACTGAAAGAAGTAACACAGCGTGAATATCAATATGGGTTTTTTACCGATATTGAAACTGAGATCATAGATAAAGGTTTGAATGAAGATGTTATTCGTACCATTTGGGAAAAGAAAAATGAGCCCGATTTTATGCTTGAGTTCAGACTTAATGCTTATCGCAGATGGTTGAAGATGGAAATGCCCGACTGGGCTTACCTCAAGATTCCTCCAATCGATTTTCAGGCAATAAGTTATTATGCAGCACCCAAAAAGAATCCCAAATACGAAAGTCTCGACGAAGTGGATCCTGAATTGCTCGAAACATTCAATAAGCTCGGGATTCCTTTAGAGGAGCAGAAACATCTTGCAGGTGTTGCGGTTGATGCTGTAATCGACAGTGTTTCCGTTAAAACTACTTTCAAGGAAACACTCGCCGAAAAAGGTATTATTTTTTGCTCGTTCAGCGAAGCATTGCAGGAACACTCAGATTTGGTGCAGAAATATATTGGCATGGCAGTCCCGGTGGGCGATAATTATTTTGCGGCTTTGAATTCTGCTGTATTCAGCGACGGTTCGTTTTGTTACGTGCCCAAAGGCGTCAGATGCCCAATGGAACTCTCCACCTATTTCAGAATAAATGCTGCCAACACCGGACAGTTTGAAAGAACCCTTATTGTAGCCGACGAAGATAGCTATGTGAGTTACCTCGAAGGATGTACAGCTCCCATGCGCGATGAGAACCAGCTACATGCGGCCGTTGTCGAAATTATTGCCCTCGATCGAGCCGAAGTAAAATACAGTACGGTTCAAAACTGGTACCCCGGCGATAAAAACGGAGTGGGTGGCATTTATAATTTTGTTACCAAACGTGGGGTTTGTCGTGGCAAATCCTCAAAAATCAGCTGGACACAGGTTGAAACCGGATCGGCCATTACCTGGAAGTATCCAAGCTGCATACTTTTGGGCGATAATTCGGTAGGTGAGTTTTATTCTGTAGCCCTGACCAATCATCACCAACAGGCCGATACAGGTACCAAAATGATCCACATAGGTAAAAATACCAAAAGCACCATTGTTTCAAAAGGAATTTCAGCTGGCCTTAGCGACAACTCATACCGGGGATTGGTGAAGGTGTTGCCGGGAGCCGGAAATTCAAGGAATTTTTCACAATGCGATTCCCTGTTGATGGGTGATAGATGCGGTGCACATACTTTCCCCTATATCGAGGTGGCAAACAAATCGTCGATTGTAGAGCATGAAGCTACCACCTCAAAAATTGGCGAAGACCAGATTTTCTATTGCAATCAGAGGGGAATCTCTACCGAAGATGCAATTGGCATGATTGTTAACGGATATGCTCGTGAGGTACTGAATAAACTGCCTATGGAATTTGCCGTAGAAGCACAAAAACTTCTGGCTATCAGTCTCGAAGGGAGTGTCGGATAAATGGAATGTTAGAATAGTAGAGGGTTAAGGAGATTAGGATAATTTAATAAAGAAAAGAAATAAGAATATGTTATCAATAAAAAACCTTTGTGTTTCCATTGAAGGAAAAGAAATATTAAACGGAATTAATTTAGAGGTAAAACCAGGTGAAATTCATGCCATTATGGGTCCCAACGGATCGGGGAAAAGTACGCTTGCAAATGTTTTGGCCGGCAAAGAGGATTATGAAATAACGGCAGGTGAAATTACTTTTGACGGAGAAGACTTGCTCGAAATGGCACCAGAAGACCGTGCCAGGAAAGGTATTTTTCTTAGTTTTCAGTATCCGGTTGAAATCCCTGGAGTCCCAATGGTTACTTTCCTAAGGGCAGCCCTGAACGAACACCGCAAATTTAAAGGACTTAATTCGCTTACAGCAGGTGAATTCCTGAAGGTTATGCGCGATAAGAAAGCTTTGGTAGAGATGGATACTGAATTGACCAACCGGTCGGTAAACGAAGGCTTTTCAGGTGGAGAAAAAAAGAAAAACGAGATTTTCCAAATGGCATTACTGGAACCCAGACTTTCAATCCTCGACGAAACCGATTCGGGACTTGACATAGACGCCCTCAAAACTGTGGCACATGGCGTTAATGCCCTGCGTACTCCAGGCAATGCCACCATTGTGGTTACACATTACCAACGTTTACTCGACTATATTGTGCCCGACCATGTACATGTATTGTTCAAAGGACGTATAGTAAAATCGGCCGGAAAGGAACTGGCACTTGAACTTGAAGAAAAAGGATACGAATGGATTAAAAAAGAAACCGGATATTAAAATGAGCGTAATTACAGAACATAATGACCTTTCGCTGAGACTGGCCGGGCAATTTCGTGATTCAGAGGAAATAATAAACGGTAACAGCCCTGAGGTCTTAAACAGACCCCGTAAAAAAGCTTTCCGGGATTTTGTTGTCCAGGGAATCCCGATTAGGAAAAATGAAAACTATAAATATACCAACCTTCAACCAGCACTGGAACATTATTTCAGTTATATCTTCCATAAGGAGGTAAAAAATTTTCATCTCGATGAAGTTTTTAAATGTGATGTACCTCAGTTGGATACCCACCTTGTAACCATACGTAATGGCTGGTTTTATCCTGAGTTGAACCCAAAAGGCATCCTGCCTGAAACCGTAGCTCTTCAAAGTCTCGAAAAAGCTGCAGGTGAGAAATCAACCTTGGTTGAAAATCATTATGGAAATTTGGCCGAAACATCTTCCGACCCGATGGTTGCATTAAATACAGCCTTCGCACGCGATGGATATTTTCTTTATGTACCGAAAAAAACTGTTGTCGAAAGACCTATACAGGTTATAAACCTTTTACAAAGCCAGGAAAATACTTTTGTAACCCAACGCAACCTCATAATTATTGAACCCGGTGCAAATGTTACCCTAATTATCTGCGACCATACCTTAAATCCATTCCATTATTTCTGCAACTCAGTTACTGAGATTTTTGTCGGCGAAAATGCAGCAGTGAATTATTATACGGTTCAAAACCAGCATAACAATGCTGCTTCGGTCAATTCGATATTTATCAGCCTCGGGCATAATGCACAGATAAATACCAATACAATAACCCTGCATGGGGGGCTTATCCGCAATAACCTCAAAGTAATCCTCGATGGTGAAAACAGTAAAGCCAATGTTTATGGAATGGGGTTCCTCGACCGCAAACAACATGTTGATAATTTTACGCAGCTCGTGCACGCCAAACCACACTGTCAAAGTAATCAACTATATAAAAATGTACTCGATGATGAATCCTCCGGGGCTTTTTCAGGAAGGATCAACGTACGCCGCAACGCTCAGAAAACCAACGCTTTTCAACGGAACAACAACCTGTTGCTTACCGACAAGGCACAAATGCAAACCAAACCTCAGTTGATTATTGAGGCCGATGATGTGAAATGCAGCCATGGTGCCACAATAGGGCAGATCGATGAAGAAGCCCTGTTTTACCTCCGCAGCCGGGGGATTGAAGAGAAACAGGCACGACTGATGATGATGAATGCTTTTTCGTATGAAGTGGTTCAAAACATTAAAGTTGAACCCTTGCGCGACCGCATCAACGATCTGATTGAAAAGCGCCTCCGCGGGGATATCGGCCGTTGTCACGATTGCGCTTACCTGTGTGAATGTTAATCAGACGAGTCGGTTATAATCAAACTAATAATACATACCTTTGTAAAAATCCTTTACAATTTTTGATTTGTGCTTTTTTAGTTTAATCAAGAATATAAAAACATGGTCGGTGATTAATCGGAATATTACATTACACTAATTATTAAGATGATTATTACAGATATACGCAACCACTTCCCCATTTTGAAGCAGAAAGTTTATGGCAAACCATTAATTTATCTCGACAGTGCTGCTTCGACCCAGAAGGTAGTGGATGTTTTGCTGGCCGAACGCCGACTGACAATTGAATATTATGGAAATATCCATCGGGCTTCGCATTATATGGCCAATAAAGCCACCGCCGATTTTGAAGCAGTCCGAAACCAGGTGGCCGGTTTCATCGGCGCTGCACTTAAAGAAGAGATCATATTTACCAAAGGAACAACCGAAAGTATCAACCTGGTTGCGTTTTCGTTTGGCGAAGCATTTGTAAATGAAGGTGACGAGATAATTGTTTCAGAAATGGAACACCACTCTAATATTGTTCCCTGGCAACTGATGGCACATCGAAAAAAAGCCCAGGTTATAATGTTGCCTTTTAACGGGAAAGGAGAACTTCGTACTGACCTGCTTCCACAATTGATCAACAATCGCACCCGGTTGATTGCTGTTGCGCATGTTTCCAATGTTCTGGGAACCATAAACCCCATTAAAGAAATAACTGGTATTGCCCATGAAAGAGGAGTAAAAGTGCTGGTTGACGGCGCTCAGGCTGTTCAACATATACCGGTTAATGTTTCTTACCTTGATGCCGATTTTTATACTTTCTCGTCACATAAAATATACGGCCCCAATGGTGTCGGGATTTTATATGGCAGGAAAGAACTCCTCGAATCTATGCCACCTTACCAGGGTGGTGGGGAGATGATTTCGGAAGTTAGTTTCAACGGAACAACCTATAACCTTATTCCTTATAAATTCGAGGCAGGAACACCCCATATAACAGGTGTAATCGGACTTGGTGCCGCACTTGAATTTTTCACACGTATCGGGATTGAAAATATTGCCGCCCACGAACAGGAGTTGCTTCGATATGCCACCAGCAGATTAACAGAGATTGCAGGAATGCAGATTTATGGCAACAGTGCAAATAAATCAGGGGTAATTTCCTTTAACATCGAAGGCATCCATCCTTACGATATCGGCATGTTGCTCGACAAAATGGGAATTGCTGTCCGAACAGGCCACCATTGTGCCGATCCGGTAATGGAGCACTTTAAGGTACCGGGTACAGTCAGGATCAGTTTTGGCATATACAACACACCAGAGGAGATCGACAGGTTTATAGAATCGCTCAAAAAAGTAATTGCGATGCTTAACTAATCAGATGACCAATCCAACTTTTCATGCAAACTATGAAAGAGCCTGAATTGAAAAAATCAACCTTTTTCTTTACGCAAATCAAAATGTATCTCCCCGATTGGTTCATTTCAGGATTAGTTGTGATGATCCTTGCAGCATGGATTGTCCCGGGAATTGGTATGGAAGGAAAGTATTTTAACCTTGGTACTGTAATCGATGCTGGTGTTGTCCTGATTTTTTTCTTTTATGGATTAAAACTCGATCCCGAAAAACTAAAGCGAGGCATGAGCAACTGGCACATGCATCTTTCGGTGCAGTTCACAACTTTTATAATTTTCCCGTTGCTTGTCCTGCCATTTTATCCATTAATAAAAGGGACATCCCTCGAAGTTTTCTGGATGGGTATGTTCTTTCTGGCTACCCTGCCTTCAACTGTGTCATCTTCGGTGGTTATGGTTTCCATCGCAGGTGGAAATATACCTGGTTCAATTTTCAATGCAAGCATTTCAGGGATAATCGGTATTGTAATGACACCACTTTGGATGGGGCTGTTCCTTACTTCTAACACCGGTGATTTTGATTTTTCAAAAATTATTGTTCAGCTGATAATTCAAATCATTTTGCCCGTAGTTGCAGGACTAATGCTTCACCCATATTTTATTAGGTTTGTTAACCGGCATAACAAAAAACTGGCGGCATTCGATAAAATTATTATCCTTCTGATTGTTTATAAATCGTTCAGCCATTCTTTTATCGCAGGAATGTTCTCATACGTAAGTTTGATTACTCTTATTGTATTATTCGTTGCTGTACTGATATTATTCTTTGTAGTTTTAAATTTCACTGCATGGCTGGGTAAAAAACTCCGATTCTCACGCGAAGACATCATCACACTGCAGTTTTCCGGGTCTAAAAAATCGCTGGTACATGGATCGGTATTCGCAAGTGTGCTCTTTCCAGGAATCAGCGGTGCGGGTATTTATTTGTTGCCCATCATGATTTATCATGCTTTTCAACTTTTTTTCATCAGTGTAATGGCAAAAAATATAGCCAAGGAAACTATTGCTCCTCCCTTTCAACCAATCTGAATACCTGTCGCCAGGAATCTTCGCACTGTGAAAAACGGTAAAGCTTGTGGTACTGAAGGTTACGCCCCTGTTTGAAATTGGCAAAAGGCGCCGGATCTATTCCCCATTCAATAATAATTATCTGAATATCAGTATCTGGCATTGAATTATCAAGGACGGCTGGATTAAGGCGGGCCACAGGGTTTGATCCTGGATGGCCCGGTGGTGTCAGGCCTGAAGTATTCATGGCTTCCGATTCGGACCAATGTGCCTGCGACCTTCTTTCGGATGGAGACATGGCATTGAGTTCGGCCCTTAATTTCCTGATTCCCTCCCGCCATACACCCATCTGCATTTTGATGTATTGCTCCCGGGTAATCAACGCAAGACTGTCAGTTTTTGCTTCGGCAAGAATTTTCTCTGATCCATCAAAATTTTCCTTTAGCTTTCGTGCAAGCAAGGGATCGAAACGGTGCAATTTGTTATAAGCCTCCTCAAATTCAAAACGTCGAAGATTGTCATCATCACCTGTTAAGGACAGTAATTCCTTGGATTGCGGAAGTTCTGCCTTACGTTGGTTTTCTACAATCATTTCATTAAAATGTCCGATAAGCGACATGATAAAATCTTCGCGCGTAACAGTCATGTAAACCGGAACTGTTCCTTCCCTGACAACTGTGATTTCTTTATTTATACTGTTGAACCGGTAAACCGGGTATCCGAAAAAATCGGAAACAATTTTTGGCTGGAGCCATATATCGTCCATAACGTGTGTCGAAACAAGCTTTTCGGGGTTATTAATATAAAGGGTTATTGTAGCGTCGGTTTTCCGGTCGAAACATGGCTTTTCGTTACATACCAGTGTAGCAAACAATTCGAATTGAATTTTTGCACTGAACGATTTATTTTCGTGAAACTCAAACGGGGGGGATGAATTCTTCCTTATTACAAGTTTAAATCCTTGCGGAGTATCCAAGTCGGGACATTTTTTTAAAATTTCTGTGATTGAGTCCAGGCTCTTGAGAAATATCCTTTCAAGCCTGGCCTGTTGACGCGACAACCCCTGAGCAGCTTCAGAATATTCTTCAACCGGGCCATCGATAAAGGGCATAAAACGCTCTCCCCTGTACAGGATTATTTCGTCGGAAAATACAGGAAGCTGCTGCGCCTTCGTATGGTCAAAGCCTAATAGCAGAAATAAAATGCCGATACACAGATGACCCTTAATATTCCATTTTAATCCACACATCCACGACAAAGTTTTATACTTACAAAGTAAATGCAATGCGTAAATTAATATTCAAAAACCTGAATAAAAACCTCTTTTCTTTTCAATTACCTGCCTTAAAGTCCGAAGATTTAACTTTAATCCCCTCCTGAAATAACTTTAATAGTTCATACATTCCAGTTCAAAATAAGCTTGCTCATGTTCGCAGGCCGGGCATTTTTTGGGAGGTTTTTTCGATTCGTGCAGGAACCCGCAAACCCTGCATTTCCATACCACTTTATCCTCCCGCTCGAAAACCTTACCCTCTGCCAAGTTTTGATAAAGTTTCAAGTAACGGTCTTCGTGTGCCATTTCCACTTTCGCAATGGTTTTAAATACCGTTGCAATCTGTTTGAAACCTTCTTCTTCGGCAATTATTGCAAACTCAGGATACAACATTGTCCATTCTTCATTCTCCCCTTCGGCTGCTGCTTTCAGGTTTTCGAGTGTATTACCGATTTTTCCAGCCGGATAGGTAGCCGTAATTTCAACCATCCGGCCTTCGAGAAATTTAAAAAATCTTTCGGCATGGGCTTTTTCATTTATTGCTGTTTCCTCGAAAAGGGAGGCAATTTGTTCCAGGCCTTCTTCACGGGCTTTCATGGCAAAAAATTCGTAACGGTTGCGCGCCTGCGATTCACCGGCAAAAGCTTTCAGCAGGTTCTGTTCTGTTTTGGTACCAGCTAATGATTTCATACATAAAATTTTTTTATTGACATAAAAATAATCATTTGTGTGAAACAATCAGGAATTCCGAATTAATTTAGAAACATTAAAAACAAAATAATGATAGAAATTTGCCGGAAAATGAAAAATTCCCACATTTGCATCCTTAAAATGAGCAAAGTATTACGATGACCATAGACGATATACAAAAGGAGATTATCGAAGAGTTTTCGTCTTATGACGATTGGATGGATAAATACGGATACCTGATCGAATTAGGCAATAACCTTCCCGAACTTGCGGCTTCGGAAAAAACTGATGAACATCTGATAAAGGGTTGCCAGTCGAGGGTATGGTTGGTTGCTGAACTGAAAAATGGTAAAATCTTTTTCAGGGGTGAAAGTGATGCTGTAATTGTGAAAGGCTTGGTGGCACTCCTGTTGAGGGTTGTTTCAGACCGAACTCCGAAAGAACTGATTGACAGCGAAATGTATTTTATCGATGAAATAGGGTTAAAGCAGCATTTGTCGCCAACCCGCTCAAATGGCCTGATAGCCATGATGAAACAAATAAGACTGTATGCTGTTGCATATAACAAAGTTTTGGAAAGGAATTAATAATGGACAAAAGGATAGATCAGATCATTGCCAACCTGAAAGATGTTTATGACCCGGAAATTCCGGTGAACATCTATGACCTTGGCTTGATATATAATGTTGATATTGACGAAAACGACTCCGCACACATTGTAATGACACTAACTGCACCCGGCTGCCCGGTTGCCGATATGCTGCTGGAAGAAGCCAGGCACTCGGCCATTCTTGTTGATGGTGTAAAGGATGCCAATGTTGAACTTACATTTGATCCACCGTGGGAAAAATCGATGATGAGCGAAGAAGCCAGGCTTGAATTAGGGTTCTTTTAATGATTATTTATTCAGGATTTCGATTACCGCCCTGTTCACCTGCCTGATTTTATCCTCATCCAATTTAATTACTTTCCGGTCATAAGTCATCAGCCCGTTTACTTCAATTTCTACATCGGTAGTTTGTGTATAAACGGCTGCTGAATACCCAAAGGGGATCAGTTTTTTTAATTTTTCGGCCATTTCTATATACGCATTGGTGGCTTCTGCCGAAGTTTTAAATTGTACGTAGCCCCAATTCCGGTCTTTCTCCCATAAATGGTTTTCCATAACAAGGCCAATTCCTCCATATTCCCCTAGTACGTTTGCCCGTTTCGAGTCGTAAAGCCCCATCACCGGATCGGGATAGTTGTGCATATCAAGAATATCGCCCACATCGTAATGGTTGCCCCCGCTTGCAGGGTTAACCAGGCGCGAAGGGTCATAATTTTTTGTCCATTCTGTAATCTCTTGGGTTTTAAATTGTCCCCATGCTTCGTTGAAAGGTACCCAAACTACCACACTCGGGTTCGAAATGGTCAAATCCATTATCTCTTTCCATTCCTGCCGGAAATTTACCTCTGATTCGGCATTGCGCACAAATTCAAGTCCGTTGAAATAGTTCCGCATCTGCCATTGGGGCGAATGGTCGCCATTGGGCATATCCTGCCAAACCAATATACCTTCGCGGTCGCAGTGGTAATACCAACGCGCCGGTTCAACCTTCACATGCTTGCGGATCATGTTAAACCCGAAATCTTTGGTTTTTTTAATATCGTACAATAATGCTTCATCGGTGGGGGCAGTGTATAATCCATCAGGCCACCAACCCTGATCCAGTAGTCCGAAGTGGAAATAATCTTTGTTGTTCAATTGCAGCCTCACCACCCCATTGGTGTCTCGTTTGGTCGAAATTTTGCGCATCCCGAAATAGCTTTTGATTTTATCGATAGCTACCTCGTTCCGTATTATTGAAAGTTCCATATCGTACAGATAGGGTGACTCAGGGCTCCACATTTTTGCTCCTGGGACTGCTACAAAAACCTCCTGACCTGCAGCTGCTTTTCCGGTTGAAATGATACGCCCGTTTTCCAAAACTTTAACTTCAACAATGTCGGTCGGTAAAGCACCTTCCAAACCAGCCTTTACTGTTATGTTGTTCCCATCTATATTGGGAATAGTCCTGATATGGCTGAAGAAAACCTGATTAACCGGCTCAATCCATACCGTTTGCCATATACCCGTAACCGGTGTGTACCATATTCCTCGCGGCTGGCTAACCTGTTTCCCACGCGGCTGAAAACCTTTGTCGGTGGGATCCCAAACCCTTACTACGAGCTTTTGTTCCTTATCTTTTGTAAGAAATGGTGTTATATCAAAACTGAACGGCGTATATCCGCCCTGGTGCATCCCAACTTTAATATTGTTCACCCAAACATCGGCTTTCCAGTCAACAGCGCCAAAATTGAGCAGGATTTTTTTGTTTTTCCATGTTGCTGGTATGCTGAAACTCTTCCTGTACCATAATTCATTTTCCTGACCAACCATCTTTTGAACGCCCGAAAGACTTGATTCAACAGGAAACGGAACGAGTATTTTCCCATCCCATTTTTCAGGAGTTGAATACCCTTTTGGAGTTATGGTATAGTCCCATAAACCATTTAGGTTTTGCCACTGATCGCGTAACATTTGGGGCCGGGGATATTCAGGCAAAGGATTTTCAGGGTTTATATGGTCCGCCCATTGGGTTTTAATCCGGTCGCCGGCTGGTTGCCATTTCTGTGCATTAGAACTGAAAACTAAAATAATAATGAACGTAATAAAGCACAACGTTTTCATAGTATCGATTTTTGGTTAATGAACACCCAAATATACATAAAAGCAGCCCATACCTCAAAAACCAGGTACAGATGCAAGAAAAATACCGGTAAAAATTTTCTTATTCCGGACAATCATGTCTGGTAAAATAATTCCATAGTTTTCTCCATTCACCGGCATTCTTGCTACGTTGATTGGAATCCTCTGTTTTATGAATAATAACAGGGTAATTTTTGTATCGTTATTAAGTCATAAAAACATCATTTGAAAAATAAAACATCAAAAACAGAAAACAATGAAAACAAAAGTATTAACCACGGTACTTGCAGTTTTGCTCTCAACCTCAGCAAGTTTTGGAGCAAACCTTTTAAAAGGAAAGAATTCCAACTTCATTTCGAATTTGGAAGATGCAAAAGAATCAACCTTAAAAATTGAAACATGGATGATCGACGAATCCGTATGGAATGTAAAATTGGAATCCGGATTTACTGAAGACACAGATCAGACATTCGAAATTGAATTATGGATGGTACATCCGGCATACTGGAAAAATCTTACAACCGAAGCAGAGGTTAGCCTTATCCTTGAAAAGTGGATGACAGAGGATTCATATTGGAACGTTTCAAAACCATACCTCACAACTGAAAAAGATAAGGCCCTTCAAATAGAAGGTTGGATGATTGATGATGAAAATTGGGAATAATTAAATTTTGGAAGAAGTTAATCAGGTACAAGGGTATGCCGGACAACATGATCGGGATCAATATCAATACACGATCCGGGGCCTGACGGAACTTCAACCATTTCATTCATACTAACTAAATAGAAGTTTTACACTCAAATGGAATTTTTAGATACTCCCCATACTTAGTACCACTTTTTTTAATTTTTAATTGAATTTACTT
>JBBIHB010000055.1:0-17834 GCA_037447215.1 Bacteroidales bacterium
AGTAGTTTTGCAATCAGTACGTAAAGCAGTATCCCTTTATACCCAGATTGGGTTTAGATCGTCGGGGAAACTGGCTGTTTTACGAAAAATTTGAGGTATGGATGAACGATTAATCAAAGATAAGGTTATTGGAACTTTCAGGAAAGTCTTTCCGAATGAAAAGAATATAACAGTTTCAACCACGGTTGACGACATTAAAAACTGGGACTCACTCAACCACATCACCCTGATTAGGGAATTGGAACAACAATTCGGTATGCAGTTCGATCTCTTCGAAATAATTGAAATAATTGATGTTGAGGGATTTATCAGGTATGTTTCTTTAAAAATGAATGAATGAAATTTTTTGAGGTAAAGGTTGGCGAATTGCCTGAGTTTATTTCCAGCCCGGAATACCTGAGATTGGATATTAAACCTGTTTCCCCATTAAGGGCTGTTTCGCAGTTAAACAATCCTTTTGCCTCACCCTCAGACCTTGCATTGGTATATGCCTGCGAAGGGGCAAATTTACTCGGGTTTTCAGGTTTGTTGCCCGATCGGCTCAACAACGGACATGGTTTTGCGGCATCGAATACAGGGTGGTGGGTTAATCCGGTTAAAGGGAGTTCATGTGGGTTACCCCTGTTTATGAGAGCCTTAAAAGGATGCAACGGTAAAATGTTCCTTACTGATTGTACCGAATATACCCGCCAATTGCTGACTAAAACAGGGCAATTTAATTTTCTCCCTGAAGTGGTAGGGAAAAGGTGGTTTTTAAGGTCTTATATTGGCCCCAAATTCAGAAGGGAGGGTAGGAATTTTTTCCTTACCAGGCTAACAGGGCAGGTGGATGAAGTGGTTAATTCTGTTTTTTATCTGTATAGAAAATCAGTTGGCAAACGCATTGGTCAAAGTGGTTATACACTCGAGGTGCGTGGGCTACTCAATGAAAGTTTATCTGAATTAATTGTAGGGAACTCTGAGGCTTTTTATCTCAGACAAGACTATTCTAAATTAAACTGGATTGCCACCTTCCCCTGGTTGAGTACCTCCCCTGTCGATAAATTACAGTCTTATCCATTTTCATCTTTTGCGGAGCATTTTTATCAACAATTTATAACAATAAGCCACGATGGAAAACCCTTAGCTTTATTCATGCTGTCGGTTCGCGATAATCATGCAACATTACCATACTTTTATTGCAATCCATCTGATATAGTTATAGTTGCTGTAGCCATTAGGGATTATTTGGTTCAAATACAGGTGGATAGCTTGATAGTTTTTAACCATCAATTAATCAATGCTTTTGATAAAATTAAGCTTCCTTCAATATACACCACAAAAATTGTTCGTCATGCAGGATATTCAAATGTTCTTGCCCCTGTTTTCAAGAAGGGCAGAAAATTTCAGGATGGTGAAGGGGATGTTGCATTTACATAATACTTAACTATATGGAAATTAAAATTCTAGGTAACAATCATTCAATTATTGATCAGTATCTGGCTGAACTCCGCGATGTTCAGATTCAGAAAGATCCGCTCCGGTTCAGGGAAAACCTTCAGCGTCTGGGAGAATTATTTGGTTACGAAATCAGTAAAACGCTGCAATATAAGGCACAGGATGTGGTTACGCCACTTGGAACAGCAAAAGTACCCATCCTGGCGCAACAACCGGTACTTGCTACTATACTAAGGGCTGGTCTGCCCATGCACCATGGATTACTCCGTGTTTTCGACCAGGCCGAAAATACTTTTATTTCGGCTTACCGGAAATACACTGAGAACGGTGGTTTCGATATTGAGTTTGAATACATGGCATCGCCATCGCTCGACAATAAAGTGGTTATCCTTTCCGACCCGATGCTGGCTTCGGGTATGTCGATGGAAATCAGTTACCATGCCCTTTTAACCAATGGAAAACCTTCGCATATCCACATGGTATCCATTATCAGCAGTCAGAAAGGAGTCGAATATGTGACCGATAAAATAAGGGATACGAATGTTACCTTATGGCTTGGGGCTGTTGATCCGGAAATGAACCCAAAATCGTACATTGTTCCGGGATTGGGCGATGCAGGCGACCTTGCTTATGGGGCAAAAATTGATTCAAAAAAGAAAGTCTGACGTTTACCTTTCAGAAATATACCTCAACATAAATATCTTCCCTCGAAAATCCTTTGTCTTTCAGGATTTCCATAGTGTCGAAGATCATATCGCTATTACCGCACAAATAAAATGCTGAATTATTTTCAAAACTATTCTGCCTGACGTAATCTGTAACCCTCCCCTTGAAGTTGTTTTCGGGATTGCGGGTTGTACACAATATATACCGGTCGTTTGGGTAATGATCCTTCTCGTATGCCTCTGATGGATATCTGACCCCATGAATAAGCTGGTAATCAAGGTCAGATATCGATTTTACCAAACTATGAAAAGGTGCAATGCCTGTACCGCTGGCAATAAAAACATGCCTGTGTGTATATAATTTCTTCTGGTCGATACCGAATTTACCGAATGGGCCATGTATTTCGAGGTAATCACCGGGTTTTAAATGTTTTAACTTTGGCGAAAAGTATCCGCCTTCAACTTCTTTTACCAGGATCTCGAGCATATCGTCGTTATTTCCGCTGTAAATGGAATACTCCCTGCTCTGAAAATCACCCTTGATGGATACTGAAACGTGCTGGCCTGGTTTAAATGAAAACCTGCACCGGGGCATTGACAGTACAAATGTACTTTCTGTTAATTGCCTGATATCATTTATCTTATAGAAACTTGTATCTAATTTTATATCTTGTTGTAATATCTCTGACATGACTATTAAATATTCAAATTGCAAAATTAGTAATAATAACAGACGCTGAGGTATTTTTATCCTGTCGTGCCTGATTTTAATTCAGATTTAACCGGCGTTTAAAAGAATTGTTCAATCGAATGTATCATTTCGGATAACTGCGTTTCATTTCTGCTGTATAATATCAATTATTACAATCATCTTAAAATGCCGGATAGAAATCAGAGGTTAGGTTTTTATACTCTGAGGTGTATTCATTATTGACTTCAATTACCAATTCAGATTCAATTACCAGGGCTGGGTTTGATGAGAATTCAAGCAAGCTTCTGTGAAATGGTTTTTCAGGCTTATGTTTTACCAGTGTCCGGCGGTTAAGATAAAACCCATTTGATTCAGCCATTTCAATAAAAATGGTTGAACCATCAATGGGAAGAATGACCGAAAGTTTTCCATTTTGGTCCAGCATCCGGCTTACTCCGATAATCAGATCGGAATATGAAAGGCCTTCTGCATGGCGGGCTTGCTTTCGCCGGAAATCGGCAGGGAGTGAACTGTTCAAAAAATATGGGGGATTTGATATAATATGATCAAAACTAACCTGCCGGTTTGCCGAAAATTCCTGAAAACTGAGATTAAAGGCAGTAATGCGGTCATACCAGAGTGAGTTTTTGAAATTGACCAATGATTCTTGAAATGATTCACTGTCAATTTCCAGGGAGGTAATTGTGGCATGTGTCCGCTGTGCCATCATGAGGCTTAATAATCCTGTACCGGAACCCACATCAAGGATTTTTTCCGATTGTCTGGCATCAGCCCAGGCTCCCAGCATCACACTGTCAACTCCCACTTTCATGGCCGAATTTTCCTGTACAACCGTGAATTGTTTAAACCTAAAATAATTGTTGCGCCCCATATTCAGAATTTTTCAAAAATACCAAGACCGAAAAGGGCAAAATCATATTTAACCGGATCTGCATGATCCATAAGACGCAGGTTTTTATCGAGTTCGGCCAGCGCTTCAATATCGTTTTGCCTTCGGGTGATCAAACCAAGTTTGCGGGCCACATTCCCCGAATGTATATCCAGGGGGCACGAGAGAATATTTGCAGGTATTGTTTTCCATAGTCCAAAATCGACCATCCTTTGATCCGATCTGACCATCCATCGCAGGAACATATTGATCCTTTTTGCTACCGAACCTTTTGCGGGGTCGGATATATGTTTCAACGTCCGTTTTGGGTGTGGTAATGAGAAAAATTCGTTTTTGAAGTGGTGAATAGCCATGAGGATCGAATCTTTTTCCTGATGTGCAGAAAATAAACATTCGAGGCTTCCCCATTTCCGATACAGGTGTTGTAGCGCTATAATAAAATATGCGAGGTCAATAGGGTTGAAAGTCCGGTGTATAAATCTTTCCAGTTGTTTGAGGTGGTGGGGTTCGTGGTTCATGACAAAACCAAAGGGGTCATTATCGAGGAGCGCCATCATTTTCGAAGCGCTGTTTATGATAGACTGCCGGTTCCCCCACGAAATGGTCGCTGTTAAAAATCCTGCTACTTCAATATCTTCTTTTTTCCTGAACCGGTGGGGAATAGAAATGGGGTCGGAATCAATAAACGATTTGTTGTTGTACCGATCAGTTTTTTCGTCGAGGAACTCTTTTATTTTTTCCAGGTTCATTCCTGAATCACACCGTCTTTAATGTGAATGATCTTGTCTGAACGGTCGGCAAAAGTATCATCATGGGTAACAATAATAAAAGTATGGCCGAACTCATTTCTGAGGTTAAAAAAAAGTTCATGTAGGTCTTCTCGGTTTTGCGAATCGAGGTTGCCCGAAGGTTCGTCGGCCATAATAACCGATGGCTGGTTAACCAGCGCCCTTGCAACGGCAACCCTTTGTTTTTCGCCACCTGAAAGTTGCGAGGGTTTATGGTTTTTCCGGTCGGTCATTCCCAGGTAGCCAAGTAATTCATTCGCACGGGTTTCGGCTTTTGTACGCGATAAACCCGAAATAAATGCCGGAATACATACATTTTCGAGGGCGGTAAATTCGGGAAGTAGATGATGAAATTGAAATACAAACCCCAGCTCAAGGTTCCGGAATGTGGCCAGCTGATCTTCCGACATACCTGAAACCTGTTTGCCTTTGATATAAATATTACCTGAATCGGGCTTGCTAAGTGTACCCAAAATCTGTAGCAAGGTGGTTTTGCCTGCGCCACTTGCCCCTACAATTGAGTATATTTTACCTTCGGGAACCTCAAGGTTAATGCCTTTCAGTACTTGCAACTGTCCAAACGACTTGCTTATATTTTCTGCCTTTACCATAAAAATCAATCTGAATACTCCTTGTCAATCTGGCTTTTGATCTCATTGCCTTCTTTGTTGATGTCGGATGATATTTCGTTCAGATCGCGTTTTATGTCAACTGTGTTTTCGTTTATTTCGCGTTTTATTTCATTGGTGGCCTTTTTAAATTCCCGTAAACCCTTACCAAGGGTTTTGGCAATATCGGGTATGGCTTTTGATCCGAAGAACAGAAGTGCCAGCAACATTACCATTACCAGTTCGCCACCGCTGATAAAAAGAATATGACCGTGCATAGCTTTAATTTTTAAAATTTGGCTAATTCGGTTAAAGTTGTTTGGCAACTTCAACTTCCTGGAATGCTTCTATATTATCGCCAACTTTAATATCGTTGAAGTTGTCGATATTCAGACCACATTCGTAACCGTTTTTGATTTCCTTAACATCTTCCTTGAAGCGTTTCAATGAACCTAAAGTTCCGGTATAAATAACAATGCCATTGCGGATTACACGAACCCTGCTGTTCCGGTTAATTTTCCCGTCACGGACAATACAGCCGGCTACAGTTCCAACTTTGGTAATCCTGAATGTTTCAAGCACCTCGGCAGTTCCAAGAATCTCTTCCTTAATTTCTGGTGAAAGCATACCCTGCATAGCTGCTTTAATTTCGTTGATGGCATCGTAAATAATAGAGTACAACCGGATGTCGATCTGCTCTTTCTCTGCAAGTTTCCGTGCATTTATCGATGGCCTTACCTGGAATCCCACCACAATTGCTTCGGATGCCGAAGCAAGCATAATATCCGATTCGGAAATCTGACCCACTGCTTTGTGAATTACGTTTACCTGTATTTCTTCAGTCGAAAGTTTGATCAAAGAATCGGAAAGCGCTTCAACTGAACCATCAACGTCGCCCTTGACAATAAGGTTAAGTTCCTGGAAGTTACCAATTGCAATACGCCGGCCGATTTCATCGAGTGTAATATGTTTCTGGGTGCGTAATCCCTGTTCGCGTGCAAGTTGTTCCCGTTTGTTTGCAATCTGCCGTGCTTCTCGTTCGCTTTCCATCACATGGAATTTGTCGCCAGCTTGAGGTGCTCCATCGAGCCCTAAAATAATTGCAGGAGCTGAAGGGCCAGCCACATCAATTTTCGTATTACGTTCGTTAAACATGGCTTTAACATGACCATAGTGCTGACCTGCCAATACGATATCACCAACTTTCAGTGTTCCTGATTGTACCAATACTGTAGCTACATATCCACGTCCCTTGTCGAGTGAAGATTCGATAATGGTTCCGGTTGCTCTTTTGTTTGGATTTGCCTTCAAATCAAGCAATTCGGCTTCAAGCAATACTTTTTCGAGAAGTTCACTAACATTGATCCCTTTTTTGGCTGAAATATCCTGAGACTGGTATTTGCCGCCCCATTCTTCAACCAGATAATTCATATTGGCAAGCGCTTCCTTGATTTTTTCAGGATTTGCATTGGGCTTATCAATTTTGTTGATGGCAAACACAATAGGAACACCAGCTGCCGAAGCATGGTTGATGGCTTCGATGGTTTGTGGCATAACATCATCGTCGGCTGCTACAATGATGATGGCAATATCGGTAACCTGGGCACCACGCGCACGCATAGCTGTGAAAGCTTCGTGGCCAGGTGTATCAAGGAAGGTGATTCTCCGTCCATCAGGTAGTTTAACATTATAAGCACCAATATGCTGGGTAATGCCTCCTGCCTCACCGGCAATTACATTGGTATTTCGTATGTGGTCGAGCAAAGAGGTTTTACCATGATCAACATGCCCCATAACCGTAACGATAGGTGGACGGGGTTTCAGATCCTGTTCGGTATCGGGTTCTTCCTCAATAGCTTCCTGAATTTCAACGCTCACAAATTCAACTTTATACCCGAACTCATCGGCTACCAGCGACATGGTTTCAGCATCGAGACGTTGGTTTATCGATACAAAAAGACCAAGGCTCATACAGGTTGAAATAATTTTCGTAACCGGGACATTCATCATGTTGGCTAGTTCGTTTACCGAAACAAATTCAGTAATTTTCAGGATATTACGTTCCTGAACCTTGATTTCAGCTTCGGCTGCAGCACGTTCACTCTGAATAGCACGCTTTTCGCGTCGGTATTTTGCACCTTTCGATTTTGCACCTTTACTGGTTAGGCGAGCTAATGTATCTTTTATCTGTTTTTGAACGTCTTCCTCGTTGATCTCTTTCTTGAGCAGTTTTTTCTTTTTGCCTGGTTTTTTGTTTTCTTCCGGTTTTTTTCGGTCTTCGGCAGGTTTTGCAGCCAGGTTTACTTTTTCAGTTTCTTTCTGAATACGCTTACGTTTTCTCTTTTTCTTGTTCCTGTCTTCCTCGGGGCCTTTGCGTTCTTTTTCACCCGGAAGATCAATTTTACCAACAATTGTGGGGCCCACAAGTTTTTCAACCTGAGCCCTTATTAATTCGGGTTTATGTGGTGGCTTGCTTTCCTCTTTATCTTCTTGCAAATCAGGTTTTTGTACTTTTTCAGTAAGTAGCTTCCTTGATTCTTTCTCTTTCTGTTTCCTTAATTTTCGTTCCTTTTCCCTCTCCTCACGCGTTTTCTTGGCAGGCCGCGTTTTTGTATTAATCTGACCCAGATCAATCCTTCCGATTACCTTAGGTTCATCTACTTTAGGGATATCGGTCTTAATGTAATCTACAACTTCTGCTACAAGCACTGGTGTTTTTTCATTAATTTCTGATCTTTCGGTCTCTTCGATTCTTTCTTCTTTTTCTACCATTGGTTCCTGTGGCTCATTTTCACGGACTTCAACGGTTACGGTTTCTAGAACAGGCATTTCAACCGGTTTTTCTGTGATTTTTGCTTCAGGTTTGACCTCTTGCACTTTTTGTTCCGCCGGTTTTTCAACTTTGGGTTTATCTTTTTGAAGCGTTTCTTTTTCTTTTGGTTTATTCTTTGGGGATGAAAATTCACTGATATCAATTTGGGCAATTACTTTAAACGGCTTAATGAGCGATTCACGCTTTTCTTCTTTCACGTGTTCTGTGGGTTTTTCCTTGGCTACCGGTGCTTTAGTTGCTGCAGCAGCAGTCTTTTTGAGGTCTTCCAATTCGATGATCCCATCTTCGAAATCGTCCTCTGGTTCTTCTTTTTTAGGTATATCGTCAAGGGTAACAACCTCTTTCTTGGTTCGCTGCTGTCTAAGAGTGATCTGTTCAGATTCTCGTTTCAAAAAGATATCACTTTTATATTCTTTCTCAAGCAGATGACACACATCTTCCGGAACTTTTGTATTTGGATTGGGATCAATATCAAATCCTTTCTTGTGCAAGAATTCAACCATGGTTTGAATTCCCACATTCAGTTCTCTTGCCAGTTTGTTTAATCGTTGTGCGTTACCTGCAACCATATATTTCTTTTAATATTTCTTTTTTTACGCTTTCGGATTGTACCTGAATCATTTTATTTTTCTGATGTAAAACTAATCAAACTCCGAGCGCAATATACGTATCACCTCATCAATGGTCTCTTCTTCAAGATCGGTACGTTTGATGAGGTCTTCGCGCGACATACTCAACACACTTTTTGCGGTGTCGCAACCAATATTTTTAAATTCGTCAATAATCCAGTTTTCAATTTCATCGGCAAATTCCTCAAGGTTCACATCTTCGTCGTCCTCTTCAATTTCACGGTAAACATCAATTTCGTAACCTGTAAGCTGGCTGGCAAGCTTTATATTTAGCCCACCTTTTCCGATGGCTAGCGAAACTTCGTTGGGTTTAAGATATACATCGGCTTTTTTCTGTGCTTCGTTAATCCTGATGGAACTGATTTTTGCCGGACTTAAAGCTCTTCTTATTAATAACTGAATGTTTGGTGAGTAATTCACCACATCGATGTTCTCGTTACGAAGCTCCCGCACTATACCATGGATTCTCGATCCTTTCATTCCTACACAGGCTCCAACCGGATCAATCCTTTCATCATACGATTCAACTGCAACCTTTGCACGCTCACCTGGGCTTCGCACAATCTTTTTGATGGTTAACAGGCCATCAAAAATTTCCGGAATTTCAAGTTCAAATAATCTTTCGAGAAAAACAGGCGATGTACGCGATAAAATAATAATAGGGGTGTTGTTACGCATTTCTACTTTTATAACAACCGCCCTGACCGAATCACCTTTTCGGAAAAAATCTGAAGGGATCTGTTCGGTTTTAGGAAGTAAAAGTTCGTTCCCTTCATCGTCGAGGATCAATATCTCTTTCTTCCAAACCTGATAAACTTCACCGGTAACAATGTCACCTATTTTTTTCTTGTATTTGCCATAAACATGGTCTTTTTCAAGTTCCATGATTTTTCCTGCCAGGTTCTGACGCAGGTTCAGAATTGCCCTTCTGCCGAAATCAGCAAGTTTAACTTCATCGGATACATCTTCGCCAACTTCGTAGTCTTGGTCGATTTTTTTTGCATCGCTAAGTCTGATTTCTTTGGCTGGGTCTTCAAATTCATTATCTTCAACTACCACCCGATTATGCCAAATTTCGAGGTCACCTTTATCGACATTAATAATGATGTCAAAATTCTCGTCGGACCCGAACTGACGTATCAGAACATTACGGAATACATCTTCAAGGACACTCATCATAGTTGCCCTGTCGATGTTTTTCAGTTCCTTAAATTCTGAAAAGGTTTCTATCAGATTCATGTTATCCATGGTTCCCGATTTTATTAAAAAGATATTAATACTCTTGCTTTTTCAATTTCATTCATTTGAATCTGGATATTCCGTTTGACCTGAATCTTTTTGTTGCTCCCTTCGGTTTTCTCTTTTGCCGAAGTTTCGACCGTAATATCCGAGTCTGATGCTGCAGTGAGCATGCCTTTAACTATATGACTGCCCCTGAGCGTAATTTCAATATCCCGCCCGGTGTTTTTCCGATACTGTTCCTTGACTTTTAATGGTTGATCGGCGCCGGGCGACGATACCTGTAATTCAAAATCCTCGTCATCCCTGTCGAGGTGCGACTCTATGTGCCTGCTTATGGCAACACATTGGTCGATAGTTACACCGGCATAGCTGTCAACTTCAACATGAATCACATTGCTTGAGTTCACGCTGACATCAACCAGAAACATATCATTTTCCAGTTTTTCCTTCACCAATTTTACTATTTTATTCCTGTCAATCATTGTTTTCAACAAAATAGGGGACATTATGCCCCCTACTCTCAGGTACCCTCAAAATGCGCGACAAAAGTAATAATAAATCCATAAATTATCAATAGTGTCAATGGATAATACATTGATATTTAGGATTCATATAAAATTGGTAAAGTTTGTTACATTTGCCTTGCTAAAGACTTAAAATAGTGCCGGTTCAGAGAAATAAAAAGAAAATTATCAATGATCCTGTTTTCGGGTTCATTACCATTCAGTCGGAACTTGTATTCGATTTACTGGAACATCCCTGGATTCAAAGACTACGCAGGATTAAACAATTGGGGCTTTCGTACCTGGTTTATCCGGGTGCAAATCATTCGAGGTTTGAACATACTTTGGGAGCCATCCATTTGATGAGGCAGGCGGTGGCATCCCTGAAACTGAAAGGACATTCGATCAGTGAAGAGGAAGCCGAAGCTGTAACCATTGCAATTTTACTGCACGATATAGGGCATGGGCCATTTTCACATGTACTTGAACATTCATTGGTTGAAATCCCACACGAAGAATTATCATCAATCCTGATTAAGGAACTGAATAAGGAATTTAATTACCGGCTCGAACCGGTAATCGAAATATTTGAAAACCGCTACCATAAAAAATTTCTCCATCAATTGGTTTCAGGCCAGCTCGATATGGACAGGCTTGATTACCTTGCCCGCGACAGCTTTTTTACTGGTGTGGCCGAAGGGGTTGTAGGAGTTGATCGTATCATTAAAATGCTCGAAGTGCATGACGATCAACTGGTTGTGGAAGCAAAAGGGGTATATTCAATTGAAAAATTTCTGATAGCCCGACGACTTATGTACTGGCAGGTATATTTACATAAAACAGTCCTTGCGGCCGATTCACAACTATTAAATCTCTTGACCCGGGCACGCTATTTGATTTCGAGAGGCGCCGATCTCTTTGCAACCCCTTCGTTGAGGGTTTTCCTGATGAATAAGTTCAATGCTTCCGATTTCATTGAAAACAGAAAAATAAATAGAACCGGCTTACTCGAACATTTTACAAACCTCGACGATACCGATCTTATGGCTTCGGTAAAAGACTGGCAACATCATCCCGATTTTATTCTCTCATACCTTGCAAGAGGGTTGGCTCAAAGGAAGTTATTTGCCGGACGGATTATTGCTGAGCCCATGTTGAACAGAGAACTGGCTGAAATGCAAGAAAAGATTTGCTGGCACCTTGGGGTTGACCTTGAGGAAACCGGTTATTTTCTGGTACACAAAGAGGTAAGCAACAGCGCTTACAGCGAACTAACAGGCAGTATTCTGATTGCCGATAAACACGACAGAATTAAGGATATAAGGGAGGCATCCGACATAAATCTTTCTGTTTTAACAAAACAGGTCCGCAAATTTTTTGTGAGTTACCCGAAAGAATTGGTGTTTAATTAATTTAAGTCTATTTTTGCAGCGCAAAATTTATTATTGAATGGAATTTAAGGCCGAAGAAATTGCCCGATATTTAAAAGGCGAAATTATTGGTGACCCTGAGGTAACCATAAATAGCATTTCAAAAATTGAAGAAGGAAAAGCCGGGTCGCTGGCCTTTTTGTCAAACCCTAAATACGAGAATCATCTCTATTCATCCGAAGCATCGGTTGTCCTGGTCAATCAGGATTTTGTTCCCAGACAGGCTGTAAAAGCAACATTGATTAAAGTAAACGATGCATATCAATCGTTTGCTTCCCTGCTTGATTTGTATAACAAGGCCAGGGAAAACCTGAGGGCTGGAATTGAACAACCATCCTACATTCACGAAACATCTGTTTTAGGAAAACATTGCTGGGTAGGAGCTTTTGCATATATTGGCCGCAATGTAAAAATCGGCGACAGCGTTAAAATTTACCCTCATGTTTATGTTGGTGATAATGTAACCATCGATAATCAGACAATCCTTTATTCAGGTGTAAAGATATATGACGACACCATAATAGGGGAAAGGTGCGTAATTCATTCAGGAGCAGTTATCGGATCGGATGGCTTTGGTTTTGCACCTCAGGATGATGGTACTTACAAAAAAATACCACAGATTGGGAATGTATTAATCGAAGATGATGTTGAAATTGGAGCAAATACCACCATCGACTGTGGCACAATGGGATCGACCATTATCCGGAAAGGCGTTAAACTCGACAATCTGATTATGGTTGCCCATAATTGTGAGATTGGCGATAATACGGTAATGGCAGGTCATACAGGAATGGCCGGTACCACCAAAATTGGCAAAAATTGTAAATTTGCCGGGCAGGTTGGATTAGCCGGGCATTTAACCATTGGCGATAATGTGCAGATTGGGGCACAGAGCGGGGTTACAAAAGATGTAAAAAGCAATGAAATACTACTTGGGTCACCTGCAATTGATTACCGGCAGGCCATGAAGATGTACACCATATTGAGGAACCTGCCCCAGCTCCGGCAGGAAGTCATTGAACTTCAGAAAGAAGTAAGAAAACTAAAGGAAAAAAGCGAATAAAAAACCGGACAATTCATTTTTATGATACAGAAACAGAGAACTTTAGCAAGTTCGTTTACCATAGAGGGGAAAGGTTTACATACCGGTGTTGATGTTGTTATGACATTTCTTCCTGCCCCTGTAAATCATGGCTTTAAATTCAAACGTGTTGACCTTGATGGGCATCCTGTTATCGATGCCGATGCCGATCTGGTTATTGACACCTCGAGGGGAACCCTTCTGGAAAAACACGGAGCACGGATAGGGACTATCGAGCACGCCCTTGCAGCGTTGATCGGCATGGACCTAGATAATGTTTTAATTGAGGTAAACAATGAGGAAGCGCCCATTATCGATGGAAGTTCAAGGGTATTCGTTGAAGCCATTGAAAGGGTCGGAACCATTGAGCAGGAAGCAGAAAGACAATTTCTTGAAATATCGCAGAAAATTGTTTTCAAGGATGAAAAAACCGGATCGGAACTGATTGCCCTTCCTGACGATGATTACAGGCTCAATGTATTGATTTCATTTAATTCAAGGGTGCTGAATAACCAATTTTCAACCCTTCATTCCATTAGTGAGTTTAAAAATGAAATTGCCAATTGCCGCACATTTGTTTTTCTTCACGAGCTTGAATTCCTGCTCAAGCACAACCTCATAAAAGGTGGTGATCTGAATAATGCTATTGTCATTATCGATAAAGATATTTCACAGGTTGAACTCGACCGGTTGGCCGATCTGTTTCATCACCAGCATGTTGAAGTGAAACCCCAGGGAATCCTTAACAACCTCGAACTCCATTTCGATAATGAATGTGCCCGCCACAAACTTCTCGATGTAGTTGGTGACCTTGCATTGTGCGGGCGGCATATCAAAGGGAGGATAATTGCTACCAAACCTGGTCATAGCGCCAATACCCAAATGGCCAGACTGCTCAAAAAGGAAATTTTCAGGCAGGGGAATGGCGTTCCAACTTATGATCCTAATGCTGAACCTGTATTTGACGTAAACAGGATCACCGAGTTATTGCCTCACCGTTTTCCGTTCCTGCTGGTTGATAAGATCATCCAGATAAAGGATAATATCATAGTTGGCGTGAAAAATGTAACAGTCAATGAGCCATTTTTCCAGGGACATTTTCCCTCCGAACCTGTTATGCCCGGAGTTTTGCTTGTTGAAGCTATGGCACAGACCGGTGGTTTATTGGTCTTAAGTCAGTTGGAAGACAGGTATTCAACCTATTTTATACGAATCGATAATGTCAAATTCCGAAAGAAGGTAATCCCCGGTGATACGCTAATTTTCAGACTTGAATTGGTTTCCCCGATCCGAAGGGGAATTGCTGTTATGAAAGGCTTATGCTTTGTGGGCGACAAAGTTGTTGCCGAAGGCGAATTTATGGCACAGATAGTTAAGAATAACGATTAATAATTTCAGAAAATGAAACAACCTCTTGCTTACGTTCATCCTGAATCAGCTGTTGCTGATAATGTGGTTATAGAACCTTTCGTAACCATCGATAAAGATGTGGTGATTGGCGAAGGTACCCGTATTGGGTCGAATGTAACCATTTTGCCAGGAACCCGCATTGGCAAAAACTGCAACATTTTTCCAGGGGCAGTAATTGGGGCTATACCTCAGGACCTAAAATTCAGGGGAGAATATTCTACAGTCGAAATAGGAAATAATACCACCATCAGGGAGTTTGTTACCGTAAACCGGGGAACAGCAGCGAAAGGCAAAACTATTGTGGGCGATAATTGCCTGTTGATGGCCTATGTGCACGTTGCCCACGATTGTATTGTCGGGAATAATGTTATCCTCGTAAACAACACTCAACTGGCTGGTGAGGTAATTGTTGACGATTATGCAATCCTTGCAGGCATGGTAGCAGTTCACCAGTTTGTCCATATTGGTTCACATGTAATGATTGCCGGTGGTTCACTTGTGCGCAAGGATGTTCCCCCATTTATCAAAGCCGGCCGGGAACCTCTTGCTTATGTCGGGATCAATTCCATCGGTCTCAGAAGGCGCAATTATTCCAATGAAAAAATCAGGGAAGTGCAGGATATTTACCGCTATATCTATCAAAAGGGTTTGAACACGACCCAGGCTGTCGAAATTATCGAAGCCGAGATGCCTGCCTCACCCGAAAGGGATGAAATCCTGCTCTTTATTAAAGATTCAAAGCGGGGAATCATAAGGGGGTATTTCCCTGATTAAAGTCTTAGTTGTTGGTTAAATATTCCTTACTCTAAAATTAACAAAACGGTGAAGCCTGATTATCAGGGTTTCACCGTTCTTCATAAATGTCCTGGTTGATTTTGCAAATAACCAATATAGGGCATCGATTTAATTTCAATATATTTGCAACATTGTTGCAAAAAGATTGTTTATTGTCATTGTTGAAATGCGATTATCGGAAAAAACTTTTAAGTTAAACGAATTTTAATATGAGAGCTTTACGAATAAACTTATTACTGCTTATTTCAGGTATTTTTTCGTTTTCATTGTATGCACAGCATGTACACGATCACCGTCACGATCCGCACAATTATCACTTTGGTGTTGGTGTTGCCGGGGCAAAAATATTATCTGAAGATTTGCTGGCGCCGGGGTTTCATATTCATTTTATCCGTCAGATTGGGCATCATAAGCAGTGGGGCATCGGTCTAGGATACGATGCCATAATTGATGAACATTGGCATAATGGGGTTAATTTATTGTTGAATTACCGTCCTGTTAAATTTTTATCGCTACTTGCAGGCCCGGGATTTGTTTTGGGTAACCACGAAAAGGAATTTGAAATATTGCCCGCTTTTCATACTGAAGCTGTTTTTGAATTTTATATTAAGGGTTTACATGTTGGGCCAATGGTCGGATATGGGCGGGATAAAGAAGACAGCCATTTCTCTGTCGGATTTCATTTTGGTATAGGTTTCTGATCGCAATTGAACAATTAGCAAGTATTCGGCCCGGAAAATTGGAAAGCAGGCCGATATTTTATAGATTTGTAAGCATTTACAATTAGTGCAATAAAAATAACTGTAAGATGTCGGTCATGAAATTAATCATTTTATTCTTTTTACTGTTGTCGTTCGATTGTTTGGCACAACGCGATACGGTAATTTTTACCGGTATTAACGGGAGACTTGTTTCTGGTGAAAATGCAAGCCTGAAACGCGAAGTAGATTTCCGTCCGGGCGGTAGGATTGTTGTTACAACATATTCGAAAACTGATGGCAATTGGATCAGGCAGTACCGTGAAAGGATCAGAAAAGTGTCAACCAACGAATACAGGATTAATGGGAAAAGGGATGGATTTGCTGCAAGATTTATCAGAAAATACAAGGAAGCCCCTGACGGGTTATACAACTTTTCCGAGTTTATTGACAACAGATTGGTGAAAAGAGGGGTTTCGAAAACGCTTATCCCATTGATACTGCATGGCGAAGTCACCGAATATTCACACACAGGGCAGGTTAGGTCGCGCTCTATTTTCCATAATAACGAACTGATATCCAATGAGAATTGGCTCGAATCAGGAGAGAAATATATCAACAACATTTTTTACTCGGTTGATCAAGAACCTTTGTTTTCCAAAGGAATGGGCGAAATGCACAGCCATGTACGAAAGTTATTTATCGACTCCGGATTAGATTTCAACACCTTAAACGGAAGCCTGATAATTGGATTCGTGGTGATGGAAGATGGGGCTGTTGAAGGAATCAGGGTATTGAAGGGAATAACTCCAGGAGTGAATGCGATTGCGGTGAACGCCATCGAGACCCTTGAAGGTAATTGGACACCTGCCAGATTGAATGGGAATGCTGTTCGATACTTTCAGGTATTCCCGATAAATTTCATACATCGTGAA
This sequence comes from Bacteroidales bacterium, assembly GCA_037447215.1. GTDB lineage: Bacteria > Bacteroidota > Bacteroidia > Bacteroidales > Prolixibacteraceae > UBA1413. The sequence continues at coordinate 16,656 of JBBIHB010000055.1, forward strand.
TACCGGTTTGATTCGGTTGAGTTTACCGGCTCCATGCTTCATTGGGAGAAATTTTAATTTTTAAATACTATGGCAATAAATCGCTGAAATTTTCTGAAATATGCTGCCAGTTCAGGGTCTGGGTTATTATTAAGCCAATCGAATTCAGTCAAAAATACACTCAATTGACTATAAATTAATCGACGTTTCTGCTTCAAAGTCGGTTCTGAAACCGCACTTGTTTTCTAAAGCTATGTTATATAATCGTTTGAACTATTGCGATAGAATCATAATTTTCTGAGCAGGGTGCTCTCTAACGACTGCTATGAGGGGCTCCAAGTAGGAAATAACGAACAGGTTCGTTCACTTTTTCCAATGTTTAACTATCGTTTAAATCCTTTTTTATCAGGAAGAATGCCGTTGAACTGATATACTAATTGATCAGGTTTATGAAAGGCAAAGCAATTACAAACTTCAAGAATTTGGGCAATGGATTCCGCTGGTTATTATAGAGTTTGCCATACTCGATATGCTGGGCAGGATTGTCTATAAGCCAAACGGTAAGTTAATCGGTGACATACATAATACAAAAATTTCGGTTTATCAGGCAAATGGAGCCAGGGAAATGTCTCCCTAAGAAACGCTCCGATAGATCAGAAAAGATGTTGAAGAATCGCAGGCAAAAACCCTGAAATCCAAATTGGGCGGTTGGATGGGCAATAATATGGAGTATCCGGCTGGAAGATCCGAAAAACTGATACCCTTGGACCGTAAAGCAATTGGAGATGAGATGGTTATTTATTCCAATTCAAATGGTACCTTCACTGTTGATGAAGCCATACGCATTGGACGGTTGATGGTATAATACAACTATTGTTTTTACGAGGAGCCTGTGCCGTTCGACTGGTATGAAGAAACCTTAAAGATGTCGCAGGCACTGAAAATTCCGGTTGCAGGATGTGAGCAGGAACCATCTTTGCGGAATTTCAGGTGGCTTATTCGTAATCGTGCTTTGAAGGTGGTCCAACCCGATATGTTCTATTTGGAGGTATGATTCGTCCGATGAAGGTCGCCCGGATAGCTGTGGCGCAGGTTTAACCAGCACTCCCCATATTTCTGGTTCAGGAAAGGGTTATCTTTACATGGTATAATACTACCCTAATTTAGTACCACTGGTTAAGTTGAAAATAGGATTAATTT
>JBBIHB010000056.1:0-17516 GCA_037447215.1 Bacteroidales bacterium
CATGAGGAACGTTATTCCTGCCCGTATTGTTCAGGCGGGCATTCCGGTTTGTGTTTTGCTAATCATGGTGATTTCATATATTTTTTTTTGCTCCAAAATTATGATATTTTCGATATACCCTGTCATTTGGACTAAATTTTCAGTACTGTAAATATTCCATAGGTATTTTCGAACCTAAATAAAAATATTACCAGCTCCTTTTTGATTCCTCCTTTGCCAGGAGAGCCAAGCATGAATCTGTACCCCATAATCCAGTAACATTGAATCCTTGAACAAATTTACGATTAAACTTTTCATCTGTAAAAATTGTCTTGATTTTTAATGGTCAGATGCCAGCCCGACTGAATCGTTCTGGCAGGGAATCACCATGAGGAACGTTTTTCCTGCCCGTATTGTTCAGGCGGGCATTCCGGTTTGTGTTTTGCTAATCATGGTGATTTCATCCCATTCTTTTTACGACCTGCAGGATGACATCCTTCACCAGCTCATATTATCCCGTGCTAACCCATAAACAGATCAATAAATCCACCAATTCACTCACCAATCCGTTTACAGCTTCTCCCAAATCCATTCCCGTGCGTTTACAATGGTCATCATCCATGGCGTGATTTCATCGTTTTTGCGATCGGTTGGATAATATGCCCAATGATAGGGTTTAAAGGCTCTTTCGAGGTGTGGCATCATAGCCAGGTGCCTGCCGTCGGCTGAGCAAATTGCAGCTGTAGCGAAGTCCGATCCGTTGGGATTTCCCGGGTAAAAATCACGGCTGTATTTCAGAGGGATATGGTAATCGGATTCACTGCCCGGAAGTACAAATTTTCCTTCGCCATGAGCTACCCAGGCTCCAAGCCTCAATCCTTCCATATTCCGTAGCATGACCGATGAATTGGGCAGGATATCCAAACTCAGAAATGCCGACTCAAATTTGTGCGAGTCGTTATGTGCCATGCGTGGTTTTGTTCCGTTTTCGGTTTTAACCAGGCCAAGTTCGACCATCAACTGGCACCCATTACAAACGCCAAGGCTCAGGGTGTCTTCACGCGCATAGAAATTTTCGAGGGCCAGACGGGCTTTTTCATTATATTTAAATGCACCTGCCCAGCCTTTGGCCGATCCCAGCACATCGGAATTGGAGAATCCCCCCACAAAAACAATCAGGTTAATTTCTTCAAGTGTTTCGCGCCCCGAAATCAGGTCGGTCATGTGCACATCTTTTACATCAAAACCGGCCAGATATATCATATAAGCCATTTCGCGGTCGCCGTTAACCCCTTTTTCGCGTATAATGGCAGCTTTTATGCCCGAAGGAGTCCTGCGTTTCGGATCAATGCCCAGGTTAGATGTTTTGCCATCGAATGTTCCGAAATCAAAATTCAGTTCATTTCGTTTGTAATTGAAATAACGTTCCAGGGCTTTTGCTTCGCCACTTTGTTTGCGGTCGAGCAGATATGACGACTTAAACCAAAGATCGCGCAGGTGGTTTATATCCAGCTGGATGGTGGTTTCTGCATTTTTCAGTAAAAACTGCCTTCCCGGAGTCGGATGCCCAATTTCAGCAAATTTGGCGCCTGCTTCACTCAGTATTTTTATGGTTTCTTCTATCTGCTGAGTTTGAATTACCACACCCGGGTTTTCACTAAACAGCAATTTCACTGTGTCCTGCTCGCCGATGGGTGAAAGGTCGAGGTTGAGCCCTGTCTGGTTATTGGCAAAGCACATCTCGAGCAGGGTGGTAATCAAACCTCCGGAACCGATATCATGACCTGCAAGGATAAGTCCTTTTTCAACCAAATCCTGAATCGCATTGAAAGTGTTGACAAACCGTTTTGGATCGGCCACAGTAGGTGCTTTTTTACCCACTTTATTTAATGTTTGTGCAAATGCGCTTCCTCCAAGGTTATGGTTGCAGAATGAAAAATCGACCCAAAGCAGGGTGGTTCCGGAAATGTTTTGAAGAACAGGCTCAACAACTTTTCGAACATCAGACACTTCGCCCGATGCCGAAATAATTACCGTACCCGGGGCATACACCACATCATTTGGGTATTTCTGTGTCATCGACATAGAGTCTTTACCCGTTGGAATATTGACACCGATAGCACAGGCAAAATCGCTGGCCGCTTGCACAGCTTCGTAAATACGTGAATTTTCACCCGGATTTTTGGCAGGCCACATCCAGTTGGCGCTCAGTGAAATACTTCTTATTCGGTCAGTAAGCGGTGCCCATACAATATTGGTGAGCGATTCGGCAATGCTGAGCACCGATCCATGAGCTGCACTAATTAACCCTGCAACCGGGGCATGCCCGATTGATGTTGCAATGCCAGCACGACCCTGATAGTCGAGCGTGATGACACCCACATTGTTGATTGGCAGGTGGAGTGGCCCGGCTCCCTGCTGTTTGGCAATCCGGCCGGTTACACTACGGTCAACCTTATTGGTGAGCCAGTCTTTGCAGGCTACCGACTCGAGTTGCAACACATTTTCGATATATTTTTCAATCCATGCCGGGTCATATCCCGGTTCATCGAAGTGGTTTTCAAATTTACTGTCGTCAAGTACAATGCGTGGCGGTTTTCCAAACATATACCCAAGTTGCCAGTCGATGGGTTTTTCTCCGGTTTTTGAATTCCCGAAAGTAAATTGCATATCGCCGGTAGCTTCACCAATCACGTACATCGGGGCCCGTTCGCGCTCAGCTATCCTTTTTAGCAGTTCCACATTTTCGGGGTGCAAAACCAGCCCCATACGTTCCTGCGATTCGTTGCCGATAATCTCCTTTTGGGAAAGGGTTGGGTCGCCCACAGGGAGTTTACTGGTGTCAATTTTCCCGCCGGTACTTTCCACAAGTTCCGATAAGCAATTGAGGTGGCCACCGGCACCATGGTCGTGTATCGAAATGATGGGATTATTTTCACTTTCGGCCAAAGCCCTGATAGTGTTGAATACCCTTTTCTGCATTTCGGGATTGGCACGCTGAACGGCATTCAACTCAATGGCATTTTCGAATTCACCCGTTGCAACCGATGAAACAGCGCCACCACCCATTCCTATACGGTAGTTGTCGCCCCCGAGCAAAATTATCTTGTCGCATCCTTCATGCTGTCGCGGCAGGTTCCGAAACCAATTCCCCCGGCAAGCATAATCACTTTGTCGTACCCATATTTTTTCAGTTTTTCGAAGTGCTCAAATGTAAGCACCGATCCGCATATGAGTGGCTGTCCGAATTTATTTCCAAAGTCGCTGGCACCATTCGAAGCTTTTACCAGAATCTCTTCAGGGGTTTGGTAAAGCCAGGGGCGGGGTTCAGTCGCCCTTTCCCACGGACGTTCATTTTCGGTCCGGGGGTAAGAGGTCATATAAACAGCAGTTCCGGCAACAGGGATGCTTCCCTTGCCGCCGGCAATCCGGTCGCGGATTTCGCCACCGGTCCCTGTTGAAGCTCCATTGAATGGCTCAACCGTAGTGGGAAAATTGTGGGTTTCGGCTTTCAGCGAAAGTACCGTTTCAATATCTCTAACCTCAAACCAATCGGGCTTATCCTGTGTTGCCGGTGCAAACTGCTCCGCAACCGGGCCTTTAACAAATGAACAGTTGTCGCGATAAGCCGAAACAATCTTGTTGGGGTTTACTTTTGATGTGCGTTTGATCAATTGAAAAAGCGATGATTCCATTTCGACTCCGTCGATGATGAAGGTTCCGTTGAAAATTTTGTGCCTGCAATGTTCCGAATTCACCTGCGAAAAACCGAAAACTTCACTGTCGGTAAGTTTGCGGCCTATGGCAATTGAAACCGAATTCAGGTAGTCGATTTCGTCAACGTTGAGGGCGAGGCCTTCCTGCTCGTTATAAGCGGCAATATCACCGATTTCCATAATGGGTTCAGGATCATGGTAAATGGTAAAAATTTCCTGATTGAGGCCAGGGTACAAAGCTTGTAACATGTGGTCGTAGCGGGCATCTTTTCCGCTTACAGGGAAAAACTCCTCGATCCTGAACAGCCCCGGAATACCCATATTCTGTGTAATTTCAACGGCATTTGTACTCCAAGGGGTAAGCATCTCTTTTCGAGGCCCTGTAAACCAACCTGCTAATGTCAACTCAGGAAGGTGGGTAGCCCCGCCAAAAAGCCAGATTAATTTGTTGATGGTTTCGGGTGAGGGTGTATGGGCCGATTGAACAGCTATAACCGATTGCTGCGGTGTCCTGAAAAACAGTATCATGTAGGCGACTATTATGGTTGTAAGAATGACGTATCAGTCGGTTGCAAAGATATGTAAAAGTTTGGTGAAGCTGTTTCCCGGATAGGTACTGCATGGGATTAAATACTATTCCATAACAAAGGCCGGCTTTTTAGGCCCCGATAATAAATATCACCGGTTTTTTGTTGAGGTCGGGTATCTGTTTTTTCCATTCAGCTATATTCAGGGTTTTTATCATTTGATTTTCCGAAGTTAAATCGGCTGCAATACAAAGTAAAGTTGCCGGTTGGCAAGCCTGAAGCAGGTCGTCGAGCAGGTGTTTGTTCCGGTATGGGGTTTCCATAAAAATCTGTGATTGCTTTTGCAGATGTGCTATCCTTTCAAGTTGCTGGATCCGCTTAATCCTGTCCGGCTTTTTTACCGGCAGGTAACCACTAAAGGCAAAACTCTGCCCATTCATCCCTGAGGCCATTAGAGCAAGTAATATGGAAGAAGGCCCTACCAGGGGGACTACCTCAATATTTTTGCGGTGGGCAAGTTGTATAATTTCGGCTCCCGGATCAGCCACTCCAGGGCAACCTGCTTCTGAAATCAGGCCTGTATCGTTCCCTTCTTCAACCGTTTTCAGGTAGTTTCCCCATTGCTGCGATGGGGTTTGTTTGTTTAATTCCATAAACGTGAGTGCGTCAATATGTATTTCAGGACAAACCTTTTTGAGAAAACGGCGGGCATTACGGACATCTTCAACAATGAAAAAGCTTAGTTTATCGATTACCCCGGCATTGAACTGGGGTAACACCTGCTGCCAGGGTGAATCGCTCAGGAGGTTGGGCAATAGATACAGTTTGGCCATAACAGAAATTTTTTACAAAACTAAATAATCGGATGGATTTTGTAATTTTGCAGCCCTTAAATCAAGCAATGAAACGGGCATATAATCCGCCAGTTGGCGGAACACACAAGGCTATGTTTAAAACACATGTGAGTTCTGTACTATGCCTTTCGAAACAAACCATTTTAATAGTATGGAAAATCAACCCAGAATAAAGGTAACCCTTACGGGAACAGGCACTTCGCAGGGGGTTCCGCTTATTGGGTGCCGATGCGAAGTTTGTTTATCAACCGATTTTCGGGATAAAAGGCTCCGGTCATCGGTGCTGCTATCCATCGCAGGGAAAAATTTTGTTATCGACTCCGGCCCCGACTTCAGACAACAGATGCTTAACCACCGGGTGGATACCCTCAGGGCCATACTGCTTACACACGAGCATATCGACCATATTTTCGGCCTCGATGATATCCGGTCGTACAACTGGCTGCAGAAACGGCCTACTGATATTTACGGCGAAAAACGCGTACATACTGCTATCCGCCACATTTTTCATTACGTATTCGCAAAAGATAAATATCCAGGAATTCCGCAAATGGAATTACATGAAATAGATGAAAATCCATTTTATATTGACGATATAGAATTTACCCCCATCAGGGGCTTTCATCATAAACTACCGGTTCTGGGCTATCGTGTTGGTAATTTCACTTATATAACCGATGTAAACCTGATCCCTGAAACTGAAATAGAAAAAATAAAAGGCACAGAGATATTGGTTTTAAATGCGCTCCGAAAAGAGCGACACCTTTCACATTTTAATCTTGATGAGGCATTGTCTTTTTCCGAAAGGGTAGGTACGCGGAGAACCTTTCTGACACACATCAGCCATGCCATGGGATTATACAATGATGTTCAGGCTTTGTTACCCGAAGGAGTTGGATTGGCTTACGATGGACTGGCTTTTGAGGTATAATTTTCTTTTACAACAATCCTGTTGATGTTCTCCATAAGTCCTGTTAAATCTGTTAAAAACCCACTTTTTTGGTATATGTAAATACCATTTAAAATTGAAATCGTACCCAATAGCAGATATAACACACCTGCAGCAAAAAGCGCCCGGCCTAAGTCCGGTTTTATCGGTAATCCAACCTGAAAAGGGTACGGCAATGGCAAAATTGATCCTGATCATAAAATTGCGAACTGACAATGAGGTAGTACTGACTTCCGGGCTTGTAATTTCATTCACATAGTTTCTCAGGAGAACGGCATAAAAATAACCTGGCCAGGTAGAAAAAAGACAGATAAATTAATCCCAGCAGGGCAATTACCTAACCCGAAAGCCCAACCCCGGCAGTTAGGCAAATCAGGATCAGAAATGGTACTGCCTTCCGTGATAAAATATTTTCGATTTAATAGGCAAAAACCTAAGAAAAAAACACCGACAATTTGAGTAAAGCCCATTTGGTACCAACCATTCGATATGCATATTGTTGTCTTGAAACCCTTGTCGCACAAACCATGCAAATGTTAATGTTGCTGTTCAGGTAACCGATGAAAACATCAGGATTTCAAAAAGATACCTGCTATGTACCGTTTTCCGGTATGCAGTGGCGATACATTTGAATAGTTGTTGCAGGATGCATTTTTTGTGCAGCCAGGGTTCAACCAGCTTCAGCGAAGCCGGGATTGCTATGGCAGCAACCGCAAACTGTAAATAAAAAAGTGTTTATATTATGATGGCTGCCAGCAGACCTCCTAATTCACCGGCAATTGCTTCGGCAAAATACCCTGCCGAAGTAATGCGCCCTTACTGCTTGACATAGTCTTTTCCTATTCTGTTTTTGATCAGGGTCTCGTACAAAATGGCCGATTAGGCACCCGATACAAACTATAACCTGACCCCTGGAATTATTTGGGCCAGGGCAAACCAGTAAACGAATGTGATACCGAAAAAACCGCAAAGCCAAAAGTTCCAAAAATATTTCCAAGCAACAGCGTTTTTTGTCGGGCTAACACATTGGCCATCCAGCCCGAAGGATTCTACATAGCCACTATCCTGATGGATTAGATCGATTTCAGGATAAAAATGTCCTGTATGCCCATCCCATTGTCTGTATTAAAAATTACTAAAATAGCCATCACGAGGTTGACAATTTCGATATCCTGATGATGAAAGGAAAGGGAATAATCTTCAATTTACCTTACATGCGTGTTTTTTCTGTAAAAATAGAGTTTTTGTCATGATTTTAGGGTAAAAAACCGCCATTTTGATTATAAAAGTATATTTTTACCGACAATTTATAAAAATTTTGCTATGCAGTTATATTTTCCGAAAGGATATCGATCCATCCTCGATGTAAATCAAACCGAACAGGCCATTAAACTGGTAAAAGATTTTTTTCAGATCAACCTGGCTTCGGAACTGAGGTTGCGCCGTGTAACCGCCCCACTTTTTGTAAAAAAAGGAACAGGGATTAACGACGACCTGAATGGTATTGAAAGGCCGGTGTCGTTCCCGATTAAAGAGATGAATGAGCAAACAGCAGAAATTGTTCAGTCGCTGGCGAAATGGAAAAGAATGGCCCTTGCCGAACTCAAAATGCCAGTTGGGTACGGAATTTATACCGACATGAATGCCATCAGGGCAGATGAGGAACTTACAAACATTCATTCGTTGTATGTTGATCAGTGGGACTGGGAAAGGGTAATCAGGCCTGAAGACCGGAATGTGGATTTTCTCAAAAAAATTGTGCGTCAAATTTATTCGGCTGTGGTGCGAACAGAAAACCTGGTTCATGACTATTATCCTGAAATTCCACCCCAATTACCCGACGATATTACATTTATACACGCCGAAGACCTGGCTGCCCAATACCCGAAACTTACGGCACGTGAGCGCGAAAACAAAGTGTCCAGGGAATATGGTGCAGTATTTATTATCGGGATCGGAGGGGTTATGCCCAATGGTGAAACCCATGATGGCCGGGCGCCCGACTACGACGATTGGATTACCCCATCGAGGCCTGGTTATAAAGGGTTGAACGGCGACATAGTAATCTGGAACCCTATTATAGAACGTTCTTTTGAAATTTCGTCCATGGGCATCAGGGTTAACAAACAATCGCTGATGGAGCAGTTGAAATTGCGTAATTTGGAAGAACGTAGCCAGCTAATGTGGCACCAGATGTTGCTGAATGATAAACTTCCGCAGACAGTGGGCGGCGGGATAGGGCAGTCGCGCCTCTGTATGTATTTTCTAAGGAAGGCGCATATTGGTGAAATCCAATCGAGTATATGGCCCGATGATATGAAAGCGAAATGCCATGAAAACGGCATACATCTTTTGTAGATAATTCCTATATTTGCACCGCTTTTAAAAAGGATGCCCTGATAGCTCAATTGGATAGAGCAACGGCCTTCTAAGCCGTAGGTTATGGGTTCGAGTCCCGTTCAGGGTACATCTTAAAACCGCTTGATTTTTTAATGATTAAGCGGTTTTTATTTTCAATTTTACCAACAATTCAATTGAATGCTTATCTGATGCACCCGGATGAAATACTCAGACCGTATTTTGAAAATAAACTTAAATGTTCTAAAACCACCCATTGTTATATCTGTGTTGAATGAACAGCAAAGCTGAAAGACGGAGTCTGAACCCGGACATCCACAAGGAAGGTCATTATTATGGGTATATAAATTCATTCCGATTCGGGCTGGCACTGTTCATTTTGTTTGCAGCAAAACCCGTAAATACACTTTATTCTCCTTGGGTCCCTTTGTATTTGAGCTTTACACGCAGGAGAATGGACTCCCGAACAATCAGGTTCAGACAATTTTTCAGGATATGCGTGGCTTTAAGTGGTTTTGTACAAGGTTGGGAGTGAACCGATTTGATGGATACAGGTTCAGGGTTTTCGAAAATGGACCGGATGATCCTGCAAGTTTGAGGGGTGCCTTTTTTTGCTATTTTACTCCTATGTGGAATTTCCTGGATTTCTTATTGCTCTTCTGAGGACGTGACTTTATACCTGTTTTTTTTTCTGTATAAATTGTCTTGATTTTTAATGGTCAGATGCCAGCCCGACAAAATCGTTCTGGCGGGGAATCACCATGAGGAACGTTATTCATTCTGGTTTGTGTTTTGCTATTCATGGTGATTTCATACTGCCTATTGTTCGGTGCCGCTCCCTACTTTTCATTTGCCTCGGCATCCGCCTATGTCTTAATAATTTTTCCTCCCTGTCCTGCTGTCCTCTGCAATTTTCCATACCGACTTTCCATCGGTTGAGGCTGCTTTTATCATTAAATGGGATAGTGGTTTTATAAGCGAATAATTCAGGGGTAAAATTAGGTTGGAAAAACTGAATTGGCTACAACAACCTGAAGCAATTAGTTTGAATAAGAGAATGATAGAAATGCTAAAAAACATATTTATATTTTGACGATTGAGTATTATGTATTTTGAGATGGTGGTAAAAACATGAAATCTGAGAACTTTTTCTGGCTCCGAAGATAAAACCTGAATACCATACTTCCTTTGAAAATTTCGGGTTGTTGTTGTTTTACAACCTTTGGTAACAATTCTATCCGTTTATGGATCAAACGTTTTAGTGAAGCATAAAACGCCATATGTGCCCTGAAAACTGCCTTAAATGCTGAAAACTGGCCAACTGTCAGGAAATGGGCAGCTGCAATTCCATCGAGAACAAGACGGACAAACATAACCGGAAACACTTTGCCTTTAGGAAGATTTTTGAAAAGCATCCAGAGGTTGTTCCTGAAATTGAGATATACTTTTTGCGGACTTTGATAGGAGAGGGTAGCGCCACCTAAATGGTAAACCACACTTTTGGGTTCAAATCCGATTTGCCATCCCTGGTTTTTCAGCCGCCAGCAAAGGTCAATCTCCTCCATGTGGGCAAAAAAATCGTCGTCGAATCCACCTGATTCCCTGTAAACATCAGCCCTTATAAACAAACAGGCTCCAGTTGCCCACATCAGCGAAACAGGTTGGTCGTATTGCCCTGTGTCTTCTTCGGTTACCGAAAGAATACGACCACGGCAGAATGGAAATCCCCAACGGTCGAGGAAACCTCCTGCAGCGCCTGCATATTCAAAGTAGTTACGCTTGTTAAAGCTCAGAACTTTGGGTTGAATTGCAGCCAGCTGCTTGTTCGATTCAAGCCGCTCAATACAAGTCCAAAGCCAGTTTTCGGTAACTTCAATATCGGAGTTGACCAGTATATAATAATCGGCAGTAATTTTCTGAAGGGCAACGTTATACCCTTTGGCAAACCCGTAATTTGTCCCTGTTTCCAAAATAATTATTTCGGGGAAGTTTTTTGTAAGGTACTCCACCGAATTGTCGGTTGAGCCGTTGTCGGCCACATAAATGGTAACTCCCTCACCAATGCTGTGTTCAATAACCGAGGGTAAAAACCGGCTGAACAGATGGGCGCCGTTCCAGTTTAAGATTACAATGGCAATTCTTGATGAGTGAACCATGTGTTTGTTTTATGGCAATATCAGGCGTGCAAGCATGCCGGCCAGGTTTTCTTTTTCGAGTGTTTCGAGAAGCTTCGAAATCCGTTCGAGCCTGTCGGGTAACTCTGATTGTATAATGTTTTCAATCTCTTTTATTTGTTTGCCGGTAAGCTCATCGCGCAACAATTCCATCAGACACCCCGATTCAGGTTTCCCCTGAGGCAAGCCAAGTTTTTCAAGCTCTTCTATAGTGGCTTCCAGAATACTTTTTGCCTGAAACCGTACCGGGTCTTTCGACAATCCCGCCCCTGTAGTGTCACGCAGGCTCCAGCTCGAATAATCGTAATGCAGTTCTTTGATCAATTTTACTTTGGTGCTTTCTTTGCCAAATATGCGTTCAAGATATATCATCGTCTGGTTTTTCCAGGCTTCCAGGTCAAATTTTTTATCGTTCAATCGCTCGATCTGTTCTCTTAAAAGGGCAATTTCATTTTCGGCCATGACAATCAGTTTTAATGTTGCAATTTATGGTTTTTCCCTAACTTATTATGAATAATCTCATAAAATTCAGGGAAATAATTCTGGCTTGCTGCAATAATTTCTCCGCCAAAGAGCCAATTATTGCCACCATTGAAATCAGAAACTTTCCCTCCGGCCTGTTTCAATATGAATGCCCCGGAAGCCACATCCCATGCATGAAGGGCATGTTCGAAAAATGCATCGAAACGGCCTGCAGCCACATAGCTAAGGTCAACAGCGGCCGACCCCAAACGCCTCAAACCACGGGTAGTCTTCATCAGATGACGCAATACGTCGATGTAATCTTCAAGCCTGTCGAAGTCGTAATATGGAAAACCCGTGCCTATGAGTGCATCTTCGGAACGGCTTGCGGTTGAAACTTGGATTTCCTTTCCATTCAGGAAAGCTGGACCATCTTTCCATGCATAAAACATTTCATTAAGGCCGATTTCATAAACAACACCCATTACAGGTATGCCATTTTCGACCAGGGCAATGCTTACCGAGCAAGGATTTATTCCATGGATATAGTTCGTTGTGCCATCCAACGGGTCGATAATCCAGATCATAGGTTCGCCCTTATTTCCGGCCGTTCCTTCTTCGGTATAAAAACCCGCTTTGGGCAATAAAGCTTTCAGGGCATCCACAATCATCTTTTCTGATGTTGTGTCAACATAAGTAACCAGACTCGATTTGCTTTTGGTTTCCACATCAGAATGGCTAAGACTCAAGCGCTGTTCACTTATAAACCTTCCGGCAGTAAAGGCAATTTCCTGCACACATGTGCATAAATCCTTGTAAATCATATTGGGTCAATAATTATATTTTGGTTATAATTAATACATATTTTGTGTTTATTTGGTTTTGGCTTCGATCATCAGAGAGAGTTGAAAAGTGGTGCATTATCTATAATCCCGATTATATCGGGATTCCACTCCCCTGGAGTTCTTACGATGCCATTGCCTGGCTAAGTGGGCATCCTCGAAAATACAACAATATCGTTCCTCTGAACTGTGAACTCAAGACTGTGACGCCCACTTCATTCCTTTTTCAGGTGAAAGAAATTCAATGTGTGCCTTACGCAGACTTCAAACGACCTGGTTCCACTTACTGCTTTTTTATGATCTCCGCCTTTGCATTCGCCTTTACCTTTGCCTCTGCCTGTTCTTTACCCCTCAATTTCACTAAGTATCTTCTCTACTTCTTCGTTGGTTTTCTGCAATTTGTCCTTACAGAACTTCAACAGAAACGACACCCGTTTTACTTTTTCGGCCAGATCGTCAATATCCAGCTCATTGTTTTCAATTTTTTCGAGGATATCTTCAATTTCATCGAAGGCATCCTGATAGGTTAGTTTTTTATTTGTCGCCATATTGTTCATTATTAATGATTCTGCTTTTTATTGTACCGTCAGAAAACCGTGTTTCCAACTCCGGAAATTCAGAAACCTGTTTGGCCGACTTTAAAATCACTCCATTCTGGCTCGAAATGGTAAACCCGCGTTGGAGAATATTCTGCGGATCGAGCAAGCGTAATTTTTCGTTGAGATTATATAACCTCTTCTGGTTTACATCGAAAAATTGGGTTATATTTTTTTGTAGATCAATACTATTCCCGTGTATGCCCATTCTTGATTTTTCAATTTTCAGAAATGCGGAATATCTGATTTGTATGGCAATCCGCCGCAAATGTTCACTTTTTTTTTGCCAGAACCTGGAAGTTCTTTTTGATACTTTTAATCGGATAAAATGAAGTTCTTCGTTTCGGTTAAAAGTGAAGCGGGAAACTTCTTGCTGTAATTTTTGCCCTGTTTTGTGAAGTTTGAAATGTGATTCCTGCAGGTATATTGAAGTAGCGTTTGTGAATTTAGCCGCCATTTCATCAATTTTTTCCTGTTCTTCGTGGAGGAGTTGGGTTACTATTTGAGCAACAGCATTTTCTTTTTCCAGAATGAGTTCATAAAACCTTGCAGCTCCCGATATAAAGAATTCAGCTACTGCAGTTGGTGTTTTCAATCGGGTATGGGCAACCAGGTCAACAATGGTGTCATCTTTTTCGTGGCCAATGCCGGTAATAACAGGTAGCGGGAATTGAGCTACGGCATAAGCAAGATCAAAATTATCAAAACAACTCAGGTCGGCAGCTGCACCTCCTCCCCTGATAATAACCACAGCATCAAAGGATCCTTCCGCTTCGAAAATCTGGTTTAATGCCCGTAATATACTCGGAACAGCCTCGATCCCCTGCATAAATGCCTCAAATAGCCGGTGTGAAAAATAAAAACCATGGTGATTAGTCTCCAGTTGGTTGACAAAGTCCTGATAGCCTGCTGCTGTTGCCGAAGAGATTACGGCAATGCGCTGCGGGACGAATGGGAGTTCAAGCTCTTTGTTCATTTGCATTACCCCGGCTTCAACCAATTGCCGCACAATTTCGCGACGGCGGCGAACCAGGTCACCAATTGTAAAAGTGGGGTCAATATCTTTGATATTCAGGCTAAGCCCAAAAGATGGGTGAAATTCGACTGCAACCTGCGCCAGTATTTTGATACCTTGGGTAAACGCTTGGCCCGTGGTGGTTTCAAAATAGGGTTTTATCATCCGCCAGCTATACGACCAGATGTTTGCCTTGGCGCGTGCCTTAATTTCATCGGTCAGTTCATCCTTTTCAATCAGTTCCAGATAGCAATGCCCGGTACGGTTCTCTTTCATTTCACTGATCTCGGCAACCACCCAAACCGTCGCCTGAAATGCATCCTGTAATGCATTCCTGATCTTTGTATTCAATTCGAGCAGGGTAAGTTGTCCGGTCATGTTATGAAAGGCAAAAGTAAAAGGCAAAATTAAAAAGTAAAACCCCTATTTTAAAAGGTAACCCGACATATAGCGGATAAAATGCAAAAGTAATAATCACCGGGCTTTTATTATTCTGTGTATTTCCGAAAAAGTGTCGCCTGAAATCCTGAATAGATATATCCCGGAAGGTAGGTGGCCGAAATCTGAAGTTCGAATATAATTTCCAGTTTGTATGCTGTTTCGCTGAAGGGTCACACCTGTTGACGACAATACCTCGATATGAATAATCCCATTGTTGCCTGAATTTGAAAGTAGGGTGAGTTCGGAATGAAAAGGGTTGGGGAAGATTTTCCAATTTTGAATATTCCCAGAAACCGGTACATTAAATTGGTTTAAGATGATGTGGGCCAGGTGCAGGTCGGGTATTCCATAGCCAAGAAGTGTGTCGGGTTTCAGTGCCTGATTTGCTGCTATCATCATAGCCCTGGCAATTTCTGAAGCGGCGACAGTTGGATTTGCCTGCCATAGACAGGCAGCCATACCGGCGAGGATTGGCGATGCAAATGAAGTTCCGTTACGAAGTACTATAGCCCCTGAAGTTCCCTGTACGGCCGAACCTTGCCCCATAGTTGCCAGGTTGGGTTTTATATCACCGTCGGATGCGGGGCCAATAGAGCTATATGAGGCATAATTGCGGTTCCGGTCAACAGCTCCAACAGCAACGACAAGGTCGCCATCGGCAGGTGCAATAATATATCTCCACTTGTTGCGTGCCTCGTTTCCGGCACTCGAAAAAACCAACATCCCTTTTTGGGCGGCCATATTGGCCCCACGTGTTACCCGGGTTGTGTTTCCATCCATATCGGCATATGTATGGTTCATGGTCGGATCATCAAACTCGTAATAGCCCAATGAAGAGTTGATAATGTCGGCACCCACGCTGTCGGCATATTCAGCACCTGCCACCCAGTTGTCTTCTTCTATAAGGTATTCTGAGGCAGCATCTTCGGTGCGGAGAAGCCAATAGGATGCTTCAGGGGCGGTGCCTATTAATTCGCCTGGTAAATAGCCGCCCATGGTCGACAATACCATCATTCCGTGCGAATGTTCGCGGAATATTTCGGAATCAGGGTTTACAAAGTCACGGGTTCCTAAAATCCTGCTTGTTTCGAAAAGATGGGTCAATGAGGGCAACTTGTCGGCATCAAAAAAACCTGCATCGAGTACTGCAATCACCATCCCCTGGCCTTTGTATCCTTTCTGGTGGAAAAAGTGGCCTTTCATCTGGCTTACCTGATGTACCGATGCCCCATAAAATGAGGTATCGATGGCAGCTTCAATTTCTGTCCATTCGAATTTGTTGTTTGCCCTTTTTAAAGCCGGCTTAAAGGGTTTGGTAAGCTGTACATCTGAGACAAATTCAAACTCCTTCCATAACATGGCAAGTGAATCGTTTTCGGCTTTCACCGTAATTCCGTTGAGCCATTTTGATGTGTGCACCAATGTTGCACCAGTAGTAATAATCGAGTCAATATAAATGCGGCTTACCGGCAAGTCGGTTTCATCAATAGGAATATTTTGTCTGGTCCTTCTTTCAATAGCCCTATCAGAGAGAAACTCTTCGGGTTTCGAAATGGAAAACCTGGTGCCTGCTTTGTCGGTAAAACCAATCCAGAAATGAGATTGTGCATTGCTGAAGTCAGAAATAAAGCAAAACAGAAGAATGTGAAATATTTGAAACGATTTTGGCATTACTCCGGCAGAATTGAATTATTAATGCCTAAAAATAGCGTATATTCATGATAAGTAAATCTAAGATTTTTATAAAATGTTGTTTTATTGATTTTTCATTAAGTATTCC
The DNA here is from genome assembly GCA_037447215.1 of Bacteroidales bacterium. Taxonomy (GTDB): domain Bacteria; phylum Bacteroidota; class Bacteroidia; order Bacteroidales; family Prolixibacteraceae; genus UBA1413. Next base: position 15,694 of record JBBIHB010000056.1, read on the forward strand.
ATTGGGTTGTGCATAAATTTTTCCGGATCTGAAATCGATTTTCCTTTACGTTCCATCTCTTCCAGTTGTTTGGATTCAATTTCTAAAAATGCTTCGGGGTTCAACAGCACTCCTTCGTCATAATGCAGTGTAAGCCGTAAATCCTGTTTTTCGGTATAATATTTCCACTCACCATGCGGAAGGTCATTTTTGTAAAAGGCATCCACTTCCATGGCTCCAGAAGCAAACCAGGTAACACAATAACCATTTCGCTGGTTATTTTCATACATACACTCCAGAAATGGTTTGCCTGACAGGTAATAAGCGCGGTAACGTCCATTTTTCAGGTCGTTTGCCCACTCTGTTTCTTCGAGCAATTCACCTGAAGGATAGTAAATTCGGCTAACACCTGATTTTACTCCGTATTCAAATTCTTCTTCTGATATTTTCCTTCCATCAGAAAAATACTCCCATTTTCCGGTTTTCTGTTCATTTATATAGGTACCTTCAGCAACAGGTTTGCCTGTTATATCGAAAAGTTGTGCCGAAACAGAATCAGAATTTTCACGATGAAACAGAATTGCCTTAATCGCTCCGTTTTCGTGATAACGGCGCCATTCGCCCACGGGCTTATCATTTCTGAAATGGCCTTCATAAATCGGTCGTCCGTTGGGATAGTTTCGTTTCCAAAGGCCCTGTTTCAAACCGTTGACATCGGTTTGGTTAAGTTGCCCCTGCCCAAACGCCAGGAAGGGAAAAATCATCCATATAAATATAAACCGTTTCATATAAATTAAAACTGGAAAATAACAATATTATTTTGAATATTCCATCTTTCAACATAAAACAACAGCTTTCCACTTCGGGTTTTTACTCATTTAAAACAGACAATTTTATTATACAATTTCAAAGCAGTACCTTAAATATTAATTTTGCAACATGTTAATTGTTCGTTTTTGGAAACCTATCCTCTGGCTTGTAATTATAATGATAATGAGCCTGATTCCCGGCAATAAATTGCCAGGCCTGCCGGTTTTTCCCCATTTTGATAAAGTTGTTCATGCGGCTATGTATTTCGGCCTGGCAGTATTATTGGTTAAGCCTTTCAGGTTAATAAAGGTTTCACGTAATTACCTATGGTCATTTTTGATTTGTATATCAATTGGCTCAATTATAGAATTGTCGCAGGAATACCTGGCTTTTAATAGGACGGGAAGCTGGATTGATGAGATGTCGAATATAGCGGGAGCACTATTAGGCATAATTTTCTATCATTTTGCTGCCCGGGGTTATCGATGGGAGAAATTATTATAATCTTGCCAATCGAATAATAGGGTATTTTAGTTATATTAGATAAGGTTATCGAAACAACTATCCTCCAGCCGTTTAATTTGCGAAAGGTAGGCATGCGGTGGTTGATCGGAGCTAAAACCATCCGCCGGCGCCCTAACCAGCATTGCCAGAATGAATAAGTTCAAGAATTAATTTTCTGCTTTTCATATTCTTGATGTAAAATTCAAATTTTAAAGCCTCTGATTTTGGTCCGAATTCTCTGGTAAATACAATTTTCCATGGTTTTCCGGCTTTTGTTGAAGTTGTAGCACCTGCATTGTGCCGTTTCAGCCTTTCTGCAATATTTGCAGTTGACCCGGTATAGTATTTATCTGATGTGTGGCTGTCAAGAATATAAACATAATAAGGCATAATGACATTATCGGTTTAATCAGACAAAAAAAGGCTGCAAAACCTGCAACCTTTTATTTTTCAGGTAGCGAGAGGCGGGCATGATCCGCCGACCTCATGATTATGAATCATGCGCTCTAACCAGCTGAGCTACCTCGCCA
>JBBIHB010000057.1:0-17487 GCA_037447215.1 Bacteroidales bacterium
CGACTTAGAGACATAAATAATTATTATTCAGAATTTTAAATGTGTTAAAGTAGAAATAAGAGTAAACATAAATTTTTTTTGAAATATTTAAATGAAACCGTTACTTTCCTTCAGCCAGCAGCTCATCAAAATCGATATGGCCATTGGCTTTGGTAGCGTCAATTAATGAATAATTTTCACAGACAAGGGTACGTGTCCGGTGGCGGCTGATCAGGGCATAATCGTGCGAAGCCATAATAATGGTTTTACCCCCGCTATTGAGTTCAAGCAATAAGGTAAGAATTTGTTCTGATGTTTCCGGGTCGAGATTTCCGGTAAGCTCATCTGCCAGGATGATGGGTGGATCGTTCAGTAAAGCCCGCGCAATAACCACCCTTTGCTGCTCTCCCCCCGACAATTGATGGGGCATTTTATTCAGCGATCGTTCCATTCCAACCAAATTCAGAACCTGGATAATCCTGTCGAGCATTGTCTTATCTTTTTTCCAACCGGTTGCCCTCAGAACAAATTCGAGATTGGATTTTACATTACGATCCGTCAGCAGTCTGAAATCCTGAAACATCACGCCAAGTTTTCGCCGCAGCATGGGAATATCGCGCGATCGGATATTATGCAGGGTAAATCCGGCTACAATCCCTTCGCCAGAAGTTAAAGGTATTTCTGCGTTCAGGATTTTAATCAGACTCGATTTTCCAGTCCCGACCCTGCCAATAACATATACAAATTCGCCCTCCTCAACAACCAGGTTTACGTCATGAAGCACAAGGTTTTCCTGCTGATATATCTCAGCATGCTGAAGTTGTATGATGGTTTCGCCTTTCATTCCCAAATGGTTTAAGGGTACGAATTTAAACCAAACTTTTTGACCTTCATCCATACTAAAAGAAAGTAATAAACAGTTTGTTGTTGAGAAATAAATAGTCAAAAAGACCTATAACAACATCGTATGCCTTACTTTAGTAAATTGTTGGTTGAACGGCACAATAATTGCTTGATTCAGGCCTGGTTGCTGTAATTCAGCAATATGCATGAAAGTAAATGGCTTTTTGATTGCTATAGAATGTGGATTAAAACAAATGATTGGAACAGATAAAAATAAACCATCAGGAAATATGAAAACAAAGCAACTTCTGTTATTATCAGCAGGGTTACTTCTGGCTGTTTTTACCGTAAAAGCTCAGAAAACCCTGTGGTTTACTGAAATACAGCGCGAAATTGCCATCGGGAAGGAACTATTCAGAACGGCAAAATACAATGCTGCATACAGGCAGTTTGAAAAGGTCAGGGAATTGGCCGATGAAAAATCTGAAATTTTTTCGGAGGCCAATTACTACATTGCCTTATCGGCATTGAAGTCGGAGCACGTTACTGGCGAGAAATTGCTGGCAAATTTTTTAAACGATCATGCCGATAGCCCTTATAGCAACTATGCACATTTTTATTATGGTGAATTCCAGTTTGAAAAGAACAGGCATCAGTTGGCCTTAAAATCGCTATCAAATGTTGACCGGCAAGGACTTTCTGAAAGCGACCGTGTCAAAGCTGGCTATATGACAGGCTATAGTTATATGATGACCGATGAACTCGATCTGGCAGCCAATGAGTTCTTTATGATTAAAGGACTGAACCACATTCTCTCCAAACCTGCTACCTACTATTGGGCACATATCAATTACCTGAAAAACAATTACGAAACAGCGCTCGAGGGTTTCAGGCAATTACAGGACGATCCCAACTTTTCGAGGGTTATTCCCATGTATGTAAGCCAGATTTACTACAAACAGCAACGTTACGGCGATGTGGTCAATTATGTAGTCCCCATAATTAACGATGTGGAAGAAGCACACAAACCAGAGCTGGCCAAAATTGTAGGCGATTCATATTTTCATTTACGCCGTTTTTCAGAAGCCATACAATTTTTGGAATATTATCATGAAACACCAGGGCCGAAATCGCGCGAAGACAATTACTTGCTAGGGTTTTGTTACCATAATACAGGGCTATTTGCAAAAGCAATCCCGTTGCTCGAAGGTGCAACACGTGGCAACGACCAACTGGCACAGAATGCATTGTACCACCTTGCTGATGCATTTATTAAAACAAACCAGAAAGAAAAAGCCAAAATTGCTTTTGGTTCAGCTTCGGAAATGGAGTTCAATGACCGCATACGCGAAGATGCGCTTTTCAACTTTGCAAAACTTACTTACGAACTCTCTTATTCGCCTTTCAATGAAACCATTAAGGCATTCGACCGGTACATTACACTTTATCCGAATTCTGAAAGGAATACCGCAGCTTATCAGTATCTGGTCGAAGTTTTCATGGTTACCCGGAATTACCGCGACGCTATCGAATCGATCGAAAAAATAAAAGTCAGAAACAACGCACTGAACCAGGCATATCAACGTGTGACCTACATTCGGGGCCTCGAATTGTTCGGGAATGCATCTTACGATCAGGCCATTCAGCATTTCGACAAATCGCTTCAAAATATTATTTCAACTGATATTGCAGCAGGGGCACGGTTCTGGCGGGCCGAAGCCCTCTTCCGTACCGGTAATTATTCGGCAGCCGTAAATGCATACAACCAGTTTCTTGTAAGCGCCGGTGCTATTAAACTTCCTGAGTACAACGATGCCCATTACAACCTTGGGTATGCTTATTTCAAACTTGAAGATTACCGTCAGGCCTCTCCTTCATTCAGGAAATACCTCAATGCCGTTCAAAACCAAAGAACCGCAAAAATTGCCGATGCATATAACCGTCTGGGCGATTCGTTTTTCCAGCAACGCGATTATGTTGAAGCAGTCAGAAATTATCAGCAAGCGCTCAACCTACGTCTATACGATGCCGATTATGCTCTTTACCAATTAGCATTTACCAGTGGGTTACAAAGGAATAAGGCAGGAAAAATCAGTCAGTTGAGAAACCTTATTGCCTCATTTCCCCAGTCGAAATATATTGTTGATGCCCACTTTGAACTTGGGCGTACGTTTCAGGAAGACGCACAGTATGCCGATGCAATAAGGGAATATCAGATAATTATCGACAGGTATAAGGAGAGTACATTTTATCCGAGGGCTATGCTACAGATGGGACTCATAAATTATAATTCCGGCGATTTTCAAAGTTCATTGAGGTTTTATAAAGAGGTCGCCGAGAAGTATGCAGGCACACAGGAAGCACAAGCCGCCCTCATTGGAATCCGTAATTGTTATGTTGAAATGAACGATGTTGATTCCTATTTTTCATATGCTTCAAGATTGGGATCAGGAACAACCCTAACAGTCAGTACACAAGATTCGCTCACCTATATTTCAGCAGAAAGACAGTTTATGGCTGGCGATCCCAATGCTGCAATACAATTGCGCCGTTACCTCCAGCAATTCCCCAATGGGAGTTTTGTACTGAATGCCAACTTTTATCTTGCCGAATCGCTTTATAATAGCGGACAATATACCCAATCGCTTGACCATTATGTTTTTGTTGCCCGACAGCCATTGAACGCTTTCAGTGAACAGGCGCTTGCACGGGCTTCCGAGATGCTTTACAATGCCCGCCGTTATCAGGAGGCGCTCGAAATGTTTGATCGCCTCGAAACCGTTTCAAATAATAAATGGAACACTGCCAGGGCAATAGCAGGTAAAATGAGGAGTAATTTCTTCCTCCAACGTTACCGGAATGCCATTGACAATGCCAACCGGTTAAAGGAAGCCGAAAAATCAAATGAAGTATTGTTGCGTGAAGCAAATTTTATTGGGGCAAAATCAAATTATCTGCTCAATAATTTCGACCAGGCGCTGCCCGGGTTCAGGGCTGTTGCAGTTGAAACCAATTCGCAGCAAGGCGCCGAATCGAAATTCAGGATAGCCGAAATAAATTATAAAAGAAACAGTTTTGATGCTGCCGAAAAAGAGATAATGGATTTCATCTCGAAAGGCACACAGCATCAGTTCTGGCTTGCAAAAAGTTTCCTGCTGCTGGCCGATATCTATATTGCACGCAATGACGATTTTCAGGCTAAACATACCCTTCGCAGTCTGTTGGATAACTATCCGGGTTCTGACGATGGCATCAAAGACGAAGCTTCAACTAAACTGGCACAGATAGAAGAACGTGAAAAACGCGATGCCGGTGCAGTGAGGAATAATCCAATGCAGATAAGAATGAATTAACCTTAAAAAATTACCAAAATCATGATAAGAAAAAGTCAATATTATATCGGGATAGCAACAGTTCTTTTGTTGTTTACTCTTGTATCAGCCCATGCACAGCGCGATACCATACGGCAGGAAGTCGAAGTGGTCAAATCGTTCAGTCCGGCAGCAATGGATGCTCAAAAAATCAATGAGCAACCGGTCATACGCGACGAAAAACATATAAAACCCAATTTCGTTTACAGCATTTTCAGCCAACCTGTGTTCTCTACCTTTTCGGTAACCAACCTTCAGGCAGCAACCATAGTGGGTAAACCAAAAGAGGAGCTTGGGTTCGGAATGCTGCGTTTAGGTGCCGGAAATTACAACAAACCCTATGGAGAGTTTTTCTTCAACAACAAAAACGTAAAAAACTCTATTTTTGGCTTACACCTGAAACATTTATCATCGCACAGCAACCTTAAGCTTGAAAGCGGCGATAAGGTAAAAGCTCCATATTCAAACAACGAGGCCGAAATGTTTATCAAGCACATGTTCCGCCGTTCTACTCTTTCTTTTAATGTTGATTTTAATCACGACGGATTTAATTATTATGGGTATCCCGGTGTTTTACCTATACTGGACACAATTGCTGTTTATTCCCCATATCACGGAACCCGGCAAACTTTTACCAGAGGCGGAATTAATATAAGCCTCCACAATCTTGCTGCCGGCAAACAAGATCCATCAACCGGATTTGATTTCAGCTACCATCATTTTGGAAACCAAACGGGACAGAGGGAACATTTCGGAACCTTTACCATGAACTTTAAACGCCCTACCGATTCGTTTCTTTTTCTGATTGATGCAGGCGTTGAATATTCACAGGCCACAAACCTTTTTATTGATACCACCAATACTAGTGCCACAAGATCTCAAACCTGGATTTTCGGAAAACCAGCCATATTTATCGGCAACGAAACCATCAACCTTAAGGCTGGTGTAAACGCCTGGTTGGTTTTCGACAATCAGAATAAAACCAATTTCAGGTTTACTCCCAACATAAGGTTCAATTTCTCACCTGTTAAAGAGCTGATCACTGTTTTTGCCGGGGTTGACGGCAACAATTACCACAACTACTATTCGGCTATCGCTTACAATAATCCATTTATTGATCCGGAAATTTCTGTAAAAAACCACTTTGAAAAATTCCGGTTTTATGGGGGATTCGATGGCAGGTTTTCTTCCCGAACCAATTACAAGATTCAGGTTGATCATTCTACATTTGTTGGACATCCGTTTTTCGTAATGAACAAAACGACACTATTAAGAACTCCTGACCCCTTTTCTTCCTCATTGATGCAGATACCAATGTTCAACAATGTCTTTGATGTGGTATATGACGATATAAAGAAACTTAAATTCAACGGGGAGGTTACCCATAATATAGGCGAAAAGCTTAACCTGCTGATTGGTGCAAGTGTTTATAAATACAACATGTCAAGCGAAGAAAAACCCTGGCACATTCCTTCACTCGACGCTACACTGGCACTTTCGTACCAGGTTACAGACAGGCTGAGGGTGGCAACCGATATTTACGCCATTGGCAAGCGTGAGGTTTTGGTACGCGAAAGTAATCATTTCATTGAATCGGTAACGGATGAAATTATGCCGCTCGATATGGTTATCGATATGAATGCCAGGGGTATTTACGATATCACCGGAAAGCTATCAGCCTTTGCCCAACTGCACAATTTCGGGTTACAGAAATACGAACGCTGGTTGGGATATCCTGTACAGGGATTTAACTTTCTGGCAGGTATCAGCCTTTCATTTTAAAACATAATGTTTCATCACATAAAGGTTTAAAATACATAAATTTTATTTAATTGAAATTCAGCATTTTAAACAATGTTAAGAAGTTGATAACTTGTTAAAAAAAACACTCTGATATACCCGTTCAATACCCATTCTGATAGGATATTTAGTATATTTGCATGCTGGAAAACGTTGAATATTCAATCTCATTATATATTTGAATTTCAATATTTTAATTCGGTTATTTTAATCCCCGTCCGGATTATTAAAGTTGACCGGCCTGAATTTTAATTGTAATAAAAGAATCATGAGTGAGATAAAAAAAAGTGATCATCTGAACGGGAACGGAAAGACAAATGGTAACGACACCAGCAATTACGGTGCCGACAGCATTCAGGTACTCGAAGGGTTGGAAGCTGTGCGTAAACGTCCGGCCATGTACATTGGCGATGTAAACGAAAAGGGGCTCCATCATCTGGTTTACGAAGTGGTCGATAATTCCATCGACGAAGCATTGGCAGGCTACTGTACCGATGTGCTGGTAATTATTCATCAAGACAATTCGATTACGGTTGAAGACAATGGCAGGGGCATCCCTACGGAAATACACACCAAAGAAAACCGGTCGGCCCTCGAAGTTGCACTGACCGTACTCCATGCAGGAGGTAAATTCGACAAAGACAGTTACAAAGTATCCGGAGGTTTACATGGAGTAGGCGTATCGTGTGTCAACGCACTTTCAATAGCCATGAAAGCCGTTATTCATCGGAACGGTAATATTTTCATGCAGGAATATAGTTGTGGAAAGCCACTTTACAAGGTAAAAACTATAGGCGAAAGTAACCGCACCGGAACAATCATCACTTTTAAACCCGACGATACAATCTTTCTTACAACATCATACAAATATGAGGTGCTTGCAGCGCGTCTCCGTGAGCTTGCATTCCTGAATGCAGGTATCCGGCTCACCCTTACCGATGAGCGTACTACCGAAGAGGATGGTACCTTTAAAACCGAAGTATTTTACTCCGAAGCCGGATTAAAGGAGTTTGTTAAATACCTCGACGATGCCAGGGTAAAATTAACCCCGGAGGTAATCCATGTTTCAACTGAAAAGTTTGGAATTCCGGTTGAAATAGCCTTGCAATACAATACCTCTTATTCAGAAAATGTGCATTCGTATGTAAACAATATCAATACCATTGAGGGTGGTTCGCACCTTACCGGGTTCAGAAGGGGGTTCACGCGTACCATGAAAAACTACGCCGACCAGTCGGGGATGCTCAATAAGTTGAAAATTGATATTAGTGGAGATGATTTCAGGGAGGGGCTCACAGCAGTTATTTCGGTAAAAGTTCAGGAGCCCCAGTTTGAAGGGCAGACCAAAACCAAATTGGGGAATTCCGATGTCACAGCTCCGGTGGATCAGGCAGTAAGCGAAATGTTGAGTAACTACCTGGAAGAAAACCCGAAAGCTGCACGTATTATTATGGACAAGGTAATTCTTGCAGCACAGGCTCGCCATGCAGCCCGCAAAGCCCGTGAAATGGTTCAACGCAAAAATGCCCTCACTGGCGGCGGTCTTCCCGGAAAACTAAGCGATTGTTCGGAACGCGACCCTGAAAAATGCGAAATATTCCTGGTCGAGGGCGATTCGGCAGGCGGTACGGCCAAACAAGGCCGCGATCGAAGGTTTCAGGCCATTCTGCCCTTGCGGGGAAAAATTCTGAATGTTGAAAAAGCCATGACCCATAAAATATTCGAGAACGAAGAAATCAAGAATATTTTTACGGCATTAGGCGTTACCATAGGTACAGTAGAAGATTCGAAACAACTGAACCTCACTAAACTACGTTACCATAAAGTGGTGATTATGACAGATGCAGATGTTGATGGAAGCCATATTGCCACCCTGATCATGACTTTCTTCTTCAGGTATATGCAGGAGTTGATCCGCCGTGGGCACCTTTATATTGCCACTCCGCCACTTTACCTGCTTAAAAAAGGAAAAAAAGAAGCCTATGCATGGAACGAACAACAACGGCTTAAGCTGATTGAAGAATGGGCCGAAGGAAATGAAAGCGGTGTGAGCATACAGCGTTACAAAGGGTTGGGCGAAATGAACGCCGAACAGCTTTGGAGTACCACTATGAACCCCGAGCAACGCACGTTGCAACAGGTAACCATTGAAAATGCTGCCGAAGCCGACCATATTTTTGCCATGCTAATGGGCGACGATGTTCCACCACGGCGCAAGTTTATCGAAGATCACGCCATATATGCCAATATAGACGCCTGATTATGAACATCTGCGTTTTCTGTTCATCGAGCAATGCCATTGCCGATGCATATTTTAACGATGCCGAACGTCTTGGTGAACTTATTGGAACAAGGGGGCACAGCCTGATTAACGGAGGTGCTAATGTGGGACTGATGGAAGCAGTTACCTTTGCAGCGCGAAAATCAGGAGCACGGACACTCGGTATCATCCCCGAACGGATGCAGGAAAAAAATCTGGTATCGAACCACTCCCATGAGGTGGAAATTACAGCAGACATGATGGAACGAAAAGAACGTATGCGCCAGCAATCCGATGCATTTATTGCCTTGCCCGGTGGGTTCGGTACATTGGAAGAAATTCTTGAAGTTATTACCCTGAAACAACTTGACTATCACCGAAAAGCCATTGTGTTTATCAATACTGCAAGTTTTTTCGATGCGTTGTTCATGCAATTCGAAACAGGTTTTTCCGAAAAATTCAGCAAACCCGAATACCGGCGGTTATATTATGTGGCATCCTCGCCCGAAGAGGCCATCCACTATATTGAAAATTACCAGCCCGGCGAAGTAATTACCAAATGGTTTAAGGTGCCGGAAAAGTAAAAGGAGAAAGGCTAATGGAACTATAGTTCTCCTTTAAAAACAAATGCAGCTGGTCCTTTCAGCCAGATATTTGTAAAACCCTTTTCTGACTTTTCGAAGGAAACGCTGAGGTTGCCACCTTTGGCTTTTACCGGGTATGTGCCTTTGGTTAATCCGTTAAACAGGGCAGCGCTCAACGCCGATGCTGTAATACCCGTTCCGCAGGCCAGGGTTTCATCTTCGACTCCACGTTCGTAAGTATAAACTGTAAGAGAGTTTCCCCGTATTCCCACAAAATTTACATTGGTGCCTATTTCTTTAAACCGATCACTGTACCTTACTTTGCGTCCTTCAGCAAAAACATCCACCATTTCGGGGTTATCGACAAACCGGACAAAATGCGGGGAACCTGTATTTAAGTAAAACTCTTTACCATTCTGTTCAACCTCGGTTACATCCGACATCTTCAGGTTAACATCGCCATCGGGTTCCATAACAGCTTCGTGAGGCCCGTCAACTGCCAGAAAAGTGGTCGTGGTACCAATAATACCCATTTTACGGGCAAATAACACAATGCACCTTCCGCCATTTCCGCACATGCTGGCTTCGCGTCCATCAGAATTGAAATACCGCATCTCAAAATCATAAACCTCACTATCCTGCAAAAGCATTAACCCATCGGCCCCTATACCAAACCGTCGGTTGCAGAGCCATGCAATATATGCAATATTGTCAGAAGGAAATGTGAGGTTACGATTGTCAATAATGACAAAGTCGTTACCTGCCCCATGATACTTGTAGAATGTAAGTTCCATGAAAGATAAATTTTGGAACAAATTTACGACTTTGCTGTTAAAATTTGCAAATTAGAAGGTATCAGATACTTTTAAACTGAACAGTGGCAATATTTTTGCGTTTTAAACAACCTGAATTATATAATGTATAATCTTATAAAAAACAAATAAAATGAAAAATATAAAAAACATTGCGTTGACCTTTCTTTTGGTTGTAGCAGGCGCTTTACTGGCCGTATATGCATATACCCGTTTTTTTGAAAAGCCAACAAAAATTATAACCCTACAAGATACCCAACAGATGAGGTATGCCAACCTGCCTGTATCGTCTGAAGGCAATCTTCCCGATCTGACATATGCTGCAGAAATTGCAGTACATGCAGTTGTGCACATTAAAACACAATCGCTCAGGGGAGGCTGGTCAAGCGGCAATCCACTGCTCGATTTTTTTGGATACCGTCGGGAGCCCCAGTTAGCACAGGGATTCGGGTCCGGTGTTATCCTTAGTTCCGATGGCTATATAGTTACCAACAACCATGTAGTTGAAGGCGCTCAGAAAATTGCAGTACAATTGAACGACAACCGCGAGTTTGAAGCCCGTTTGGTAGGGGCTGACCCAAGCACCGACCTGGCTGTTTTAAAAATTGAGGAAGAAAATCTGCCATGTCTACGTTATGGCGATTCTGATGCCCTCAGGTTGGGCGAATGGGTGCTTGCTGTGGGCAACCCTTTTAACCTTACCTCCACAGTTACTGCAGGAATTGTGAGTGCCAAGGCTCGGAATATTGGTATCAATGCCGCAGAATACAGTATCGAATCATTTATTCAGACCGATGCTGCTGTAAACCCAGGGAACAGCGGCGGAGCTTTGGTCAATCAAAGGGGCGAACTGGTGGGCATAAACACAGCCATTGCCTCGCGGACAGGCTCCTTTGCAGGATATTCATTTGCTGTGCCCATTACCATTGTCCGAAAAGTGGTTGAAGACCTCAAAGAGTTCGGCGAAGTGCAAAGGGCTTTGCTTGGTGTGGTTATTGCCACCGTAAATGCAGATGTTGCAAAGGAATACAATCTGGAAAAGATTGAAGGGGTTTATGTAACCGATGTGCCAGAAGGAGGTGCTGCCCGTGCTGCCGGAATAAGGCAGGGCGACGTAATAATTGCAGTTGGCAACCGGAGAGTTAATACCACTGCCGAATTACAAGAGGCTGTAAGTCAGTTCCGTCCTGGCGACGATGTAAAAATTACAGTAAAAAGAAACAATTCGGAGAAACAATTTACAGTTACCTTGCGTAACAAGCTTGGTGACACCGGAATTATCAGGACCGGAAATGTAGTTCTTGGATCGGAACTGGAAACCATAAGCGACCGCGACAAGCAGCGTATGGGCATTAATCGCGGAATACGGGTATCCAAAATTGGAACCGGAAAACTGAAGGAAGCTGGTGTTACAGAGGGTTTTATTATTACCGATGTGAACAAAAGACCCGTTTATGAGGTCAATGAGTTCAGAAGGATTATTTCGAGCGCCCGTGGAGGAATTTTAATTGAGGGTTTATATCCCAATGGCGAGACAGCATATTTTGTATTTGGCGTTAATTAAGCCTTTCAAATATTGTCACGTTAACAATTAATTAATCAGAAATCCCCTAATAACCACAAAAGGTGTGTATGTTTTTTAATGTACTATATTTGCACGTTTTTTAAGAAAAGTTTATGAGACAGCTAAAGATCACAAAATCAATCACTAACCGTGAGAGTGCCTCTTTAGATAAGTACTTACAGGAGATTGGTAAGGAAGAACTGATTACTGTTGAGGAAGAAGTAGAGTTGGCGCAGCGGATTAAAAAAGGTGACCAGGCAGCTTTGGAAAAGTTGACCCGGGCCAACCTCCGCTTCGTTGTATCGGTAGCCAAACAGTATCAGAACCAGGGACTTAGCCTTCCTGACCTTATCAATGAGGGTAACCTTGGGTTGATCAAAGCAGCCGAAAAATTTGATGAAACCCGTGGTTTCAAGTTTATTTCGTATGCAGTATGGTGGATTAGGCAATCCATCCTGCAGGCATTGGCAGAACAGTCGCGTATTGTTCGGTTGCCATTAAACCAGGTTGGTTCACTGAATAAAATAAATAAAGCATTTTCGAAATTCGAACAGGAACATGAGCGCAGGCCATCGGCTGAAGAGCTGGCCGAAACCCTTGACCTGCCGGCCGACAAGGTTGCCGACACCATGAGGGTTTCTGGAAGGCATGTCTCAGTTGACGCACCTTTTGTTGACGGAGAAGACAACAGCCTTCTCGACGTTTTGGTGAATAGTGATTCGCCCAATGCCGACCGCTCCTTGATCCAGGAATCGCTGTCACGTGAAATTCACCGCTCCCTCGCCACTCTCACCGAAAGGGAAAGCGATATTGTAAGGCTATTCTTTGGTATTGGCTGTCAGGAAATGACCCTTGAAGAAATCGGGGAAAGATTCGGTCTTACACGCGAAAGGGTCCGCCAGATCAAAGAGAAGGCCATTCGCAGGCTGCGTCATACTTCACGGAGTAAGTTATTGAAAACTTATCTAGGTTAATCCCTGATGATTATAACAAAAAAACCGCCCCGGAAAACCGGAGCGGTTTTTTATTTTTTCCTTTTAGAAATTTATTTAATCAACTCCACACTACGTTTTACAAACCTGTCGAGATCGGCACCTTTTAACAGGCCATTGGCAAGGAGTGCAAGGTCAACCATCTGTTTGGCTAATTTGTTGTTGCGGCCAAATTCTGTCAACTGGGTTCTCTTTTGATCCTCGAGTTCGGATACAGCCTTCCTCAAACCTTCAAGCGTTTCTTTATCAGCATGTGGTATCTCTTCATCTTTCTTTCCTTTTTGTGCATCTTCCAGATTTTTCAATTCAGCCTTTTTGGCTTCCAGTTCAGCAGAAAGTTCTTTGAGTGAAGTTCCCAACTCCTTTTCTTTCTGTTTTAAAACCTTTTTCACCAACGGATGATCGGTATTTACCACCAGGTTAAGGCTTTCGGGCAAATCACCATAAAAATTCATACCACCCTGAAACTGGCTCATATCTTTCATCCGTCTCATCCATTCGCTCCGGGTAATAACCATTGGGCTGCTGTTTTCACCCAATTTTTTAAAATCGACCAAATAATTAATTCCTCCATTTTCAGGGGTTAGGGCCTGAAAAACAGGTGAAATCTCCTGTTTTTCTTCCCACGACAATTCTGCATCTTTCGGGTCTTCTTTACGGATCAAATGTTCCACCACATCGGAATCGACCCTGACAAACCTTTTTTTCTCATACTTCTGCTCCAGTTTGTTTATCATCGGGGTCGTAAGGATGTCGTTCATTACCAGAACATCGTATCCTTTGGAACGGGCATCCTCAACAAAAGTATATTGCTCATCGGGTTTGTTTGCATAAAGATAAACCAGGTTGCCATCCTTATCGGTCTGATTATCTTTAATCAGCTTTTCATATTCTTTAAGAGTGAAATATTTCCCATCGGTATTTTTCAAAAGGAAGAAAGATTCTGACCTTTCATAGAATTTTTCATCGGTCAACATTCCATATTCAATGAATATTTTCAGATCATCCCATTTCTTTTCAAAATCTTCACGGTTATCCTTAAATAATTGGTTAAGCCTGTCAGAAACCTTCTTGCTGATGTGACTGCTGATTTTCTTCACATTTGAATCGCTCTGAAGATATGATCTCGAAACGTTGAGTGGTATATCTGGCGAGTCGAGAACGCCATGGAGCAAGGTAAGAAATTCGGGAACAATACCCTCTACCGAATCGGTAACAAATACCTGGTTGCAATATAGCTGAATTTTATTTTTCTGGACTTCCAGGTTATTCTTGATTTTGGGGAAATAGAGTATACCGGTCAGGTTAAAAGGGTAATCCACATTCAGATGGATGTTAAAAAGTGGATCGTCCGACATTGGGTAAAGCCTGCGGTAAAATGCCATATAATCTTCATCTTTCAGGTCGGCAGGCTTACGGGTCCAGGCAGGGTTGGTTTCGTTTATCTGGTTGTCTTCATCGGTTTCGACCTCTTTACCCTCTTTCCAGGTTTTCTTTTTTCCGAAAACCACCGGGATAGGTAAAAACTTACAATATTTCTCCAGAATTTCAGAAATTTTGTGATCCTCTAGAAACTCCTCTGATTCGCTGTTGATATTCATTACAATATCAGTACCTACTTCGCTTCGTTCGGTTTCTTCGAGGGTATATTCGGGGTTACCCTCACAGGTCCATTTAACAGCTTTAGCTCCTTCCTGCCAAGATTTTGTAATGATTTCGACCTTCGATGAAACCATAAATGACGAATAGAATCCTAACCCGAAATGTCCGATAATTGCATTTACATCATTCTTGTATTTTTCGAGAAAATCGTTTGCACCCGAAAATGCAATCTGGTTAATGTATTTTTCAACCTCTTCGGCCGTCATCCCAATACCATTGTCAGTAACGGTTAGGGTTTTTGCAGACTTATTGAGGGAAACCCTGATCTTTGCATGGCTCAGGTCGCCCTTATACTCTCCTTTTGAGGCCAGCACCTTCAGTTTTTGAGTGGCATCAATGGCATTCGACACAATTTCACGAAGAAAAATATCGTGATCGGAATAAAGAAACTTTTTAATGATGGGGAATAGGTTTTCACTGGTAACTCCAATTTTTCCTGTTGACATATTGATCATATTTTTGTTATACATTCAATTTTACGGATTTTGAGGAGTCAAACCATGTGCCATCTGCCACACACTGACGAATTGTCACCGGTATAACCCACAGAAAAGGTTTTCATGGACAATAAACTGATTTTTGCTGTTAATTTTGCGTAATCAATCCCGTTATTTTGCAGTAGATTATATTACTGAAATCGGAAATGGGAATATTGGAAGATTATTTTTTAAAATTCAGGAAAAAAATCATCGGAATAGATCAGGAAATTGAAACACCGATGGGCCGGAAAAAAATTGTTTATGCCGATTGGATTGCAAGTGGAAGGCTTTTCCGTCCAATTGAGGAACGGTTGACCGAAATAATCGGGCCTTATATTGGAAACACCCATACCGAAACCAGCGATACCGGATTATTGATGACTCTTGCCTACCAATGGTCACATCAGCTTATTAAACAGCACTGCAACGCCGGCCCCAATGATGTAATCATCACAGCAGGATCAGGGATGACCACAGTAATCAATAAGTTTCAGAGGATTCTTGGTTTGAAGTATTGTGGCAAGGTATCGCACCGGAATTGCATGGCCGAACGCGAGCGTCCTGTTGTTTTTATTACGCACATGGAGCACCACTCCAACCACACCTCGTGGTACGAAACCAATGCCGATGTTGTAATCATTGAGCCAGGTCCCAACCTCGAAGTGGTTCCCGGCAACCTTCGAAAAGCCCTTGAACAATTTAAAGACCGCAATTTCAAAATTGGTTCATTCACGGCCTGTTCTAATGTTACAGGGGTTCGCACACCCTATTATGAACTTGCTGAGGTTATGCACGAATCAGGTGGGGTTTGTTTTATCGATTTTGCTGCATCGGCGCCTTACGACCCTATAGATATGCACCCCGAAAATCCTTTGCAGAAATTGGATGCCATAATGTTTTCGCCCCATAAGTTCTTAGGTGGGCCTGGATCGCCGGGTGTGCTTATATTCGACGCATCGATGTACCACAACCAAGTACCCGACCAGCCTGGTGGCGGAACAGTTGACTGGACCAACCCCTGGGGCGAATACAAATATGTAGATAACATTGAAGCACGCGAAGATGGTGGAACTCCAGGTTTCCTTCAATCCATCAAAGCTGCCTTATGTTTTGAATTAAAAAAACAAATGGGCTGTGATAAAATCCGCCTTCGTGAAGAAGAGTTGCTCCGCAGGGCATTTTCAGGCCTCGATAGCATTAAGGGACTGCATATCCTTGCCGATAATTTCCGTGACAGGCTTGGCGTTATCTCATTCTATATAGATGGAATCCATTATAACCTTCTTGTCAGGCTTCTGAATGATTTATACGGCATTCAGGTACGCGGAGGTTGTGCATGTGCGGGCACTTATGGTCATTTTCTTCTGGAAGTGTCACACGAGAAATCGCGTGAAATTACCAGTAAAATAAATCATGGCGACCTATCGGAAAAACCCGGGTGGGTTCGTTGGTCACTTCATCCCACCTCATCCGATAAAGAGATTGACCTCATGATTGAAGCACTGAAACATATTACAGAAAATATTCAATCTCTCGGCAAAAAATATGTTTATGACAACCACCTGAATGTGTATTGGCATAATAACGACAATTCCAAAATGAAAGAAGAAATGGTTATAAAATGGTTCGATATGGGATGAAAAATCCAAGTTTGGTTTTTTTTAATGAATTGAAAATAAGAACTCTAATATTTATATATTCTTTATTTTCAATTTTAACCCGACAAATTACTTAACTTTGTAAATACAAATAGCGAAAAAAAATGCAGTACCAAACCGGATTCGTACTAAGTGGAGGAGGCGCCAGGGGTTTTTCCCATCTTGGCATCCTTGAGGCCCTCTTCGAAAAAGGAATAAAACCAGATATTATATCAGGTGTCAGTGCAGGCGCAATTGTCGGCGCTTTTATTTCATCGGGAAAAACGCCACACGAAACCCATCAGGTCCTGAAAAAAGGAAATTTATTCAAATATACCGCAATGACCATACCCATTACCGGCCTTTTGAAACTGGACGGGCTGGAACGGGTTATCAGGCGCGAAATTAAAATTGAAAAGATTGAAGACCTGCCCATACCCATGTATATTGGAGTTACAAATATAACCGATGGCATTTCGGAATACCGGAACAAAGGGCAATTATCGAAAACAATTATGGCATCGGCATCGATTCCAGTCCTGTTTTCACCGGTCGAAATTGACGGCAAACTTTATTGTGACGGTGGACTTCTCGAAAATATCCCGGTTGAACCCCTGGTTGGGATGTGCAATAAAATTGTTGTTTCCAATATCAGCCCGCTTCAGAAACCCGCCGAAATAAAAAATCTCATCCAAATGGTAACCCGAACATTCCATCTGAGCATCCACTCACGCATAAAACATGCCCAGAACCATGCCGATTTGTACGTCGAACCCGATAAACTGACCCATTTCGACCTGCTCAGTGTAGGCCAGGCCGATGAAGCATTTGAAATCGGGTATCAAACTGTCCGTTCAATGGATGGGAAAATATTTGAATTCATGGAATTGGAGAAAAAACAGGCGGGATAAATCCTCTCAACAGCTTATTTCGATTTATATTCTGCGAGTACTACAGAATAACCATCTTCAAACGCTTCCTTATTATTGGCATTTTTCAAGGCAAATCGCTGTAGTTTTCGGGTATTTGAAGTAACAAGGATGCCATTCTCCGATTCTTCATGCTTAATCCTGATTTTCCTTTCTTTCAACCGATTGATAAACCATTCCTGACCGAACCAATTCAGGCATATACCCGAATCAGTTTTGGTAACTTTTGCGAAAGTGTGAACCCCCATTATATGTAAATCAAATAAATCAACGTCATCATCATCCAAATAACTATACAAGCTGAAATCGGCAAAATAGTAATTACCAAGTTTTATCAGCCTTACCTCCATTGATTTATTTATCCAATCTTTATCTTTCTCCCTGATGGTGAGGATATAACCCGTACTATTGTTCCTGGGTTCATTATTCCCGATTGGTTTACTGATAAAATTAAAGCGCCAAACCACCGAATCGGAATCGACCCACTCACCGAGCAAGAAACGGTTTGCAAATAGATCACTTTTATAATTCTACTTTAACACATTTAAAATTCTGAATAATAATTATTTATGTCT
>JBBIHB010000058.1:0-17474 GCA_037447215.1 Bacteroidales bacterium
GACAATTCGCTACGTTCGAAATACAGACTGTTGATATGAATTAGTTTCGACTTAAACATGCCGTTCCTACTGAACATTCTACCATAATTCCGTTGTTACACCACTTTTCAGAAAGCGGTTAGTAAGGTTTAAATCGTAATTTGAAAATCGAAAATCGTTAATCGTAAAAGTTTAATCAAATTGCTATTGCTTTTCAATCAGCGTTCTGGGATAGGGGAGGCGTTTTTGTTCTAGTAACATGCCACTCCTCCGGAGTTGAAAAACCTTAAACTTTAAACAGTGAACTTTTCAATGCTCCGCCACGTCAGTCACATCTGATTGCTTGTTTAAGGAACAGGTGAAACCAACGTAGCCAAAAACTTCAGCAATATACATAAATAAATATTTTAAAAATATCCTGCAAAAAAAATATATCGTTTAATCCACATATTCCTGTTTCTGGACAAGCAGCACTTTATCGCCTTCAACCAGGGCATACCCTTGGTCGTAGCAAAAATGGTAAACCCTGCCATTGCGGGTGGTGTAGCTGTTGGTCAGATAATTAAAGTTAAACCCTTTTTTTACCAATTCATTTTTGAATATTGTGGTTTTGCCATCAATATTCAGTGCAGCCAGTATTGAGTGGTTCTTTTTCAGGATTCGGTTTATTTGCCGGATAGCATCGTTTGCACCGCCCTGCAATTTGTTGTTGTAGGTGTTCCGGCACTGGTCGCTGCAAAACTTCTGGTCGGCGCGCCCCCTCAGGGCATCGCCGCATTCAAGGCATTTACGTTCAGGCATGGTAAATCATATCAGTCTGGTTTCACATTTTTTTTTAAATAGGTATCCAATCCGATGTACCCTTCGAGCGATTTCAGGCATTCTGGCGATTTCAGGAATTTTAATTGCTCTTCGGTATATTTAATTTTTTCCTGGATCGAAAAAGCTTCATTTTCTTCAAGGTTTTTCCACTTTTCGAGATAATTTTTAAGGTATTTAATATGCTTTTGCCAGAGGGCAATGTCGCTGAGTTGTTTATTGAGAAGCCTTTCGCGGTACCAATCACTTTTCAGCATATTTTCCCGGTCGAAAAGTGCCCTGATTTCGGGGTCATCAGCGCCTTTCCCATCGAATTGCCCATAAGCCATGATGTGTAATATGGCTTTAAGCGGGGGAATGGCCCCTTCGATACTTCCATCTTCAAAATACATTTCGGCAACCCATTGTTGTGCTTCCACTATGTTATTGATCCCATCCACATAAACTTCCATGTTTTGCAGTTCGGGCCTGAGCATTTCTTCGTTGAAAACCGAATCCGGATTTTCGAAAACCCGGCCGAGGAAAGTACGTGCAAATTTGGCCGTAATGCGGTATCCAAGTCGCGAGGCAAGTATTCGCTGAAAATTGTAGTCAAAATCATCGATTTTCTCAAGAAAGCCGTGTTCAATCATAAACTGCGGATCAGTTTCTTCGGTTTTGAGACGGCTCCAGAGTTCGGGAACAAGGAGGCTAATATCGTGATCGACCCGGAAGTTGGGGCCAACATAACCTGCAGCGGTGGTAAATCCATTATAGCCAGTCAGGATGAACGAAACCAGGGCATTGTTCAGGTCGGTAATTGGACTGAGTGCATTGAAAGGCCCTTTCGTGAGGGCGCCTTCCGATCCGGTGCCTGTAGTGGAAGGCGATTTGCCGGTCAGGCTGCACACAAAATCCATAAACAACTCCGGAAGCTCCTGGTAATGAATTGGGTTATAAACGGCAAGCGGCCTTATTCCTGTTTCTGGCGGATTATTGCGCCTTCCGGCAAGCACGGCATTTACCGGCATCAGAATGGGTTTATCAACCGGAACTTTCCTGAAAATTCGGGAGCCGGTTTCAGCAATGTATTTCTCACGATGCTTGACCAAATCGGGCCGGTTCTGAAGGTAACGCATATTTTTCGATGGTTTCCCTTCCCGTATCCGGGGATGCGACGATGAAACAAAATAGGTGCAATCCTGGTTGTCGGCCACTTCGCTGATCAGTTTTTTGATGGGTAAAGTATATTTATCAAATTCAATGGCATCTTCAACAATCTTTTTTGCATCGTTGACCGTTAGTGGCTGGAAATTTGAAATAAAGGTGTTGGGTGTGGCCAGATCGGCTTCGGCCTGCTTGTCATATCCCCTGTGGATGGCTTCGTCGGGCCTCTGGAAAAAACGGTATTCACAGTTCTCGGTGAATTTAACGGCCTGATTTTTTATGTCAGCAGGCAGGTAATCGAGTTTTGACGATGGGATAACAATCGAAGCGGTGATATCATCCTCTTTCTGGATTTTATCGGCTGCAATGAAATCCTGCCTGAGTTTGAAGGTTCGCCAGGCGCCTTGGTTGGTATGGCCTACCCGCAGGTAACTCGCAACCAGCTTTCGGTTTCTGTATTTGAGTTCGTTCCCGTGTTTTCCATCTATAATGTCAACCGTGAAATATTGTTTCCAATTGTCGCCCCACTCCGGTTTGTAAAACCTTTTCACCATGTAAACCAGTCCCTTAATATAATGCGGTATGGTTTCGAGCCATTCGTTGTATTCTTTGGTATATCGGGTAGGGGATGGGGTAAGTAACTTGATAACCGACCCGAGCGATCGTTTAGGACTAAGAACTGGCCTGCTTTTATCGGTTACTATATGGTCAAGGTAGGCATTGGTATAATCCTTATTGATAATTTCTTCAACTTTTCTGAAATCGTTTTCAAAGTCGGCGGTAAAGAATGGCCCGTATATGATGGCATCATTAATCGATTTTGATATTTCAGATTTTCCGCCTCCCGAAACTGTGCAGGGTTTATGGCAAAATGTACCTTCAGCAACTGAACCGATAAGTCTCCACGAGGGAACGTAAGGGTTTTTTTCCATCCTGATTTTGTACCCGCCAGGAAGGATATAGGTGCATTTAGGGTTTAGCCTGATGGATTGTTCGCCGTTCTGGTTAACCCATGAAATTTTCTGTTCTATGAGGTTAAAGGTAGCATTTTCGGGGACATACAATATTTCACCATAGTTCTTGTCAACTGCATAACCTTCAGGTTTAACCTCCATAAAACTACCAAATAACCGGGTCATTTCATAAAATGTTAATCCGTTTGTATTGAATTGGTTATGATCGGAGAATTCGTCGCCGAGATTGTATGTGGGGAATGCTATTGCCCCACCGGCATGTTCTTCCTCGACATTTCCAAACAGGTTTGCAGCAAAACTGATCTGGGTTTTTACCTCTTTTTTTGAATAACCATAATAGTTGTCGGCTAATACGGTTACAATTACCCCATCTTCGGTACGGGCAGTAATTTTAAATGCACCTCCATTGTTATACAGTTCATCCTCGTTTTCCCAGTACATGCTATCCCGTTTCTGCCGTTCGGATGCCTGGCTGATGTGCGGTAACCCTACCTCTTTCTTTTTCGCATATATCAGATGTGGTGCCAGAATTACACAGCCGGTATGGCCAGTCCAACCATCAGGGTTAAGTGCCGAATCGTTTTCGGGGAGATAGGGGTCTCCGGCATTTCCAAATATAGATTCAACAAAATCAAGATTGCTGACCAGGTTGCCAGGTGCAAAAAATCTGATTTCCATGCGTTTTTTGGAGCTTACCCCCATGATTCCCGGACTAACAACCGGCATAAGCAGAAGCGAAATAAATGTGCGGGCTTTCTTTTCACTTGTCGAGGTAAAGGGCAATTCCAGCAATTCGGGCGGTGGTTGCAAAGCTTGGTTCAGCAAATGTGCAAATGCAATTTTCGGGACTGCTTTTTTATCTTCAGGAATGGGTAAACCCCCTTCGCAAACGTGGAATACACCCTGAGTTGTACGACGGTCCGATTTTGTATTGTTCAGTACACCTTGTTTCAGTCGGTATGAACTTACAATACCTGAATAAAACTCATCTTTGTTTGGTGGAAGCGACAAGGCCCGGGCAATTCCATGACTATCCACAATAAATGTGGCCGAAGGTAATCTGGGGTGCACGATTTCCTTGTATTCGGTTAGATAATTGTCTATGAAGTTTTGAATGCGCTGATCGGCAGGGCACAGATACTCTTCGAGCAACCTGTTTTCACGGTGGTTTTTAATCAGATCGTTTGCCAGTTCGAGGAACTCCATTCTCAAGTCAGACTGAGACCAGGGCAGCCCAAGCGCTGCAAGTTTGAGGTTGATATATTCAATTACCCTTTTCGGGCGGGGTATAACGTTTGTACCCTCTTTGCTGATGCCGAATGATTTTTTTAAATCCATAATGTATGTTTCGTCATCAAAGTTAAGAAATTCAGTCCGAAAAATCTTATTTAAAAGAGGATTATATCGGAATAGCATTGAAAACAAAATCCCCGAATGATTAAAAAATCTTTCGGACATATAGAAATATTTGCCTAAATAATGGTAAATTCAGTTTTCGCGCAGTTCAGCCGCACCATTAAAAATTACGTCCACGATTTCGGGATTCAGTAATGGTGTGGTATAGCCGAAGTAATCGGTCTCGTTTTCAGTGATTTTGCGGAGAATTCTTCTCATAATCTTTCCCGGGCGTGTTTTCGGTAGTCCGGTTTCGAACTGAATTTTACCGGGCTTTGCAATTCTACCGATGTTTTTTTTGTAACCGTTTTCAACAGTGATGTTTTAATCCCTTCTGTGCCACCCGTACTGAAATCGGAAAAACCACACAGGCATAAATTCCCTTTCTTTTGATGGTATGCGCGTAGCCTATCACTGCCGATTCGTTAACAAGCGGATGCTCATTAATTGAATTTTCAATCTCGGCTGTGCCAGGTAGGTACCCCGAAACGTTTATCACATCCTCAACACGGCCGGGGATACGGTAATTATCATTCTTGTTGCGCTTCACCCTGTCACCGGTATAATGATGGTTTAGGAAAGTTAATTAAATATGTTTCACTGAATCGGGCGTGCCCACTCCAGATGGTCCGTGCCATACCCGTACAGGGGTTTCGGATGCATAGGTTTCCTATATTATAGCTGGCTTGTCGCCATAATGAAACAGATGGCGCTCAAAAATATTTTCGTTAATATTCAGTTTTCCCGAATAAACTATTTTACTTAGGGTTCGGAAAAATTCCAATCAAGAACCTATCCCACTTTTTTCGCCAGTAAAAGCTCTCTTCTTAATTTTTCCACAAGCCGGTTGGTTTGGTAACGCATTACTGATATTAGAAGATGTAACCGCCTGATGTTGAAATTTTTGGTACATTTTTGTCCGATTTGAATTTTTATTGATTTTTAAACAATTTAAGGGACAAAAAGATTTCATATTGGAAGAATTAAAGGTGTTTTATATTCAATTCACATTCGTGCAACACCAATCATTCCGAAAAATACCAGTAGCCCAATAATGCACATGATCATTTTCAATATTTTGGTTTGCCGGCGGTCCAATATTTCGGCCATCATAGCGGCCAGGGCAATGATGCCGTTTAAGGCAAGTGCCCAGTAAAACGGTAACATACGGCCTTCGACCGGTAACTCATCGGGCAGGAAAAGCTGTTCCCCATCCATGGTTTCTGTAGTGTCGAAAAGGCTTTCGGGAATTAATACGCCCGAATATAATGCCCATCCTGCAAAAAGCGCCAGGGTTATCATAATTGCCGAGCCAACAATCCCGAATGCCTTTTTTTTCTCGACCCATCCGTAAATTACGACAGTAATTGCTGCAAAAATGGCCCATTGGGGAACCGTTATGACGGTAAAATTGCTGATCATGATAAAAAGTGTTAAGTGTACAAAGTTGTCAAAAATATTAAATGAATCTTTGATTTAACGGGAGGGCGAACGAAGATTGTTATTTTTGCATTTCAAACATAAAAACTGCAGAGTGAAAAAACTTACTGTTGACAGCCGTGCAAAGGCCCTGATATTTGACCTGGATGGAACCATTGCCGATACCATGCCAGTGCATTTTGAAGTTTACCGGAGAATTCTGAAAGATTATGGTGTTGATTTTACCCCTCAGGTATTCGATACGCTTGCTGGTGTACCTGCAGTCGGAACCTTCGAAAAAGTGAATGAAATGTATGGCCTGAACCTGAATGCTTATGAAATGGGGCATTACAAAGAAGATGAATATGAAAAAATGATGCACCTGATTCAACCCATAGAACCGGTTGTGGAAATTATTCACCAATACAACGGCAAATTGCCTATGGCAGTAGGGACAGGTGGGTACACGCGCCTTGCCTGGAAAACCCTTAAAATCATCGGGCTTGATAAATATTTTGAGGTTCTGGTTTCCTCCGAAGATGTTGAAAATCATAAACCTTGCCCTGATACTTTTTTACGTTGTGCCGAATTATTGGGAGTTGACCCTGCATTCTGCCAGGTTTTCGAAGATGGAAAACTGGGCATACAGGCCGCTGAAACCGCAGGCATGATGGTTGTTAATGTTACGGATTATTACCCGGTAACCATAGGGAAGAAGATTTAAATCCAAAGGTGCAATTGTATGGTGAATTAATTCGTAATGATGATCAAAAATGAATTTCGACCAAAATATAAATAAACTGTTGGTTACCTGTTTGCGCCTCATTTTGCTTGTCTCTTCTGCCTTTTTTCTTTATCAGGGAGCTTCATGTCAGCCTGGTAAGCGATTGTTTACGGTGGTATTCTATAACGTTGAAAACCTGTACGATATATATGATGATCCCAGAGTGAACGACAATGAATTTCTGCCCGGGAGTAAGAAGCAATGGACAAAAGAAAAGTACGGAAAAAAATTGTTGGATATTTCAGAAATACTTGCTGAATCGGGTGGAAATAATCTTCCCATATTGATAGGGCTTTGTGAAGTAGAAAATCGCAGGGTAGTTGAGGACCTGGCAACATCAGGGAAACTAAAGAAGGGGGAATATAGCGTGGTGCATATGGATAGTCCCGATCCCCGGGGCATTGATGTGGCGTTGATGTACCGTAAAAACTATTTTACCCCCGGATATGTCAGAACTTTGCCTGTAATACTCGATGGAAAAGCAGGACTGAGTACACGCGATATCTTGTACGTAAAGGGAACCCTCAACGGGAAATATGAATTAAATATTCTGGTAAATCATTGGCCTTCGAGGATTGGAGGTGTACAGCAAACTGAAAAATACCGGCTCACTGCTGCTTCAGTGGTAAGAAGTATTACAGATTCGCTTTTCAAAATTTCACCTAATGCAAAGATTATTGTTATGGGCGATCTGAATGATACCCCCGACAACCCTAGCCTGCGGGATGTTCTTGCTGCTGTCCACCCTGAAAAAGCACTACACCCATCGTTGGTAAACCTGATGTATCCTGGCCATCATAATGGAGAAGGTTCATATAATTACAGGGGGAGTTGGGATATGCTCGATAACCTGATAGTGTCGTCATCATTACTTAAAACAAATGGTTTACATGTTGACAATACCAGGGGATTTGTTTTTCAGTGTGCATGGATGACCTACACAAACCCTCAGGGACAACAGGCACCTAACAGGTCTTATGCCGGAGATCGCTACGTTGGCGGGGTTAGCGATCATTTTCCTGTATTTATGAGGTTAGTAAAGTAGTGACTGAGAGAAACTATAACGCAGGATACAACTTTATTGATTTTAACTCTGGCCTGAAATATTCCTATATTTGTGAAAAAATAAATGAAATTCGACGTAGTATCTGATTATCAGCCAACCGGCGACCAGCCCGATGCCATCAGGCAGCTTTCCGAAGGATTGATAACCGGTGATAAATTTCAGGTGTTGCTCGGAGTTACCGGGTCGGGGAAAACCTTCACCATGGCCAATGTTATTGCCGAAGTGCAAAAGCCAACCCTGATCCTGAGCCACAACAAGACCCTCGCAGCCCAGTTGTATGGTGAGATGAAACAGTTTTTCCCTCATAATGCCGTTGAATATTTTGTTTCGTATTATGACTATTACCAGCCCGAAGCTTATATTCCCACAACCGATACCTACATTGAAAAAGATTTATCAATTAACCAGGACATAGAAAAACTGCGTTTATCGGCCACGTCGTCATTGCTTTCCGGCAGGCGCGATGTGATTGTGGTTTCTTCGGTATCGTGCCTGTACGGTATTGGCAACCCTGAAGATTTTCATGCCAATGTTACCAATCTTCATGTTGGGCAAAAGATACCTCGTAACACAATGCTCCGTCAGCTGGTCGATGCGCTTTATTCACGTAGCGAAGTTGATTTTCAACGTGGAAATTTCAGGGTGAAAGGCGATACGGTGGATATTTTCCCGGCCTATGCCGATGTGGCATTACGTGTGGTCTTCTGGAGCGAAGAAATAGAGGAAATCAGTTCGTTTGACCCGGTTTCGGGATTAAATATTCAGTCGATGGATTCGGTGGTAATTTATCCGGCCAATATTTTTGTCACCACAAAGGAGAGGATGAATTCTGCCATCCGCAACATTCAGGACGATCTGGTATTACAGATTGAATTTTTTCAGAGTCAGGGAAAACCCCTTGAAGCAAAACGTATCCAGGAGCGGGTTGAGTATGATATGGAAATGATGCGTGAATTGGGTTATTGCCCGGGTATTGAAAACTATTCCAGGTATTTCGATGGACGGGCCCCAGGAACAAGGCCATTCTGCCTGTTGGATTACTTTCCTTCCGATTTTCTGACCATCATTGACGAAAGCCATGTAACCCTCCCCCAGATCAGGGCCATGTATGGCGGCGACCGATCACGCAAAGTTACCCTGGTTGAGTATGGTTTCAGGTTACCGGCAGCTATTGATAACCGCCCGTTGAGGTTTGAAGAGTTCGAAAACCTGGTTAACCAGATAATTTATGTGAGCGCCACCCCTGCTGATTATGAACTTGCCAAATGCGAAGGGGTAGTGGTGGAGCAGTTGATCAGGCCCACTGGTTTGCTCGATCCGGTTATTGACGTGCGTCCAAGCCTTAACCAGATTGACGACCTGATGCATGAAATAAACCTGAGGGTCGAAAAGAATGAACGTACACTGGTAACAACACTAACCAAACGTATGGCCGAAGAACTGAGCCGTTATCTGGCCGATATGGGTGTAAAAACACGATATATACATTCGGATGTGGATACCCTCGAAAGGGTAGAAATTATGGAACAGCTCCGTCAGGGAATTTTTGATGTACTTGTGGGGATTAATCTGCTACGTGAAGGGCTCGACCTGCCTGAAGTTTCGCTTGTGGCCATACTCGATGCCGATAAAGAAGGTTTTCTCCGGTCGGAACGTTCGCTTACGCAAACCGCCGGCCGTGCAGCCCGTAACCTCAATGGCAGGGTAATTATGTATGCCGACAAAATTACCGAATCGATGCAGAAAACCATAAAAGCAACCAACTACCGCCGTGAAAAGCAATTGAAGTACAACCAGGAGAACAACATCATCCCCACACAGATTATTAAACCAACACGTGAAATAATCGGTTACGAGTACCGCAGTAATAAAGCCGATTCGCGGAGTTATTCCGGGGGCGCCGATCATGTGGATGTGGCTGCCGATCCCGTGGTACAGTATATGACCCCTTCTGGACTCGAAAAAGCTATTGCAAATACCAAAAAACAGATGCAAGCCGCTGCAAAAGAACTCGATTTTATTGAAGCAGCCCGTTTGCGCGATGAAATGTACCGGTTGCAGGAACTTTTAAAACAGAAGACTTCCCGATAAGAATGTCGGCTAAATTGGCTACTTTTGCCATTCATTAAAAAACAATAGAGCTTTGTATAATTGAAAAGATTCATTGTGAGGCATGGCACATTCGTCGTCGAATATACTGATAAAAAATAAAAAGGCATTTTTTGAGTACGAAATTCTGGAAACCTTTACAGCCGGTATCAAATTGCTTGGTACCGAAATCAAATCCATCCGGAGCGGAAGGGCCAATCTCACCGATTCTTACTGCCACTATGAGGCGAATGAGTTGTATGTGAAAAACCTTCACATTGCCGAATATGAATTTGGGACTATCAACAACCATATTGCCAAACGCGACCGAAAATTGCTCCTCCAACGCCGGGAATTGGCAAAATGGCAGAAAAAAGTCAAAGAATCGGGGTTAACCATTATTCCTTTAAAACTATTTATCAACGAAAAAGGGTTGGCAAAGCTCGAAATTGGCCTGTGCAAGGGTAAGAAAGTTTACGATAAGCGCGAAAGCATCAAAGAACGTGACCATGGCCGCGATATGGACCGTATGATGAAATATTAATGGTTAGGTTATGTCACATCCTGTTCATGTTTTTAAATATTGTCCCCGATGCGGCTCACCTGAATTTCATCCTTCAGGTGAGAGGTCGTTGAAATGTAATCAATGCAAATTCCACTATTATGTAAATTCAGCTGCTGCAGTTGCCTGCCTGATTTTTAACAATGAGGGGAAATTGCTGCTAACCCGCCGGGCAATTGATCCCGATAAAGGGAAATTTGACTTGCCCGGTGGATTTATTGATCCATTGGAAACCGCCGAAGAAGCAGTCATGCGTGAAATCAGGGAAGAACTTGGCGTGGAGGTCACGGAAATGAAATACCTGGTTTCAAGAGCAAATGAATACCGCTTTTCAGGGATTGTTGTGTTTACCACCGATTTGGCTTTCAGTGTTAAGGTGGACTCAACAGACAGGATTATAGCCAATGATGACATAAGCGGCTTTGAATGGGTAATTCCCGGCGAAATTGACCCTGCTGAAATTCCGGCACCCTCAATCCGATATTTTGTAAAAGAAATTGCAGCCAATGAAAACTAAAATTAGAAACCGGCTGGCAACCTTACGCAAGCTTATGGAGAGCGAAGGGCTTGATGTTTTCTTCATTTCGGGTACCGATCCACACATGAGTGAATATTTATGCGACCGGTGGCAAACCCGGAAGTATATAACCGGTTTTTCCGGATCGTTTGGCGAAGTGGTAGTAACCCCTGAAAGTGCGGGACTATGGACTGATAGCCGCTATTTTATCCAGGCCGGAGAGCAATTGGCCGGCACTGGTATAAATATGTATAAACTGAGGGTTCCTGATGCTGTCCCGGTAGTTGAATGGCTGAAACGCAACCTGAAACAGTCGGCAAAATTAGGGGTTGATCCGGTTTCATTGCCATTGGCAACATACCGTATTTTCGAAAAGGAATTAAAAGGCCTCAACGTAAAAATGGTCTTTATGCCCCATGCGATTGACCAGATATGGGAAAACCGGCCGGCATGGCCCAATAAATCAGTTTTTGAACTCGATATTTCAGTCACTGGCGAAAGCCGAGCCGACAAAATTACCAGGATTATTGACTTTGCATTGTCGAAAGGCGCTACAGGAACAATTGTGAGCGCTCTCGACGACCTGGCATGGACTCTCAACCTACGGGGAAATGATATACCCTATAACCCTGTTTTTTATGGATTTGGGTACTTTTCGGGAACTAAAAAAATTGTTTTCATAAATAAAGGGTCATTATCGGATGATATTCAGGAAAATTTGAAGAATGAAGGGATTGAAGTGCAAGATTACGATGGGTTCTACAGTTTCCTGACAAATATTTCCGGTGAATACTTGTTTATCGATCCGGCAACCACCAATACATCGGTTTGGGAATCGGTGCGGCACATTAACCTTATTGTCGAAGGAACTTCCATTGCGGCAAATTTTAAAGCTGTAAAAAACAGCACCGAACTGAATGGGTTCAGGGAAGCTATGTTACAGGATGGTATAGCCATGGTTGAATTTCTGAAATGGCTATCGGAGAAAATTGGAAAATCTCCGCTAAATGAGTATCATATTGGCAGGAAACTAGCTTTTTTCAGGGCAAAACAGCCTGGTTTCAGAGGCGAAAGTTTTGCACCTATTGTGGGTTATGCCGATCATGGCGCAATAGTCCATCTTACCGTTGATGAGCATAATGCAAACCTAATATTACCTGAGGGAATCCTTTTGTTCGATTCGGGAGGACAATACATTACCGGCACTACCGATATTACCCGGACTGTGGCAATCGGGCCGGTTACCCCAGAGCAGAAACGCGATTTTACACTGGTGCTAAAAGGGATGATCCGGCTTTCGAAGGCTGTATTCCCTGCCGGGACCAAAGGTATGCACCTCGATATCCTTGCCCGCCAGGCCCTATGGGAAAATGGCCTGAATTATGGGCATGGCACCGGACATGGGGTAGGGCATTTCCTGAATGTTCATGAGGGGCCGGCCAGTATCAGGCAAGAGGTTAACCTTAATGATATTCAGCCCGGAATGGTTTTTTCGAATGAACCCGCACTTTATCGTCCTGGTTTATATGGCATTCGCACCGAGAATATGATGGTTTGTGTGGAAAAAGAATCAACCCCTTTCGGGCGTTTTCTCTGCTTTGAAACATTAACTCTTTGCCCGATTGATTGTAACCTTATCGACATGGAATTATTATCCCCTGCCGAAATCAACTGGATAAACCATTACCACAGTATGGTAAGACAAAAACTTTTGCCATTGCTAAAACCCGGTCTTCAGGATTTTCTGATGAAAATCACGGTACCTCTTGAATGAAAACCAATATGCAACATTGGTAATTACCAGGTTATTAATAATTTAAATTTCCAAGGATAGGGAATTTTCCAGGTCATTTTTCAATAGCAGCATGATACTCCTGTAATGACCTAACCTGGTAACTTCCGTTACGCCTTTCCCTGATGCCTTGAGAGGCAGCATAAGCCGCAGCTGTTGTGGTTATGTAGGGAATATTGTATTTAATGGCGCTTTTCCGTATATAAGAATCGTCGTATTCACTCTGTTTTCCGGCAGGAGTATTCACTACCAGGTCGATATGTCCATTTACAATGGCATCAAGTATATTCGGCCTGGCTTCATGCAGTTTATTGATAAACATCGCTTTGATCCCATGTTTACCAAGGAAGTCTTTGGTACCTGAAGTAGCCATTATTTTGAAACCCATATCCCGGAAATTGCGGGCGGTGGCCAGAATTTTATCTTTGTCGCGGTCGCCGATAGTGATCAGTACCGTACCTGAAGTGGGTAGGGGAGTTTTGGTTGCTTCCTGCGATTTAAAAAATGCTAGCCCGAATGAATCGGCCATACCAAGAACCTCTCCTGTGGAGCGCATTTCGGGGCCTAATACCGGATCCACATCAGGAAACATATTAAAGGGAAAAACCGATTCCTTAACCCCGAAATGGTTGATTTTTTGTTTTTTAAGGTTAAAATCGGAAAGTTTTTTACCCAATACGATTTGGGTGGCAATTTTGGCCATCGGGATATTACAGATTTTTGAAACCAACGGGACAGTTCGCGATGCACGGGGGTTTGCTTCGAGGATATAAACAACATCCTTGTAAATGGCATATTGAATATTCATTAACCCAACCACCTTCATCTCGATGGCAATACGGCGGGTATAATCTTCAATGGTTTCAACCAGTTTTTCGGGAATAATTACCGGCGGGATAACACACGCTGAGTCTCCTGAATGGATTCCGGCATATTCAATATGCTGCATTACAGCCGGTACAAAGGCATCGGTACCATCGGCAATGGCATCGGCTTCCGCTTCAATGGCGTCTTCAAGGAACATATCGATCAGCAGAGGCCGGTCTGGTGTAACATCAACGGCAGCTGTTACATATTGCCTGAGCATAGCTTCATCAAGGACGATTTTCATTCCACGGCCACCCAGGACATACGATGGGCGTACCATAAGCGGATAGCCTATTCGGCTGGCAATTTCAATCGCTTCACCGAGATTGCTGGCCATGCCCGACGGAGGTTGGGGTATATTCAGTTTTTCCATTATCTGCCTGAAGCGGTCACGGTCTTCGGCCAGGTCGATAGTTTCAGGGCTGGTACCGATTATTTTAACACCGTTGGCCTCGAGATCGCGGGCTATGTTTAAAGGTGTTTGTCCACCAAATTGCACAATCACGCCATCGGGTTTCTCATTTTCGTAAATGCTGAGTACATCTTCAACTGTAAGTGGCTCAAAATAAAGCCTTCCCGATGTATCATAATCGGTCGAAACCGTTTCAGGATTGCAATTGACCATTATGGATTCGAAACCTGCATCGCGGATAGCAAAGGCTGCATGAACACAGCAATAGTCGAACTCGATACCTTGCCCGATACGGTTGGGGCCCCCTCCAAGTACCATGATTTTTTTACATTCATCGGGTTTAACTTGTTTTGGGGCATTGTAAGTCGAGAAATAATATGCAGCATCTGCACCGCTAACCGGCACTTCTTCCCATGATTCTTCCATTCCGAGGGAAATCCTTTGTTTCCTGATTTCATTTTCCGGAAGGCCCAACAGTTTTGCCAGGTATTTATCCGAAAATCCATCCTTTTTTGCCTGTACCAATAACTGGTCGGGAAGGGATGACCCTTTGTATTTCAGTATTTTCTCTTCCAGTTCAACCAGTTCCTTCATTTGCTCTATAAACCATGCTTTTATGTAGGTTTTCCGGTGTAGCTGTTCAACTGTAGCGCCTTTTCGAAGGGCTTCGTACATAATAAACTGGCGTTCGCTCGAAGGTTCGTTCAGAAGCAGCATCAGTTCCTCGGATGTTTTCGAATTGAAATCCTTTGCAAATCCAAGTCCGTACCTGCCGTTTTCCAGTGACCGTATTGCCTTATGAAATGCCTCTTTATAATTTTTTCCGATGCTCATTACTTCGCCCACCGCCTGCATCTGGGTACCCAGTTTATCTTTCAGTCCGTCGAACTTTTCGAACGCCCATTTGGCAAATTTCACTACCACATAGTCGCCCCATGGTGTGTACTTTTCCAGTGTCCCTGCTCTCCAGTATGGGATTTCGTCGAGGGTGATTCCGCCTGCCAGCAATGCCGAAATGAGGGCAATGGGAAAACCAGTGGCTTTTGATGCTAGTGCTGATGAGCGTGATGTGCGTGGGTTAATCTCGATAACCACAATCCGACCGGTTTTGGGATCGTGGGCAAACTGCACATTGGTGCCCCCAATTACACCAATATCCTCAACAATGCGGTATGCATATTCCTGCAGCTGCTTTTGCAACTTTTCCGAAATTGTAAGCATCGGTGCAGTGCAAAACGAATCACCGGTATGAACTCCAATTGCATCTACATTTTCGATAAAACAAACGGTAATCATCTGGTTTTTAGAGTCGCGAACCACTTCAAGTTCCAGTTCTTCCCATCCGAGTACCGATTCTTCGACCAGAATCTGGCCAATCATGCTGGCGGCAATTCCGCGTGCAGCAATCAACCTCAACTCCTCAACGTTATAAACCAGTCCACCGCCAGTTCCTCCCATGGTATAGGCGGGCCTTATTACCAATGGAAATCCAAGCTCTTCAGCAACTTTTTCGGCATCTTCAACTGTGATAACTGCTGTCGAGCGTGGCATCTCAATCGAAAGGCGTGCCATCGAATTTTTAAACTCCGTCCGGTCTTCACCTTTTTCAATGGCTTTCAGGTTTACCCCGATAACCTTGACATTGTACCGATCGAGAATTCCCTCATTGGCAAGCTGCAACGACAGGTTAAGCGCTGTTTGTCCACCGAGGTTGGGCAACAATGCATCTGGCCTTTCTTTTTTGATGATTTCTGTCAAAGCATATATATTCAGTGGTTCAATATAGGTGTAATCGGCCATTTCGGGATCGGTCATTATAGTGGCCGGATTTGAATTGACCAGCACAATTTCGTACCCGAGCGAACGTAGCGCTTTGCATGCCTGAGTTCCTGAGTAGTCGAATTCACAGGCCTGGCCAATAACGATAGGTCCAGAACCTATTATCATGATTTTACGGAGATCATCTCTTTTTGGCATAAAATTTTATTTTTTCTTGAGTTTTTATTCTGATTTGTTACAAAAATGAATGAAAATATTTAAAAAATGAGACGTTGAAGCAAAAAAAACTTTCTATAACAAAAAAATTATCTTACAGGTCAATGTTGTCCAAAATTGTTCCTGAACTTTTGTTGTAATATTCGGTTTAATTCTCAAACAAATTAATCATGATGAACAAAATGGCATTTATAATATTTTTTTCGGTTGTATTTCTGGTTAACTTTTTGGTTAATATCTACATATTTTCGCGTACCCGTTCCATATTTCCCTCATCGGGTACAGGATGGTGGATTGCAGCAATATTATTCTGGGTTTTGGCATTTTCTTATATGTTCGGTAGGTTTGCCGAGCAGGCTTTGCCCATGTGGCTGGCCGAACCTTTTGTTAAGTCGGGTTCGTGGTGGCTTGGAGCTATGACATACCTGACCCTGATATTTCTGGTTATTGATCTGGCACGGGGTATAAATGGCATCTTCGGATTTTCGGATGCTTTCAGGTTTGGCTGGCTGTCCGAAAAAGGTAAGGTAGTTGTGGTTTCAGTATATGCACTGACGGCCATCATTTTTTCGTTTGGTTATTATTTTGCTAAAATTCCGGTTGTCCGATTTCAGGAGATTGTCCTCGACAAAGCGGTTCCGGAAGGGAAACAACGGGTTGTACTGGTATCTGATATCCATCTGGGCATGATGATCTCCAATGGCAGGCTCGATAGGATGGTTGAACTGGTGAACAGGCAGAATGCTGATATTGTGCTGCTTGCAGGCGATATATTCGATGAGGATTTAGGTCCGGTAATTCAGGACAATATGGGCGACCTGCTGAAAAACCTGAATGCCCGGCATGGCGTGTTTGCCGTATTGGGCAATCACGAGTTTTATGGTGGGGCAAAAGCCGCTGATGTATATTTGCGTGATCATAATATTACCGTGCTGCGCGATACAGCCGTTGTATTGCCTGCAGGACTGGTTATAGCAGGCCGCGATGACATTACGGTTCAGCAGATGGATGGCAGGGCCCGCAAGACAATTGATGAACTCCTCGAAGGGATTGACCGATCAAAACCCATTCTGATGATGGACCATCAACCCTACCGGTTGTCGGATGTTGCCGGAACGGGTGTCGATATTCAGGTTTCAGGGCATACCCATCACGGGCAGATGTGGCCTTTTAATTATGTAACCAATGCCATTTTCGAAATCAGCCGGGGTTATGGTAAAATCGGAAATACTCACTTTTATGTTTCATCGGGTTACGGGACATGGGGCCCGCCCATCCGCACCAATAGCCGATCGGAGATAGTTGTTATAGAGGTTAGGGGGAGTTAATTTACACTCTATTTCCATTTCCCATTTTACTGAATTGTGTGTTTAATCTTCTGAATTTTTAAGCGGTTTTATTTGCCATAATACGTTTGTTTTTCAATAGAAAGCTTTGTAATTTGAAAATCAATTTGTTATTTTTACGGAAAAATTTTCATATGCAACAGCAAACGGGCAATATTCCGGATAATTTAAATTCAAAACGAAAGCGACCCGATAAGGCCGCTTTAAATGTTTTCACAACGGAATAATCCTTATTGTGAATTGCTTTCAAAATGTAACGGCTAAATTATAAATAAAACTATAAAAATCAAAACCACATGAAAAAAATATTAGG
>JBBIHB010000059.1:0-16659 GCA_037447215.1 Bacteroidales bacterium
GGTTAGATTTTCAAAATCTGACCCGGTTAAATTTTTTTACCGGACAACAGTGTTTAAATTTTAAATGAGAAGGTCATGAAAAGAGTTATCGTAAATATTATAACTACACTCCTTATTGCATTAATAATGATTGGTTGCAAAGATATGTTTGTTAAGGACTTCGATGTGGATACAGGGTTATTTCAGCCTAAACTGGCTGTCGATGCCGTTATTGATATTAACAACAAATCTTTTAAGGCGACTATCAGTACGACAACCCCGGCAATAGGTTGGCAAATTTCTAAACCTGTGGGCAAAGGCAATTTGAAATTATTCGAAAACAGGCAACTCATGCTAAGCATTGCATTTGACCCCGAAAGCAATAAAAATTTCCCGGATAGCCTGGCCGAATATTATTTGCAAGGAGATGGTTCTCTGGTTATACAACGTTTTAATATGGCGCTTTCTGTTGGGAATACATACCGCCTGGAGATTGATGCAGAAGGGGTCGAAAGCGTTTATGCAGAGGAAAAAGCTGCAAAAGGCCTTGTTTTTGAATCGGCAAAAATCGACACTTCTGTGGTTATGGAGAGGGAGTTCAGGAGAATTGAGTTTCTGGATTATAATTATTACTATTACGGGGGATACGGCCCTCCGGTTAACAGGAACCAGTATTACCCGGTTGAAGTAACCATCTCGGATACAGAACCTGAAAAAAACTATTATGTATTGAGCATGTTCATTTTTCCGCCTGCAATTTATGGCAACATGTTACCAATGCTATACACAACCGACCGGACTATTTTATATGAACACCCGGGCCTGATCCAAACAGATGCTGCTTTTTCAGATCAGGTTACCTCGGCCTACGGATTCAGTAAATATTTAGCTTCTGATATGTTCTTTACCCAAGGTAAAATTAAGCTTAGCTTTCTGATGAGCAGGAATGATATAAAGGCTTATAGCTATGACGAGATCAAACAAATCAATCCCAATAAGGAAATTTTATTAAAGCAACATACCGTATTAATGCAGGCT
Source organism: Bacteroidales bacterium (assembly GCA_037447215.1). GTDB lineage: Bacteria > Bacteroidota > Bacteroidia > Bacteroidales > Prolixibacteraceae > UBA1413. The sequence continues at coordinate 1,018 of JBBIHB010000059.1, forward strand.
AAAAATATTTCAGAAGGCGCCTATAACTATTTTAAGAGCATTAAACAGCAGTCATACAGCGATGGGCCTTTTACTGAGCCCGTCAACATCCCTTCAAATATTATAAACGGTTATGGTTATTTTTCGATAGAATCAACTACCAGCATTCCCCTTCATCAATATGAATCGTATGGCATCGATGGGGGGAATATTTATTACTGAAAGGTCACCGGCCAACAAATTTGACCTGGCATCTTTTTATATCAACTGTTTATCTTTATCAAGCTCTGTTTTAATCTGGTTTTGATTTATTATGGTCGCACCTGATTCTTAATGCACACTGCCAATTTTACTCCAACCGGCATCTCTCTATTCCGGGACGATTCGGGCTACCCATCCACCCCCGGGAGCAAGGTTAAGATTCAATATTTCACCGGCTGTAAATACCTTTTCTACTTTCCGGTAGTCTTCGGCCCTTTTATCTGCATTAACTCCATCTGCAATTGCTTCCAGGCGGTAATTGCCCGGGGATAGAAATCCGGTTTCCAGTTCAATATGGCGTGCATCCCAGTTGGTAATAGCACCAACAAACCATTTTTCGCCCGATCGGCGTGCCATAACCGTAAATTTTTCAATCTTTCCATCGAGCAGGCGCGATTCGTCCCAGGTAACGGGGAGATGTGCCATAAATTCAGTGCACTCCGCCTCCCTGTAATAATCCGAAGGTGAATCGGGCAGCATGGTCATTGGACTGTTAAGCACCACCCATAAAGCCATCGCATGGGCGCGGGTACCCTGTCCCATGGGATAATCGCCCACCGGTCTGAAATTATCTTTGGTGGAGTTTCTCATTGTACCCGGTATGTAATCCATTGGCCCTGAAAACATGCGAATATAGGGCAACAGGTTATGATGCTGCGGGTTGGCATGGTTGGTCCATCCGTTATACTCAAATTCTATAAGCCCTTCGCGGGTAAGTACATTCGGGTATTTGCGCCGCAAACCCCGGGGGGTGTATGCCCCGTGATAATTCACCACCATCTTTTTTTCGGCAGCCTTCCTGGCAACGGCTTCGTAAAACTCAACCATAGGCTGGTCGTCGCGATTCATAAAATCCATCTTTATCCCTTTTATACCCCATTTTTCAAAGAGGTCGAAGGCCTGGTCCCATTGTTTTTCGAGGGCGTGCCAAATTACCCACAGCATCACATCCACCCCTTTTTTGGCCGCATAGGCGGTAACTTCTTCCATGTCGAGGCCATCAATCGGGTTAAGTAAATCATCCAACGGGCTCCATCCATCATCGAAAAGAAAATAGCGAAAACCATATTCAGCACAGAAATCAATGAAATATTTGGCGGTTTCGGTGTTGATACCAGCCTTGAAATCAACACCATAGATATTGTTTTTGGCCCACCAATCGAACATTACGACTCCAGGCTTAATCCACGAAACATTGTCGAGTGCGCATGGAGTTGCCAGCAAATAAACCATATTGTTGTCCACCAGGCCGGCTTCGTTATCGGCAACAGCAAAAATGCGCCACGGATAAGTTCTTGTTCCCTTTACCCTTGCGATATAATCGTGGGTACCGGCAACCTGATAGTGGTTGTATAAACTTCCGGAATTGGTCAATTTGTTTGGGTACTCCGGGTTTGTTGCCGAAAAAGTCGGACCACCGTTACTACTGATCCAAAGGGCAGGATAGTTGTAAAGGTCAGCTTCGGCCATCATCACTTTCTGCCCGTTTTGTTTTTCTACCAGAAGCGGCAGACAAAGCAGTTTCCCTTTTTCAATCCCGGAAATTATTTCGTGCTCGTAAGGTGTTTCGTATGACGAGTTGAAACTGCCCGACGACTGAAATCGGACCGAGTCTGCCTGATCGAAGGCAATATGAAGGTTTTCGCGGTAAATGGTGAGGCTGTCGCGTACAGTAGTCGAAAACCGGTAGGCAAGGCCTTCGTCGAAAAGCCTGAATGTGATGGAATTCCCGGCACGAAAGCGAATTTCCAGTTCGTTGTATGCATTGATCAATGCCTCTGCTTTCTCCCTGATTTCAGGAATAACAGTTTCATTGACCGAATTGCGCACGGTACGTTGCACCCGCCAGTCGGTTTTGTTGGCTAGTTCCGGGCTAGTTACCATTAAAATATTACTGAGCTTCACCGCAACCTGATCCTGCTTTTTCAGTATTACCCCGATGCCCTGATTTACCTCAACGGCAATTGACAGTTTACCATCGGGTGAATGAAGTCCGTAATTCTGTGCCTGTAATACCAGTGTTATAAAAGCAAATAATGCTATTATGACTATTTTCTTCATAATGGTTCTTTTATAGGTTGGTAAATAACGATTTTTTTATTGGTCCACTTCAATAACAAAGGTAATATTTTCACAAAAACGTTAGCTTTTGTTTATACCGGGGTTAAATCACACAACGCAAATGTAACTCTGCGGGAATATGTGCCAGTCACTGCAAATATTCCCATAAAAATCAGGAAAACAGAAAATCCAAAGTTATTTTACCGCAAACGTGAACTCCCTGCCAGTCACCCTGAACCGGCCGGTTACCACATCGGTGGTATATGCATCGGCATTACCTGTAAATCCAGGTTGCTTTCCTCCCACAGCAATGGTAAACCATCCGGGTTCGATTACCCGCTGATTTTTATTGTTGATGATGGACAACTGGCGGGGATCGAGGTTGAACTCCACCACTTTCGATTCGCCCGGCCGGAGCATAATCCGCTCAAAACCTTCGAGCTGACGGATTGGCCGGGGGGTCGAAGCCTTTTCATCGGTCAGGTATAGCTGAACAACCTCCTCTCCTGCCCGCTGGCCGGTATTGGTAACTTTTACAGAAATCATTACTGGTTGACCGGCGACTACTGTTTGCGGTACTTTCAACTCGCTATAGGCAAAAGTGGTGTAACTAAGGCCATACCCAAACGGATATAAAGGTTGTCCAGTGAAATAGCGATAGGTTCGTTCTTTCATATCATAATCATTAAAAGGCGGCAACTGATCGACCGATTTGTAATAGGTAACCGGAAGCCTGCCTGCGGGGTTATAATCGCCCATCAGGACATCGGCAACAGCATTGCCACCTTCCTGTCCTGGGTATCCTGCCGACAGGATGGCATCCATATTTTCGGCTGCATAATTTACCGAAAGGGCACTGCCGTTTAGTAAGACCAGAACAGTTGGTTTTCCTGTTGACTTTATCGCTTTCATAAGTTCTTCCTGAACGCGTGGCAGATTAAGGTGGGTACGGTCACCTCCCTCAAAACCATCAACTTTTATGGGCATCTCTTCCCCTTCGAGCCGCTGCGAAAGTCCAAGAACCAGCACAACCACATCGGCCTGACGGGCTACTTCAAGGGCTTGTTGCTGCATATCCGGATTGGGCAACGCCCATAAAAGCCTTGCATCGCCATCGCCATACCAGTTGCGGTATTCGTAAACCACTTTGTATTTTTTGCCGGCTTCGAGGTTCATGGCTTTTTCGTTGTGGAATGCATGATGTTCCGAATTTTGTGTCAGGATTTTTTCACCTTCTATCCATACAGTCAGGGTTGGCATACCCCAGCTCCCGATATGGTATGTACCAGTAACCGGGGGCACTAGGTAACCTGTCCACCGGATGCCGAAATCATCGTCGGGCAGTTCGGGCGCAGGAGAGTGCGATTCCCAGTAGAAGTCGATATTATCGTCGATCCGGATAAAGGCAGGTTCGCCTTTGAGTTCGGCATTGGCAAAATATTCTCCTTTTATACCCTGACGGCCATCGTCAGTCTGAAAATAGACCGATGGTATGGGATGAAGGTTATGAACTTCATCGGCCAGGTGACTGCCTTCGGCAAACAAAATTCTTGTGCGGGGTTCCAGTTTATTTTTCAATCCCTGCAATACGGTTACCGGATTCTTTGGAATTCCGTTGTAATTACCTAACAATGCCTCCCAGTTATCGGCATTGGGCCCTATTACGGCAATGGTTTTCACATCCCGCGACAATGGCAGTATGTTGTTTTCGTTTTTAAGAAGTATCATACTTTTTTGAGCAGCTTCGCGGGCAAGGGTGTTATGCTTGTCCGAAGCATTTACACTGAAAGGAATCTGCGCATAAGGTACTTTCTCCAACGGATCGAACATTCCGAGGCGGAACCGGGCTTCAAAAAGACGGCTAACAGCCACATCAATGGCATCTTCATCAGTTAACCCTCTTTTTATGGCATCCCCAAGTTTTGCATAAGATACTCCGCAATTCAGATCGGTACCCACATTGACAGCCACTGCTGAAGCCTCGGCAGCATCTTTCGAATAATTCTGAAACGTGAAGAAATCGCTTATTGCCCAACAGTCGGTAACAATATAACCATTAAATCCCCAATCTTCGCGAAGAATCTTGTACAGGGTTGGATTTGCACAAGCCGGATCGCCCCTGAACTGGTTATAGGCACACATCACAGAATGGGCTTTTCCATCAACAACCAATGCCCTGAATGCCGGCAAATAGGTTTCATATAGGTCGCGATCGCTGACATTGGCATTGAACACGTGACGCAATGGCTCAGGTCCAGAGTGAACTGCATAATGTTTAGCCGTTGCGACCACTTTCAGGTAATCGGGATGGTCGCCCTGAAGGCCTTTGACAAATTCTGCCCCCATATTCCCGGTAAGGTAAGGATCCTCACCATAGGTTTCATGGCCGCGGCCCCATCTCGGATCGCGAAATATATTGATGTTGGGCGACCAAAAAGTCAAACCCTGATAAATTCCACTTTTACCCCTTCGCACAAATTCGTGATGTTTGGCACGGGCTTCATCCGAAATTACAGTAGCCACACGGTGCATCAGTTCCTTATCCCACGACCCGGCAATGGTAATCGACTGCGGGAAAACTGTTGCATAACCCGCCCTTGCCACTCCGTGCAAACATTCGTTCCACCAGTTGTATTCAGGAACCCCTAACCTGGGAATGGCTGGTGCATTATAAAGCATCTGACCTATTTTTTCTTCCAATGTCATCTCCGATACCAGCAACGATACACGTTCCTGTAACGGTAAACTGGTATCCTGGTACATAAACCTTTTTGTGTTCTGCGATTGCACAGCCCATGCAAAACACACAAATGCTGTAATTGATAATAAAATCCTGTTCATGGTTAAAATCCTGGTTAATCCAAAAAAACAGCAAAGTAATAAATTCAAGTATATAATTTTATATTGACATAAACAGGGAGAAATTTTATTTAACCATACTTCATATTCGTTTCACCCTGAAAATATTTACTTACAAACTATTCATGAAACAATTTAAAAATGGATGAAGGACTATTTGAGCAGTATCGGCCCATTGTGGATCAAACCGCCAAGTTAGCCGCATCACTCGAAAAAGTGCTTAGCCAGCATCTACAGTGCCGTTTGGGAGGCACATTTTGATGCCGGGATTACAGTGTTTTTCCGGTTGAGTGTTATGCAATACCCGAAAACCTCTAAAACATAGAGGTCAGTATGAATGAAAATGCCGGTGCCAAAGAATATTTATTTCTGGTAAATAATGCTTATACCCTTTACGGGTTCAGACTCATGATTTGCTGGACACAAGGCATTACCCCTTCTTTATATGAACGATGCAGGTGAATGGGAATTATCGGCTTGTGAACTGAATTTTACCAACTTCGAGGAAAAGTTTCACAGCGAAAATACTTTTCCGCAAGACCGCTTCAACAGTAAATTATTTATGCTGAACAAAGAATTTATTGCGTTGGAAGAGTTCAGCCATTTCGGTGAATTTGATTTGATTACGCTCAGAAAACTAAAGGAAGATTATTTGCTTTGAAGAATACTAATTGAAACAAATAATCTAATTTATAGCCTGTTATAGTTTTGCATATAATATTTCTATGGAATTTGAATGGGATGAGAATAAATAATAAAATATCGATTGACGAAGCAATTTCAATTGCGAAAAAGAATAAACTAATACCAAACATTGTTGTAGATTTTAACAATCAAAAAATTTAATAACCTGGATGCAATCCTATTAAACAGATATGGTATTGAAATTCCTGAAGAATCATTGATTTATGACGATAATAACTTTGATTATTCTGATATCCCTGAAATAAAAGGGGAAGATATTTCATTAGGAAATATTAAAGGGTCGATCCCTGCAAACATTGTTCAGAATAGGAAAATTTTAGATTGGATTGCCTTGGAGAATATCAACATTAATTAGTTTGCTTCAGTATTAATCCGTAATTTTTTTCAAAGCATAAAAAATTTACCCAAAAATGCTGCAATCTGAATTCAAAATATGGGGAAAAAATATACCGATTTTTGTTCATCAACATATTATTATGTACTACCAAAATTTATCGGCTCAGCAAACCATCGTGCAATACCTTTCAGGAACCTGAAGTGACCATACGGTTGCCTGGAGGTTTTTCTGCACCGTAGTCCGGCAATCGGAATATAGGCCAACCATTCCGGTACCCTCTTGCTGGGAACTGAAAGGATTTGGAACCTTCAATTTCGGGCACGACAAATATGATGAGCGAGGAATGGAAAAAGGATAGCACCGCCACCGCTTTCTGGTTCCGACAGTCTGGAAAGATAAAACCGTAAACCTGTTTTTCGACGGATCGATGACCGGTACGGAAATAAAAATCAAAGGGATAGCCCGATTGGCACAAAATTCAAAAAGCCTGAAGCATTGGGGCCCATGGGCCAGAAAAACAAGTTATATACGCAGGGAAGAAAGTCCTCGAAAGAATTGATCCTCTGCTTTGATTTTGGGGCAATGTAAAACGTTTTGCTATTTTTACGAAAATTTAAATGCCTGATTATGGTTTCACGTCGCAATATCCTGAAAAGCTTAGGCCTTTTGGCAACCGGCACCGCCATTTCTCCAGCAATGGTTTTAACTCCGGCCCCCACTAAACACAAAATATCATATTGCCTTAATGTCAGCACCATACGTGGTCAAAACATCGGTTTCCTGAAAGAGTTTGAAATCACAGCAAAGGCAGGTTATTCAGGAATCGAGATATGGCTCGATCCTCTTCAGAAATTTATTGAAAGCGGGGGAACGGCAAAAGAACTTGCCAGAAGAACAAAAGATCATGGTTTACGCATTGAAAATGCAATAGGTTTTGCCCCATGGATTGTGGATGATGAACCTACACGGGCGAGGGGTATTGAACAACTGAAACGGGAAATGGGATTGCTTGCTGAAGCAGGTTGCCACAGAATAGCGGCACCACCCATGGGCGCCCACCAGCAACCCGGGTTAAACCTCGACCGCGCTGCTGAACGGTACCGTTATATCTTGGAAGTTGGAAGGACGGAAGGCGTAGTTCCCCACCTCGAATTCTGGGGTGCTTCGACAAACCTGCACAACCTGGCACAGTCACTTTATGTTGCCGCGGTTGCCGATCATCCCGAGGCACGGATACTTCCAGATGTTTACCACATGTACCGTGGCGGCAGCGGATGGGAAAGCCTTAAACTGGTTGCGCCAGGCATCATCGAGGTGTTTCATTTCAATGATTATCCTGATTCCCCTCCACGGGAAAAATTAAGCGATGGCAGCAGGGTATATCCTGGCGATGGCATCGCACCAATGCAGAAAATTGTTAAGGAGATGTTGGCAAAAGAGGCTCCGGTGGTATTTTCACTTGAACTGTTCAACAGAAACTACTGGGAAGAAGATGCTTTGGAGGTGGCTAAAAAAGGAATTGAAAAAATGAAGCGGGTAGTGGAGTCTTGCCTGTAATCTGAGATAATTCCCTACAACCTCCCTGATTTTGTTGACCGATTCCAATCCTATAACCATCAATTGCGGTTTTCCTTTTTTAAACAATATTACTGTGGGAAGGCTGCGTATCCCAAATGCATGGGCAATGACCGGGTTGTGATCAACATTAACTTTTGCAACTTTTACCTGACGGAAATCTTTCTTCACCGTTTTCAACATCGGCGCAACCAGCTTGCACGATTCGCACCAGTCGGCATAAAAGTCAACCAATACGGGCTTTTCAGAATTGATCAGTGCTTTAAATCGTTCGTTCATCCCGCTTTTTCTTTCTTTTGATTAAGAATTCCCTTAAAGAATCTCCAATCAAATAACCAACAGCCGTACCCCAAAGCGTACTCCAGTACCATACAGAACGAATTACACAGGTTCCTGACAAACATCCTACAAAGCGCCAATACAGGAATCCTCCGATTCCACCAATTGTACCAAAAATCAATGGCAGGCGGTATTTGAATAAAAAGTCTTTCATGTTTGTTTTTTGGGGTTTAAACCGATTCATGCTGAAAAAGTTCATAAAAAATTACTATTGCATATAAACTGAACCAATAAATCAATCTTTTTCCTATTTTTCAGACCTGGTTATGAATAAATGTAAAATATTATGAAACAATTTATTATGGCATTTACCCTATTTGTTTTCACACATGGTTTTGTTCAGGATGCAATGGCCGAAGAAAAATTTTCAATCAAATTCGAAAAATATATGCTTCCAAACGGGCTCGAAGTGGTTTTGCACCACGATAAATCAGACCCCATAGTGGCTATTGCATTGCAGTACCATGTGGGATCGGGCCGCGAGGTTCCCGGCAAAACCGGATTTGCGCATTTATTTGAACACATGATGTTCCAGGAATCGGAGAATGTACCACAGGACCAGTTTTTCAGAAAAATTCAAAATGCAGGGGGCACTCTTAACGGTAGTACAAATAAGGATGGTACAAACTACTATCAGGTGGTTCCTAAAAATGCCATGGAAATGGTGCTTTGGATGGAAGCCGACCGCATGGGATACCTTATCAATACCGTAACGCAGTCAGCTTTTGCCAACCAGCAGAATGTTGTACAGAACGAAAAACGCCAGAACTACGATAACCGCCCCTATGGCCACCAGGGCTATGTGATGGATAAAAACTTTTACCCCCAAGGGCACCCTTATAGTTGGCAAACTATTGGTGTAATGGAAGACTTGTTCAATGCCACCATCGATGATGTGAAAGAATTTCATGCAAAATACTATGTACCCAATAATGCTACCCTTGTAATTGCAGGCGACTTTGAAACTGCCGAAGCCAAAAAAATGGTTGAAAAATATTTTGGCGAAATTCCAAGGGGAAAAGATATCCCCAAGGTGAAGCCAATCCCGGTAACCATACCTGAAATTAAAAAACTTTATCACGAGGATAATTTTGCTACCACACCCCAGCTTACCATGGCCTGGCCTACTGTTGAGCAGTTTCACCCCGATAGCTATGCATTAAACTTTCTGGCCCAGATACTCAGCAATGGAAAGAAAGCACCTATGTATAAAGTACTGGTACGCGACAGGCAACTTACATCTCGGGTTGGTGTTTTCAACCAGTCGCAGGAACTTGGCGGACGCTTTCAGATTTCAGTAAACGCCAACAGCAGGGTATCGCTGGCAGATGTTGAGAAGGCCATTTTCGATGGATTTGAACTTTTCGAAAAAGAAGGTTTGACCGAAAATGACCTTGAACGCATTAAAGCCGGAATGGAAACCAGTTTTTACAACCAGCTCAATGCTGTATTGTCAAAATCGATGCAATTGGCGCGATACAACGTATTTGCGGGCGATCCGGGTCAGGCCATGAAAGACCTGGAAGCCATTAAAGCTGTAACTATAGATGATGTGAAACGGGTATTTGAAAAGTATATCCGAAATAAAAACTATGTAGCTACCAGTTTTGTGCCCAAAGGACAGATAAACCTGGTTGCTGGGAACAGTATGAAAGCCGATGTGTTTGAAGAGAGCATAACCGAAGCCCTCGAGGTTGTTCACGCAGGCAATGATGAAGAAATCCCCGTTACCAAAACCCCATCGCGTATCAACCGCTCGGTGGAACCGCCTCAAGGTCCCGATCCTTCGATAACCTTACCCAAAATATGGACAGCAAAGCTCAAAAACGGAATCGGGGTTTGGGGAATCAATCAGAGTGAGCTTCCACTGGTCCAATATTCATTGGTTATCGACGGCGGCCACCTGCTCGACCCGGTCGAAAAGTCGGGAGTAGCTTCATTCCTTGCCGACATGATGATGGAAGGCACAAAAAAACGCACACCCGAAGAACTGGAAGAAGTGATCGACCTGCTCGGGGCGCGAATTTCTGTTAATGCCGGGATCGAAAATATAACCATCAATGTAAACACATTGGCGCGTAACTTCGAAAAAACCATGGCCATTGTGGAGGAAATCCTGCTCCAGCCCAGGTGGGACGAAGTGCAGTTCAATCTCATAAAAATGCGTACACTGAATAACCTGAAACGAAATCAGGCCAACCCCACTTGGCTGGCAGCTGCGGCATTCCGAAAACTGGTTTATGGCGAAGGGCATATCCTGGCCACTGAAACAGCTGGAACGGCCCAAACCGTTGAAGCCATTACTATGGATGATCTGAAAGAATATTTCAGCAAAAACCTATCGACCAGGGTAACCAGGCTGCATGTTGTGGGCGATATTGATAAAAACCGTGTAATAAAAGCCTCGAAAAACCTTGTGGAACTATGGAAACCATTCGATGTTTCCATGCCTGAAATCGGAATGCCTGTACCCCCCACCGAATCAAAAATATATTTTGTAGATGTTCCCGGTGCAAAACAATCGGTAATCCAGATTGGCGGCCCGGCAATTACCCAGTCCAGTCCCGGTTTCTTCACTGCTACCATTGTTAACGATAAACTGGGTGGCTCGTTCAACGGTTTTCTGAACCTTATCCTTCGCGAAGAGAAGGGGTTTACTTATGGTGCCCGTTCAAGTTTTTCGGGCGGGAAAAATTATGGTGAATTTGTGGCCTCATCCAGCGTAAGGTCAACTGCTACACTCGAATCGGTCGGGATTTTTAAAACCGAAATGGAGAAATACATACAGGGAATCAGTGAGGAGGACCTTCAGTTCGTGCAAAACAGCCGCATTAAATCAAATGCCCGACAGTTTGAAACCCTCGGGTCGTTATTGGGCATGCTAACCAGCATCAGTACCTATAACAAGCCATTCGACTATGTCAGGCACGAAGAAAAATTCATACGTGAACTGACAACCACTGAACATACCCAGCTGGCGCAACAATTTATTAAACCGCAAAATCTGTATTATGTTATTGCAGGCGATGCCGAAACCCAGCTCAAAGAACTTGAAAAAGCCGGACTGGGCAAACCCATCCTGCTGAATTAAACATTGAATAATAACCGAACAGGAAAAATTGCAGCGCATGCTCGAAATCCTGCTCTATTTATCAAGTGGGATCAGGCGTTCGCTCTGTGAAACTTCGCAACGTTTCAACATCTCTGAACGTACGGTAGTACGTTATATCCGTACCTTCAGGGATGTTGGATTTATTATTCCCCGCCCGGTTGACGGCCTCTACTTTGTTGACAAAAACTCGCCCTATTTCAGGGAAATCGACAAACTGTTGCATAATTCGCGCGAAGAAGCTAATATCCTGCAAAAAGCCATACACTCCATAAATGATGAAAACCTACTGAAACAAAACCTTATCAGGAAATTATATTCGATTTATGATTTCGATCGCGTAGCCCAAACCATTGTCAAAAAAGAACATTCGGAGAATATACACCAGCTTATCAAAGCCATTAAAGGCAAAAATAAGGTCATCCTGAGGGGCTATTTCTCTGACCTGGTGGGGAGAGAAGGATTCGAACCTCCGAAGGCGTCGCCAATAGATTTACAGTCTACCCCATTTGACCACTCTGGTATCTCCCCTGAAAATTTTATCTGAACTTTGAGCCGGATGTCAGATTCGAACTGACGACCCCGAGATTACAAATCACGTGCTCTGGCCAACTGAGCTAATCCGGCATTACTTAGTTTTTTCAGTTTGAATCTTCCAATGAACACCTGCATTCCCCGAAATGCGGCGCAAAGAAAAACATTTTATTCCGATTGTGCAATATTTATTTCTCAAAAAATTGCTTCAAAGAACTTTTCAAAAAAAGTGGGTAAGCTATCTGTATCGCACCGCTCAACCACCTACCCTTGCTGCTTTCCAACCCTGGGGGAATTCAGCAGGAGCTGGTCGTACAGGACTTACCCGGCGCAAAAGTAGAAAAAATTGTAACACCGACAAAAAACCTCAGACCAATTACCCACATAAATTCTTATTGGACAGTTTTTACATCATTGAGGGTAAAAATATTATCAGGCTGTATGTTGAACATTCAATTCAACCTGAATAAAACATATATATTTGTTGTATTATTAATTTAAAAAGTATTAACCATGGAACAGAATGTACTAAACAATAACACTGAACTTGAACCCGAAAAACAAAGTGTTTGGAAATCAGCTATGACATATGGCCTTTACTACGCCCTGGTAAGCATTGCCCTTACAGTTATATTTTATGCTACCGGAAACATGACTTCAAAATTGAACCAATGGTTGGGCATTATCGTAATGATTGCAGCTGTAGTAATTATCCAGCTTGCCTATCGGAAATCACTCGGTGGTTTTATGTCATACGGACAGGCTCTTGTGATTGCCATATTGTCTATGGTCTTTGCTTCTGTTATAGGAGCTGTCTTCACGTTTGTACTATATAAATATATCGACCCTGGTTTACTCGATCAATTGATGTTGCAAACTGAAGAAAGGCTTTATGAACAGGGAATGCCCGAAGCCCAGATGCAAGCTGCCCTGGCCATGTCGAAAAAAATGCAGACGCCCGGTATAATGGCTGTAATGGCTGTTTTAGGAGGCGCATTTCTGGGATTAATATTCGGTGCCATTGCGGCCATTTTCACAAAAAAACAATCGCCTGAGGCAATATTCAGTTAATTCACAAATCAACTTTCAGATGGATATATCGGTTGTTGTTCCCCTATATAATGAAGAAGAATCGCTCCCCGAACTCGTTGAATGGTTAGGGAGTGTTATGGATCGGAATGAATTCAGTTATGAAGTACTTCTGGTTGACGATGGCAGCAACGATCAATCCTGGACAGTTATTGAACAACTCAGCTTAAAAAATCCCCATATCCGGGGGATAAAATTCAGGCGGAACCACGGAAAATCAGCAGCTTTATTCTGTGGATTCGAGGCTGCACAAGGCAATGTGGTAATCACCATGGATGCCGACCTTCAGGATAGTCCCGATGAAATCCCAGGTTTATATAAAATGATTGCCGAAGATAAATTCGACATGGTATCGGGATGGAAGAAAAAAAGGCACGACCCCATTATGAAAACGATCCCTTCGAAACTCTTCAACAGTACTGCAAGGCTTGCTTCGGGGATAAAACTGCACGATTTTAACTGCGGACTGAAAGCATACCGGGGCGAAGTGGTAAAAAGCATTGAAGTTTATGGTGAAATGCACCGTTATATCCCCATCCTTGCAAAACATGCCGGCTTTAAAAAAATCGGCGAAAAAGTTGTGCAACATCAGGCCCGAAAATACGGACAGACCAAATTCGGGCTGGAAAGGTTTATCAATGGATACCTCGATTTATTATCGGTAACCTTTATTTCGCGTTTCGGGAAAAAACCCATGCATTTTTTTGGTTTGATGGGTACGTTTATGATGATCTTCGGATTTGCTTCTGCGGTATATGTAGGTGCGCATAAATTTACCATGCTTGCAAAGGGTATTAGGGCCCCCCTTGTAACTGATAATCCATACTTCTTCCTGGCACTAACTTGTATGATCATAGGTGTTCAGTTATTCCTGGCCGGATTTGTTGCCGAACTGGTTTCACGCAACTCAACCGACCGCAACAAATATTTCATTGAAAAAACCACTTTTGGAGCAAATCAACAACCTGAATTTTAATAAGCTCCAACGATTGTATGAATCAACATCTGCAAACCATGCTTTTTGAAAAAAAACGGGAACCCGGAGAAATCCTTACCGATTCACTTAAATTCCTTAAAGCTGAATGTAAGCCCCTGGCCAGATTGACGGCGATTTATGTTCTCCCATTTATGGTACTGATGGCTATTGTTCAGGTTTACATACAAATAAAGCTTGCTGAAGCTTCCGAAATCATCAATCAATTGGAGCCAGAACGATTTATTGCCGAATTGGGTGGCCTATATGGCAATTTGTTGCTTTTTATTCTTTTCAATGTTTTTGTACAATCGTTGCTTGCAGCTCTTTTTTATACCTACCTGCAATTGTATATCGGGAAAGGATCAGGAAATTTCTCACAGTCAGACGTTTCAGTCATGGTATTTCCCAATTCTTTGAGGGCATTGGCTGCAGGGTTTTCTGTCGCGGTTTTATCGCTTATCGGACTGATATTTTGCATATTACCGGGAATTGTTGTAGCCAATTCTTTGTCGTTGGCTGTTTTTATAGGTGTTTTCGAAAACAGGTCTGCCGGGTATTCCCTCGTACGTTCATGGATGCTTGTTAAAAGTCAATGGTGGGTAACCTTTTCACTGGCCATCATCGGTATCCTTTTTATGTGGATGGTCAGTATTGTTTTTACCCTTCCTGTTTTTATCATAGAGTCTTTCCCTTCGAGGTTTGCCAATCCTGAAAATCAGGTTACCGGATTACATCACTGGCGTTGGATAGTAACTGGCATTGCAGTAGTATTGAGTTCTTTTGCTGCACTTTTCCCCATGACCCTGATGGCGATGCAATACTTTAATCTTCTGGAACGTGAAAGAGAAGAAATTGGCAGGCTCTCCTGAACCACCTTATGTGAAATATCCCCGAAAATATTACGTCAATATATTTCCTGGATAATTAGTAATTTTGTAGCGGCAGACCGCTCTATCGCTCCGTTGAGGTGCAGATCAAAACGGTGAGGAAAGTCCGGGCAACACAGGGCGCCATGCTTCCTAACGGGAAGTCGGGCGAAAGCCCGAAGCAACGTAACAGAAAATAACCGTCCCGCCAATGGCGGGGTAAGGGTGAAAAGGTGCGGTAAGAGCGCACCGGTTCCGGTGGCAACATCGGAAGCCGTACGGTCTCATGGGTTGCAAGACCAAATATATCCCGGCCGCAATGGCAAAGCTGCCCGCTTTGTTACCCGAAGCCCCATGGCCAGAGGTTGCCGGGAGGGGTAGGTTGCACGACCCCGTCAGCAATGGCGGGGCCAGATAAATGATAGAGTACCGGTGGTCCTTTCGACCCCGGAAACAGAACCCGGCTTACAGGTCTGCCGTTTTTTAAGGTTCACAGCTTGTTTTAAAACCGGCTTTGAACCTTATATTTTGTAATAACTGCGGTACCAATCCACAAATATTTGCATCCCGTATTCGATTGAAGTATGTGGCCGAAAACCAAAATCCTGTTCAAGTCCCGATACATCGGCACAGGTTTTATATACATCACCCGGTTGCATAGGATTATACTCCTTCACAGCTTTTTTTCCGATAATTTTTTCCAGGGTTTCAATAAAGTAAAGCAGGTTTACCGGAGTCGAATTGCCGATATTATAAACCTTTCCTTCGGGAATTTTTATATCATTCCTTTCCTCAATAATTCGTGCTATACCGTCAACAATATCGTCAATATAGGTAAAATCACGATACAGGTCGCCATGGTTGAAAACTTTAATCGGGGTTCCATTCATTATGGCTTTTGTAAATAAAAAATAAGCCATATCGGGGCGCCCCCACGGACCGTAAACAGTGA
>JBBIHB010000060.1:0-15745 GCA_037447215.1 Bacteroidales bacterium
TAAAAGTACAGATATTAATCTATACCTTCGTCCGATGATTTAAGGGGCTAATACATCAGATTTTAAAAGTAGAATAATTTCATCGAATATAAAATTTTGATTATGAAACAGGAATTAACAAAGTTGACAATCGTTTTTATAGCATTAATAATGTGGCCGGAGAACTCAGAAGCCCAAAAAGTAAAAACCGGTATAGAAGTTCTTTCCGAGCGGAATTTTGATATTCTGAGAGGCAAAAAAGCAGGATTAATAACAAATCCGACAGGAATTAACAGCGATTTCAAATCCACCATCGAAATCCTGAACCAGGCTCCCGGAGTGGAACTGGTTGCCTTGTTTGGTCCTGAACACGGTGTTCGGGGCGATTACGCAGCCGGTGATTATGTCGAGAATTTTACTGACCCTGACACTGGTATTCCTGTTTATAGTATCTATGGAAAAACCCGGAAGCCTACTCCTGAAATGCTCAGGAACATTGATGTTCTCGTTTATGATATCCAGGATATCGGTTCAAGGTCCTACACCTATATCAGTACATTAGGGCTTGCGATGGAAGCAGCGGCCGAAAACGATATTGAGCTTGTGGTACTTGACAGGCCTAACCCACTTGGCGGGTTAAAAATGGAAGGATTACTAACTGAACCGGAATTTATTTCTTTTGTCAGTCAATATCCAATTCCATACATTCATGGGCTGACTGTCGGGGAATTGGCCCTATACCTGAACGGCGAAGGATTACTTGCCAATGGTGTAAAATGTAACCTTACGGTTGTACCGATGAAAAGATGGAAAAGAAAAATGACATTCGAAAAAACAGGATTACCTTGGGTTCCCACATCACCTCATATACCCCACGACTATTCTTCACAGTTTTATCCGGTTTCAGGGATATTGGGCGAACTATATGTAATGAATATCGGAGTTGGTTATACCCTACCCTTTCAATTGATGGCTGCCGAATGGATAGATGCCGGAAAGCTCATAAAAAACCTTGAAAACCTGAATCTTCCAGGGATACATTTCAGGCCGGTTCACTTTACCCCTTACTACAGCGTATCAAGAGGTATAATGGTCCATGGTGTACAGTTCCATATCACCGATTTTCAGAAAGCCAATCTTTCGATGGTTCAGTTCTATGTGTTACAGGAATGCCATAAACTTTGGCCTGATAAGAATGTATTTGAAATGTGCGAGCCGGCACGGCTCAACATGTTCGATAAGGTTTGCGGATCGGATAAAATCAGAAAAACATTCACAAAAAGATTTATGGTTGATGATATTTATCCCATTTGGATGCAGGACATTGACGACTTTTCAAAATTGAGAAATAAATATCTGTTGTACAAGTAAATAGCTGCCATTAGTTTGCAAAACATAATTGTTAACGACTTCCTAATGGTTTGTTAAATTATACTTTATTATTTAAATTGCTCCTAAATTTTGTGCAATAACTTGGTAATTAAAACCCTGCACACTATTTTTATACGCTCATGAAATTAATAATCAATTGTATATGAAAGCAAAAACAATTTTAACAGGATTACTCTGCATTGTTACAATTTTAGCATTTTCGCAGGAACCAACCAGGTGGCGTGGACCACTTGCAAACGGGGTCTATACCGAAACCGGTTTATTGAAAAGCTGGCCTGCCAGTGGCCCTCAGATTCTATGGACATTCGATAACCTAGGCGAAGGTTTTTCATCGCCCGTATTTTCCAACAATATGATTTACCTGACAGGAATGGAAGGGACAACAGGTTTTGTTTATGCCCTGTCGCAAAATGGTAAATTAATCTGGAAAAAACCTTATGGCGCTGAATTTTCGGAAAGCTATCCCGGTTCGAGAAGTTCGGTAACAGTTGTGGGCGACCTGCTTTATGCCTATTCTGCATTTGGGTTGGTCACATGCATGAGCGCCAACAGCGGCGATATAAAATGGACTAAGGATGTTTTTAAGGAATTCGGTGGGCAGCAAATCCAATGGGGTGTTACAGAAACTCTCACGGTTGATGGCGACAAGCTATTTGTAACCCCGGGTGGTAAAAAACACAATGTGGTTGCCCTCAACCGTTTGAACGGTAACCTCATTTGGTCATCGGAAGGTAAAGGAGAGAAATCGGCCTACTGCTCTCCGCTCATTGTTAAACTTCCCGCAAGGACACTGCTCATAACACACACCGAATCGCATGTTATGGGATTTGATGTGGCCGATGGTAAAATGTTGTGGGCGCAGAACCAGCCAAACCGTTGGAGTGTTCATTCCAATACACCCATCTATCACGATGGCTCCATATTCTATTTCAGTGGTTATGGACAAGGGGGAGGATTATTGAAACTATCACCTGATGGTAGTTCTGCAAAACTGGAATGGTTTCAGAAAAAAATGGACAACCGGATCGGAGGAGCGGTGCTGGTTGATGGATACATCTACGGATCGGGCGACAACAACCGTTTCTGGATGTGCCTCGATTGGAAGACCGGCGAGGTTAAATACGAAGCAAAAGGCCTTGCCAATGGCGCTGTTATTTATGCCGACGGAATGCTGTATGGTTACACCGACCGTGGCGAATTATTCCTTGCCGAAGCAAAACCCTCAGAATTCAACGTTGTTTCACAAACCGAAGTTGAATTGGGTACGGCTCAACATTGGGCACACCCTGTCATCGATAATGGTCGTTTGTTTGTTCGGCACGGAAATACACTTATTGCCTACAAAATTAAATAAGCCGTTTCGGCATTATTTTATCAGTGTTGATATATGAAAATTATTTTCATTACTATACTGTTTTCAGCGTTAACCTTTTTTCAAATCCATGCACAGGTGGTACAGTGGCGTGGCGAAATGCGCGATGGCCATTTCAGGAACGAAAAAAACCTGCTCAAAAAATGGCCAGCCGAGGGGCCGGAACTTCTTCTGAAAGTTGAAGGAATAGGCACCGGTTATTCATCTCCTCTGTTTGCAAACGGTACAATTTATATCACCGGGATGAAAGACACCCTCGATTACCTTACTGCATTGGATATGAGCGGAAACATAAAATGGCAGGTTCCTTACGGGCGTTCATGGGCGCAATCGTTCCCCGACACCCGCAGTTCACCCACCATTGATGGTAACATGGCATATGTGCTTTCGGGTACTGGCCAGCTTACCTGCATCGATGTTACATCGGGCGCTGAAGTTTGGAGTGTTAATGTTGATTCCGATTATAAAGGCGAATGGCATGTATGGGGCGTTGCGGAAAGCCCTTTGATTGTTGAAAATTTGGTTGTTTGTTCGCCGGGGGGGAATAAAACATCGATTGTGGCTTTCGATAAAAAAACAGGAAAGGAAATTTGGCGTTCTCCCTCAGTCGGAGGTCCCCGATCCTATGTATCACCTACTGTTTATAACTACAACGGGAACCGTTGCATACTTGCTGCAACCGGTACCCACCTGATTGCCATTCAGCCAGAAAATGGTGAAGTAATCTGGAGTTATAATTATTTTGCAGCGAAAGAATGGAACCAGACGGGTTTGATATGGGCCAATACACCAATATGGCACCAGGATCAGTTTTATATTTCCAAAGGTTACGATTATCCATCAAAGATGCTGGAATTAAAAGCTGATGGCAAATCGGTTTCCGAAAAATTTACCAACCTAATACTCGATAATCATCATCATGGTTTAGTTCTGGTCGATGGCTATGTATATGCTTCGAACTGGATTAACAACGGAAAAGGGAACTGGGTTTGTATGGATTGGAATACCGGTGAAATAAAATGGGAAACCGAATGGGAAAATAAAGGTTCTGTTGTATATGCTGACGGGTTGCTGTACATTTATGAAGAGCGAAAGGGTAACGTAGCATTGGTAAATCCAAATCCCGAAAAGTTCGATCTGATCAGTTCATTCACGATAACCGATGGCACCGGACCACACTGGGCACATCTGTTTATTGGTGATGGAAAACTTTTTATCCGTCACGGGGATATATTAATGGTTTTTAACATAAGAAAATAAAAATATGAATGATTTCAGGAATTTTTTAATGGTACTTGTTTTCCTTTTGAACACTTCAATTGTAATTGCACAGGTTACCGCTCAATGGCGTGGCCCCGGACGCGATGGCAAATACTCGTGTAGTGAACTTCTTGAAGTTTTGCCTGAAAACGGGCCCGAACTGCTATTCACCCTTAAAGGCGTGGGCAAAGGTTATTCACAACCCGTTGTGTATAACAATAAAATTTATGTTACCGGGATGAATAACGATACCACTGATTTTATTTCAGCATTCGATATGGATGGGAACCTGCTTTGGGAACAAGGTTACGGACCAGCATGGAACCGTAGTTACCCTGAAACACGTTCCACCCCTGCCATTGAAAACGGGCGGGTTTACCTGATCGGAGGTCAGGGAATGGTTTCGTGCCTCGATGCGGAATCCGGAAAAATTATCTGGCAGAAAGATGCACATTCGCGATACAGTGGCGAATTTCACCGATGGGGGGTCTCCGAATCGGTGCTGATAGTTGACGATGCCATATTTTATACCACAGGAGGCAATGAAACCTCAGTTATCGCAATTAACAAACTCGATGGATCACTTAAATGGAAGTCGGAAAGCCTCGGGGGAGAAAGGGCTTATGCTTCACCCCTGATGATCGAGCGTGGAGGATTGAAAATTATCGTGGCGCAGACAGCCAACCATTTATTGGGTTTAGATGCCGGAACTGGTGCAATTTTATGGGATTACGATATGACCCCTCTGCACCAGGGGCGCCAGGGAAGTGGAGCCCACAACAATACACCGCTATACAGCGACGGTGAAATATTTGTCACGAATGGCTACAACCGTCAGGCAGTAATGTTCTCTCTTTCTGACGACGGTCGTTCCATATCAGTGAAATGGAAAAATGATGTGCTCGATGTACATCATGGCGGGGTTGTTGAAGTGGATGGCAATATTTACGGAGCTAACTGGATCGACAATTCAAAAGGCAACTGGGCATCGATCAGGTGGGTTGATGGGAAAACCAACTGGGAAACCGAATGGCATACCAAAGGCTCAGTGGTGTATGCCGATGGGATGTTGTATTTATATGAAGAACGAAGCGGAAATGTAGCCCTGGTAAAACCTGACAGTACCAAATTGAATATTGTAAGTACCTTTCAGATGCGCGACGGGGATGG
This sequence comes from Bacteroidales bacterium, assembly GCA_037447215.1. Lineage (GTDB taxonomy): Bacteria > Bacteroidota > Bacteroidia > Bacteroidales > Prolixibacteraceae > UBA1413. The sequence continues at coordinate 5,174 of JBBIHB010000060.1, forward strand.
TCCACACTGGGCACATCCATCCATTTACAATGGATTGCTTTTTATCAGGCATGGCGATGTGGTGAACGTTTACGATATCCGGGCCGCTAAATAATTGACTGAAACCTGTACATGACGAGGTTTAATGAATAATTTTGTATGAATATATTGAAACCCGAAATGAAACCCGATAGGTTTATTCAATATACAACCTGGTTACTCATACTTTTTGGCGTTATTTCACTGGCTTGGTGGCTGGGGAAAGACCCTACCAAAGAATTTACAGAGAGCATTCCGGGACTTGATAACCGTGGTTCGGGTTTTGGCTCTGATGAGAAAGTAGTTATCGGGGAGATTTTCGAGGTTTTTTCTACTGATTATGCTGGACTTTCAGAAACCTGGCCAAGGTTCAGGGGCGAAATGTTCGACAATATAGTACGTTCACCGGTACAATTGAAAGATAAATTCGGAGCCACCGGCCCCGATGTTTTATGGTCGGTCAAATTGGGTGAAGGCCACTCTGGCGCCGCAATATGGAAAGGCTTGGTATATGTACTCGACTACGATGAGGACGACCGTGCCGATTTACTGAGGTGCTATTCCCTAACAACAGGTAAGGAATTATGGAGGAGAGGTTACCATGTTGCAATTAAACGTAACCATGGAATGTCAAGAACAGTTCCCGCTGTAACAGAAGATTACATCCTGACCATTGGGCCAAGGTGCCATGTTATGTGCCTCTCGCGTCAGAATGGTGATTTCCTATGGGGTATCGATATCGAAAAAGAGTACGAATCGGAAGTCCCTCTCTGGTACACTGGTCAGTGCCCATTGATTGATGGGGATATGGCAATCCTTGCCACCGGAGGAAAAGCGCTAATGGTTGGTGTGGATATGGCAACTGGTGAAAAACGCTTTGAAACGCCAAATCCCAACAATTGGAAAATGTCGCATTCCTCGATTATACCCTATACATACGGTGGGCGAAAAATGTATGTCTATAGCGCTGTTGGTGGCATGGTGGGAATTGCAGCCGATGGCGAGGATGCAGGATCGGTATTGTGGGAAGTTCCCCAATGGAACAAATCAGTGATTGCCCCGTCGCCTGTATGCATGCCCGACGGAAAAATATTCATTACAGCCGGTTATGGAGCCGGCGCAATGATGATTCAACTCAGTGTTGAAAATGGTAAATATTTGGTTGACATACTTTCAGATTATGCACCACGCGAAGGGCTTGCCAGTGAACAGCAAACCCCTATCCTCTGGAACGGCCACCTGTTTGGGATACTTCCCAAAGATGGGGGAACCCTGCGAAACCAATTGGTTTGCGTTCACCCGTCCGATCCACGGAAAATTATTTGGTCGAGTGGTTCCGATAAAAGATTTGGCCTTGGACCTTATATTTTTGCCGACAATAAAATGTACCTATGGAACGACGACGGAACTTTGTTAATATTGCAACCTTCACTCACTGGTTATATTGAACTGGATCAGGCCAGAGTGATAGAGGACGGACACGACGCATGGGCGCCCATTGCCATTGCCGATGGGTTTATGATCGTCAGAGACTCGAAAACATTGGTTTGCATTAACATGAGAAAATAACCTATAAGATGAATAAAAAAGGAATTTATATTTTTCTGATTGCTCTGGCCATTATTATAGTGGCGGTAATTGCCGGAGATTTTGCCCGCAATAAACCGGGGAAGCGACCATCGAACCCTTATAAATATGATATGTCGGCAATGAAAGAGGTTGCACCGGAGCAAATCCTTTATCGCGAAACCCGAAACCTGAAACTTACTCTTAATGAACCAACCGGAATTGCCTTTTTCGATCACCGACTCCTGGTTACAGGCGACCATAACCTCCAGATTATCGGTATGCAAGGTAATCTGCTGGTCGATGTTATTTTACCTTCGGCTCCGCTCTCGGTTGCAGCCAATCAGGAATATATTTTTGCCGGAACCCGTAATTCTGTCCTGCAACTCGACTTTGCGGGCAATATCGTTTCCGAATGGAAAGATTTTTCGGAAAATTCGCTGATATCTTCCATAGCAACTTATGAAAACAAGGTTTTTATTGCCGATGCCGGTCGCCGCAGGGTTTACCGATTCAATCTTCGAGGTGAAAAGGAAATCGAATTTGAGGGAAAAGTTTCTGACGACGTTTTACATGGGTTTATTGTTCCCTCAGGATGCTTCGATCTGGCCATAAATGAGTTTGGCGATTTATGGGTGGTGAACCCCGGAAAACATGCCCTCGAAAACTATACCTTCGATGGTTATCTCAGAGGATATTGGACAGCAACATTTTCGGATGTAAAAGGTTTTACCGGATGCTGTAATCCTGCCCACATAGCCTTTTTACCCGGTGGAAATATGATTACCAGTGAAAAAGGAATTCTCAGGCTTAAGGAATATAAGCCTTCTGGCGAATTTGTCGGGGTGGTGGCTGCACCTTTAAAGTTTATCGAAGAGGGAAAAGTTCCCGATATAGCAACCGACCACGATGGTCGCGTATATGCATGCGACCCCGACAAGAGGAGCATCAGGATATTTGAAAAAATCTGAGACTATGGAACGACGTGAATTTTTAATAAACAGCGGCAGAATATTACTACTTGGAGGCATGGTTGCCGGTTCAGCTTATTTGGTAGCCACCGGGAAGGTCGAAAAACAAGGAATTTGTAATTTATCATCAACCTGCGGCAGTTGTTCAAAGCTGAAATCATGTAGCAATGACCAGGCTGCCGTTTTCAGGAAGGGCGATAACAAAAAATTTGGATCAACGCATTAAATCACCTCTATATGGCAACAGAAAAGGCTAAAAGCAGAAGGGAATTTATCCGAAGCGGGATGCGGCTTTCCCTGGCGCTATCGCTTGGTGGGATTGCCGGGATGGCTGCCAGCAATATATCGGGCGACGGGTATGTTTGGCAGATCGACCCTTTTACATGCACACAGTGTGGAAGGTGTGCCACCGATTGTGTTCTTTCACCTTCAGCTGTCAAGTGTGTACATGCCTATGATCTATGTGGATATTGCGACCTGTGTGGTGGATACTTTAAAGCCGGGTATAACGAACTGAGCACCGCAGGCGAAAACCAATTGTGCCCCACAGCTGCCATCGAACGGAAATTTATTGAAGAGCCATATTTTGAATATCATATAATAGAAGACCTGTGCATTGGCTGTGCCAAATGTGTTAAAGGCTGTTCTGCATTCGGGAACGGTTCGTTTCACCTGCAGATCATGCACAACCTGTGTGTGAACTGTAACGAGTGCACTATAGCCAGAGTATGCCCTTCAAAGGCCATTCACCGTGTTAAAGCAAGCGAAGCATATAAGATAAAAGGAAGTTTCACTAAAGAGAGTTAACCTGCCACTATGAAAAAACTAATCTGCATTCTTGCTGCCTTTTATTTTCTTATTTCAATACCGGCTGCCTCACAACAGCGGTTTCCAAAACCCGAATTTGAATCGGGGTATGAGCAACCCGATACCATAACTCCTGAACCCCGGTCAATGGCACTCGAATATTTTGATGTTGCTGTTCTTTTGGTTGTTTTATCTCTGGCTTCGTGGCTTGCATTGCGAAAAAGGTCCAGGCCCGGTATTCTCTGGCTTTCGGTATTCACACTCCTCTATTTCGGTTTTTACCGCGAAGGATGTATTTGTTCAGTTGGTTCCATTCAAAATATTGTACTGTCGTTTTCCGATGTGACATATGCCATATCTGCAACTGTTTTGCTGTTTTTCCTTCTCCCACTCATTTTTGCACTCTTTTTCGGCCGGACTTTTTGTGCCGGAGCCTGTCCTTTGGGGGTCATTCAGGACCTGATCATCATACATCCCATAAGCTTACCTTTCTGGTTACGGAAAACACTAGGTATTATTCCATATATTTATCTTGCCCTGGCAGTTTTATATGCAGCCACCGGCACCGACTTCATCATCTGTCGCTACGACCCGTTTATAGGTATTTACCGGATGGATGCACCTTATACCATGATTGTGCTTGGAATTGCATTCCTGCTGATGGGTATGTTTGTGGGTAGGCCTTATTGCAGATTTTTTTGCCCCTATGGTGTTTTACTGAAATGGATGTCGAAATTTTCGCACTGGCACCTTACCATTACACCTGCACATTGTATCCATTGTAAACTTTGCACCACCAGTTGCCCATTCGATGCAATCGACTATCCAACTGAGGCAAAAGTTACTACCCGGTCGAGATCAGAAAGTAACAGATTTATTCTTTATATGGTCTTAATCCCCGTTTGGGTCATAATTGGTGCATTGGTGGGAATGAAATCGCATACCTATCTTTCGAGGGCCAATCAGGATGTATATCTGGCAGAATTGCTGATAAAAAATCCCGAAATCAGGGATGATGAGACCAATCTCGATGTGCAGACTTTCCTCAGCTCGGGTCGCACATTGGAAATGTTGGTGGAAGATGCACAGAAAATAAGAAAGAAATTTTACACCGGAAGCGCCATTGCTGGAGGGTTTATTGGCCTTGTAATAGCCATGACCCTGCTTAATCAGGTAATTTTCCGCCGCCGCACCGATTATCTGCCAAATCCTGGCGACTGTTATAGTTGTGGCAGGTGCATGGATTATTGTCCTGTTAAAAAACCAAAAAATTGATAACTATATATTTAAATAATGAGCATCAAGGATAAAATTAAATTATCGTCCAACATAGCTACAGTATCAGGCATTTTTTGTCTGGTAGTTTCAATTCTTATACTACTGAATTTCTGGCAATTGAGCAAAAACGATCCGCTGCAAAGCCAGGCTATGAAAGTACTTATCGAAAGGTTATCGCAGGAACCTGCCAACACAGAGTTAAAACAGGACATCAGACAACTTGATCTCTTGGCCAGAAAAGCTTACTTTAATGCCCAATGGCAGATCAATTCCGGAAGTTATTTGTTGCTTTTCGGCGCGGTAATTTTTGCAATTGCCCTAAAAGTTTACTGGTCGCTAAAAGCAAAAATCGAAATTCCCGATAAAATTGTGGAAAATGAAATCAAAGCACGCATGTTATCTCAGAAGTGGTTGCTTGTGGGAGGAGCTGCGGTTATGCTGTTTGCATTTGCAGCTTCGTTTGCCACAACTGATTATCTGAACCAATTCGGAACTGTTGAAGAGATAACTGCTGAAGCTGTAGTTTCCGATCCTGAAATTGAAATAATTGAAGTTGGTGAAGGAACGGCATCGTTGCCCACATCTGTAACCACACAAGAAGCAGTGCTTGAGTCAGGCGATGAAGTCATTTCAGTGACCGAAGCCGAACCTTCACTATCAGTAGCCGCTACCCTTCCCGATGCTGCTCAGATCAGGGCAAACTATCCTTCGTTCAGGGGGCCATTCGGACATGGTGTTTCGGCACATAAAAATATTCCGATCGATTTCGACGGAACATCAGGCAAAAACATCCTCTGGAAAACCACATTGGGTTTATCAGGATACAGCTCGCCTGTGATCTGGGGCAACCGCATCTTTGTAACCGGCGCAAGCCCGCAAAAAAGGGAAGTTTATTGCATCGACAGGATCAATGGAAAGATTCTCTGGTCGAAAGCAGCCGATAATATCCCAGGAAGCCCGGCCACTCCTCCCCGCACAACTGAAGATACCGGCCTTGCCGCACCATCGGTTTATACTGATGGAATAAGGGTGTATGCTATATTCGGTACGGGCGATATTATTGCTTTCGATTTGGAGGGTAATCGCATCTGGGCGAAAAATTTAGGTGTCCCCGACAACCATTATGGCCACTCATCATCGCTTATCGGCTGGAAAGATAAACTTTTTGTACAATATGACACTAATAGGGGTCAGCGGCTGCTGGCGCTTAATGTAGCCACCGGTGAAACAGTGTGGGAAACACCCCGAAGTGTAAAAATATCATGGGCCAGCCCAATTTTAGCCAATGTGGGCGGAAAATATCAGGTTATCCTGGTCACCGATCCGATTGTAGCGGGTTATGATATCGATACCGGAAAAGAACTCTGGTCAGCAAGGGGATTGATGGGTGAAGTGGGCCCCTCTCCTGCTTTTGGCGAAGGATTGGTTTTTGCCACCCAGGAATATGCCACATTAATGGCCATTAATCCGGCTAACGGACAGTTGGTTTGGAAAGATGATGAATACCTTTCGGAGGTGGCCAGCCCTGTTGTGGCAGGGGGAATGGTATTCGTAGCCACCAGTTATGGAGTTCTGGTTGCATACGATGCAAAAACCGGTGAAAAATTGTGGGAACACGACGATGGGCCAGGCTATTATTCATCGCCTGTAGTAGCCGATAATAAACTCTTTATTTTCGATATCGATGGCCGTCTTCGCGTATTCGCCCTTCAAAGGGAAAAGAATCTGTTGTCCGAATCGAAAATCGGTGCAAAAATTACTACCACACCAGCTTTTGCTGAAGGAAAAATTTATGTCAGGGCAGGCACCACATTATACGCAATTGGAAAATAATGGCAAAATGGTGGAAGAACTTGAAATAAAAAGGGGAAACGATGTTTACAAATATCACCTCGATTATGACAGGCTGAGGATTTCAAGTTATATTGAAGAAACTGTGGATATTTACACCTGTAAATACGAGGTAATTGAATTTGATGAATCTTTTCAGATTTATAAGCCATCTATCCTTAAAATAATCTTATTTATTTCGGTATCCCTGAATTTAATTTCTTTGCTCATCTTCATTACCCCACTCATTGAAAAGCTTACAGGTAACAGGATGATCGTTGTTGCCACAGCTTCGACTTTTGCATTTCTGGTAGCATTCTGGGCCATTTACACTTTTAAACCCAGGCCTGAGAAACTGCTCAAGGCTCCGGTCAGGATTTCGTTTTTTTATGAAAAAAAAGATCGAAAAGCCGTGGATGAGTTTATTGAAAGTCTGAAAATCAGGCAACGGGAATATATGCGTTACAGATATATGCGCATCGATCAGAGGTTATCTCCCGATTATCAGGAGAAAAACATCAGTATGTTGTTCGAACGTGGCTTTATCACCCTCAGTGAATTTGAAGTGTTGGTCGAAGAATTGGACAGGCTGAGACTGACAAGAGAATATTAACGAAATCAGGTATGTCGATTGATATAAATATAGTTGACCGGATCATTTTCGAGAACGGACACGAAAAAAAATCCATTATCCCTGTGCTTCAGGCCATCCAGAAAGAATTCAGGTTCCTTCCGGAAGAAGCTTTGCGCCGGGTAAGTCAGATATCGGAAATTACGCCAGCCGATATAATGAGTGTGGCAAGTTTTTACCATCAATTCAGGTTAAGGCCGGTTGGTGAACACATGATAAAGATCTGCGTAGGTACAGCCTGTCATGTAAAAGGCGCCGGTCAGGTTTTTGATGCGTTTAAACGAAAATTTAACCTGAAAGATGAAGAACATACTGATGTTTCCGGAAAATATACCCTCGAAAAAGTCAGTTGTCTCGGTTGTTGCACCCTGGCCCCGGTAGTTCAGATCGACCAGGTTACCTATGGACATGTAACAACCAGCCAGATCGACGAATTGATTTCGGATTTTGAAAGCCAGAAAGATACCAAAACAAAAAAGCAATTCAAAAACAGCGACGGCACCCAAATCCAGGGCGAAATCCGGATTGGCCTTGGCTCATGCTGTGTAGCCAGCGGCAGCGATGAAATCCGGAAAGCCGTTGAACATACAGTTAATAACATCGGACTCTGTGTAAAACTGAAACATGTGGGTTGCGTAGGCATGTGCCATCAGGTGCCTCTTGTTGAGATTGTCCCGGTAAACGGTGAACCTTCGCTCTACTCAAAAGTGAAGCCCGAAGATGTGAAAGATATTGTAAACAGCCATTTCAAACCAACCGGACTTCTCGGTAGATTAAGGAGTAAGTTTCTGGATACCATTGAATATATACAGACCGACGCAAAATGGGATGGTGTTGAACGATATGCACTCGATATCAGGGAAAAACAGGTAAGCTCGTTTCTGGGTAAACAGATACCTATTGCCACCGAATACCGGGGCATCCTGAACCCGATCGACATTGAGGAATATACATCGAGGGGCGGGTTTGCTTCCATCCGGAAAGCCCTGCTCGAAATGAAGCCCGAAGAAGTTATTCACGAAGTACGTGAGAGCGGGATACGCGGGCGCGGAGGGGCAGGTTTCCCTACCGGCATGAAATGGGAATTGGTTGCCCGTCATCATAACAGTGATAAATATGTAATCTGTAATGGCGATGAAGGCGACCCAGGTGCATTTATGGACCGAATGTTGCTCGAATCGTATCCCTACCGTGTAATCGAAGGGATGATCATCGGCGGTTATGCTGTAGGCGCCCACAAAGGCTATTTTTATATCAGGGCCGAATATCCACTTGCAGTGAAAAGGATAAGGGAAGCGATCAAACATTGTCAAAAAAGTAACTATTTAGGCGATAACATTCTGGGATCAGGATTTAGTTTTCATGTGCAAATTTATGAAGGGGCTGGTGCATTCGTATGTGGTGAAGAAACCGCCCTTATTGCTTCCATCGAAGGGAAAAGGGGTTATCCGCGTAAAAGGCCACCGTTTCCAGCCGAACATGGACTATGGGGGCATCCAACCCTTGTGAACAATACCGAAACATTTGCTCAGATACCTTACATTATTCGTGTGGGTTCAAATAATTTCAGCAATATTGGAACCGAACACAGTAAGGGAACCAAAGTATTTGCCCTTGCCGGAAAAATTGCCCGTGGCGGCCTTATCGAAGTTCCGATGGGCATTACCATCAACAAAGTGGTTTACGAAATTGGAGGTGGTATCGCCAACGGCCGTAAATTCAAAGCCGTACAGGTTGGTGGTCCATCGGGTGGCTGCATCCCCGCCCGTCTTGGAAACACCCCCATAGATTTTGAATCGCTCACAAAAATGGGAGCCATGATGGGCTCCGGTGGTTTGGTTGTTCTCGACGATACCGATTGCATGGTGGATATCGCCCGTTACTTCCTTTCCTTCACACAGGCCGAATCGTGCGGCAAATGTACTTTCTGCCGGATTGGAACCCGGAGGATGCTCGATATCCTGAACAACCTTACCGAAGGAAAAGCCAAACCCGGCGATCTGGACGAACTGGAAAAACTGGCGCACTGGACGCAGAAAGGCAGCTTGTGCGGCCTTGGTAAAACAGCACCAAACCCGGTTTTCAGTACTTTAATGTATTTTCGCGACGAATACGAAGCCCATCTCAACGGTGTGTGCCCAACCGGAAAATGTACTGCATTAATTACTTATTCTGTCAACGAAAAATGCATCGGGTGCACACTTTGTGCCCAGGAATGCCCTGTGGATGCCATCCCATTTACCCCGCATGAGCGGCATATTATCAATACGGAGCTATGTATAAAATGCGATGCCTGCAGGGCTGTTTGTCCTGAAGATGCAATTGATGTGAAATAATATGGTAAAACTGAAAATAAATAATACACCCATTGATGTTGCCGAAGGAACCTCGGTGTTAAAAGCAGCCAGGGCAGCAGGTTTCGACGTTCCGGCCCTTTGCTGGAACGATCAGACAGGCCATATCAATTCCTGTATGCTTTGCCTGGTTAAGGACCATTCAACCGGCAGGATGTTTCCTTCATGCTCTGCACCAATTCACGAAGGGATGCAGATTATAACTGATGACGATGAGCTTAAGGATGCCCGTAAAACAGGCCTTGAACTACTTTTGAGCGAACATGTGGGCGACTGTGAAGCTCCATGTCAGATTGGTTGTCCGGCACACATGAATATTCCGAAAATGAACCGGTTGATTGCTGCCGGTAAATTCGAAGATTCGCTCCGTGTTGTGAAACGCGATATTGCATTGCCCGCTGTATTGGGCCGGATTTGCCCTGCACCCTGTGAAGGGATTTGTCACCGCCGGACGGTTGACGAAGCAGTTTCGATATGCCTGCTGAAACGCTTTGTAGGCGACGAAAACGACATTCACCCCTGGCCGGTCCCGCCACTCATCGGAAAACGTGTGGCTATTATCGGTGCCGGACCCGCCGGATTATCGGCTGCGTATTACCTCAGGCTGAAAGGCGTGGAACCCACGCTGTTCGATATGGCCAACAAACCGGGTGGACAACTTCGTACGGCAATACCCCACGATATTTTATCGGAAGAAGTCCTCGACAGGGAAATTCAATCCATACTTAATACCGGGGTAATTTTTAAAGGGAACACCGAAGTATGCGATGAGTACTGCTCAAAACTGAAAAAAGAATATGATGCAGTTGTGGTGGCCACCGGGATACTTAACGATCAGACCAAATCATTCCAACTGGCTGGAACGCCCAAAGGCATCGAAGTAAATAAGAATACGTATGAAACTTCGGAAATAGGAATTTTTGCAGTGGGCAATGTTTTGCGCTCATCAAAACTGGCAATCAGGTCGCTGGGTCAGGGCAAGGAGGTTTCGTTTTCGGTTATGCAGTACCTCGAAGGGAAGCCTATCTATGGCGAACCCAAAATTTTTAACTCCAGGTTTGGCAAACTTCACCATTTCGAATTTTCCGAATACCTGAAAGAATCAAAACCCGGTCAC
>JBBIHB010000061.1:0-2603 GCA_037447215.1 Bacteroidales bacterium
ATTATGTTTGTTTAACCATCTATACGATAGTCCGATTTATAGGGGGCTAAACCATCTGAAAAACGTTTAAAATTATGGATAAAACTGGCTTTTTATTACGGGATTGGATAAAATATATTGTCTGGATTTCTATTTTCACTTTTCTTTTTTCAGGATGTAAATGCAAAAGGGTCACGGATTATCCACTTAAATCATTTGAAGTAGCCTATGTTAAGGGTGAATTCACGAAAGCCAGACAAATTGCTGATTCACTTCGAAGAACTATAACTGATCCTCAGTTACTATGGAGAATGGATTCATTGATCGAAATGTCAGATCGTTTCCAGATCGATTTTGGAATGAATGAACCAGTTTTCCGTTTAAAGCTTGCCGATAACGGATTAGAACTAGATAAAGGGGAATGGGCAAGTTACCATGAAAAAAACTGGATAGAATGGATGATGATTGACGGTGAAATAAGATATTTCAACAGGGCAGCGGGGAATTTGAAACGCATACTCAGCCATCAGAAAAAATTGAATAACCAAAAGGGAATTGATGAGCCCGATGATTTTGACCGGTTCAGGATTGACCATCTACGTCATGTATTATCTGTAAGCCAGCAAAATGGTGATTTAGTATGTCGGGAAGACATGAGGTTGATCTATTTCATAATCCTTCAACCTGGAACAGTACCCTCGGGTGAAACAATTCGGTGCTGGATGCCTTTTCCAAGGGAAAACCATGCAGGGCAGATTTTACAAAAGCTGAACAACACAGAACCTTCGGTTTATCAATTATCACCAAGTAATGCCTTGCACCGAACTATCTATTTCGAGAAAACTGCGAAAGAAAATGAGTCAACAGTATTTAGTACCGACATGGAAATTTCAACTTTTGCAAGGTATTATAACCTTCGGGCGATGGAAATAAAACCTTACTTAAAGGAATCAATGTTGTACAGGAAATTCACTGCCGAACAACATCCCCATATCCGGTTTACCCCCGAAATTATGAAATTGGCTGATGAAATTACAGGTAACACCAAAGAACCCGATGAGATTGTAAGAAGGATTTTTTACTGGATTGACAATAATATACCCTGGACGGGAGCTGTTGAATATAGCCTGATGCCTTATATTCCAGGTTATGTACTGCAAAATATGAGGGGAGATTGTGGAATGGTTACGCTATTATTTATGACGCTTGCAAGGTATAAAGGAATACCGGTGCGGTGGCAAAGTGGCTGGATGCTCCATCCCGGTGAAGTTAACTTGCACGACTGGTGTGAGGTATATTATGAGGGCGTTGGATGGGTTCCCCTCGATATGTCGTTCGGGTTAATGCCCTCTGAAAATCTTCAGGAAAGGGAATTTTATATCTCCGGTTCAGATTCTTTTCGTTTTATTGTTAACGACGATATCGGGGCTGGATTGTCTCCTAAAAAAAATCACTTCAGGAGCGAACCCTGGGACTTTCAAAGGGGCGAACTGGAATGGGCAGATGAGAATCTCTATTTCAACCGTTGGAAATATAAAATGGAAGTAATGTACTGAAAATTCAGGAAAAATGAAGAAATCAATCCTTATCAGTTTTCCCCGACTTTTTGTGTTGTTGGCGTTCTTTCTCAGTGTCCAATGTACGCCTGTTCCGGTAAAAACACTACGAACACATATTGCTCTGATCGAAAGCAAATTTGTTCCCGACAAGCGGACAGGGATTTTTCAATCCGAAATAAGAAAAGACAGACAGGCGGGAATCATTATTACCGGTGAAACATTATATCCCGAAGCAGTTGAAGAAATTAAAGAAATGATCAAGTCAAAGGGCTGGCAGATAACCGATAGTATGATGATCCTTCCGGAACCGGAACTGGAAGACAAAACCTGGGGGTTGATCAGTGTGAGCGTGGCCAACATCCGGAGCAAGCCATCGCATCCTGCAGAGTTAGTTACACAGGCTGTAATGGGCAACCCGGTCCGGATTTTAAAAAAGAAGCAGGGTTGGTTCCTGGTCCAGACACCCGATAATTATATTGGATGGACAAACACCTCGTCTGTTCAGCCTATGTCGTTTCCCGGTTTAGAAGAATGGAATGGTTCTGAGCGGTTGATGTTCAACGGATTACATGGAAGTATTTTCTCTGAAAGTACCTCTGGGAAAATTGTCAGCGACCTGGTGGCTGGAACCATTATAGTAAGATTGTCGGAAAATGAGTCCGGTTTCATGGTGCGCTTACCTGATGGACGGACCGGTAAAGTTGAAAAACAAGGATTTCTTCCATTCAGGCAGTGGGCTGAACAGGTTAAAACAACACAAGAATCGGTCATTTCAACAGCGCTGATGTTCAGTGGACTTCCCTACCTGTGGGGAGGAACCTCATCAAAAGCGCTCGATTGCAGCGGATTTACAAGAACGGTCTATTTTCTTAACGGCTTGATACTTGAAAGGGATGCTTCACAACAAATCAGGCATGGGCTGAAGGTTTCACCAGAAAACAAGTTCATGGAATTAGAGCCTGGTGATCTTTTATTTTATGGAAGAAAAGAGCCTATCAGGGTGGTGCATGTGGGTATCTGGCTGGGTAAATCAGAGGTAATCCATGCTTCGGGTTTGGTCAAGAT
>JBBIHB010000061.1:2615-15644 GCA_037447215.1 Bacteroidales bacterium
ACAATTTCAGCGATTACTTGCATGATACATTTCTGGGTGAGGTACGACGGATTATTGGAAATGATGATGATCAGGGAATTATAGAAATCAGAAATCATCCCTGGTATTTCTGATAACGAAATTTTCCCCGAAAACCAGTTGTAAATATATGTAATGCTTAATTTTGCATCAATTAGTTAAATTATGGATAATCGAAGGAATTTTATAAAAACCACAGCAATGGCAGCAGGCACACTTTTTCTGGGCGCAACCGCCGGAGCTTGTATTTCCGGAAATAAAAAAGAAAATATTTCAACTACTTGCTTGCTTTTAAGGCAAAGACCTTTTGTGCTGCAACTTAAACATGTTTTTACTCTCGCAGGTAGTTCCCGAACTACTACTCCGGTTGTTCTGACTGAGCTTCATTACGGGGAATCTACGGGATATGGTGAGGCAAGTTTACCACCATATCTGGGTGAAACACAGGAAAGTGTAGCCGCTTTTCTGTCGAAACTCGACCTTGCACAGTTTACCGATCCATTTCTGATGGAAGATATCCTTGATTATGTTTTCAACTCAGCGCCCGGTAATTACGCTGCAAAAGCCTGTGTGGATATTGCTCTTCACGATCTTGTGGGAAAACTTGCAGGGCAGCCCTGGCACAGATTATGGGGATTAAATCCTGACGATACACCTTTGACAAGTTTTACCATTGGAATTGATACGCCTGATGTGGTCAGACAAAAAACAGCCGAAGCTTCTGATTTTAAGATTCTTAAAGTTAAGCTCGGACGAAGTAACGACCGCGAAATGATAGAGGCAGTCAGGTCAGTAACACAGGTTCCCTTATGTGTGGATGTTAACCAGGGTTGGGCCGACCGGCAAATGGCACTCGAAATGGTTTACTGGCTCAAAGAGCAGGGCGTTGAATTTGTTGAACAACCTATGGCGGTTGCTGCTCTCGACGATCATGCCTGGCTTACTGAACGAAGCCCTCTCCCCATTATGGCCGATGAGTCAGTACAAACCCTCGGAGATGTTTTGCCGTTGAAAGGCGCTTATTCGGGAATTAATATAAAACTGATGAAGTGCGGAGGGATGCGTCAGGCACATAAAATGATGACCCTGGCCAAAAGCTTAGGCATGGAAATAATGATAGGCTGTATGACCGAAACGTCGTGTGCCATATCGGCTGCCGCGCAGCTATCGCCCCTTGTCCGATGGGCCGACCTGGACGGGAACCTGCTGATTAAAAATGATATTTTTGATGGAATAAAAATTGTTGACGGAAAAGTTGTCTTACCCGACCGGCCGGGAATAGGTGTGGTAGAAATAACTTAATAAGATCATTCATTGATTTAAGTGTAAAATATTGTTTTACAGTATTCTACACTCTTTTTTGTGATCCCATCGGGACTCGAACCCAAATCGTCAGAACCGGAATCTGATATTCTATCCATTGAACTATGGGACCATGGAAATAACTATGCAAGCATTGTTATTTAGCGGTGCAAAAATAGAAAACTTTGCTGGTTTTTAAAATTTTGTATAAGCTAAATTCCTTATGCCAGGCAGTAATTTGTTAAAAACTTTTTTCAGGGGTATTAATTATTGAATCATTATTACCGATTGTTAATTATTGCGTTGATAACTGACGGTCATTATTTACCTTTTTTATGTGCCCGGTAATTATTTTTACCTGCCAATAAATATTGATGTACCATGACAAAACTGGTTGAATTGGACATAAAATGCCGTCAGTTTTTTGATTCTTTTTTATTGTTTTACTCAGGCTGGAATAAGGGACAGTCGCGTAAAGTTGAGATTAAAAAGCAGCACTGCCTCAGAGTTTCGGAACTTGCAGGTCAAATTGCAGCTTCGCTCTTACTCGAAAAAGAGGATGTTGCCCTTGCCCGCATAGTAGGGTTACTGCATGATCTGGGGCGGTTCCCGCAATTACTCAAATTTAACAGTTACGACGACTCTTTTACCGGCGACCATGCTTCGATGGGCATTGATGAAATTGAACGGGCAAACATTCTCCAGGATGTTGAGGCTGAAACAGCACGGATCATCAAAGTTGCAGTGTATCAGCATAATAAGCCTGAGTTACCTGAAACTTTGAGCGAACGGGAAAAACTATTTTGTAAATTACTTCGGGATGCCGATAAGCTCGATATACTTGAAACCCTGACCAGCCATTATTCCAATCCATACGATGAGGTAAATCATATCCTGTCGTTGGACTTGCCCCGGGGAAGGGGGATATCGGAAGAGGTTGCAACAGTTGTAAAAAGTGGGAAAACCGTTACCCGCGAATATCTGAAAACCCAGGATGATATAAAGGTAATGCAGTTATCATGGGTGTTTGACCTGAATTTCAAAGCGTCGTTCCGTATTCTGGCAAATGGAAGATATGTGGATAAAATTTACGGGGCGTTGCCCAAACGCGATGTGGTATTTGATATTTACAGGCATGTTCGGATTTATGTCGAAAACCAGTTTTTGAACTGATTCGAACTTCTTTTGTTTTACAGCCCAAAAACTGTTTTATGGCCCGAAAACTGGTATGTGTCTGTAATTTTGTCCCTGAGGGCGAAATCGTCAAAGCCATTGACAAGGGTGCAACCCATCTGGAAGATATTAAAAACCTTACATCGGCTGGTACCAGTTGTGGCCGATGTCATCCTGCAATAGAAAACTTGCTTGAATCTTCCCGAAATGAAAATTGCAATGCTCAGTTAAGGATTTTCTGATCTTATAATTTTCCGGAAAAATTTTTCAGCCATAACCTCAGCTCTTCACCAATCTCTTCGTCGTTGAGGCCATAAATCAGGTTAGTTTTCAGAAATCCGAGTTTATTGCCAATGTCGTATCTTTTCCCCTTGAAAACAAGGCCATACATGGCTTGTTTTTTTACAAGCAACCTCATGGCATCAGTAAGCTGTATCTCGTTGTTTTTACCCGGGGCAATATTTTCGAGATATTCAAATATTTCTGGTGTAAAAACATAACGGCTGGCAACGGCGAGGTTCGAAGGCGCTTCGTTGGGCGAGGGCTTCTCTATCCAGTCGCTTGCAACGAGAATATTCTCTTCGAGGGCTTTCCCGTTAATAACGCCATAACGGTGAACCATTTCGGGTTGAACTTTTTCGAGGGCAACAACTGAGCCACAATATCTTTCAAAAACTTCAATCAATTGACGGGTTACCGGTTTGCCTTCACTATGTACAAGTGTATCGCCAAGGAGTACAGCAAATGGTTCATTATTTACATGGTATTTGGCAAGTTTAACAGCATCCCCCAAACCTTTCATCTCTTTCTGCCATACAAAATGAATGTTTGCCAGGTTTGAAATCCTTCTGATCTTTTCGAGCATTTCAAAATTCTTTTTTTCAATCAAGGATTCCTCTAATAACGGGCTTCTGTCGAAATGCTCTTCGATGGCCCTTTTACCTTTACCGATAATCATCAGGATATCTGTAATCCCCGAAGCAACTGCCTCTTCAACTACATACTGAATCACAGGCGTATCTACAATCGGGATCATTTCTTTGGGCTGCGACTTGGTTATGGGAAGAAAACGTGTGCCATATCCGGCTGCTGGAATAACTGCTTTTTTAATCATGAATTGGTAACAATATCGGGTATTATCACTTCAATCGCGTATTTGTCCATCAGTGATTTCAGGTTTTCAAACATAGATTCGCTCCGGTATGTTCCGATAATTGCTCCTCCTGATCCGGTAAATTTTGCGCTTGCACCGGTTGAACGGGCAAGTTCTACCATTTGAATATTCCCGGCGGAAACCTGTACTGTTTTGCGCCTCAGGTCAAAATTTTCGTTCATCAGGTTATGCATGGCATCATAATTTTTTACAGCCATTGCCTGCCTGAATTCATCGGTTATGACAGCCCACCGTTTCATAGCATTAATTACCGAAGGCTCACCAATTTCAAACCGGGCTTTAAGGTTATTGTGAACAACCTCTGTTCCTTCAGAAAGGTTTCTTCTGTAAGCAATATAGAAAGGAGGGAAGCAGGTAACGGGTAATTTTTCGTATAACCCATAACCCTGATTTTCCATCAGGGTTTTGTTAAAATCCATATATACAGGATGTTCATATGCCTGGGCAACCCTATCCTGCAACCCTGCTGCAATGCCAAGTTCCTGCGTTTCGACCGATAATACCAAATTGGCCAGAACCGGAGGCGCCAGTTCAATCTGAAAAAATCTTAACAAAGCTTTTAAACATGCAGTAATTATGGCGCTCGATCCGGCTAATCCTAATCTTAATGGAATATTTGAACTGTAACGTATGGTGAAATTTCGGTTATCGAGTACGATGTTGTTTTTTTTACAATAATCGTAAAATATTTTGATTGAGGCTTTTAGCAACCTCATTCCACCATAATATCCTGCAAAATTCACATCGTCAACCAATTCGCTGATGCTGCTGAAAGCCCCGTCGAGGCGTTCAGGTTTAACTTCAAGTTCAGGGGTTTCGTAAAGTTGAACTTTTGCGATAAAATTGGAAAACACAAACGCGATGGTTTTCCCGAAATATCCATCCGAAGGATTGCCTATAACAGCAGCCCTCGGATAGGAGTGTGTCTCAATAATCATTTTGCTCTATTTATACCATTTTTTAATGGCCTCAATATTCATCGGGTTGACAATATTTTTGGCTTCGGCGGTGTAAAGATACTCCAATTCTTTGGCAAAATGACCTGTTATTTTTCCGCGCACCATTTTCATGGTCGAGTTCAGAAGTCCATTTTCTTCATTAAAACTATCGGGAAGTACTGCAACTGCTGCTGGTAGCCACCTTTCCGGAAATGCACCATCAAATTTCCCTCCTTTCTTATAAGCGTCAATTTCGTACTGAATTAATTGCAGGGCAAAAGCTATACCTTCATCTGTCACCGGCTTATGCCCATGCTTTTCAATCTCACGGTTTATGGCAGCCATGTTGGGAACTACCATTCCCACTGTATATGGGTTCTGGTTGTTGTAAAGCATGGCCTGATCGATATAAGGCGACTGGTCAACCAATGATTCTTCAATTCCTTCGGGACTGAATTTTTCACCGTCATTCGAAATCAGAAGGCTTTTAAAACGTCCGAGTACATAAAGGAATCCATCAGGGTCCATGTACCCCATATCGCCGGTGTGCAGCCATCCGTTTTTGATTGTATTCGCTGTGGCTTCGGGATTTTTCCAATAGCCCAGCATTACATTATCACCTTTGATACAAATTTCACCCTTTTCACCTTGTGGAAGTTCTTTGCCATCTTCGTCCACAATTTTTAATTCCATGTATTTAACCAGGCGGCCCGACGACCCGAATTTAATGGCATGAAGCGCATTACTTGAAATAACCGGCGACGCTTCGGATAACCCATAACCCTGGCACATAGGGATACCTATGGCATAAAAAAACCTTTGCAATTCAATATCGAGCAGGGCGCCACCACCAATAAAGAAGCGCATTTCGCCACCAAAGCCTTCCCTTACTTTGCTGAAAAGAATTTTATCAAAAATCGAAACAAGTGGTTTTAACAGTGCTCGGGTACCTTTGCCCCGGTCCCATCCATTTCCATTATAACGGTATGCAATACTTAATCCGGCTTTAAATAGTTTTTCAGCCATAGGTCCTTTAGCCCTGATCCCCGATTCAATGTTTTTCCTGAAATTTTTTGCAAGTGCCGGTACACTCATCATAACGTGGGGTTTGAATTCCTTAATGTTTTTCGGTACATTTTTCAGGGTTTCCATGGGAGTTTTTCCCTGCTCGACCGATGCAACCGATGCTCCGTTGTACATAAAACAGTATAGACAAGCAGTATGGGCAAACGAATGGTCCCAGGGCAAAAGTGCGAGAGTCCTCCATGTCGAATCAATTTTCATTAAAGTATTTCCCTGTATTGTGTTTGCTGCATAGTTCAGTTGTGAAAGCATAATTCCTTTCGGATCGGCAGTGGTACCCGAAGTATAGCTTATATTGGCCACATCACCGGGTTGAATATTTTTCCAGATGGTGTCAAGTTTTCCGGGGTCTTCGGCCAGTAACTGGTCCCCCATCTTTTTTACTTCTTCATAATCAAGGTCTCCTTTTTGTTTGTTTTCTTTTCCGTCGAAGTAAATAATATACTCAAGTTCAGGAAGCTGATCCCTTATTTCTTCGGCTTTGGGGGCCTGATTCTTGGACACAATCAGCATACGTGACCCTGAATGATTCAATCTGAAGCTAAGTTCGGAACCGGCATCAAGTTTTATCGACAAGGGAACATTAATCCCCCCGGCATATAAAATTCCCAGCTCACTGATAATCCAGGCATTCCTGCCTTCGGAAATCAGGCCAACGCGATCGCCTTTCTGTAACCCCAGTTTTAGCAATCCGGCTGCAAACCTTAAAACCTCATTACGGGTTTGCTTATAAGTGATTCCTTCGTATTGATGAGTGCGTTTTTCCCAAAGGTAAATCTTGTCTGAAAATTTTTCTACGCTGGTTTCAAAAAGCTCAATGATTGTTTTCATTTTCTTGATATTTGTATTTTTTCATAATTCTCAAAATTATATTTTTTTTGAACCATATTTTAATCCTTTACCATTTTTAAATTGCTAAATTAGCGGTTCTGTTTCCATAAACCTGACTGATGACAACAAAAAATATTGTCCATATAAATCAGAAATCGGCCGTTCCAAAATACCGGCAGGTAATGAATTCCATAATCAATGCAATTGAAAACAAAACACTCGGAATAGGGGATAAGCTCCCTTCAATCAATCAATTGTGCTCCGAAAAATTACTCAAACGCGATACCATAATGTATGCGTTTAATGAATTGAGGTCTAAAGGTATTATTTCGGGAATGCAGGGGAAAGGTTACTATGTAGCCAGTACCGAAGTCAGGTTATCGGATCGCTATTTTATTTTATTTGATTCATTGAACGACTTTTCGGGAGCCGTTTATAATGCCCTTGTGGCTGCAATGCCCGCTAAATCCGTAACCGATATTTTTTTTCACTATCATAGAGATTCAAGGATTAAGGAGATTTTGGATCAAAAAAACGGGGAATATTCGTCTTATATTATTGATTACAAGGGACTTGAAAATTATGATACACTACTTGCCAAGCTTCCTTCTCTCAGAACATGCCTGATTGGAAAACCTGAAAATGGATTAGCCAAAAATAGTAGTGTTTTTTTTGAACCAGATAACGATATATATGAAGCTTTGCGTACCCTGCGCAGGCCATTGAAAAAATATTGCAGGTTGGTTTATCTGTCGGCAAAAGAAAAATTCAATAAAGGATACGAAGAAGGATTTGCCAGGTTTTGCCATCAGGAAAAAACCGATTATTTGATCTGCCATAATCCTGAGAGTTTAAGGCCTGCATTGTATGAAGCCTATTTTGTGCACGATGAGACAGTCCTCATTAAACTTCTGCGACAGATCAGGAAGTCTGATCTAACTGTTGGTGAAAATCTGGGGATTGTCACGTTTGGCGACTCGCCACTGAAAGAGATTACCTTAGGTGGCCTCACGGCAATCAAACACGATTTTGAAGAATTATCGAATCAGATTCTCGGGATCACCAGGGGAGAGAAGCGGGGACAATTCAGGGTACGATCAAAAGTAATTCAAAGAAATTCATTATAAAATATTACAAAAGATTTTCAGGAAATGTATGATATAATAGGGGATGTTCATGGTGAAGCTGACTTATTGAAAATGTTGCTGAAACAATTACGCTACGAAAAAAATTCAGGATATTACCGACATCCAGAAAGGAAAGCCGTATTTGTCGGCGATTTTACCAACCGTGGCCCCGAAATAAGACAAACCATGCAGATTATCAGGCAGATGGTTGAAAATGGAGCTGCATACGCCATTTTAGGGAATCATGAAATCAATAATATACTCTATCATCTTAAAAATGAACTAAAAGAGCCTTTGTTGCGCGAAAAGGGCAAACGGTATGTCTCGGTTACCAAAACTGTAATGGAATACAAACCGTATCCCGAAGAATGGAAGTCGATGCGTAAATGGCTCAGGACTTTGCCTCTGTTCCTCGAATTGGGCGCAATACGTATTGTACATGCCTATTGGGGCGACAAAAATATTGAGACCCTGAAAACTATGTTGCCGGAAGGAAAAATTCCCCGTAGCATCTTTCGCAATCTGGTACTTCATCCCGAACAGGAACTTTCACAGGCCATACTTCAGACAACCAGAGGGGTTCACCTGGTATTACCACCAGACCTGAAAATTTATGATCACCGTAACAGGGTACACCGGTTTTTCAGGATAAAATGGTGGGAATCTCCTGTAGGCAAAACTTTTCATGATTTTTCGTATGAGAGTAAATTCCATTTTCCTAAATATACAATTCCCCCTGAAATTTATCCTCAGTTCGAAATATATCCCACAAATGCGCCACCTATATTTTTCGGACATTATTGCCTGGGGAGGGGACCTCATGTTATTAGCCAGAACCTTTGTTGTGTTGATGCCTGTGTTACCATCAGAAATGCGTTGGCTGCCTATAGCTGGCAGGGTGAAAATTCGCTCACTGACCAGAACCTTATTCTGATACAGAAATAAAAATTATTAACTTACTGACGCTTTGCCTGCCAATCCGAAACCACTCCCGCTTTTGTGACGGTACCCTTTATTACATCATTTTCAATATAACCCTGGTATTCAATGTCATTAGCTGTGAAATTTATGCTGTTACCTTTAAGTTTTCCTTCAACTTTCAATGTGCCAGTTGCATTTGTTAGAGTTCCTTCAATCATCTGAAACTTCTGAAACAGCCTTAGAACACCCTCTTCCATCTTCCATGAACTGTCAACACAGGCGGGTACTACCCAGTAATAGCCCCTGTTGGTTATATTGTTCCTGAAAGTGCCATCAGGATATTTATATTCAGTGGTAATTAAAATGGTATCATCAGCTTCCCAGTCATCCAGGTCAAAAGTATTGGAAACAATGCGCGTTCCGGGCTTTAATTTAAGCAACGACGGGCGCAGCTTCATATTCAGGTCAGAAAGCAGGTACATGGTCACAACAGTTGCTTTCGAAAGATCATATTCAAACAAATCCATATTCAGGAAACTGGCTTTATCAGCTACTCCCTCAATTTTTGCCCTGTGCTCTGATAGCCTTACCAAATCGGGATTGTATTCGATGCCAATGGCGGTTGCTCCCCGTTTTGCAGCTTCGATCACAATCCGGCCATCACCCGAACCGAGGTCAACCACAAAATCGCCCTGTCCGACTTCTGCCTTATCAAGCATAGCATTGATCAGGGTATGAGGTGTTGGCCACCAGATAACATCTTTCCCTTCAATTCCCTGCTCAGGGACAAAAACTGGTTTGTCGGTTTCATTCTGCGCCAGTAGAAGGAGTGGCATTAAAAGTATGAGGGAAAATACTGAAAATGACTTATGGATATACATAATATATAGAATTAAAATTTTGCCCTGATAACAGTTTTCAGGGCAAATCTAAGGGTTTATTTGCAATTATCGCCCAATCTGCTGAATGATTTGATCCGGGCAATTATCAAGTGCTTTGTTGTTATAACTTCAAGGCTATGCCTATATTTATATACGATACTCCATAACCAAGTTCCAGAAGTCCGGCAAAGCTATCGCTGAAATAATAGCGGCCCCCTAAAAACCAGGAGTAGGTAAATCCGCTTACTGAGGCGGAATAATTATTCCACAGGCCACCTGAACCGTAAGTCTTTGACGATACAATATTGTATCCAAGCATAAGGCCAGTATACGAATCGAGCCGGTCAATCAACTGATAGTGCAGGGCTCCTCTGGCTCCTACAATAATGCTGGAATAGTTTCATCCCCAACCCATGTAATCCCATTTGGCTCCTGTGTAACCCACGTAACCACAAATTCCTAAAGAACTTTTTTCATCAAAAAGCTCATCTTTGACCCCAACTTCAAATGAAGCTGAAACAGGAGGAAATTTGTTGGTGTAATAAGAGCCGCTGTAAAGCGTACTGCCAAGACCAATTCCCAGATTGATAACTTTGTCACCTTTTTTGAAGGTGTTTTGTGCATGAAGAGAAAAACAAACAAAAGCTAAACCCATTAATGTAAGTAATTAAAGTTTCCCACACGGGAATGTGTTGATAAAAGCGAAAATTAAAATTTAATAAGTAGTGGTAAAATATGATTTAAATTGCTATATTTGAGTTAGTTACAAAACAAAAAGCAGTTTATTCAAAAAACCACTACTTATGGGATCAAAAATAGCATTTTTAAGCGAATTAGAGGGCGTTCTTTGCAATGATGAAAAAACCAACGAGGGGGTAATCCATTTTTTTTCCGCGTTCAGGATTGGTCGGTTTTTAGCCTCCTTCAATGCCTTCAAGAGCAAAGGTTTCGATATTTCTGTACTTTTACTATCGCTCCTAATCTTCAGGTTGCGTGGCGAAAGTATTTACAGGATGCAAAACCGGGCCAAAAATTTTCTTGAAAGTATTGATGACAATACCTTTTATCGTTTGATGAACAATCAATGGATGGACTGGCGTAAACTGCTGGTAGGTTTTACCAAGCAGTTTGCAGCCCATGTAAGGGTCAGTAGCGATAATCTTTCAGCAACAACTTGCTTTGTTTTGGATGATACCGATATTGAAAAAACTGGTAAAACAATCGAGTTCATCGGCAGGGTTTTCAACCACGTTAGCAAACTTTACCCACTTGGCTTTAAAATGCTTCTTCTTTGTTTCTGGGATGGGAAGACCCTGGTTGCGACCGATTTTTTGCTCCACCGGGAGAAAGGTAAAAAGGGGACATACGGTTTATCAAAGAAAGAGATGAAATCACAGTTCCGCAAAAAGCGCGACAGCAAATCGCCCGGGCAAAAAAGGGCCATAGAATTGGACATGAAAAAAGGCGAAGTTGCCATTTCGATGCTCAGGCGGGCCGTGAAAAATGGGTTTATCGCCAGTTTTGTTTTGATGGACAGTTGGTTTGTGAACGATTACATGATTAAAAGCATCCGTTCCATTAAAAAAGGGGCAATGCATTTACTGGGGATGTGCAAGATTGACCGGAGGAAATACCAGGTTGGCAACAGGGAAATGAATGCCCATCAGTTGATTGTCAAAAACCAGCGGAAGAACAGTAAGTATTCGCGAAAACACAAGTCCACTTACCTCCCGGTGGTGGTGGATTACAAAGGTGAAAAAGTCCGGCTGTTCTTCATACGGTACAACAATGCAAAGAACTGGACATTGTTGTTGACAACCGATTTGACCCTGTCGTTTACACGGGCAATTGAACTTTATCAAATCCGTTGGACAATTGAGGTACTGTTCAAAGAATGTAAGCAGTACCTTCGTTTGGGCGCAAGCCAGAACACCGATTTTGATGGGCAAGTTGCAGATGCAACAATCGTTTTGGCAACCCATACGATATTGTCGCTGCAAAAAAGGTTCAGTTCGTATGAAACCATGGGCGAACTGTTCAGAGAAACACAGCAACACCTGCTCGAACTAACATTGTGGGAAAGGCTGGTTAAGGTATTTTTAAAAATGTTGGTGCAGATGGCCACGATATTGAACATTGATATAGAAGAAATGATGGAAAAACTAATGCAAAGCGATCAAACAAGCAAACAACTATTGGCAATGCTATGGGCATTGGAAAAATTTGAAGATAATGCCCATAATAACAACAAAACTGGTGATTGCCTGACAGCAGCCTGATAACATGATATTTAGATGCCAATTGAACAAACAATTATGAAATTAAACATGCCCAATTATAGGGCATCATATAAGTGGGAAACTTTAATTAATGAAGTAAATCCCTGCACCTCCCGGCCAACTATCTTTAATTTGCCAACCTGATGCAGACCAACCAATAATCAGAAAAGAATGCCCGTTTGTTCCTCCATTGGAATGCAAGTCACCTCCAATATTCTGAGCACTTACAACAATTGGCCCATAGTCGATTATTGCACGTTTAAGAACCAGATCAGAGTTAGGAAAAATTTGTTGATACCCCGGTATCTGAACTTTTTGTGATGGAGAGGAGCATTTAGTGCAAGGCTGTATGTAAAATGGTGAGGTTGTGGGATAACTTAAACACAATTCGTCAATAATTCCATTCATTGTACAATAGTTTAATGTATTTTCGGCATTGGCAGCACCTAAATTTGCGCCATAACCGGAACACATAGAATACATTTCAGCTTCTGAGAGGTCTATTCCACCTGAATTATAAGGGAATGCTTTATTATAATAAATATGACTTAATGCCTCAATTGCTGCTATGGCTGCAAAAATCCCGCATGGAGACTGTTCTCCCTGATCTTTGTATGGGGAGATGTAATTAAGGTTCGAATTATTTGGATTATACCAAGAGTACGATGAAGGTTGGCAAATTGCAATAATAGTATCTAATGATAATAAAACCGTAAATAATGTTTTCATATTTTGATCCTTTTTAGTTTTTAATACATCTTATGGAAAGACCTGCCTTTTTTGATTTGGGCATCCTATCTATACAACTGCTAATTGTTCTACTAATCGCATTTTCCTCATTTTCAATTGTGCTTGTCCAAAAAGTAGCTATATAGCCTAAGTCTTTGTAGGAGTATTTACCTTCTGTGTACCAAATGTTTCTTTCACCTCCGGGTAATGCACTAAAATTTGTCTCATTGCTGTATGAATAATTCTCTGTCCATAAATCCCGTTGATTTGAAATTATTTTGCCTGCAATATTCCCAGCTACCCCACGACATGAATATCTTCTGATCTCTAATTCCTTTATTCCTAAAAATCTTTCAAGTTCCATCCAGTCTTCATCTGAAGGCAGGCGCCAGCCTTCGGGGCATACTTTCAAAGCCGTTTCATAATCGTACAAACAGCCATAAGTTGAATAATTCTCGTAAAACGAACCGGTGCCGTAATAACCATAAACCCATATTCCACATTGGGAGTCTGGTGCGCAAACATAAGGCACATAAGCCAGGTTTTCGGCCATCCAAATCTGTTCGCCGATTT
>JBBIHB010000062.1:0-15578 GCA_037447215.1 Bacteroidales bacterium
CAGCTGATCAATGAAAATGCTGCCGCTTCCACTTACATTCAGATCCATAATTCTGGAGTTCCAGCTTCCTTTGGCAAGTATGTCGCCCGATCCGGATATACTCAGGTTATTGATTTCAGGTGCTGTAATGTAGATATCAATTTTGCCACTATCAAAACTCCTGTTGAAAAAAGTCCGGGTGGGAAACCTGATGACCAAATCGCGTCCACTGACTTCAGTAATCAATTCTTTTAGTACCGATTCCCGTGCTTCAATTTCTATTTTCTGACGGTCTCCCTTCACCACGTGTACAGTTGCAGAAACCCTTAAACTGATTCCTGTGAATGCGGGAACTTCCCTTATTTCTCCCTGTGCATAAGCCCTGAAACTCACAAAGGTTGTCAGGATGAGGGTGTAAAAGGCTAATTTTGTTTTCATTTTTTTGACTATTTCTTCATGGTTAAACATGCTGATAAGACGCAAACTTTAAGGGTTTGTTGCAGTCAGTTCAAAAAATATTTGAAAATATTTCAAAAAACTTCGATATTCCGGATTATAGTTCTGTAATTCCATCTGGAAGATGGAATGTAACCGAACGACTTGCCTCATCAATATTCGAAATCAAATCATCATGAAGAGGTAAAAGAATTTCATCGTCACCATTAATCAGTGTGATTACCAGATTTCCCGAATAATCATTGATTTCTGAAATTTGACCCATATAACCTTTAATGTGGTCATAAACTGAGTATCCTTCAAGGCTTTCAGGTTCCTGAGGTGGATGATTAAACTCAGTTATATTGTTAATCCAGACTGGTTTGCGTAATATCTTTTTGGCTGAATAATCATCTGTAATCCAGTCAAGATCAACCAGTGCCGATTTTGAAGATATTATTCTGATACCATCGTCAGATACGAACCAGGGGATTAAAATACCATCGGTTTCAACAATTAATATTTTCGAATTCTCAATGGTTTCTTCGAGACCCTCCTCAAAAACCAGCATTAATGTTCCTGTAACACCATGCGATTTCAGAAAATAACCAATTCTGGTACAATCAATTTTTGATATAGAAGCCATTCTTTAAAGATCAGAAAAATTATCTAAAGAAAAAGCCACCTGTTTATAGATGGCTTTTTTGTATTTTGCTGAAATAAAAATCAACATTAAGCTTCGCCACTTTCAGTGGCAGTATCGTTGTCTGGTTCTTGCTTAGCCGGTGCGGCTTTGGCAGCAGCTGCTTCAGCAGCCAGGGCCGAATTTTTTGCCGTAACTGCCGCAGCTCTGGCTTCATTGGCTTTTGCCTCGGCTTCAAGCTGTTTACGACGCATTTTGTCGGCTTGTGATGAAAGCATATTCTTTTTGGCCTGAATTTTGGCATCTTTGTCATTCAGCCATGCATCCAGCTTCCGGTCAGCTTCTTCCTGTGTAAGCGCACCTTTTTTTACGCCCCCGGCAAGATGTTTTTTGTAGAGCACACCCCTGTACGATAAAATAGCCCGTACGGTGTCGGTAGGTTGTGCGCCTTTTTCAAGCCAATCGTAGGCTTTGTCAAAATCGAGATCTATAGTAGCAGGATTCGTGTTGGGATTGTATGAGCCAATCCTTTCAATATACCTGCCATCCCGTGGCGCCCTGCTATTTGCTACCACAATGTGGTAGAATGCATACTTTTTGCGGCCATGCCGCGCTAATCTCATTTTTACTGACATAAATCTCTTTTGTAATTTTTTTAAAAATGTGGCGCAAAGATAGTGTTTTTATTCTCTTTTCAAACTCCTCATTATTCAGGATTTATGCAGATTTAACCTCATAGTTGTAATGATCTTATAAAACGATGAAGAAACTACCCTTTGATTGAGCAATTATTTTAACCGGTATTGAGTATTTTTGAATTATGAGGCGGATTTTTTGCAAATTTGTGGTTCTGTAAAAAATCTAAAATAAAAATCATAAGTTGCTGATTGATTGTATAATATAAACAACAAATCTTTTATATGGGAAGAGCATTTGAATATCGCAGGGCTGCAAAAGAAAAAAGATGGGATAAAATGTCGAAAATATTCCCTCGGTTGGGAAAAACCATAACCATTGCTGCAAAAGCTAGTGGCCCCGATCCTGAAACCAATCCTGCCTTACGAACAGCCATATTAAATGCCAAAGCTCAGAATATGCCCAAAGCAAACATTGAAGCAGCTATAAAAAGGGCTTTTGGAAAAGATGCCGAATCATTCGATGAAATAAATTATGAAGGTAAAGGCCCTCATGGAGTTTTGATTTTCGTTGAAACTGCAACCGATAACAATACCCGAACCGTTGCCAATGTAAAGAGCTATTTTAATAAAGCAGGAGGACAACTCTCTCCAACCGGTTCACTTGAATTTATGTTTTCGCGCAAAGCGGTTTTTGAGTTCGAAAAGCCTGCCGGAATTGACATTGAAGAACTTGAACTGGAACTTATAGATGCAGGTCTCGAAGATATTGAGGAGCATGAAGGTGAATTTTTTGCCTACGCCGATTATACCAGCTTCGGGGCAATGTCAGCCGCTTTCGAAAGATTGGGTGTGAATGTTACCAAAGCTACACTGAAACGATATGCCAACAACCCGGTTGAATTTACTGAAGAACAACTTGCCGATATTGAAAAGCTACTCGATAAACTGGAGGATGATGACGACGTGCAGGCAGTTTACTCTAATATAGCCTGAGAAAACCTGTATGATTTTTATTAAAGAATAATCAAAACCTTCTGAAAAATAGGAGATAGTATGAATAAAAAAACCAACCATTTGAAATTCAATTGGTTGGTTTTTATATTTGTGCCCAGGACAGGACTCGAACCTGCACATCCTTGCGAATACTAGTCCCTGAAACTAGCGCGTCTACCAATTCCGCCACCTGGGCTATTTTTAATTGAACTAACCCTTTTTCAAATGCGTTGCAAAGATAAAAAAAATATATACGTACAATTAGACGGAAAATTATTTTTCAATTAATCAATATTGCAGGACACAACAGGTCAATCAATCAAAAATAATTGACATTTTTGAAGTTCTAATCTGTTCGTTAATACTGAATCAAATTCTTGTCGGAATATGGAAAATAAGAAAATACCGGTTATCCCCCGGAAATTTTTTGTGCCTTTTGTGTTGATTACCTGTCTTTTTGCCATGTGGGGTTTTGCAAACGACATTACCAATCCACTGGTGGCGGCGTTTCGAACCCTTATGGAAATTTCGAATTTTGAAGCAGCCTGGGTGCAACTGGCATTTTATGGTGGATATGGCACCATGGCTATTCCGGCAGCACTTTTTATCCGAAGGTTCAGTTATAAAAGTGGCATTCTTATGGGTTTGGCATTATATGCTTTCGGTGCCTTGTTATTCTACCCTGCGGCCCGTTACGAAATGTTTGGGTTTTTCCTGATGTCACTTTATATTCTGACATTTGGTCTTGCATTTCTCGAAACAACTGCCAATCCATATATATTATCCATGGGCGATGAGCAGACTGCCACCCGGCGCTTGAATTTTGCCCAGTCATTTAACCCCATGGGCTCACTTACAGGTATGTTTGTTGCCACCAATTTTATATTGTCATCGTTGCAATCCGATAAACGCGATGCTGCCGGTAACCTTATCTTCAATACCCTGAGTGAGGCTGAAAAAGCTATTATCCGGACGCACGACCTGGCTGTTATTCGTAACCCTTATGTAATTCTTGGTTTTGTTGTGTTGGCCATGTTTGTGGTTATTGCCTTTTCGAAAATGCCCATAACCCAGAACCTGCATAGCCGCGACGTAAGGGTCAGGGATTCTGCCAAAAGGTTGTTCAAAAACAGGAAATATATGTTTGGGGTTGTAGCTCAGGTATTTTATGTAGGTGTTCAGATTATGTGCTGGACATTTATAATTCATTATGCCGAAAACATAGGTCTAACCAAAGCGCAGGGACAGAACTACAATATAGTGGCGATGATCATCTTTTTGTGCAGTCGTTTTATAAGTACCTGGTTTATGAAGTACATTAAAGCGAGCCTCATGTTGGCAATGTTTGCCATTGGTGGAATGATTACCACTTTGGGTGTTATATTCCTGGGTGGAATGACCGGCCTTTACCTTCTGGTTGCCACATCGGCATTTATGTCGCTCATGTTCCCAACGATATATGGAATTGCCCTGCATGGTTTAAAGGAAGACTCTACACTCGGTGCAGCCGGTCTGGTTATGGCCATTGTTGGGGGAGCCCTGATGCCCCCACTTCAGGGACGCATTATTGACCTTGGCACGGTTGCTGGTTTGCCGGCAGTGAACTTTTCATTTATTTTGCCATTTTTTTGCTTTGTAGTAATTTGTGCCTACGGTTTCCGAAGCTACTTGTTTAGAGACGAAGGCCCGGTTATCCGAAAATCAGCCAAAGTATAAAAATCATATAATGGTCAGGTGGTTCTGATCGGTGATTTTCTCGCAATAGCAACATTTCAATGCTAACGGGTCTTTGCTGATTACCCTGAAACGTGTAACAATCTTTTCATTGTGGGTTATACATTTCGGATTAAAACACTTTACAATTCCGGTTACATTATCAGGAATCTCAACCACCCGTTTTTCGGTGACCATATAGTCGTTGATGATGTTGAGTTTGGCATGCGGGGCAATCAAAGCTATTTTGTTAATCTCATCATCGGCAAAAAACTTTTCGGAAACTTTAATGATGGCCTTGCTGCCTAACTTTTCACTTTCGAGGTTGGTGCCAAATGTTATCTGATTGTCGATTTTGTTGAGGCCTAAAATTGAAATTACATTGAAAAGGTTTTGTGCGGGAATATGGTCGATTACGGTTCCGTCTTTAATGGCACTTACTTTCAGCTTCAGTTTTTTCTTCGATATATCTTTCATAGCTCGATTATTTAAGGTTTAGGATATGTGAAATAATTGCTTCGCGGGCATAAACACCGTTCAGTGCCTGTTCAAAATAGTATGCTTTCTCACTGCTGTCCACATCGGTATGAATCTCGTTGACCCTTGGCAGCGGATGAAGTACCCGCACATTGGGTTTGGTATTTTTCAGCATTTTCTCTCGAAGGATATATACATTTTTCACTTTCTCATATTCAATGGGGTCTGAGAAACGCTCTTTCTGAACACGGGTCATATAGATGATGTCAGCAGCACTGATAATGTCGGTAAACTCTCGGTGCTCAAAAAAGCGAATTCCTTTTTCCTTGAGGTGCATTTTGTACTCTTCGGGCATCTGTAGTTCTTCAGGAGCGATGAAGTTGAAAATCTGATTTTCAAATTCCGACATGGCCATCAGCAGCGAATGTACAGTCCGTCCGTATTTCAGGTCGCCCACCATAAAAATGTTCAGGTTGTCAAGCCTTCCCTGGGTCTTAAGTATCGAGTACATATCGAGCAGGGTCTGGGTAGGGTGCTGATTTGCGCCGTCGCCGGCATTGATTACCGGAACGGTAGCTACTTCGGCGGCATATCGGGCAGCACCCTCAAGTGGATGGCGCATCACTATCAGGTCGGCATAGTTGGTTACCATTTTGATGGTGTCATGAAGGGTTTCACCTTTGGTAACACTCGAACTTCCCGGATCGGCGATCCCTATGATCCGCCCTCCAAGACGTGAGATTGCGGTTTCAAAACTTAATCGGGTACGTGTAGAAGGTTCAAAAAACAACGAAGCCACCACTTTGCCTTTTAGCAGATCCTGGTTTGGATATTTTTCAAATTCGGCAGCCAGTTCCATTATCCGCAGATACTCTTCTTTTGAGTAGTCTGTAATCGAAATCAGGTCTCTTTTGCTCATGTTATTTTCTTAATTGTTGATTTATAATTACAATCTCTTTGTAAGAAAAAAAAGCCAACTTACTTTGAAAGAAAGCTGGCTTTTCAGGTAAATAACCCTGATGAAATATTTTTTCCTGTATATTTCCCAAAGTTGGCAGAAGAATAACTGGTAAGAATGGGAAATTTTTCTTGATTGCCGGTTTTGTTTGCCTGCATTGACTAAATTGTCCGGTGTTATACATATTCCCATGGTACAAATGTATAAAAGCAACTGATTTCAATTATTTTAATGTTATTATAGTTTTTAAGGAGTTATTAACAGACGTGTTCCATGGTCCGGCTAATTACATTGTAGAAACATTTAACTGATTTGTTTAATGGTTACTCCATAAATTTTACCAAAAATCTCCTTAACCCTGCCCGAATCTGATTTGCGTATAGAGAAACTAAGACGGCAACTTTCCATCAGCTCAATCGATTTCTGGGACAGGTTTTCATTTTTTAATATCTGCATAACTGTATTTAGTTCGTTGTACGAAAAAAGTAATTCAAATTCTGTTTCGATGGAGCGGGTCACAATTTCGGCATTTAAAATGGCTTCAGCTGCTGCTTGGCGATAGGCATTTATTAAACCACTGGTTCCCAGTAGGATACCGCCAAAATAACGTACCACAATGCAAAGAACATTTGTCATTTCATTTCTTACAAGTTGGCCGAGAATAGGTTTTCCTGCCGTTGATGCGGGTTCACCATTGTCATTTGTCCTGAACCTGACCTCATCTTGCCCGAGGCGCCAGGCATAACAATGATGACGCGCACTGAAATGATCCTTCTTTACTTTCTGCAACAATTCTTTAATTTCATCTTCCGATTCAACCGGATATAAATATGCGATAAACTTACTTCCTTTATCCTTGAAATACCCTTCTGCCCGTTTGGCTATTGTGCGGTATGTGTCTTTTTTATCCATTTCCATTTTATGAATGGATTAAAGCATTTAATGAAATATTTAGGTCAGAATTTTTCGAAGTTGCAGTAAAAAATACCGGTCAAGAAAAAAAGCAGGCTTTTGGCCTGCTTGAATTACATTTTGAGTTTCTTTTCAATTTCATCTACATAATGCCTGAAATTCTTATCGGTCTCTTTGAGGTTATTCACTGTTTTGCAAGCATGAAGGACAGTAGCATGGTCTTTATTCCCAATTTGTGCCCCGATACTGGCCAGCGAATATTTCGTCATGGTTTTCGAAAAATACATTGTGAGCTGCCTTGCCTGCACTACCTCACGTTTGCGTGTTTTGGCCTGCAACGATTCAACAGGCATACTGAAATAATCACAAACCACTTTTGATATATATTCAATTGAAAGCTCACGGCGCGAATTTTTAACCAGTTTGTTTATCAGTTTACTGGCCAGATCCAATGTAATCTCTTTTTTATTAAGCATCGATTGTGCCAGCAAAGACACCAATGCACCTTCGAGTTCCCTGATATTGGTAGTAATATGGGATGCGATATATTCAAGTACATCCCCGGGCAATTCAATACCATCCTTATATACTTTACGTTTCAGGATTTCCATCCTGGTTTCAAAGTCTGGAACGGTAAGGTCGGCTGTTAAACCCCATTTGAACCTCGAAAGCAGTCTTTGTTCCATTCCTTTGAGTTCAATAGGGGGTTTGTCGGAAGTGAGGATAAGTTGCCTGCCGGTTTGGTGCAAATGGTTAAAAATATGAAAGAATGTCTCCTGGGTTTTTTCTTTACCTGAAAACTCATGTACATCATCGAGGATCAGCACATCAATCATCTGATAAAAATTCAGAAAATCGTTACGGTTGTTGTTACGTGTTGCTTCGGTAAATTGTGTCTGAAACTTGTTGGCGTTTACATAGAGTACTACCTTATCGGGAAACTTCTCTTTTACCTCGATACCAATGGCCTGAGCCAGGTGGGTCTTTCCCAGTCCGGAGTTTCCATAGATCATCAGCGGATTAAAAGCCGTTCCTCCAGGATTCTGGGCAACAGCATACCCGGCACTTCGGGCAAGACGGTTACAATCGCCTTCAACAAAATTTTCGAATGTATTTTCGTGCTTTAACTGAGGGTCGATCTGCAACTTCTGGATTCCCGGAATAATGAATGGATTTTTGATGGGCGCTTTTTCATCGGCGCCCATCGGTATCGTGAGTGGTTTGTTCTGTATCTTAAAATTATTATTCGTGGGGTATTTAATTGTATAGGGTAATTCATTGTGATTGGTGCCCATCACTACATTGTATTCAAGTTTGGCGCCTGTACCCAGCACCATCCTGAGTGTTTTTCTCAGAATATCAATAAACTGCTCCTCGAGATACTCATAAAAAAATGCACTCGGGACCTGAATCGTAAGAACCTTTTCTTCCAGTTTTACCGGAACAATTGGCTCAAACCATGTTTTAAAACTGCCGTTCGGAACGTTGTCTCGTATAATTCGCAAACAACTTTCCCATGCAGTCCAGTGCTCATTATTCATACGTGGAAAGCTGGATTTTATGGTTAAACAAAATTTTTCCCTTCACTCATTTCCCTGAGCAAATTTTGTGAAAAAAAAACTATAAAAAAAATCTTTTAGCTCTTGATTTTTACAAAAAAACTATATTGCATTCGTTATCAGGGCGTTAAAAAATTATTAAATATTTTAAAAATTAAAGAATTGAATATCAATTAATTGCAAATAAATTGCTGACACAAAGGGAAATAACATGTAGGGTGTTTTGGGGGGCTGAAATTCTGTATTATCGGATTATTACCACTTTGATGTTGATAATTACCTTAATTGTCGCAAAGCCTTCTCAAGTTTTATATTTTTACCATCTTTGAAGGCTACAATTGTGGCATCGGGAAAAGCCCGGTAAGCAAACCGGAGAAGTTTCTCTGCTTCGTTGTAATTTGAGTAACTCCCGGAGAGATATGTAAATGCGCCACTTACCGCAAACTCTTCAATATTTTCAATATCTCTGAACAACGGCGAATTTAAGGGAATCTGGTCGGGGGTTGAAATGAGATGAATTTTGAAAACAATGTTTTTTCGGTTCATCGGATCACTACCGCCCGTATTGATATAGACCTCCTTCCCAAGGTCAATTGCCGAAAATTGTACGTACCTTTTGGGGTTCACCCTCACATCGGTAAGAAGGTGCCCGAGGTTGGCAGTCACACCTGTAATATTGTTGTAAAGCTGATCATCGTTAAAAAGCAATCCCATGGTGTTTTCACCGGTTTTTACCTTTTCGAGCAATTGATTTATGGCATCAGCAGTGGCTGAAAGTTCCACTGCAACCTGAGTAAGCGGAAGGCTTGCAAGGGTGTCGGAAAAGGCTGAAAGGTTGGTAAGGATGGCATCAAAATTCTCGGAATTGTTTTTTAATGTTCCGCTAAAACTCTCCATGTTCCGGGTGAGCCGGCTGATGGTATTTTTTTCTTCGGAAACCAATAATGCCAAGTCACCGGTTGCCCTTTCAATATTTGCTATGGTCTGGTTAATATTTTCAAAGCTTTCAGAGAGGTTTTTCCTTGCATCTTCGTTGAATATTACAGTCAAAACTGTTATGGCAGAATCCAGTGTGCTTAGTAATTCTTCAGCCCTGTTTTTAAGTGGAAGTACCTGCAGGCTTACCTGCTCTTTCAGGTCGCTTTCAATATCGCTTTTAAGTGTATCGCCCGAGGAATAGTAAGTTTTTTCACCACTATACAGGATTTTAATTGCCCTGGTGCCCATCAGGTCGCTGCTCACAATTTGTGCTACTGAATTAACCGGTATTTTGAAATCGCTTTCAACCATAAGTGTTACGATTAGCTTTCCACTTCTGTCGGGTGAAAAATTTACCGATCTTACGCTGCCTACTTTGTGACCGTTAACCAGTATGTGCCCCGATTCTGCCAGCCCATCAACCCGTTCATATACAGCATAATAGTAACTTACAGGTTTGAAAAAATCATGTCCCTTTAGGTAGCTTAGGCCCCATACCAATACAAAAATGGAAAATGCCATAACAATACCTAATTTGATATATTTCTT
The DNA here is from genome assembly GCA_037447215.1 of Bacteroidales bacterium. GTDB lineage: Bacteria > Bacteroidota > Bacteroidia > Bacteroidales > Prolixibacteraceae > UBA1413. The sequence continues at coordinate 9,835 of JBBIHB010000062.1, forward strand.
CCCTTTCATGACCAAATTTTTTGTAAAGTTACCCAAATTCGTGTTGAAAGCATTATAATGGTTATTTTTTTACCGGGGATGGAATCCCATTTTCGACTGATACTACGAAAGCACCAGGGAATTTGCTTTTTAATCTGTCCCTTTCCTTAGTTGCTTCAGCAAAACTGACAAACCGTCCGTACACATATTTATTGATGTTGCCCACTTTGAGACGGGTAATATTTTTCTCGCCTTTAAAGTTTGATGGTGTAGTAGCAATTTCACGCTGAACTGCAGCAACCTGCACAGCAAACCATGGTTGACTGGTTGTAGCGGAAGTAACTGGTGCTGGATTATTCCCTGCTCCCTGTTTGTTTTGTAGTGTAGTGGAAGTTGTATTTTGAGGTTTTATGGCAGGGCCGGTTGTTTGATTATTCCTGCCGGATACAAAGTTTCCAGTTTCGGTGACATCAGCAATTGTTTCATTTTTCTCGGAAGGAATGCTCAAATTGTTGTCGTCATGAGCAAGGTTAAAACGGCTTCTGTTATCAATGTTTTTCTTGTAGCTACTGAAAGCCTGAAAAATAGATTCGGAAATCTTTTCTTTACCGGCATCCGAAACCAAAAACTTTCTTTCATTTGGATTGCTGATAAATCCTACTTCTACCAGTACACTGGGCATACTTGCCCGCCGTAAAACCAGGAATCCTGCTTGTTTCACGCCACGGTCGGTAAGACTGAGATTCTTTCCGAAGTAATCCTGTATCTGGGCTGCAAAATCAATGCTTTGGCCCTGATATTCACTCTGAAGGTTCTCGAACATGATATATGATTCAGCCTCGCGAGGATCAAAACCTTCATAATTGGCTGAATAATCATCTTCGAGGAGGATAACGGAGTTTTCCTTTTTTGCAACCTCAAGGTTTTCCTGACTTCGGTGCAGACCAAGTGTAAAAGTTTCGGTACCGTTTGCAGATGGTGACGATACATAATTGGCATGAAGCGAAATGAAAATATCTGCTTTATTGCGGTTGGCCACATTGGCCCTCTGAAACAGGGGAACAAAAACATCTTTGTCTCGTGTATATATTACCCTGACATCAGGATAGGACTGGATTATCTTTTTACCGAGCCTCAATGCAATGTCGAGTACAATATCTTTTTCCCTGATGCCGGCTGATACTGCTCCGGGATCATGGCCACCGTGGCCCGGATCGATTACAACTGTGCGCAATGACTTTATTTCGCCACTTCCAGTTGAAAATGCGCTGTATTGGGCAAATATTGCAGTTAAAATTATCAGTATGATGGGTATTCCTGTTTGTTTTACCATTTTCTTATGCTTTGCGATATACGGCAAAATTAGAAATATTAGGATAATTTTGCATTTGCAAAGGTTGAAGTACACCCCTTATTTATATTTTTGCAAACCGTGTGCCACATTATTAAGGCAAAATTGGTAATCAGGTTTGTACAAATTACTTTCAATATATATATTGGTTATTTTGTTGCCGTTTATAGTTCGGGGACAAGAATTGCCAGACACATTAGGCCGGCAATTTCAGCAATATGTTGATACTTCAAATGTATTTTCACAATTCCCCGATACTACATTAAATAGTTTTAACGCTGCTGCCGATACAGTACCCACCGGTTCCGAAGATCAGGTTGTTATTGAAGCCCCAATCATCTACCAGGCAAAAGATTCCATAATATTTTCACTCGACGGTCAGAGGGTGTACATGTTTGGCGAGGCAAAGGTTACATATCAACAGGTTGAACTGACGGCTTCGAAAATTATCCTCGGTCTTGAAACAAAAGAGGTTTATGCTGAGGGAATTCCCGATTCGTTGGGCGTTTTACAGGGGAAACCTGTTTTTCAGGATGGAAACGAGAAATTCGAATCAGGGACATTGCGTTATAACTTTCAAACACAGAAGGGGATTATTACTGATGTGGTCACTGAACAAGGCGAAGGTTTTGTACATTCGGCCAGGGCCAAAAAGATTTCAGCCGATGCTTTTATCCTTCAACAGGGAAAATATACTACCTGTGATGCTGATCATCCGCACTTTTACCTTAATCTTTCGAGGGCAAAGGTAGTTTCGAACAACAAAATCATAACCGGGCCTGCCTACATGGTACTCGAAGATTTTCCGTTATATTTTCCGATAATTCCGTTCGGATATTTTCCTAGTTCCCCACGGTATTCCTCAGGTATTCTTGTACCATCATATGGTGAAGAGGCTAACCGAGGTTTTTTCCTTAGGGAAGGGGGATATTACTGGGCAGCAAATGAATATTTTGACCTGGCAGCAAGGGGTGATATCTATTCCAAAGGTTCGTGGGCAGCCAAACTGCATAGCAATTATAGATTAAGGTATAGGTTCAGCGGAGGGTTCGATTTTCGGTATGCGGTAAATGTTTATGGAGAACGTGGCCTCGATACCTATAGCCGGTCGCCTCAATTTCAGGTTATGTGGTCACACAGTCAGGATGCAAAAGCCAACCCAAGCCGGAATTTCAGTGCCAATGTAAACTTTTCTACAAGTGGGTACGATAAGCAAAATTCACTTTCAGCCGAAAGTTATCTTCGCACTCAGAAATCATCCAGTATATCGTATGCAAAACGATGGGAGAATACACCGTTTAGTATGTCGGCTAACCTCAGACATTCGCAGAATTCGACCCTGACCCTTTCGATGCCCGAATTAACATTTAATGTGGCAAAGCTTTATCCGTTGAGGTTTAAAAACAGGGTAGGTTCTGCAAAATGGTACGAGAAACTTGGGTTCAGCTACTCGGCCAATATGCGTAATACCATAACCGCCAGAGAATCAGAAATCCTGAAGCAATCTCTGATTAGCGACTGGAAAAACGGAATTCAGCACAACCTCCCCATTTCGCTTCCCAATTTCAATTTATTGAAGCATATAAATATCAGTCCAAGTTTCAGCTACAGCGAAAGGTGGTATCTGAAAAGCATCGAAAAAACTTATGTCCCCGGCCAAACCTTCAGGGATGAAAGGGGTAGGGTTACCCACGTCAGGACCGATACAATAAGCGGGTTAAAAAGGAATTACCAATATGCTTACAGTGTAAGTGCTACAACCAATATATATGGAATGTTTGTTCCGGTAAATCCCAATTCTAAGATCAGGGGTATCAGGCATAAAATGACCCCGTCAATTGGTTTCAGTTACAACCCCGACTTTGGGGATCCGCGTTTTGGTTTCTGGCGCGAAGTTCAGGTCGATTCTACCGGAAAGACAGAGGCATATACCATTTTCGAAGGTGGTATTTATGGTTATACAGGGAGGGGTGCATCGGGCAGCATCAATTTTTCATTATCCAACAACCTCGAAATGAAAGTTGCCGATACAAAAGACACCACCTCCACCACTAAATTCAAAAAAATAAAACTAATTGATAATCTTAGCCTTGGAGCATCCTACAATATGATTGCCGATTCATTTAATCTTTCATTGGTAAGTATAAGGGGGCGAACTACTATCGGGGGGGTAGGGGTTAATTTCGGTACTACACTTGATCCCTATTATACCAATCATCGTGGGCAACGACTTAGTCAATATGCATGGAACCACAATAAAGGACTGGCTAAATTGGGTCGGTTTACCAATGCAAACCTTTCATTCGGGATGCAGTTCAGTTCGAAAGAAGGTAAAAAGGAATCCGATGAAGCCAGGGAGGCTATTGAGGACGAGAATATTCTTCCTGGCGATTTCAGGCACTATGTTGACTTCAATATTCCCTGGGACGTTGGTTTTGACTATTCTTTCAACTATGTAAAACCTATTCCATCGGAAAAACCGCGACTGGTTCAAACCCTGAATCTGAGGGGTAGTCTTACCCTTACAAAAAACTGGAGGATTAACATGAATACAAACTATGATATAACCGCAAAAGCATTTTCATTTACAAATTTCAGTGTGTATCGCGACTTGCATTGCTGGGAGATGTCGCTTAATTTTGTGCCTTTTGGTTACCTGAAAAGTTACAGTTTTACCCTCAATGCACGTACATCAATGCTCAGAGACCTGAAAGTGTCCAAACAGAAGAGTTTCTACGATAATTTTTGAAATTGAACTATAAAAAACTTTACAACATGAAGCGAATTGTGTTTACCGAACTGGCTCCCCGCCCGGTTGGGCCATACAGTCAGGCTGTTGAAGCCAATGGGATGCTTTTTGTGGCCGGACAGGTACCTTTAGACCCTCAAACCGGTAAGATGGTCGAGGGCGGAATCAGGGAACAAACCACCCGGGTTATGGAAAACCTTGGATTAATTCTCGATGCTGCCGGTTATGGCTTTGGGAATGTGGTAAAAACTACCTGCCTGCTCAGTACTATGGCCGATTTTCAGGCTATGAACGAAGTGTACGGGCGCTATTTCCACACCGAACCACCTGCCAGGGTTACTTTTGCCGTGAAAGAACTCCCATTGAATGCATTAATCGAAATTGAACTGGTTGCAGCAAAATAAAAAAGCGCCTTCAGGCGCCTTTTTATATTATTTCTGCTGTTTTAACCAAAACAAAAGGTAGTTATTCTGCCACTACCTCCAGGTCAACATCAACCAGAACATCTTTGTGAAGTTTGACTTTCAATGAATAGTTCCCGATTTCTTTAATGTGGTCGTCACTTACCACAATCTGTTTGCGGTCAACTTCGTATCCGCTTTTCTGAATGGCTTCGGCAATCATGAGCGGAGTAACCGAACCAAAAATTTTACCGGTTTGACTTGCTTTCGCACCAATTGTAATTTTGAGATTGGTCATACGGTTCGCCAGCTTTTCTGCATCCTGCCTGATTTTGGCTTCTTTATGGGCCCGCTGTTTTTTGTTTTCGGCCAGAACTTTTTTTGCCGATGATGTGGCAATCACTGCCATTTTTTGCGGGATCAAATAATTTCGGGCATAACCGTCTTTAACAGTAACGATATCGTTTTTGTGCCCCAGATTATCAACGTCTTGTACTAATATGATTTCCATTCTGTAATCTCCTCATTAATTATTTCAACATATCGGCAACATAGGGCAATAAGGCCAGAAAACGGGCGCGTTTGATCGAACGGGAAACTTTACGCTGAAATTTCAGCGATGTTCCGGTTAACCTCCTTGGTAGGATTTTACCCTGTTCATTCAGGAATTTTTTCAAAAATTCGGGGTCTTTGTAATCCACGTATTTGATGCCATTCTTTTTGAAACGGCAGTACTTTTTCTTTTTGATTTCAACCGACGGTGGGGTCAGGTATCTGATTTCACTCGAACTTGCTGTCATTGTTTAAGCCTCCTTTTCTGTTTTTACTTTCTGTAAATTTCTTCTTTTCTGACTGTATTCCGTAGCATATTTATCAAGTTTTACAGTCATAAAACGGATAACCTTTTCATCGCGGCGGAATTCGGTCTCAAACTTGTCGATAAAGGCCGGATTGGCATAGAATTCAAAGAGGTGGTAAAAACCTGTAGATTTCTTATGGATAGGGTAAGCCAGCTTTTTCATGCCCCAATCCTCTTCATGGATCATCTCTCCACCGTTTTCGGTGATGATGTCCCTGAATTTTTTTACCGTTTCCTTTACCTGTGGCTCAGATAAAACGGGTGTAATAATGAAAACGGCTTCATACTGATTCATCATTTGACATCAATTTTAATATTAAACACTTAATTTTTTTGTGGCGCAAAAGTATAAATAAAATGTTATTTATCAAATGGATGACTTGACATGTATCAAATTCTTAACAC
>JBBIHB010000063.1:0-15358 GCA_037447215.1 Bacteroidales bacterium
AAAATATACTATGCCGAATTGGCAGAGCCTACCTCAGTTCAACAGGGAATGATAAGTTGCGATGGGAAAAATTTCATTAAAGTGGCCTGTTCGGACAATTGGTTAAAAATTACCGATTTACAGTTATCGGGTAAAAAGCGGATGAAACCTGAAGAGTTTCTGAGAGGTTTTCATCAAATATCCGGTTACCGGTTTGTTTGATTTTATTTGATCCTTCTTTTCAGTTGCAAAACCTGCCCTACGGCCGGCAGGTTGCCCGGCTTCATATTGTTCATCCTGTAGAGGGCATTCAACCTGATTCCATAAAGCTGGGAGATATAATGCATCGATTCGCCTTCACCAATCACATGATACTGGTACATGCCCTGTGACTGGCGCCTTTTCTGCTGAAGGTAGATGATCTCATTGGCCCTGGGTTCATATCCCTGCGGATAATCGTTGAAACGCATCAATTCCCAGGGTTTTTTCCCAAACTCCTGGCCCAAAACCTGAAAAGTATCGCCCTGCCTTGCTATGGCCGATTTCAAACCGTTATGTAAGGCAATTTTCCGGCTGCTGTATGGGTTAACCAGCAATTTGTTGTTGAAGGCACTACCCAGTCGGCGTTGTTCAAACTGTGCCATTTCTGATTCAGTCATTTTATGATCTAGCCTCCAGAGTTGGTTCAGTTCAATAATATCGATGAGTAATTTGGCATATTGGGGATTGGTGGCGTAACCCGCTTGCCGTAATCCGTTTGCCCATCCCACGTAATCAGTTGGGGCAAGCCTGAATAGCGGGGCATACCTGGCGCTGCTCATCAGGAAATTTGTATGGTCGATATACGAATCTTCCACACTGCTGTATTTTCTGAAACATTCATTTTTTTCATCATCATCGTGTAAAGTGGTGGCGCCTGTCCAGTTCGATTTGCATTTAATCCCGAAATGGTTGTTCGATTTACGGGCAAGTTCACTATTGCCATCGGCCGATTCGAGACAGGCCTGCGCCATTTTAATACTGGCAGGAATGCCACTCCGGTTCATTTCACTGATAGCCAGCAATTGATATTCCTGGATGTATTCCGCCCGTGTCGTTCTTTGTGCCTGAGCCTTTGCATTTACAATCATCAATACAATAAAAACCCCTGCAATTCTTCCTCTCATACTGACAAACTGTTACAAAATTTCTGGTAAATATAATTTTTCTGAGTAAAAAAACGTATTTTTATCTAAATTTCGCGCCATGAATTGGAAAGAAATTAAAATACACTTCAGGGAATATAAACGCCATGATGTGATGCCCGGGAAATGGAGGGAGTTGGTTGAACTGGCAAAACAGGCTTCAGATAATGCCTGGGCTCCTTATTCAGGTTTTAAGGTAGGGGCGGCTTTGAGGCTGTCAAGTGGGAGGATTGTAACCGGGAATAACCAGGAAAATGCAGCCTACCCGGCAGGATTATGTGCCGAACGGACAGCCCTTTTCTACGCCAATGCCAATTTCCCCGACGATCCTGTTGAGGAAATTGCCGTTTCGGCCCAAAATGACAAAGGTTATGTAAATGAGCCGGTTAAGCCTTGTGGAGGATGCAGGCAGGCATTGCTCGAAGTGGAAACCCGATTCAATAAACCTGTCACAATCATACTCTGTGGAGAAGAATCAACATTGGTACTTGATGGGATAGATTCCCTTCTTCCTTTAAATTTCAAACGTAGCTCTTTGTAATTCGAGGAATACAGAATTATCAAAACACCCCCAATTAACCCCGATGTATTGGTGGCAGGTAAAGAATCAAAAACCCATTAGTTTCATAAAAACATTCCAAAGCGGTTCATTTGGGGGCGGTGCCACAATAGTAACAGGCTCCTGTTTAACCGGATGAATAAATTCAACCTGTCGGGCATGAAGGTGTATTCCCCCATCGGGATTCGATCGAGGGTAACCATATTTCAGGTCACCCTTAATGTGCACCCCTATACGGGCAAACTGTGCCCTTATCTGATGGTGCCTTCCGGTTTGGAGGTCGATTTCGAGCAGGAAATAGTTATCTGAACGGGCAAGGGTGCGGTAGGTCAGTACGGCATGTTTTCCACCTTCCACCTTGTGTTCATGAGCGTATGATTTATTGATATTTTTACTCCTGACCACATAATGCTCGAGTTTCCCTTCCTGGGGTTCGGGTTGTTTATCGACTACTGCCCAGTAAATTTTTTTAATCTCCTCTTTTCTCTGAAACATTTTATTGAGCCGGGTGAGCACTTTACTGGTCCTTCCCATCAGCACAACACCGCTGGTCGGCCGGTCGATCCTGTGTGGCAGTCCGAGAAAAACATTTCCAGGTTTCTGATATTTTTCCTTGATGTATTGTTTAACCAGGTCGGTCAAGGGGGCATCACCTGTCTGGTCGATCATGACAATCTCGCCACAGGCCTTGTTTACGGCAATAATATGGTTGTCTTCGTAGATTACTTCCATAGCAGTTAGTATTGCTCCGATTCATTGGGGAAGCTGCCCAACTTAACATCCGATATGTATCCGGCAACGGCTGTATTGATTGAGGCAGCCAGATTCGCATACCTCCGGAGAAACCGGGGCGAGAATTGTTGGGTAATACCCAGCATATCGTGGAGTACCAGAACCTGTCCGTCAACCCCACCGCCAGCGCCTATGCCGATCACCGGTATTTTTAATTGTTTGGCGACTGTTGTTCCAAGTTCAGCTGGTATTTTTTCGAGCACCAGGGCAAAACAGCCTGCCTCTTCGAGGAGCAATGCATCCGAAATCAGTTTATCAGCTTCTTCCTGTTCGCGGGCACGCACAGTGTATGTGCCATATTTGTTGATGCTTTGTGGCATTAAACCCAGGTGTCCCATCACAGGGATACCTGCCGTGAGTATCCTTTTCACCGATTTTATGACTTCAAAGCCACCCTCGAGTTTTACAGCATCTGCTGCAGTTTCTTTCATTATGCGGATTGCCGAATTCAACGCTGCCCGAGAATTACCCTGATATGTGCCAAAGGGCAGATCGACCACAACCAAAGCCCGTTTAACCGCACGCACTACCGAAGCTCCATGGTAAATCATCTGATCGAGGGTAATTGGTAATGTGGTTTCGTTGCCTGCCATAACATTCGAAGCCGAATCGCCCACCAGGATTATGTCGGTTCCCGACTGGTCAACCAACCTGGCAAGGCTGTAATCGTATGCTGTAAGCATTGAAATTTTTTCCCCTTTTGCTTTCATCTCAGCCAAACGGTGGGTGGTTACTTTTTTTATCTCCGAATGTACCGACATAATGTTTTCTGTTTTGTGCTGCAAAAGTAATCAATCTGTAGTGAATTTTCGGGTGATTGTGGATATCATCTCATTTTTGATTCCTATTTCATCTGCTGAATGGCAGTCATTTTGTCACTCCGATTGTCACTTAAGCAGAAAAAGCTTGTCTGAATTGTGTCATTATTGCTTTATTACATCAAATAATTCCGGTGGCATAATGATTGAATGTTGCAACAATACTTAAAGATTTTGATCATCTTAAAATACTGTATAAAATGGGAAAAATAATAGGAATCGACTTAGGCACCACCAACTCGTGTGTTGCCGTCATGGAAGGGAATGAACCAGTTGTAATTCCCAACAGCGAGGGGAAACGCACCACGCCATCCATCGTCGCGTTTGTCGAGAATGGCGAACGAAAAATTGGTGATCCTGCCAAACGTCAGGCTATTACCAACCCTAAAAAAACGGTTTACTCCATCAAGAGGTTGATGGGCGAAAGTTATGACCACTGTCAGAAAGAAATTCAAAGGGTTACCTATAATGTTGTCCGTGGCGATAACAACACCCCACGTGTTCAGATTGACGACAGGAAATATTCACCGCAAGAGATTTCGGCTATGATTCTCCAGAAAATGAAGAAAACAGCCGAAGATTATCTTGGACAGGAAATAACCGAAGCGGTAATTACTGTTCCGGCATATTTTAACGATGCGCAGCGGCAGGCTACCAAAGAAGCTGGTGAAATTGCAGGCCTTAATGTGCGGCGTATCATTAATGAACCAACTGCGGCATCGTTGGCTTATGGCCTTGACAAGATGCACAGGGATATGAAAATTGCCGTGTTCGACCTTGGTGGAGGTACTTTCGATATTTCGATACTCGAATTAGGCGACGGGGTATTCGAAGTAAAATCGACCGATGGCGACACCCACCTCGGAGGCGACGATTTCGACCAGGTGATTATCGACTGGCTGGCTGCCGAATTCCAGAGCGAAGAAGGGCTTGACCTCCGGAAAGATCCAATGGCGCTTCAACGATTGAAAGAAGCTGCCGAAAAAGCCAAAATCGAGCTTTCAAGTTCAACTCAGACAGAAATCAATCTTCCCTATATAATGCCGGTGAACGGAATTCCGAAACACCTGGTTAAAACCCTTACACGGGCTAAATTTGAGCAACTTTCCGACAAACTCATCAATGCTACTATAGAACCATGCCGGAAAGCAATGAAAAATGCCGGATTAACTACTGCCGATATTGACGAGGTAATCCTGGTGGGTGGATCAACCCGTATTCCTGCTATTCAGCAGAAAGTAGAAGAATTTTTTGGTAAGAAACCTTCAAAGGGTGTAAACCCTGATGAGGTTGTAGCTGTTGGTGCTGCTATTCAGGGAGGTGTGCTGACCGGAGAAGTAAAAGACGTTCTGCTGCTTGACGTTACCCCATTATCGCTGGGTATCGAAACCATGGGTGGTGTAATGACCCGGCTGATTGAGTCCAATACGACCATTCCTACAAAAAAATCAGAAACGTTCACCACGGCTTCTGATAACCAGCCATCGGTCGAAATCCATGTACTACAGGGCGAAAGGCCAATTGCTTCGGGCAATAAAACCATCGGGCGGTTCCACCTTGATGGAATTCCGCCGGCACCACGAGGTGTTCCTCAGGTCGAAGTTACTTTCGATATCGATGCCAATGGAATCCTCCATGTTTCGGCTAAAGATAAAGCCACCGGCAAAACCCAGTCCATCCGTATCGAGGCTTCTTCGGGACTCACCGATGATGAAATCCGCCGGATGAAGGAAGAGGCCGCTGCCAATGCCGAAGCCGACAAGAAAGCAAAAGAAAAGGCCGATAAAATCAACCAGGCCGATAGTCTGATCTTCCAGACTGAAAAGCAGTTGAAAGAATTTGGGGATAAGATTCCTTCCGATAAGAAGCACCCGATTGAAAATGCTCTTTCAAAACTGAAGGAGGCACATAAGAATCAGGATTTGGCAGCAATTGATTCGGCCATGAACGAACTCAATACAGTTTTCCAGGCTGCTTCGCAGGAGATGTACAATGCTACAGGTGCACAGGGTGGCGCACAACAAGGCTCAACGGCCGATTTCAGTGGGACGGGGCAAAGTACAGGTGGTAACGGTAAAACCAAACAGGACGGTGAAGTAACCGACGTTGACTTCGAAGAAGTAAGGTAAATATTGAAACATGTACAGCAGAGGGGCTGTTCCTTATTGGGGCAGCCTTTTTTATTACCTTATCATCCGTATATCGAGCCGGTTTTTTCGAATATCCTGGTAAAGACGGTACTTCAGTCCGGTCATTAAAAGATATTCTTCGAAATGTTCACCATAATAAATGCGAACATGTGGCCTTCCCCTGAATGAGGGGGAAATCCAAACTTCGCCCGGGTCGATTTCTAATTTTAAAAAGTTACCAGCCTTGTCGCCAATATAGATTGCACCCAATGAATCGGTTTCGTTAATTACAGCAATCTGCCCCGGCGATATCTCAATCCCTGGCCGTGTAGCAGTCTGGGTAACTGCACAGGCAGCCAGTGTTAACATTATTGTAAATATGGTTATCAATTTTGTCATAACTGATTATTTCATTCCCAAATGTACTAAAAACGTTAATAAAGGATGCAGATTATTCAATTGGTAACTTCATATTCTTACAATAAAAATTTTGGTGAACTTTATCCAATTGTCTAAAATGTTAATTTTGTACACACCCGAAAAAACAGTTGCATGAAGAATTGGTATGCCATATATGTGAGGCCAAGGGCCGAAAAGAAGGTTGCTGCCGGGATGGTTGAAGCCGGGATTGAACATTTTCTTCCCCTTCGACGAACCCTCAGGCGTTGGAGCGACCGGAAAAAATGGGTCGATCTGCCATTGATCCCGGGCTATTGCTTCGTACAGTTAAATCGGAAAAATCTGGTTTCGGCGCTTATGGTAACCCATGTATTATCGGTTGTCAGGTTTAATGGCGAACCGGCAATAATTCCCAATATGCAGATCGAGTTTCTGAAACGTATGCTTAACCAAGTCGAAATTGCCTATAAATTGGCCGGTAAGATGCCCCGGCCCGGTCAGAAGGTTGAGATTGTTGCCGGGCCTTTTATTGGTATGATGGCCGAAATGGTTAAAGCCAAAAACAAAACAAAAATCTACCTCAGGCTGGAACAGATCGGGAGTGCCATTTCGATCGAAATTCCTGCCGATCAGGTTATTGTGGCAAGCGAATTGCTTCTTAAGTAAACTGGTTGGCTTGGCTCAAGTATAAATTGATAATCTTTCTTATTTTTGCAATTCATTCAGCGAATGAAGATAAAATCCGGTTTATGAAAAATCAATTTTTATTACGATTTGTTTGTCTGATTATTTTTATGGGTTTTTTCCTGAACTCTGTTGCACAGATTAACCCTTCACAGGTTAATGTTAACAGCCTGAGCGATGCCCAGATCAGGCAAATTGCCGAACAGGTAAATGCCCGGGGGTTGACCCTGGAACAGGCTGCCAGCCTGGCGAGGGCACAAGGAGCTACACCCGATCAGATCAATCAGGTTTTACGACGAATACAGGAAATCAATTTTTCACAGGAAGGTTCCATTGCAAGCCCGGGTTTGTTGACCGTTCAAAGCACCCAAACCGACCGGGAAATATTTTCAATAAAGGCAATTACAACAGCATCTGCCACTGCCGGAAAGGTTTTCGGGTTTAATCTGTTTAATTCTGATAACCTAACCTTTGAACCTTCGGTGAATATACCCACACCAAAAAACTATGTGATGGGCATCGGTGACGAAATAATTATCAACGTTTGGGGCGCCAGTCAGAATTTATACAACGTCAGGGTCGACATGAACGGTAACATAACCATCCCCGACATAGGCCCGGTAAATTTGCTCGGGATGAATTTTGAAGAAGCCCGTAACCTTATAAAACGGCGCCTGACTGCTATTTACAGTGGAATGGCGGGGTCAAATCCCAATACCTGGGCAGAGGTCAGTCTCAGTAATCTTCGGTCTATAAAAGTTAATGTAGTGGGCGAGGCCCTGGTTCCGGGAACCTATACACTACCTGCCACCGCATCCGTTTTTAATGCACTTTATCTGTCAGGCGGTCCGGGCGAAAACGGTTCATTCAGGAAAATCCAGGTTATCAGGGATAACAAAACAATTCAGGAAATCGATGTTTACGACTTTCTGATCAATGGCAACACTTCTGCAAATATTATCCTGCGCGAACAGGATGTTGTTTTTATTCCAACCTACACCAAACGCGTTGAAACCATTGGCAATTTTAAACGGAAAGCCTTGTTTGAGCTCCTTGAGAACGAAACCATGGCCGATCTGCTCCGGTATGCAGGAGGCTTTGCCGATGATGCATATACCGCAATGGTTTCGGTTGAACGCTTCACTGCCACACAACGGAGAATAAGTGATGTTCCATCATCATTGTTCGATACTTTTATCCTTCAGAATGGTGATAAGGTGAATGCAGGTGAAATACTTGAAAGGTACGACAACCGGGTATCCATTCACGGTGCGGTTTTCCGCCCCGGAACTTTTGAGCTCACTCCAGGCTTGACCCTGAAGGGATTGATAGAAAAAGCAGGAGGGGTAGTTGAGAATGTTTTCAGTAACCGGGGATTGCTGGTGCGGTTGCAGGACGATCTTACACCGTTGAATATCCCGTTTAATGTTGAGGATATTTTACAAGGAAATGAAGATATTCCTCTTAGACGTGAGGATGCGGTAGTGATTATGACCATCGATGCCCTCAGGGAACAGCGGTTTGTAAGGATTTTAGGGCAGGTACAGCAACCCGGCTCATTCCCTTACCGCGATAAAATGACTTTACAGGACCTGATCTTTATGGCGAGGGGTTTTACCGAAGCTGCTTCCGATTCCTACATCGAGGTTTCTCGCAGGAACAACTACGAAAAATCTTCGGAAATCACTTCCGATATGGTGACCCTGTTCAGGTTTGAAATCAGCCGCGACCTGACATTGAAAAAAGAGGAACAGGGGTTCGAACTCCAGCCATTCGATTATGTGTATGTCCGACGGGCACCTTCCTATTTTACACAACGCACAGTAACCATCAGCGGAGAGGTAATGTACCCGGGCGATTACAGTATCGGCTCGAAAAATGAAAGGATCAGCGACCTGATCCGACGGGCAGGGGGACTTACTCCCGAAGCTTATACCACGGGGGCGATGATGATCCGTTCTCCACGAAATACCCGGCAATTGATGGGTGTACTCGAATACTTAATTGAAGATTCATTGATCCACGCATCAAGGTCAAAATATGAAGTGGACAAACTTGAACTAAGGCTCAGTGAAATCATGAATAACCCTTCATCCATCTACAATTATGTTCTTAAAGAAGGGGATCACATTATTATACCTGAAGCCATTGAAGAGATCAGGGTTGCCGGTGAAATTCTCAATCCGATTGCACTAGCTTATCAGCCCGGAAAAAATGCACGTTATTATATTGACCGTGCCGGGGGATTTTCATCCAATGCCCAGAAAGGTAAAGTCTATGTGATCGGAAGTGATGGCACTACCCGGGTTACAAGGAATTTTATTCTCAGGAATTATCCGGATGTTGAACAAGGTGCACAGATTATTGTTCCCCGGAAACCTGTCAGGGAAGCAAATACTGCACAATGGCTCGGGATTGCCGGTACCATGTCGTCGCTTACTGTGGCAATTGCTGCAGTTTTGAGGGCTTTTTAACAGTTTGAACAAGCAAATACATCATAATGAATATGGAATTCACTTCCAAGGATCCAACCCGGCAAAGATATGCGGATGACCAAGATGAGATTGACCTGATACAGTTGGCAAAAACCCTATGGGTTGGCAGAAAAGTAATAATAGTAGCTTTAGTTGCCGGTCTTTTTATCGGTCTTGCTTTTGCATTGCTGACACCCAAAGCCTACACAGTTTCCTCTACCATGGTACCGCAGGTCAGCAGCAAGCAAACCAGTCTGGGTGGATTATCATCCCTGGCAGCCATGGCAGGTTTTAATCTTGACATTTCGGGTGGCGCGGGGCCGCTTTCTCCGGTTATTTATCCCCAGATTATAAATTCTGTGCCTTTTCAGCTCGAATTGATGAATACACCTTTTAATTTTCAGGAAGTAACAACTCCGGTGTCTATATTTCAATATTATACCGAAATAGCCAAGCCGGGTGTATTATCGCAGGTAAAAAAATATACTCTCGGGTTGCCATTTGTTATCCTTAAAGCTATACGGGGCCAGGTGGATGAAAATACGGAGGGGGTTGATAACCTTATTTCCCTGTCTTTGGAACAGGAAGAAATCAGAAAGATACTGGATGAAAATATTTCGTTGGATGCCTATAGCAAGGAAGGTTATCTTACTTTATCGGTTACCATGCCCGAAGCAAGGACAGCAGCCGAGGTTGCCCTGAAAGCCCAGGAGATGCTTCAGCGGTACATTACCGAATTTAAAATTGCAAAAGCCGCCGACCAGCTCCGGTTTGTCGAAGAGCGGTTCGAAGAGAAAAAAGCCGAATTTGAAAAGGCCCAGACCCGGTTGGCTGCTTTTCGCGACCGGAATAAAAATGTTTCTTCGGCATTGGCACGCACCGAAGAGGAACGCCTGCAAAGCGAATATAATATTGCATACAATGTATATAACGAGCTTGCCAAACAACTCGAACAAGCCCGTATCCAGGTTAAAGAAGATACCCCTGTTCTTTCGGTTATCAAGCCGGTGGTTGTTCCGGTGAAAAAATCGAAACCCAACCGTCCGATGATTTTGGTGATTTGGGTCTTCCTTGGTGGAATTGCCGGAGTGGGGTGGATTTTTGGCAAACAACACCTCGCAGCAATACGTAAAAAATGGAATGAAGGTGATGTCGTTCAAACCGCATAACACCATCCATGTTTTTTTTAAAAATGGAGATACGAGTGGTTTGCTCAGTTATGAGTAAAATATAATTAACACTTGTTGTTTCATAACTTTTATCTCGGAGCTTGCTCCATATTTGTTAATTTTATACCGGTTTTTTCAAGCATTGCTCGTTGGGCACTTATGTGACTGACGGGGCGGAGCAGTAAATAACTATAAAATTCAATCATTTTAATATGCTGACATTAAGCATGTTGAATGTGATATGATTGTTTGGGTAAAAAATTATGAATTATGAATTATAAAGAAACTATACTTAACAAAATTGCTGGTAATGTTGAACGCATTGGTGTAATTGGCCTGGGCTATGTGGGGCTTCCACTGGCCGTTAATTTTGCCGAAGCTGGTATTGAAGTTATCGGTTTTGATAAATCGCAGGCTAAAGTGGATAAAATCAATCACGGCGAAAACTATATAAAAGATATCCGTGATGCGGTGTTGCGCGAAGTGGTGCACAAAGTGAAACTGAAAGCCACCACCGACTTCTCATTGATGAAGGAATGTGATGCATTGCTTATTTGTGTTCCTACGCCACTCGACAAATTCCGTAAACCAGATATGAGCTTTATTGAAGCCTCTTGCACCGATATTGGCAGGTATATGAAGCCTGGAACGTTTATAAGCCTGGAGAGTACAACATACCCCACCACCACAGAGGATTTTATGCTTCCAATTATTGAACGGGAAAGCGGCTTAAAACATGGTGAGGATTTCTGGTTGGCTTATTCGCCCGAGCGGGTCGACCCGGGCAATGCCACCTTCCATACGCGGAACACCCCCAAAGTGCTTGGTGCCATGACTCCCGACGGGTTGGAAATAGGCAAAGCCATCTATTCCAAAGCAATCGATACATTGCACGAGGTAAGCTCGCCCCGTGTGGCCGAAATGGTGAAGATTCTTGAAAATACATACCGTCTTGTAAATATCAGCCTGATTAATGAACTGGCCTTGCTGTCCGGAAAGATGGATATCAATATCTGGGAAGTGATTGAAGCCGCCAAAACCAAACCCTTTGGTTTCCAGGCTTTTTATCCTGGACCTGGCATCGGTGGGCACTGCATCCCTTTGGATCCGTTCTATTTAGAGCACATCGCCAAAAAATTCAATTTCGACCTCAGCATGATCCATGCGGCAGGGCATATCAATATGCGGATGCCGCACTATATGTACATTAAAATTGCTACGGCACTCAACCGGCACAAAAAGGCGGTGAACGGCAGCAAGGTTTTATTTCTGGGGGTTGCCTACAAACCCGACATCGACGACGAAAGAGAATCCCCGGCATTGGAGATCATGGACATCGTGGCCCATAAAGGCGGCGAGGTTTCCTACAACGATCCGCATATTCCATCAGTACGGACGCATAATTATGCGTCCATGCAGTCCGTTCCGCTTACAGAAGAAACCCTTAAAGAAGCCGATTGCGTAGTATTAACGACCAACCATAAAGCCTTTGATGTAGAATTCATCAAAGCCCATTCAAAAATGATCGTCGACCTCCGCAACATGATCAAAGAAACCGGGTCAAACGTATATAAGCTTTAGCGCTGATCAGAATTTTTTGTCTTGATTCTTGATACCCGCCCCGGCTTATCAGCCGATTCGGGCAGGCCTGATGCATGATACCTTTTCATTCACCCTGCATTCGTAGCTAAATACCCATGCCATCAAAGATTAAAATTTCAAATTATCTTGTATATTCGATAATTATAACTATTTTTATCTTGTATATTCGATAATATATCATGAGGAAAGATACTATTAAAATATTAATTGCCGAATATCAACAAAAGATTGCAGATGTCAGCTTTATTGAAAGGCCTTACACCATAGAAGAGAAACTCAATTATGTATTGGTTGGTTTGAGGCGTGTTGGCAAATCGTATCTTATGTTTCAGCAAATCAGGCATCTTATCAATGCAGGACATTCGCCCGCGGAGTTGCTTTATTTTAATTTTGAGGATGATCGTATTGCATCTTTGGATACAGATGACCTTGATCTAATTAAAGTCTGTTACGAAGAGATGTACGACCACAAACCGATCTTTTTCCTGGATGAAATACAGATAGTTGAAAAATGGGAAAAATTTGCCCGCCGTCTGGCCGATCAGGGATACAGGGTGTATATTACCGGAAGCAATGCCCGCATGCTAAGCAGCGAAATAGCAACCACATTGGGTGGCCGGTATGTCATCCGGAATGTTTATCCTTTTTCTTTTCGCGAATATCTCAACTTATCAGATATTGATTTTAACGACAAAAATGCAGTTTACCGTCATCTGACTGAAATTACAAAGTCATTCGAGAGCTATTTCAGGTTTGGTGGCTTACCCGAAGTGGTACAACTTTCCGATAAACGAACCTGGCTAAGCAGTTTATACCAGCGAATATTTTTTGGCGACTTAATTACCCGTTATCAGATTCGAAACGATTATGCCTTACGTGTACTTATCCGCAAATTAGCCGAAAGTGTGCAACAACCCACTTCGTTCAACCGATTGGCAAACATTGTCTCGGCAGCAGGAAAAAAAATCAGTACCGACACGGTTATCGACTATATTGGATATTTAAAAGAAACCTGGCTCGTGTTTCAGGTCGAAAACATTTGTGCCAAATTGGCTGAAAAGGAATCGAATAAGAAATACTATTTTGTTGACAATGGCATACTTAACCTGTTTTTAATTGACCCGGTTACCTCACTGCTCGAAAATCTTGTGGCCATCAGGTTACACCAATTGTATGGCGATGATCTTTACTTTTATCAACGGGGTATTGAGGTTGATTTTTATGTGTCAGACCTTCAGCTGGCAGTGCAGGTTTCCTACAGTGTATCCGATCCGGAAACACGCAACAGGGAGGTGAACGCACTGCTCAAAATGGCCGGACAAATTGAAGTAAGGAACATGATAATCATTACAAAAGACGAAGAAGAAACTATTGAAACTGACGGATATAGCATACCTGTTATTCCCGCCTGGAAATGGTTGCTGAGTGCATAAAGGTTAGCCTTTAAAAATCAATTCGTGCATTCGTGGCTAAATAAACTCTATTCCCCTTTGTGTCTTCGTGTCTTTGTGTTGAAAAATTTTAATTGCCTTTGTGTCTTCGTGTCTTTGTGTTGAAAAAATGAATAAGATACTCATCACCGGCGCCGCCGGCTTTATCGGCTCCAACCTTACCGACCATTTCTTAGGCAAAGGATATGAAGTCGTCGGCTTAGACAACTTCTCCACCGGAAAGCGTGCCAACCTCTCAGAAGCCCTGCAACACCCCAACTTTACCCTGCTGGAAGGCGACATCCGCCACCCCGAAGATTGCCGCAGGGCGGTGCAGGGCTGCCGGTATGTATTGCACCAGGCCGCCCTGGGCAGCGTGCCGCGTTCGATCAAGGACCCCGTTACCACCAACGAAGTAAACGTGGGTGGATTCCTGAACATGCTGGTGGCAGCCAGGGATGCCGGTGTCAGCCGGTTTGTCTATGCCGCGAGCTCGTCGACCTACGGAGATTCGGAAAACCTGCCCAAGGTGGAGCACATCATCGGACAGCCCCTTTCCCCATACGCCGTCTCCAAGTATGTGAACGAACTGTATGGCAGTGTATTTGCGAGAGTGTATGGCATGGAGTGCATCGGACTGCGTTATTTCAACGTTTTCGGACAGCGGCAGTACCCCGACGGGGCGTATGCGGCCGTCATACCGCTCTGGGTAAAGCAGATGATCCGTTTAGAGCGGCCGGTGATCAACGGAGGCGGGGAATATTCGCGCGACTTCACCTACGTGCTGAATGTGGTGGAGGCCAATGAAAAGGCAATGCTTACCGGCAGCGATGCGCTGAAGAATGAGGATGGCCTGGTACATCAGGTGTTCAACATCGCCTACGGGGGCAACACCACCCTGAACCAGCTTTATGAAACCCTTCGCAGAAACCTCTCCCGCTTTAACCCGGAAATTGCAAAGCTGGAACCGGTGTACGGCCCTTACCGGGCCGGGGATATTCCTCATTCGTTGGCGTCGATTGATAAAGCCAGGCAGTTGTTGGGGTATGATCCGCATTACAGTGCAGAGAATGGGTTTGAGATTGCGTGTGGGTGGTATTGAGGGGAGATCTAAAAATAATTCTCCATGCACCTATATTTTTAAGTTTATTTATATATAGCGCTCATTGAACAATTCTCAACAACTTCTTTCCCAATCCTTGAAACACTAATTCACAGAATAATGCATATTCCTGATAAAATTACTTCCATTGCCTGTATTGGTGCTGGTTATGTTGGCGGGCCCACAATGGCAGTGATTGCACAGCAATGCCCACACATCAAAGTAAAAGTCGTTGATATCAATCCTGCCAGGATTGCAGCATGGAACGACACTAATCTGGATAACTTGCCGGTTTATGAACCGGGTCTGCCTGAAGTGGTTTTAGAAGCCCGCGGAAGAAACCTTTTTTTCTCCACTGATGTGGAAGGAGCCATCCGCGAAGCTCAGATGATTTTTATATCGGTAAATACCCCTACCAAAACATATGGAGTTGGAAAGGGTATGGCAGCCGACCTAAAGTATGTTGAGTTGTGTGCCCGACAAATCGCAGAAACCGCTAATTCCGACAAAATTATCGTTGAAAAGTCTACATTACCTGTAAGGACGGCTCAATCCATAAAAAGAATATTGAGTGCTTATCAAACACCACACCAATTCAGGGTGTTGTCCAATCCAGAGTTTTTGGCAGAGGGTACCGCAATAAGTGACCTTTTGTATGCTGACCGGGTTTTGATAGGAAGTGAGGATGATGAGGCAGGAAAACATGCCGAGCAAGCACTCGTGGATATTTATTTGAATTGGATACCACGCGAACGCATTTTAACCACACGAATCTGGAGTAGTGAACTTTCGAAACTTACAGCCAATGCTTTTCTTGCTCAAAGGATTAGCTCCATTAACGCCATTTCAGCTCTGTGTGAGCGAACCGGTGCTGATGTTGATGAAGTTGCCCTTGCCATTGGCATGGACAGCCGAATTGGACCAAAATTCCTTAAATCTTCAGTGGGTTTTGGAGGTTCCTGTTTTCAAAAAGATATTCTAAATCTCGTTTATCTTTGTCGTCATTTTAACCTTCCAGAAGTAGCAGATTACTGGGA
>JBBIHB010000064.1:0-15087 GCA_037447215.1 Bacteroidales bacterium
ACAACAATCACAGACCTCACTCAGGAAAATACTGCTTTGGAAAAACACCTATGCAAACCAGTAACGATAGCCTGCATCTGGCAAAAGAAAAGCTGCTAAGCAATCAGTTTCAAAATGTTGTATCTTTGACCCTGTCAGGTGAAACGGAAACAGGCTCTGGTGGCGACCAACCTGCCAGGAATAATATGACCGACTGGAATGGTCAGGGGAACCCGAAAAGTCCCCTTTTATCCTGGATCATTCAGGGAGTTTATGCCCCGGAAAACGCTTTGCCTCGGTAGAGGCAAAAAATGCCTGACTGTCAGATGTAGTCTTAATTTTTACACCTGTTCACAGGAAAAACTTGCCCAAAAACCGGGTATCTGGAAAACAGGCCTGCAAGGCTCAACCAGTGGGGTATCGGCAGCCGATCTGGCCAGGGAAAAAGAAGTGGTGGCAAAAGCCTTCAATATCATAAAAGAGAATTATCAGCCCAAAGGCTGTGTGGTATCATGGGCAGGCGTTTACGGCTTCAATCCGGCTACAGGCAAAGAGTGGGCGGCCAATCTGTTTGGTTTTGGGGCTTATTTTCTGCGTTACTTGTGCGACACTCAAAAACCAGGTCAGCATTATGTGGATGTAGCCACTCCAACCAGTCTTTATATAAATTTCAACGAGTTTGAATGGGTAAAGGCAGCCAGCCTGACCGATGACCACCACTATGGCTTTCTCACTTTCAGGCAGCTTCCCGACTACAAAAACGGATACTATTTCTTCAAGAAAGATGTTGATTATAATACTAAAATTAAAAAGTATATCTGGCTGTTTACCTATGTCAACAAACTGCCTTACAGGCACTTCACCAAAAAAGAATTCCTGCTGAACCGGACTGCCTTTTTTAATGAACGGATTAAAGAGATTAACTACAACGATTCAATCTCCGGATTGCAGAAATATACCGCAGAAGAAAGGCAGTATTATGCTGATAGTTATCATCAACAAAGGGGTTTCTACAATGAACCACTGCGCAAGGTTAGGGAAATGCTGAACAGTATGAATGATGCAGAGCTTTCGGAACCTGCAATTATTAAAAGCCGGGGTGATGGATTCCCACTTCCTGATTTTGTTCAAGATGGAGTTGAATATGCTGATATCCTTATGGTACCCGACCTGGATTATTACAACAAAAGCCTTCCGCTTTCAGCTCCTCAGATGTTCAGCATTGTTCTGATCATCAGTCATGGCGACCCGGTATTTGAGCACATCTATGCTTCCATTTCGAAAATAATTGAAGAAAATATTAATCGGTTCAGGGCCATACTGGCAGATCAAACACAGGTAAGCAACCCCACAAAAACCGAATAATGTTCATCTGAAAAAATATCAAAAACTAATGGATATGAAAAACAGAATTGTTATCATTGTAATTTTTTGCCTTGCTGCCACACACACGGTACATGCACAATTCCTGAAAGACCTTAAAGAACAGGCTGTTGGAAGAAGTAAAGAGGTTGTACAGTACAAAACCAATGAGAAGGTCACCGAAAAAACATCCGAAGGCATGGATGAAGTAATGAACGTTAACATCAGGGAAGCCATAAAAGGCGATGAAACTTACGAAGAATATGAACACCTGAAGGGAGTTTATAACTTCAGTTATCATTACCAGATGAAAACGGTTGCTAACGATAGAACCACCCTTACCGATTATCTTTTTCAACCCGGTGAAGCCTATTACGGGGTTTCGCCCGGAGAGGAAACCGATAAACTTACCATTTTCGAGACAGAACACTTTTTTACCTTCTCCGGATCGGGTAAAAACAAATCGGTAAAATCATCAAAACCTACCGATGCCCGAAAAAAAGAGGAGGAGAGGTTCAACTTCAGGAACCAGGTAAGCAGCAGTGAACTTCCGGCTAAAAACTTTTTAGGGTACGAATGTCAGGGTTACCAGCTCCGCACTTCGACCCAGACAGTGGATTATTACTTAATTCCAGGGTCGGGGGTCACCATTCCGGCTTCGTTATTGCATAACCTTAACCTGAACCTTCCCAGGCTTGTGCTCGACAAACTGATTGCCGAAAACAGGGAATTGATCGTATCCATGGAAATAAAAAACAACACAAACAACGCCCGTATAGCGTTGATTGAATGTACTGAATTGAATGAGATCGGTTTCGAATTTGAAACCGAAGGATATACAATCAGATAGATAAAACTGATAAAATTAAGGCAGTGGGCTTCCAACCGGTATTTCACAAATATGGCCCAGTTGACCGTGGGGAGGATTCAGCCGGACTGTATTTGAAGCAGTTGGCGCGTTGGCAGCGTTATTTGGATTTTGAGGAGAAGCTGATACTGCAACACTATTGGCATTTGTCCTGACAGGAGTTGATGGCAGTGGACTACCAACCGGAATCTCGCAGATATGGCCCGGCTGGCCATGGGGTGGATTCAGTCGAACCGGTTCAGTGCTTTGCACCGGAGCAGTAACAGTTTGTGTGCGCGGTGAGGTAAGGGCAGCCTCATCCTGTTTCAGGCGCATAATCTGCATTTGATTGAGTTGCTGTGGATTAGATTGTTGTTGTGTTTCTTTTTGTGCCGGGGCACACGAAAGGGCCAAAAACAAAATTATGACCGAATGATAGATTAAGTTCTTTTTCATTATAAGCTCATTTTTTGAATAAAACATTTTTATATAAATAATGTTCCCAACACTATTATATTTAAAAAGCCTTGAAAAATTAAAACCAATTATAATTAAATATTACCAATTCCAAAACAGTAAGCCAGGTTGATTTCTTCAATTTATGAAGTAATTTAGAATCGAAATGATTCACAAATTAATTAGTTTTGTTCCGAATTAAAGCAATATTTATGAAACGGTCAATCATTTTCTTTATTGGGTTTTTTATCGGGGTGACATTCGGACATTCACAGGTTATTGAAACCATAAAACTTCCGCAACCTCAAAAAACAGGCGGAATGCCACTGATGGAAGCGCTTCAGAAAAGGCAATCGTCGAGAATATTCAGTGCAAAAGAGCTTTCGCAGCAACAACTGTCCAATTTGTTATGGGCAGCTTTCGGCATAAACCGGTCCGACAACAAACGAACGGCCCCATCGGCCCGCGGGTGGAACGAAACCGACATTTACGTGGTAAAAGCAGAGGGTTGGTATGTCTATAATCCGGAACAACATACCCTGTTGAAAATGGGCAGTCAGGATATGAGAGAATTTGCAGGAACACAGGATTTTGTAAAAACCGCACCGGTTAATCTGATTTTTGTTGCCGATTTTAACCGGATGTCGGGCGCCAGCGAGGAGGATAAAAAATTTTATTCGGCTACCGATGTCGGATTTATTGCACAGAATGTTTACCTGTATTGTGCATCCGAAGGACTTGCTGTTGTGGTCAGAGGATTAATCGATAAAGACAAGGCCAGGGAAATGTTCAGGCTTTCAGAAAATCAGCATGTTATCCTCTCCCAGACCGTTGGGTTACCGGATAAATAATCCTGACTGCTCACATAATAAAAATTAAACCCTCAAAATAAAAGTCTTTCTGTCCACTTATTTTCCATATTTCATTTCAAGGTATCTTATAGTTTCACTGATTAGCTTTGTTAATACTTCAAGGTGGATATCGGATAGCTTATTTACGTATAAACAAGCCTGGCCCCGTTTGAATTTTCCCAATCCTTCGAGCAGGTGTTCGTGTTCGGGTAATCCTGTAAACACATAGAGCGAAATTGCTGCTTTGCGGGGCGAAAAACCCACCAGGGGCCAATCACCTTCCTGCCGGCTGCGTTCCGATTTGTAATGGTACTGCCCAAAACCAATAATACTGCCTCCCCACATTTTAGGTTCATATCCGGTAACCGATTGCATAAAGTCGAGCAATGCAAATCCATCGGCTTTCTTTTGTTCCGTGTCGGCAAACGTGCTTATAAATTCACGCACATCTCCTCCGTGAGCTAATGTTTTTAATGCTGCCATAATTATTTTCCTGATTTAAAATTATTATCCTGCATTTAAATAAGCCAATTTTATCCATTCAATCACCTCATTGTCAATATCCTTTAATTCAGAAACATTGATTTTATGGGAACACATCGAATTGGGTTTCTCTGCCTCAAGTTTCCCTTTGGGTTGCTGGCCCTTCAGGTTTATACCAATTTCGAACCGTGTTTTTGTTGCCGGATTTAAAATTACAAATTGCTTTTTTCGCTTTAAGCTGACATAGGCATTTTTAGGTGATATCTTTATATCGGTTCCGAATGATTGAATTTCAGCAATAAGTTTGTCATAAAATGGCCTGAAATGCTCCTTTCCGTGATATTGCTTAATTATCAGATCATCCTTATTTTCTGCCGAATCAGCGTCAGAACCTTTTGATTTATGTGCAATAAGATTTGCATATCCATGAGTGAGACCATGCTTCTCTTTCAAAAACTTAATCATCTCCCCGTGTTTTTCCAGGTTCTCCTTAATAACCAGATCAATCCATTGTTCCAATGTTTTACCGGAACTTTTGTAGAGGTTGTCAATCATTGTTTGTATCGCTTTATCCATAATGTAGCCTTTAAGGTTTTTCTTTCCATATTTTATCTGATGACTCAAGATATACCGGCAAAGCCGCTGATCCATACCAGGTAAATAGTTTCACATCAAGCAGGCCTTCCGCAATGGCCGGATCAGTTTGTAATAAATCTTCAGCTTCATCAAAAGTTGAAACATTGAGAATAAAAATCCCACGGTAACTTTTGTCGTTTTTCTGAAGTGGCCCTGCCACTACAAGATGCCCATCATCAGCCAACCGGTTAATATTAGTGAGGTGGCCCCTGAAACATTCATTGATAAACGACTGATCGGTGGTTTGGTTTGGCCCGGTTTTAAGCATGACCAGAATATATCTTTTCATCCCGTAATCATCGGCGCCAAGCTTTTGTGCCAATAGGGCATCATAATTTGGGTTCAGAATGGTGGAATCCTTTTCTGCAGTCTCTTTAAGCTGTTTCTTCATTTTATATGAAAATCCCTTTTTGTCGCCGTCAGAAACCTCTACAAACATTTCCACAGCGTTCAACTTTTGATACACAATCTTTTTTGGAAAATCGTGAGCAGGGTTTTCAAAGACAAAGATGCTATCGCCCCGGATCAGCTTAAAGCCTATTCCCCTCCCCTGATTTTGATTGATAACCGTAGCAGTATATATGATCTCGTTTTCATTTTGGGTAATATCCAGATATTCTATAACTCCTATCTGCCCATTTGAAAGACTATATGAAAATCCTTTCAGGGACTGGTTGGTGAGTTTGTCCCAATGTTCGTACAAGTCTTTGTTCTCCATTTTCCAGGTACCTTCGAGAAATAATGGGATCCCCGGTTGAGCATAAGTCATTACGGAAAGAAAGAATACTATTATTGTCAATTTATATTTCATTTCTTGATATTTTTACTGTTTTCCATGACCCTGAATTTAACCATTTTTTCGATAAGATGGTATGGAATAGGCTCGTCAATAGGAAACTGCACTGAACCTTTTCCCTGCCTATATTTCGAAAGTTCATTTTTAAATTCAGAGTGACCTGATGGTGTGGCATAAAAACCGATATGGCTTTTAAATGCGGCAAAATAAACCAAAGGTTTTCTATGCGTTTTATATCCGGGCATCCCATAAGCCATAAGCTCGTCAACTCCGGGTGCATTATCAATGATCAACTTTCGGATCTGCCTCAAAATTTCCTGAACATTTTCGGGAAATTGCTGAATATACTCTTCCACTTCATTCATTATCAATCTCGGGCAAGGGTCTGAAATTACAAAACTTTCAGATATGCCACACAGTTGCACTATTTCCGAATAGCCCAATTTAAGGATTGAACAAGCGACGATTACAGAAGGTTTAGTATCTTGTGCAATATAACCGGTATGTATCTAATTCTGAGAAAATTCAGTAACTGCTTTTTGTCAAACGGGTGTGACCCAAAACGTTGTCTGGTCTCAGTGTACAAATTGGCAAGACAAGCACATAAATTGCCGTAATCGGCTGCAATAAATTTGCCTAAAACCACTTACCGGTTGTTTTTTGTTGAGGAGATCATTTTTAATTCCGGATTTATTTTCAAAAAACCGATGGATGTTTCCAAATCCCTAACCCCAGTGTTATGCAAGTAATCGGCTGTTCCAATTTCATTTCATTTTAATTTTGTTTAAGAGTACGTTTTACATTTGGATTTAAACAAGGTTAAAAACGCAACAAACATGAACATTCTACTTTCAGAATCCCTGTAATCTTATTGCATTTGATTTAGATATTTCAGCACAAAATCATCAATCTTTAAATCGCTCTTCGTAACTGCCTGAATGATTTTAGGTTTTCCAGGCAGCAAATCAAAATAATTATCGTTGAAAAACACATCGGGCGTTGCAGTGTCGATAAATAAATTCTTTACCAGAGCGTCGGCTGAAAGCTGAATTTCGTTACCAGAACTGGTTTTCCGTGCTGAAACAGAAACTTTGGCATCGGGTAGTTCCAACTCTTTTGGGGCAACAAAATAGTAAAGGTTTTCGGCTTTTACTTCGTTAATGTTTTTCAGAGTTGCGTGTAATACAACCTTGCTCTTGTTGAACCCCTTTTCACATAATTGATCAAGAGCCAAAGTGTAAACCTTCGTCGATTGGTTGGGAAGCACCGCCACTCCAGCATTGAATGAATACAGGGTATCGCCATAAAAACTGAGCAATGAAATGTATAAGTCGCAGTTTTGTTGCTCCATCAAATCGCTGACTGCATATACCACGAGCTTATTGTCTTCAATTGTGGGCGACAGCATCAATGCCGTGTTGGCATCACGAACAGCATAATGCGATGCTTTCCACCGGCCGTAATAATCGACCGTAGCCCACGAGATGGTTGGCCAGCTGTCGTTCAGTTGCCAGTATAGCGAACCCATGCAGTGCGGCATATTTCTCCGGTGTGCTTCGATTGCGGTTTTGTATGCTTCGGCATGAAGCAGCTGGCTTACATAAACAAAATCCTCGAAATTAGCGGGTACCTTGTAGTATTTGTCCATGTACCATTTAATCATATCGTTGCCATTGAAACCCTGGCTTACCCAGTTCATATTGCTGCGCTGCCTGCGTCTCATTACCTCTGAATGGATATCCCAATCGCCTTCTTCAGAAAATTCACGTATGGTATGCATCGATGGGAAAGCCTGCAGACCATATTCGCTGACAAAGCGCGGTACATTTTTCTCGTAGTTGGAGAATGGCTGTTGCCCGAACCAGACAGTCCAGTCGTGCTCATCCCCCGACTTTCTGTCGGCCAGCATGTTGCCATAAGCTGTTGGCGATGATGACCAATATTCCGTTTTTGGATCATAACTTTTTACTGCCGCTGGTAATATTTCATAGAATATACGCTCATAGGTTCTCCACACAAAGTCTCGTACTTCGGGCTCTAAGCTTTCTTTCCATCCCCAATGGTGCCAGCCGTGCAGATTTTCGTTGTTGCCACACCACAAGGCAATGCAGGCATGGTTCCTTAAGCGTTTCACGTTATATTCGGCTTCTTTTCTGATGTTTTCGAGGTGGGCTTCATCGCCGGGTTGCAGGGCGCAGGCAAACATAAAATCCTGCCAAACGAGAATTCCGTTCCTGTCGCACAATTCATAAAATATGTCTTCTTCGTAAATTGCACCTCCCCATACCCGCAGCATATTCATATTTGCATCAGTGGCATTTTTTAACAACCTGCGGTATGTTTCTTCCGCAACCGATGGCGTCAAAGTATTCGATGGAATAACATTGGCGCCTTTCATAAACACGGGTATCCCATTAAGCCTGAAAAAGAATGAACGGCCTGTATCGTCAGGTTCCTGAACCAGTTCAAGTGTCCTTACTCCAAAAGAAAGCTCTTTGTGGTCAATTACCTGCCTGCCTTTTTTCAGGTTGAACCTAAAATCGTAAAGATGTGGTTCACCGAGGCCATTGCTCCACCAAAGGCTTGGGTTTTCAATATCAAATTCAAAATCAATTTTTTGAAGACCGGGTTTTAATTCGATGCGTTTATCCACCTTTTGTGTCCGGTTATCAATTAAAAGGTTCAGAAAATATTCGCCCTCTGCTTCGACTGCTATTTCGGCAAACCCCGATAACTTTGCTGTATTGTTTTCAATATGTGTGGTTTGAACATACACGTTTTCAATTTTGGCATAATCGTATGCAGATAAAGAAACGTTACGCCATATTCCCGATGTTACCAACCTGGGGCCCCAGTCCCAGCCAAAATGGAAAGGTGCTTTCCGGGTAAAAATATTGGTCCGTTCCCCTTCGGGCGCTTGTTCGTTGGTGGCAGGTAACAAATAGTTCAGTTGATTTAGCTTTTCCATACCCTTTTCAACCGGCGAATGAAAAACTACCCGCAATTCATTTTCTCCAGCCTTCAGATAGTTTTTTACATCGATACGGTGCGCTATAAACATATTATCGGCTTCGAGCACGCGATTGTTGTTCAGGTAAACATCCGCATAGGTGTCGAGCCCTTCAAAAATCAATTCAATCACATTGGAAAGCTGCAGTTTTTCGTCAACGCTAAAGATTGTTTTGTAAACCCATTGCTTGTTCTCAATCCATTGAACATCGCTTTCATTCAGGCGGTAGTGCAGATTTTCAATCATGCCGTTCGCCAATAAGTCGGCATGCACTGTGCCCGGAACCGTAGCCGGCATCCACTGGTTTGTGCCCAACTCAGAAAACTCCCAGTTCTGATTCAGACTGATTTTTGAAATAAGTGCAGGTTTATCATTTTTGCACGATAAAATGGCCAATAATAAAACAGCACACATCAACCCATTGATACTTTTTTTCATAGCTACCAAGAAATTCAAAATATAACTTGCGGAATTCATGTTTAACTTTTCATAAACCACAAAGTTAAGGATTAATCTTTTCACACTCTGCCTGAAACTATTTATTGAAACCACTAACCTCTGGCATTACACCAAGAATAAGTAACCACTTTCCCTGCCATACACAACATTACTTATTTTATCGGCATACATCATCGGGAGGATGCTTTTTATTCGTCACTAACATATTCTAAAATATCGCCAGGCTGGCAATCCAATACCTTACAAATTGTTTCCAGCGTGCTAAACCTGATTGCCTTTGCTTTACCAGTTTTTAATATGGAAAGGTTCGATAAAGTCAAGCCAACCTTATCGGAAAGTTCATTCAGTGACATCTTTCGCTTTGCCATCATTACATCTAAATTCACAATGATTGCCATAGCTTATACAGTTAAGTCGTTTTCGTTCTGAATTTCAACCCCTTTTTTGAAAATTGCTGCAATAACATAGATTACAGCTGCCATCAAAATAAATGCCTGACTATCAACCCAAAACTGATTGAGTTTATCAATTTCATACCCGAGTTGGGACAAATTTTTTGCCGTTTGCCGTGCTACAAAACTTAAAATTCCAATTGAGAAAGCATTGGAACTGATTTGGGTAATCTTTTTGGCCGCAAAACTGCTGAATGGTTTCGATAAATCTAATTTGAGCAGTAACTCTATCACAATGTAGAAAAGTATTGCTTTTAGAACAGCAATCGATATTACAAAACCATACATGCTAAAATATGCCCATTTGCTTTGCTGGTACAAATTGCTCAAATCAAGATTTTGATAAAGGTTACCCACAATTTCGGGTTTAAACAGGCTATAAATAAAGTTTACAATCAAAGCACCTGCTTCGATACACAGACCGACAAAAATGATCCAGGCCACAATATGCAAACCTATAAATACGAAGTTGTTTGTTTTTGTCATCACCGTTGAATTTTTAATTTATAAGGCAAAAATAATAAATATTTATTGTTTTTCAATAATTATTTATTTTTATTCAAATATTTTTTTTTGAATTTCTTGATCCATCTCAAAAACAGTTTTCAAATGTCTGCCAGGCTATGCAGAAATTTAAAATTTGCTAACCTGAAATGCGGAATATTTACTTCACGGTTTTTAAAAACCAAATATTTTTCGATTACTCATCCCTATACCTTAGCATTATTTCCTTAAATAGTTCGCCTGTGGTTGGCGGGGTATAGGAAATAGCATTTGCCCCCGCTTCGATGGCCAATTGGATATGGTCATCTGTTTTACCACCGGTTGCAATTACAGCAACCTCGCAATCAATATCCCTGATCATTTTAACTATATCTGAAGTCTTATCAGCGCCTGAGACATTCAGGATATCGGTTCCGGCAGCAATCCGTCCCCTGATATCGTCCTGCATCGAAACAATTGTAATAACAACCGGAATATCAATTTTTTCTTTCAGCCTTTTAATCAAATCATTGGGGGTTGGTTTATTGAGTACAACGCCTAAAGCGCCCTGAAATTCAGCATCCAAGGCAAGCTCTACAGAGCGGTCGCCCGTTGTGATGCCCCCTCCTACTCCGCAAAATATGGGCTTATCGGCAGCAAGAATTAGTGCATGTGATATGGCCGGCTGTGGGGTGAAAGGATAAACTGCAATGATGGCATCGGCATTGGTATTGCGTATTATGGCCACATCGGTACTAAACAGAAATGATTTTAACAATTGCCCGAATACACGGATACCGGAACAATTGTTGATAATTTCTGGAACTGCAACAATATTTTTATGCAGGCGGCTTCGGAAATCGGGAATATATACAGGTTTCATAACAGTCAGTTTTTTCGATCCAGAAAAAAAGAATTGTATGGTTAAAGATAGAAGAAGTTTGAATTTGAGAAGAATATTTTTATCCGATTTTATTTGACTGGACTGAAAAATTAAAGAGTTACGGACCTTAAACGAACCATTAATTTTACATTCGGGCCGATAAATAGCCATCCAATAATTTTTTTATTAAAATCAGGATAACGGACCTTATTCCTATTTAGCTTTGTACCATGAAAATGCAACAAAAAATAGCGGTTTACTTTCTGGCAGCACTGATATTATTTATCGGGGCCGGATTGCCCATTGTATCGGCTTTTGAAGTTGCACCCATCCATAAAGAGATTTCAACGGCAAGTTATATTGAACCTGAGCCGGCTGCCCCGCTGATATTAATTCAACAAAAACCGGCCGAACTGTTATCTGCCGGATGGGAATCATCCCTGAAAATTCCAGGATTCGAGTTTTACAATCTAAATGACCTTAATCCATATCCGGAACTTACACCTGTCGGACAGATATTCGTTGTTGATCTCGAAACGTTTAACCCTTGTAAATCGCTGCTGATATTTCCTTTTCACGATTTTATCTGATTGAAAATACTGTTTTTAACCGGGTTGTTATCAGCCCATAATTCAGTATTTAATAATCATTTAAAAAATAGTATCATGATTGTCACAACCGTAGTAGGATTGTTGTTACTATCGGGATTTTTAATCCCTGCATTTATAGTAACTCAAAAACAGAGAATAGAAAAGAAAAAGCTGGAACAATTTCTTTCAGAATTTGAAAAGAGAAAAAACATCCGGATTTCGGAACACGAGACCTGGAATAACAAGATTATCGGGGTTGATTATGCTTCTCAACAAGCGATATTTATCATTTGGGACAAAAGCCATAATGAAAGTCAGATCATTGACCTGCATGGCGTTTCGGGATGCAGTGTTGAAAAAACCATGGTAATTTCCGAATTGGATAGTTCGGTTCAGGCAGTTGCCGCCATTAGGTTGCGTTTTAAACCGCGTGATAAATCATGTCCCGATCAGTTATTTTCATTGTTTATCGAAGAAGATGACCAGACTCTTAGAGCCGAGTTACGGATTGCAGAGGCGTGGGCAGTGAAAATTAACGCCTTATTAAAGAAAATGGCTAAAGCGGCCTAATATTATCTGACAACAAAGAATATAGCATAAAAGCCGGAAAGTATTAATTTAAAATTCCGGCTTCGTTATCTTTGTATGATTTAAATAAGAAAAACCAAGTGTCTATGCTATATCTTTTGTTATTTATTCCAGGTTTCCTATTGTTGATTTATGGAGCCAATGTGCTGGTTGACAGTGCTTCGGCCCTGGCTAAACGGTACAACATACCAAATATAGTTATAGGGCTCACTATTGTTGCTTTCGGCACTTCGGCACCTGAACTTGTGGTAAACGTGTTCTCGGCTGTTGAGGCAAGTACCGCATTAGCACTTGGCAACGTAATAGGGAGCAATATTTTTAATATTGCGGCCATTGTTGGCATATCGGCCATAATTTACCCGCTAACCGTAAAGAGCAGTACCACCTGGATTGAGGTCCCCCTTGCATTTCTGGCTGCTTTGCTCGTAATTTTGATGGCCAATGATGGCCTTATTGACAATTCGCCTGAATCCATTATAGGCCGAACCGATGGAATGATCCTGCTTCTGTTTTTTGCAATATTTCTGGCCTATAATTTTCAATTGATACAGAAAGGCGATTTCAGTGATGAAATTCAGGTTAAAACCATGAAAGCCGGGAAAGCGGTTTTTCTTATCATGGCCGGAATATCCCTGCTGGTAGCAGGAGGCAGGATGATCGTATTTTCGGCGGTTGAGCTGGCTACTTTATGGGGAATGCCCGAAAGGATTATAGGCCTGACCATTGTGTCGGTTGGCACTTCGCTGCCCGAGCTGGCAACCTCGGTGGTCGCTGCCCGCAAGAAAAACACCGATATTGCCGTGGGTAACGTTGTTGGGTCAAATATCTTCAATATCTTCTTAATACTTGGGCTGACTGCTGTTATAGAACCTGTCCGTTTTCAGGTTTCCGCCCAGGTTGATCTGCTATTGAACCTGGTTTTATGCTTGCTGTTATTTGTATTTGTTTTTACAGGCAAAGGACGACGTGTTGAGCGGTGGGAAGGTATATTATTCATTACCATATATTTATTGTATCTGGCATTTCTGGTATTTTAATTTTATACCATAAGCTTTTGGGCTATGGGAATGCTAAAAAAGAACTTAGCTCCCTTTCCCACTGATCCTTCTGCCCATACTTTCCCCCTGTGCCGTGAAATAATCCGATGAACAATGGCCAGTCCTACACCAGTTCCTTCATATTCGCTTTCAGGGTGAAGCCTTTGAAATACACCAAACAACATGTTGTAATGATCCATATCAAAACCAGCACCGTTGTCAATTATTGTGTAAATAATATTTTCATCGACAATTTCAGATTTCATTTCAATTACCGGGTTCTCAACTTTGCCTGTATATTTTACTGCATTCGAAATCAGGTTTACAAGAGCCTGTTTCAGCAGGGTCCAATCGCCGTGACAATTTTCAAGATTATCATGGAAAAATGATATTCTTTTCCGTTGATCTGCTGATGTTATCTCTTCATAAACTGCATCTGCCAAAGCATTCATATCAACATCAGAAAATAACAATTCAGATTTTGACATCCTCGATAACTTTAAGAGGTCACTAATAAGAGCCCCCATTTTTATGGCATTATTTCTGATAACGAAGCATATTTTTTTGGCTGATTCTGGTAGTAAATCTGCATAATCTTCCATTAAAATCTCTGTATAGCCATTAATTGCCCTTAAAGGGCCACGCAGATCGTGCGAAATGGAATATGTGAAAGCTTCCAGCTCTTTATTAACTTCGGAGAGTTGTTCTGTTCTAAGTTCAACTCTTTTTTCAAGTTCCTTATTTAACTCCAACAAAGCTCTTTCAGCCTTTTTCTTTTCAGAAATGTCATAGATTATTGAGTGAAGCAATTCCTTATTCTCATTTTCAATAACACTGCCGAAAACTTCCACATCGACCAGATTGCCATCTGCCTTTCGGTGCCTGAATTCAAAGTGAAATTTTTTCGAAGACAAGACCCTCTTCACCTCTCTCTCAAAATCTTCTTCCGGTAATACATTTATTTGGCCTATATTCATATTTTTAAGCGTTTCTACCGGCCAGCCATAGAATGAAGCCGCAGCTTTATTGGCTTCCACAATATTCCCGTTTTCAGGGTCGATAATCATTTTTACTGCCGCATGGTTGTAAAACAGATTTCGGAACTTTGTTTCACTTTCACGCACGGCCTTTTCTGATTTCCTCCGCTCGGTAATGTCTTCATCAACCCCGCAGTATCCTTTTAAATTTCCGTATTCGTCGAATATCGGACTCCAGCTCGTTGACAAAATCACTTTTTGCCCATTCTTGTGCAGATTGGTGTTTTCATAATTACGGAAAATTTCTTTTTTAGAAAAAAGTTCAAGTGCAGTGCTTTTTAATTTTTCCTTTTCTTCGGGGAGGAAAAAGTCGTAAAAATATTTTTTGCCCACCAGTTCATCGGGTGTAAATCCCAGTAATGATTCAACCATCGGGCTTGAATAGGTGTAGAGCCCCTCAGTGTCAACTTCCCAAATCCATTCCTGGGCAGTTTCTGCAATCTGCCTGAAACGAGCTTCGCTATCCAAAAGCTCCCTTTCTGCTTTCATTAGGGCTGCTTTTTCTTTTGCCTCATCCAGTGCACGTTGTATCGCATGGGGCAGCCTTTCGGGCCTGTCTTTCAATACATAATCCACTGCGCCCATTTTTAGCAAATCAATGGCTTTTTCTTCGCCAATGGAGCCAGAAACACAGACAAAAGGGACCTCAGGGCAAATTTTCCGGGATAGCTCCAATGCTCCAACAGCATTAAACCCTTGAAGTGCATAATTGGAGATGATTACATCATACCGGGACTTATTCAGGGCCTCAACAAAAGTGCTCATTACTTCGGCATGTGTCACATCAAGCTGAAATCCGGCTTCTGTCAACAGTTCTGTTATCAGTTCTTTATCCCGTAAAGAATCTTCAAGGATGAGTAACTTAAGAATTGTATTTTTTTGTATAATTTCTTTTTCCATGACTATTACATTGGAGGTGCTTCATTCAGTATTGCCCAGAAAACGCCAATGTACTTCACGGCTTCGATAAATTCTCCAAGTTCGACAGGTTTTACTATATAAGCATTTGCTCCCAAGGCATAGCATTTTTTCAGGTCCGGGTCTTCGCGCGAAGAGGTGAGCATAACCACCGGAATATGTTTCAAATCACTGTTGTCCGGTAAAAAAATTTAACCGGGTCAGATTTTGAAAATCTAAC
>JBBIHB010000065.1:0-14775 GCA_037447215.1 Bacteroidales bacterium
GGTTATGGAGGCCTCGACCATGTTATGGCCAGTGGTCAGGATATCAACGTCCTGGTTGTTGATACCGAAGTATATTCCAATACCGGGGGACAGTCGTCGAAATCGACACCTGTTGGGGCGGTTGCCAAATTTGCTGCTGCAGGAAAGCGCATCCGCAAAAAAGATCTGGGGACAATGCTTATGTCGTACGGTTATATTTATGTGGCTCAGGTAGCTATGGGTGCAAATCAATTACAGTTCCTGAAAGCTATCCGTGAGGCCGAAGAATATCCCGGGCCTTCTATCGTCATTGCTTATTCACCCTGCATCGCACACGGACTGCGCAACAGCATGGGCCAATCGCAGGAGGAGATGAAACGTGCAGTAGAGGCAGGTTACTGGACATTATACCGGTACGATCCACGCCTTGAACAGCAAGGGAAAAATCCATTCCAACTCGATTCCAAAGAGCCTGATTGGTCAAAATTCCAGAACTTCCTGGATGGCGAAGTAAGATATACTTCACTTAAAAATTCTTTCCCCGAAGCAGCTGCCGAATTGTTTGTGGCTGCCGAAGAGAATGCTAAATGGAGGCATAACTACTACAAACGACTTGCTGCAATGGAATTCAGCATATAAATAACTGAAAATATTCCAGGTTATAAGCCTGGAATCAACTGATAAATGCCGGAACATGTTACCATGTTCCGGCATATTTTTTTGATTTTGTTAAAAAACTAAAATATTAGTTGTATAACTAAAATAATAGTTATACATTTGTACTAACCATCTTGTTAAGTTCATTTAGTATTATACAATTAACCATTAAAACGTAAAAGACATGAAAACAATTCATTTAATTGTTCCGATTCTGTCAGTTCTATTTTTTGCAGGAAATGTGATGAATGCACAGGAAAATAAAGAGCCTGAGAATCCGGTTTTTTTTCAAGTTGAAGAGATGCCAGAATTTCCAGGCGGACACGGTGCCTTACGCACATTTATTTCGAACAATGTCAGGTACCCGAAAGTGGCCCAGGAGAATGGGATCCAGGGTAAGGTTTATGTAACCTTTGTTGTGGATTCCGATGGCAGCGTAACGGATGCAAAAATTGCACGAGGCGTTGATCCGTCGCTCGACCAGGAAGCGCTCAGGATTGTAAATGAATTACCTAAATGGCAACCCGGGAAGCAGAGAGGTCAATTAGTGAAAGTATCTTATACTGTCCCAATCAGTTTTGCACTCAATGGGGGGGAGTCAGCTCCAAAACAAGAAACCGTTGCCGTCAAATTCAGCGTGAACAACATGAATTTATCCGGTAATATAGATCTGATCGAAAAAATGCGCCCTTACTTGCAGCATGGCAAACCAGAAACGTTTATCAGCAAGGATACGGGTATATTGAATTTCTATTTTTCAGATGAAAAACTTGATGATCCCGTATTTTATTTTGTTGACGAAATGCCCGAATTTCCAAGAGGAGAAGTGTCTCTCAGGCAGGTAATAGCAAACAATATAAAATATCCCTTAGACGCCATGAAAGACAGCATACAGGGTAAAGTTTATGTAACTTTTATAGTTTCAAAAGATGGTTTGGTTAAAGATTCACGGATTGCCCGTGGCGTTCATCATTTGCTCGATAAGGAGGCCCTGCGGGTCGTTGACGGACTTCCTCAATGGGTACCAGGCAGGCAACGTGGAACAGAGGTAAACGTGAGTTATACCTTACCGATTAATTTTGTGTTACAGTAATTTGAAGCAATGAACTAAGCTGTTAGTAATTTAACTAATAGTTTAGTTTTTCGGGTATGATTTTTGTAATGCTCAACAGGACATATCGAAAGTTCTTTAAGCCTATTATTAACCTTAAACAATTCCCGGAATGTTAAATTTTTTTAAGATTTCTTCTCTTGTTGTAATACTTGCAATACTATTTGGATGCAACAAAAGCAAAATAATTGAATTGCCTTTATCAGAAAAGGCTGGTTTTGGACCTTTTATAGTATCTTATGGAGGTCTTTCAACTTATAGTGAAGACGAAAACAACCCATGGGCAAAAACATATCTCAAAGTTAAGGGTATTCCAGAAGATTGGACTGAGGTTAAATTGGGCCATTTTGAAACTAATATCTACCAAACGGTTTATCAACATTACTACACTGGCGACATTTCGCCTGAATGGTATGAAAGGGTACAGGATTCCTGGGGATGGATACCTGACTCCCTGAACCTTTCAAAAGAACCGCTTAAAACAAGAATTGCATATGCTTATGGCACTGACCAAACAGGAAGTCTCAGAATGGTGGTTGATGCAGACAATAATCTCGATTTTAGTGATGATCGCATTATTGAGCCATCTGATATGAGGGGTGTATTTCTCAAAGACAGGGATTCAATAGCATTAAGCAACTCAATTATGGTAACATATGAATTGTTGCAGAACAATCGGATTGTTGAGGCACAGGTTCCGGTCAATGTTGTATGGATGGGACAAAATGAATATTTAATGAGTAATTTTCCTCAGCATGCAGTAGCTCAAATCGATGGAATTGACATAGCCATTTGCTCTGACAATTTCACCAGTTTGTCGTATAGCAAGACAAATATTTTATTGATGGATGGAAGTATTGGTGACGAGATTATAGCAAACAGGGATAATATTTTAACAAATAATGAATACTTCATTGTTAAGGGAAAAGTTTATAGAAACCTGGGTGTAAACAGGAACAAAAATGTTCTTCAACTTGAGAAAATTACCATACCTATCGATCAACTCTATTCAACCCAGCCAGGATTTAGAACTATACCTTTTAAAGGCCAAGATTTTATAGATCAAACCACTACAATTTCCAACGAATCATTGAAAGGTAAATATGTTTTGCTCGATTTCTGGGCGGTCTGGTGTGGACCATGTATAGCCGAATTTTCCTTATTAAAAGAGATTTACGAAAATGCCGACAAGTCGAAATTTGAGATTGTTGGCATAATTGGCGAAAGCAAGCCAGAAGCAATAAAAAAGATTATGGAAGAAAAATCAGTGTCATGGCCACAGATTCTTTCAGATAATGAAAATAAAATCAAAGAAAATTATGGTGTTTATGGATATCCGACAACTTTCCTGATTGATCCGGATGGGATAATTATTGCCAAAAATTTAAGGGGCGACCAGTTAAAAGAAAAGATTTTTGAGATATTAAATTAAGTGGCATATGAAAGAACTGACAAAAGCAGAAGAACAGATAATGCACATCTTGTGGGAGCTGCAGAAAGGTTTTGTAAAAGACATTATCGAAAAAATGGATGAGCCAAAACCTGCTTACAACACCATTTCAACAGTAGTGCGGATACTGGAACAAAAAGGTTTTGTTGACCACACTGCATACGGAAAAACCCATGAGTACTTTCCGCTGGTTTCAAAAAAAGAGTACACCCGCTCTTTTATGAAGAATTTTGTGCGCAACTATTTCAAAGGATCATTTCAGGAAATGGTTTCCTTTTTTGCAAAAGAGGATAAACTATCGGTTGCCGAGCTCGACGACCTTTTGAAAGAGGTAAAACGCGAAATGGAAACCGGTAGCGAAAATACCGATGAATAGTGTCGTTAACTTTCTGCTCGAATCGGGTATTAGTATATCGCTTTTATCGATTATTTACCTGATTTTACTGCGAAAAGAGACATTTTTTCGTACAAATAGGTTCTTTCTGCTTTTTTCGGTGGTTTTCTCCCTTGTACTCCTATTGTTGCATATACCTGTTTTTGCCCCGCAATCAAATATGATTGAGGAAATAGAGGTTATCCCTTATCAAAACCTGCTCGAAACAGTAATTGTAAGTGGTCTGGGATTCAGTGAAACAGTAGAAACGGCTGTAATATCTTCCACACTGATTGTCTGGGCTTATCTGGCAGGCCTGGTGATTTTTGTTTCACTTTTCCTGTATCGTATGATGCAATTGGTTATTATTATCAAAAAAGGCGACGTTGTAAAAACCAACAGTTACAAGCTTGTTGTGGTTAAAATTCCGATGAGCCCGTTTGCTTTTATGAATTATATCTTTGTGAGCCATAAATTCAGGGAAATGCCAGGCTAGGAGCATATGTTGCTGCACGAAATAGAACATGTGAAACAGGGACATACCTTCGATGTGCTGGTTCTTGAAGTGCTTACTATTTTTCAATGGTTCAACCCGTTTATGTGGTTGTTCCGGCGGGCTATACGCGAAAACCACGAGTACCTGGCCGACAAAGCGGTACTTTCGGTGGGGATTAAACCAGCAGAGTACAAGGAATTATTGTTGAGCCAATACATTGGTGGTCCGGTAATGGCTACCAGTCATTTCAATTATTCACTTATCAGGAACAGGATAAAGATGATGGCTAGGATAGAATCTTCAAAATTTTCGGTTGCCAAATTTTTATCGGGAATTGTTTTGGCTGCTGCATTGGTGGTGGTTTTTGCCTGCGAACATCAGATTAGTTCAACATGGGATATGCTTCTCCAAAGGGAAACTATAACGGCCTCTTACAGTAATGATAACCTGAGTTTGTTGGGTAGCACTGAGTATCTGCAAAAAGTAGTAGAATTGGTTAACTCCGGAAATTATAAAGGCACT
This sequence comes from Bacteroidales bacterium, assembly GCA_037447215.1. Classification (GTDB taxonomy): domain Bacteria; phylum Bacteroidota; class Bacteroidia; order Bacteroidales; family Prolixibacteraceae; genus UBA1413. The sequence goes on from JBBIHB010000065.1 coordinate 4,589, forward strand.
TATCCTCCAGAGGAAGGTCGTACAGTTGTCAGTAAATCTGAGGACAAGGATGAACGTGTCAGGATTATAACAGAAATACTGGACTCGTATGAGAAGAAAATCGAACCAAAAACTGCCAGGATTCAATATCCGGTCAAAGAAAATATAAAAGCACCACCAACCGAAAATGTGAAACCGGAAAGCCAGGTTTTTTATATTGTTGAGGAAATGCCTGAGTTCCCTGGTGGGGAAGCAGCCCTCCGCAACCATATTGCAAAATCGATAAAATATCCCCAGTCCGTTCAGGAAAATGGGACCCAGGGCAGGGTATATGTGCAGTTTATTGTATCGGCTGATGGTTCAGTGAGAAATGTTACTATTGCCCGTGGTGTTGATCCTATACTCGACCAGGAGGCACTGAGGGTGGTTAGTGCCCTTCCATTATGGATGCCCGGCAAACAAAGGGGTAAAGCTGTTGATGTGTCTTATACCGTACCAATAAATTTTGTATTTCAATAAAATACCTGTTTTAAAATCATAATAAAATAAATACCTATATGAAACTTAAATATGTTTTGTTATTCTTTTTTTTGGCTTCGTCACTTGTTTTATCAGCGCAAAATGAGCAGGAAGTTTCGGATACTTTGCGCAAAGATGCACTGAAAGTTTATATGGAGGCCAGCGATTTTATCAAAAAAGAAATACCTTTCATAAATTATGTAAGGGATATTAAAGAGGCACATGTTTATATTATCTCAACAAGTCAGCGTACAGGTTCAGGTGGAACTGAATTTACTTATTTCCTAGTTGGGCAGCATGAATTCCGTGGCATGAAAGATACGGTTTCGTACGCCAGTTCGCCCGATGACACTTATGAACACCGCCGGCAGAAAGAAGTGGATGTGCTGAAAATGGCCCTGATGCGTTATGTTCAGAAAACGCCCCTTTCGAAATACTTTTCCATTAACTTTTCGGCCCCCATTAAGGAGGAAGTTTCCATTGACAAATGGAACAGCTGGGTTTTCCGATCACGAGTGAATGGCTATTTCAACGGACAGAAATCATACAGCACAAGAGACATATACGGCAGTATTTCGGCTAACAGAATAACGAGTGACTGGAAATTGAGCTTCAGCCTCGATTTCAGCAACGGGAAAGACCAGTTTACAATAGGAGAACGAATGATAAGCAGCGAGAATAAATCCAGAACACTCGATGCACTGGTGGTGAAAAGCCTTGGTGAACACTGGTCGGTTGGCGGAACCTCAAGCCTTTCTTCATCGACATATAGCAACCTTGATAAGCGATATAGATTTTTTCCTGGTCTTGAATTTAATGTGTTCCCTTATTCCCAATCTACCAGGAGGATGTTAAAATTTACCTATTATGCCGGTGTGGCATATCACGATTACGCTCAGGTAACCATTTATGATAAAACACATGAACTCCTTTTCGGTCATAATACTGAGGCTGTTTATCGGGTGGTACAGAAATGGGGATCGATTAACGTTGGAACGTATTACAGAAATTATTTCCACGACTGGAAACTCAATAACCTGTCTGTTTCGGGTTCTCTCGATTTCAGGATCACCAAAGGGCTTAACTTCAATTTCGGTGGAGGTTATTCCATTGTCCACGACCAGATCAGCCTTGTGAAAGGGGGCGCCTCAGCCGAAGAGATATTGCTTCGAAGAAAGGAACTCGAAACGCAGTACTCTTATTTTACTCATTTCGGACTATCCTACACATTTGGATCAATTTATAACAATGTAGTCAATCCCCGTTTCAAAAGTTCGGGAGGAGGTGGTATGATAATCATGTATTGAATAACATTATTATACATTATGAAATTAAATCTAATCCTTCAGTTCATTGTTTTCGTAAGCCTCCCATTGGTTTCATTTCCGCAGGAAGCTATTGATCATCTGATTCTCCATAAAGAATATAAATAGGCGCTTCGGGAAGTTAACCGGATGATTGCAGAAAATCCGTCGGCCCGGCTATTTCATAAAAAAGGAATGATTTTGCGCGAAACTTTGGATTATACGGGGAGCTTCGAATCGTTCAATGAGGCTGTTGTACTCGACAAGAATAATCAGAATTATCTTTCCGGCCTGGCTGATGGATTGACTTCATGGGGGGGGGAATACACTTGATGCGGTCCAGGTTTATCGGAAAGCCATTTCGATTGAAGAATCGGATATGGTTATAAAAATGCGTTTTGGACAACTCCTGATATGACATCGTGAATTTGCCGAAGAATACCAGATTTTTTCAGTTTTAAGGGAAACAGGTACAACCAATGTTTTTATCAGTAAAAATTTTGCAATTGCTGCCAGCCTGACAGGGATGGATTCACAGGCTATTAACCTTTTTGAGCAGGTTATTGCTTCCAATCCATGCGATATATCAGGTTATGTCCATTTAAGTTCATTGAATTTACAGGTTGAGCAGTTTGCCAGGGTTAACAATACTTTGAAGCGGGGTCTCGAACAATTTCCTGGTAATTCAACGCTTTTGCTGCGCCTTGCCCAGAACCTGTGCTCCCTGAGAATCTTTAAAGAAGCATTGCCGTATTAAGAAGAATTGTTTGCCAAGAATCCTTTTACTTTCGTCATCAGGAAAGAATTTGGCATAATTCTCTATTTTAACCACAAGGGAAAAAAAGCACTTGAGGTACTTGAGGCCGCATTCGATGAAGTTCCGAACGACCCGTTTGCAGAGCTATACATTGGGCTTTCTCATAAAAAACTGAAAAATTATGAACTGAGTAAGCTTTTCCTCAACCATGCCATTGAATCATCCACGCCATATAACTTAAGTGATGCATATCATCATCTTGGCCTGGTACATGGTTTGATGCGTGAGTTAAAAGGTTCAATTGAAATATTGAATACAGCTTATGAACTCGATTATACCAATCACGAGATTTTATTTGAAAATTCCACTACTTATGAAAAATACATTTCGAATAAAACCTTGCACTGAATTATTATCAGCTTTTCCTGACCGAAGCCCGGGAAAAAGCGCTGAATGATAATTATGTCCTGACCCGGATTAAAAATATTAAAGAGGATTTGCTTTTCGGGAAATAACCCTTTATGAGGAAGTGTTATTCAAAGCACACGTGATTCTGTGATTCCGAAATTCTAACCTTCTGATATTCTATTCCTCAAGACTCCCTAAGCGCTTCGTATATCAGTTCAACAGGGTGTTTTGCTTCCCTTCCGGTTCCATCTTTTATATGGTGGCGACACGATGTTCCGGGTGCAGAAATTAAAGTATCCTTGGCAGCTTCTGTAACGGCAGGGAACAACACCATTTCCCCGATTTTTACCGAAAGGTCGTAATGTTCGGCTTCATAACCGAAAGAGCCTGCCATACCGCAGCACCCCGAAGGAATCTCTTTAACACTATAGTTTTCAGGGAAAGACAACATTTGCCGTGTGGGTAGGGTAGAGGCTACAGCTTTTTGCTGACAGTGTCCGTGCAGCAGGATTTCTTTCCGGATATCAGTAAATGCTTCTTTGCTGATGTTCCCTATTTCAACCTCACGCATAAAAAACTCATCGAACAACAGGGCATTTGTGGCCAGTTTTTTAGCTTCAGTCCTCAAATTGGCATCCACCAGTTCGGGGTATTCATCGCGGAAAGCTAGGATAGCAGATGGTTCAATTCCGATCAATGGGGTGTTTTCATTAACAATGTCTTTCAGCAACAAAACGTTTTCGGTGGCAATTTTCTTTGCTGTCCTTATCAAACCTTTCGATAACCAGGTACGGCCACTCTCTTTATGTACCGGAATACGGATGTCGTAACCTAATTTTGTGAGCAGCAGAATGGCTTTGATACCGATATCGCTCTCGTGGAAATTGGTAAACTCATCGTTGAAAAGATAAACCTTTTTGCCAGGAATTCCATTGGCTAAAGCTGCCCCGTTGCGGTACCACTTGTTAAGGGTAAGCCGCGATAGTTTTGGGAGGGGCCGCTTAGTGGTAAAACCCAATGCACTTCGGAACAATTTGGTTGACATTACAGCATTGGCAAAGGGCTGTACCAGCATGGCAAGGGTCTCGATCCCGGGTAGGTAAGCTACAATCCGGCTACGCAGCGGAATGCCATGTACATCGTAGTAGTGCTGCATGAATTCGGCCTTCATTTTGGCCATATCCACATTTGATGGGCACTCTGCTTTGCAGGCTTTACAGGAAATACAGAGGTCAAGGATTTCGTAAATCTCTTTTTTGTCGAATAAAGTTTTTCCTCCGGGTGCTGCCAGAAATTCACGAAGAATATTGGCCCGTCCACGGGTAGTTTTATCTTCGTCGCGGGTGGCCATATAGGTGGGGCACATGGTTCCGCCAATGATTTCGGTTTTGCGGCAATCGCCCGAACCGTTGCATTTCTCGATACTCCGGTAGAAACCTGCCTGCGCGGTGTAATCAAAAATAGTGTCGAATTGTGGGGTTTCCTGTCCCGGTACCACCCTTAGGAATTCTGTTATGGGCGGACTGTCAACAATTTTTCCGGGATTCATCACATTGTCGGGATCCCAGGTGTATTTCAGGTTGCGGATAATCTGATAATTTCTTTCCCCCAGCATGAATGGGATAAATTCACCCCTTACCCGTCCATCGCCATGCTCACCACTGAGCGAGCCACGGTATTTTTTCACCAAAGCTGCCAGGTCATACATCAGGTTACGAAAAATCTCTACATCAGCAGGGTCTTTGAAATTCAACAAAGGCCTGAAATGGATTTCACCAGTGGCAATATGGGCATAATATACACTGCTTAAACCATATTTTTTTAGTAGTTCTTTAAACTCGGCCACGTATTCGGGCAGGTATTCCGGAGCCACTGCTGTATCCTCAGCACCGGGAACTCCTCTGCGGTCTCCGGGGATATTGGAAAGAAGTCCAAGCCCGGCTGTTCGCAGGGCCCATACCCGTTTGATATTTTCAGCACCGGTCACCAAAGGGAAAGCATAACCCAAACCTGCTGCCCGCATATCACGTTCAAGTTTGGTTGCTTTTGTTATCAACTCGTTTTCGGTTTCGCAGGCAAATTCTATCATCAGGATGGCGGCTGGATCGCCTTGTACAAAAAAGCGGTTTTTATTCTGCTCAATATTTTCTTTGGTGCAGTTCATTATTATATCGTCCATCAGTTCCACTGCACCCGGATTGTGTTTTAGGGCAATCAGGTTTCCGTGCAGTGAATCCTCGAGCAAGTTGAAATGGGCGCAAACCAAACCAACATGGGGTGGCGGAAGCGGTATCAGGTTTAATTTAATGCGTGAATTGAAAGCCAGTGTTCCTTCCGATCCGGCCAGTAGTTTACAGAAATTAAAAGGCTCACCCTCTTGTGTGAATACCCCGCTTTCAAGCAATACATCAATTGCATAGCCCATATTTCGCCTTGTAACCCGCGGGTCGGGGAAATTTTCCCTGATCTCTTTCTGGTTTTCTGGATTCGAAAGAATTTCATGGATATTCCGGTAAATCCGTGTTTCAAGCAGTTTTTCATCGCCGTTGCATTTTGCTTCAAACTCAGCTTTGGATAAAGCTTTGAAAGTAACCTCCGACCCATCGGAAAGGATTGCTTCCACTTCGAGGATATGTTCACGGGCACTACCATAAATGATGGAATGCAAACCGCAGGAGTTGTTGCCTAACATTCCGCCAATACAGCAACGGTTGGCCGTCGAGGTTTCGGGGCCGTATTGGAGACCGTACGGCGCGAGAAACTTGTTCAGTTCGGCCGGGATAACTCCAGGTTCAACCCATATCCATCGTTCTTGTGGATTGAATTCGAGGATTTTGTTCATGTATTTCGATACATCCACAACTATTCCCGAACCCACTACCTGTCCGGCCAGTGAAGTACCTCCGGCGCGAGGGATAACAGAAGTTTTGTGTTCGTGCGCAAAGGCGATGATTTTGCCGATATCTGAAGCATTTTTCGGTTTGGTTACCGCCAGCGGCTTTTCCTTGTACGACGAAGCATCGGTCGAATACAATATCCTTTGTACATTATCGGTAAAGAGGTCGCCGTCGAGAGAGGCTTTCAGTTTTTCAAAATCCTGCAATTGAATCATGGTTGTTTTCTTTATTGGGCATAAAGATAGAAACTTGATGATTTTTGAAACTCAAAAACCTCAAGTTTTATTTTTAACTAAAAACCTCAGAACTTGAATACTCGGAATTGAAGAATCAATCGGTATGGTATCAATATTAACTGCTTTGCGCATGGACAGTTCAAACCTGATTTGGGCCAACGGAAGGTAGTGCCTTTTGGTGTCAAACTGTATAATGAATTGTGCATGGGTTTTACCAAGGTTTATGGTGGGTTCATCGGCAAACAGCTTGTTTTCTTTTAAGTATATAGCATTTCGTCAATCGAGCCATTCGGAACATTGAAGTGGATCATTACTTTTGGGTCTGCATTGACAATACAATAAAGGTTCCGAAGGAACATTTTCAGCACTTTGTTTTTTTTTAGGTTCGGTCTTAATGGTTGGGTTTATGTAAATTCCCATTTGCGAGGCCATTATTTCATCAATAATTTTCAGCCCGAAATTGCGGATTGCACTGCCCGATTGGGTTATCTCAATTCCCGGATCGGTGCTACCATTTTTAACTTTGGCTTCAGTTTTTCCCCAAGTTTCATAAATTATTACGCTTTGCTGATTTTTGGAGGGCTTTTATATTTCTGAGCACTGAAATCTTTGAATTCTACTGATTTTCCGATTGCTTTCAGTTTTTCCTGTACCCAGTTGAGGGCAAGATAGGGCATTTATGCAAGACCGTAATCAGGCTGTTATTTTCTCATAATTGTCTAAAATAATGGCTCACTTCATTTGGGCATTTCCGGGAACTAAACTTACAACACGCACCCCACACCGGTTTAACTATAATATCTCTTCAATCTCAATATCTGTATTGTACTCAAGTTTCAGTTCCAATACCTGTTCTTTTATACATTAGGCCCCGGCAATGGCGACATCGAGTTCATGACCACCTAATTGGGATACTGACTCATATGGCCGGCATCCCAACCCAATATGTAGTTGATGGTTTTAAAATCGGAATGGCCGCCATCTTCGCAACCGCATGTTTCAAATCCGGCATTGTTAAGCAATTTGATCAGGTTGCTGCCCCTCGATGCATTAGCCAGTGAATCGGCCGGCAATCCTATAATAAGCTTTGAACTGTACATTATATTTATTCTAATTTGAGCAATTCGTTAATTCTTCGATAATACCATGAGCTGAATAGCATCCTGTCTTCGTTTTTTGCATGGCAGGCTCCTTTCCCTTCAGGGTAACCAGGTAAAGTAACGAGTTTTGTTCACTGTTGAACCTGATTTCTTCGATACCAACAGGTTGCTAAAAGTGAGCCCATTTTCCCATAGTTCGTATCTACTTCTGGTCCAAAAGGTGGCCTAACCGCTTTGGCGGGTTTCTTCAAAAGAATCTCAGTTTACAAAAGATAAAATCAAAACTTCTTTTGTTGTAAAACCTGCTTTATAACCAGCAGTAACTTTTCTCCATCGGAACCAAAATCAAACAAGAACTCATAGTTTTATCTTTTGCCATTATGTTTGCTTTTAAGGCTGCGAGAATAGGAATTTGTTTTCACAGCTATCCGTAAGCCCACAATTAACCTGATTAATAAATTCCATTTTTATTATGGGTTTTAAGATTTTGAAATTTTTGCAGCCACAATTCGAAACAGTATCTTTGCAATACCGAAAGATTAAAAATGGAAAAAATATGGCAGATTTCATTTACCAGAAACCATTCCCCATTCTGAAGGATACCACGCCTTACCGCTTACTTGCCCGCGATTATGTTTCAGTGGTTGTGGTAGATGGACGTAAAATCCTCAAAGTAGCCCCCGAAGGGCTTGAATTGCTTGCACGCGAAGCCATCACCGATGTGTCGTTTTATCTTAGGGCAACTCACCTGGAGAAACTGGCGCAAATACTCGAAGACCCCGATGCCAGCGATAACGACCGGTTTGTTGCGCATACCATGCTGCTCAATCAGTTAATTGCAGCCGAAGGCGAACTACCAACCTGCCAGGATACAGGAACGGCTATTGTAATAGCAAAAAAGGGAGAGGATGTTTATACCGGTGTCAACGATGCCAAACACCTGTCGAAAGGAATTTTTGATACCTACATCAATAAAAATCTTCGCTACTCCATGGTGGTTCCGTTTACCATGACCGAAGAAAAAAATACCGGTACCAACCTGCCGGCTCAGATCGATATATACGCTGAACAGGGTAATGAATATAAATTCTTGTTTGTTACCAAAGGTGGAGGTTCGGGAAATAAAACCTTCCTATATCAGCAGACCAAATCGTTGCTGAACGATGAGAGCCTTGCCAAATTTGTGCGAGAGAAGATAATGGACCTGGGTACCTCCGCTTGTCCTCCGTATCATCTGGCATTGGTAATTGGGGGTACATCGGCCGAGGCAACACTCACCGCGGTTAAAAAAGCATCGGCAGGTTACTACGATCACCTGCCAACCCATGGAAATGAAGGCGGACAGGCTTTCCGCGACCTTGAATGGGAAGAAAAGGTGACCAAAATCTGTCAGGAAGTTGGAATTGGTGCCCAGTTTGGCGGAAAATATTTTGTGCATGATGTCCGCGTTATCAGGCTTCCACGTCATGCAGCCTCTTGCCCGGTTGGTTTAGGTGTTTCGTGTAGCGCCGACCGCAATATAAAAGCCAAAATTACCACCGATGGTATTTTTCTCGAAGATTTGGAAAAAAATCCGGCCAGATATTTACCCAAAGAAGCTCCTCAATTGCAACCGGCCGTTGATATCGATCTGGATAGGCCAATGGCGGAAATACTTGCCGAGTTAAGCAAATATCCGGTGAAAACCAGGCTCAACCTGAAAGGGACCCTTATAGTGGCACGCGATATTGCCCATGCCCAGCTTAAAAAGATGATCGATGAAGGAAAACCCATGCCCGAATATTTCAAAAACCATCCGGTATATTATGCCGGACCTGCAAAAACCCCGACAGGCATGGCTTCCGGTAGTTTCGGGCCAACCACAGCCGGCCGTATGGATGTTTATGTCGATCAGTTTATGAGCCTCGGTGGCAGTATGATTATGCTTGCAAAAGGTAACCGCAGTCAGGCTGTTACAGATGCATGTAAAAAATATTGCGGATTTTACCTGGGATCTATTGGGGGGCCGGCAGCAATCTTAGCCAAGGAAAGCATAAAATCGGTCGAGGTGGTCGATTTTGAAGAGTTGGGCATGGAAGCAGTACGCAAAATAAGGGTTGAAAACTTTCCGGCATTTATTATTGTTGACGATAAGGGAAACGATTTCTTTAAGCAATTATAGTAAGGAAAACATAAAGAAATTCAATTAGGAAACCCCGGCAATTTCTGCCGTTTTTTTTTAGGTAATATCCTTAACAGAGACTTGGTTTCTGTATTTATTGAGACGGGAATATATATCATTGTTAACTTCGCAAGATTCTTCTATTTCAAAATCATCCTGTATGCCTAACCCGAATTTTGCACTTGTACCAAAATAAATACTAAACCTCATTGCCATATCAGCCGTAATACTTCGTTTTCCTTCAATGATCTGTGAAATTCTGTTTTGCGGAATCTCAAGGTCCTTCGATAAACGGTATGCCGAAATATTTATTGGAATCAAAAACTCTTCATTAAATACTTCGACTGGATATATGTTTTTTAATTTTTCCATAATAGATTTTAATGATAATCAGTAATATGTATTTCATATGCCATGTTGTTTTCCCATCTATAGAAAATTCTCCGCTGATTATTGATGTGTATGCTGTAAAGCCCCTCTAAAATGCCCATTAATTTTTCTAACCGATTAGAGGATGGTACTGTCAAGTCCTTTAAATTTTGTGAGTTGTTTAGAATTCTGAGTTTTATTCTGGTAATATCTTGAATTTCAATGGTATATTTCCGTGAGAAATATCCTGACCATATTATGTATGTTTCTTTCGGGCCAAATGAGAAAATTAATTATATAAAAGATAAACCACTGATGTAATAGGTAAGTATTTTTATTGAATTTATTTTCTGAACAGAGATCAATTAACTTTCTTTCCTATCTTTCTGAAAATTATTATATTTCACTGTTGTCCGGTAAAAAAATTTAACCGGGTCAGATTTTGAAAATCTAACCC
>JBBIHB010000066.1:0-14000 GCA_037447215.1 Bacteroidales bacterium
CCACCAATAAAAGGCATAATCCTGCACCAAAAGGATCGCGGACTACGGCAATCAATCCCCCTTCGACAAATTCGGACGAAGCTCCGAGAATGGTTTCTGATCCGAACCAGGTCGCAAACAGTGTGGCAGTGGCAATGACAAAAGGCAGTTTGCGCCCGGCAAGCAGATAATCTTCGGTATTGTGGACAAACCTGGAAGCCAGCAACCCGATAATAATGGTTACAATGATATAGATGACGATAAAAAGCAGCATACTTAGCTGATAATGAACTCATCCCGATCCATGAGTATCGGAAATTTTGCGCGGAAATCATGTAGTTCCTGCCAGGAAAGGGAGAATGTTTCCACACACTCGCGGTAACCCAGAAAACTGGCATTCCCCCTTGCATCAATAATGGCCGAATCTCCAAGGTAATTCAGCCCTATTCCATCCGATCCAATCCGGTTTACGGCCACACACCAGCACTGATTTTCGATGGCACGGGAAATCAACAGGTTTTTCCAAACATGGTGCCGGGGCGATGGCCAGTTGGCAACATATAGCAGGAGGTCATAATCGTCGTGGTTGCGGCTCCAAACCGGAAAGCGCAGATCGTAGCAGATCAACGGCCTGATTTTCCAACCTTTCCATTCAATGGTAACACGTTGGCTGCCGGCTGTATAATGCAGATTTTCATTACCTATGGCAAACAGATGGCGTTTGTCGTAATATTGTACATTACCATCGGAGGTTACCCACAAAAACCGGTTGTAAAATTTTCCGTTTTCTTCAATTATCATACTTCCGGCTATAGCAGCCCCAGTTTCCCGGGCTTTCTCTTTCATCCATTGTACTGTAAGCCCACCCATCGGTTCGGCCAATGCTTTTACGTTCATAGAAAACCCTGTTGTAAACATTTCGGGCAATACAACAATGTCAATCCCGTGCATTCCCTTCATTATTCTATTGCAATAATCAAGGTTTCCTGACTTCTGCTCCCATAAAGGGGCATACTGTATCAGCGCAATTTTTAATTCGTTGTTTTCCAAAGCTTTAATTATTATGGATTTATTTTAACTATGCTTAATACCCGGGTACTTTTCCCACCATTCTTCATCCATTTTACTTATTTACCCTAATATATTCATCAACCGGAACTTCTACACCTTCTGTATCATCATCATCAGGAACATACTTCAAAACCAGAATATCATCACTGATCTTGTCGTTCTTTACCAGAAATATGGGTTGCCCATCACCTTCATCATCCAGAAGTATCCGCGAGCCGATGGCATAAACAGTTTCGTTCTCCGAATATTCTTCAATTTCCAGATTGGTATCAATATCAATTTCACCATCAATAAGCTCCATTCCAAAATCGTAATTTTTGGATCGGTCAAAATCGTAGTAGTCGGTTAATCTTTTCATTGCCAATGGGTGTCCTTCAAGCACATTGGCATACAACGGGTTAAATTTTTCCCTAAACGATTCTTCCCACTGTTCCTGAATTTCAAATATATTTTTACCCGATTTATGATGTATGCCATTAGCACTGAAATCGGTTTTGCGGAAAGGTATTATCAATTCCATTCATCAAATTCTGTTTTCCAGGTTAATTATATTGTTTCCTTAGCCTGTTCAATTCTGTAATCAATCAGAATTTTCTTTCTTCTTCGCTTATCATGCGTGATAACCCTGATTAATACCATTATAAAAAATAGGTTGTTTTCCACGTGGCAGATTGAGCTCATTTTCTGTTAAAATATGTGAATCAGTTATTATACCATATTTTAATTCAATTTCATAGCAAATATCAGACATCATTCTTTCAATTCTCCAATTGCTTTTTTCATTTATGATTATTAAATTATCGTAATCAGAATAAGCAGGATCCATTCCGGATAATTGTGAACCAAACAATAAAACATCAATCAGATTTTCTTTCAGATGATTTGCAAATCTGGATTTCAGGTCTTTGATTATTATTTCTTTAACAGGGCTCATAGCAAGTTTTTAAAGTTCAATTGCACTAATTCTTCAGTTCGGTATAAATTCAAAAGTACTTATTAAATCATAAACCCGGTTTAGTTCCAGTGTGATTTTCAGTCATTTGAACCTGTTTATCACCGTTATCCCGTTGCTTCTGAATTCGTTCATGCTTACCAGTCCGGCAGCCCCTTCTTCGAGCGTAACCGTGCGCCGGATCAGTTTTTCGGGCTGGAGTTTGCCAGCTTTGATCATTTCGAGCATTTCGGCATACCTAAATGCCTGCATCCCATGGCTACCGATTATTTCAAGTTCCCAGGCAATCACCCTCGACATGGGGACAACGGGCAATGCCTGGTCGGCCAGCATAAGGCCCACCTGAATGTGTTTTCCTCTTTTCCTCAGGCTGTTGACAGAGCTGAAAAAGGTTTCTTTGCTACCCAACGCATCCAATGAAATATGTGCCCCGCCGCCTGTAACGTCCATAATTGCTGCTTCAGGATTTTGGGAACAGTTGTTGATAACTGCCGAGGCGCCCAATTGCTTTGCCAGTTCCAGTTTTTCATCATCAATATCTACAGCTACCACGTTTGCTCCCGAGGCCGCAGCTATCATAATGGCCGAAAGTCCTACCCCGCCGCAACCGTGCACGGCCACCCATTGTCCGGGTTGCACCTTTCCCTGATCGACCACTGCACGGAACGATGTTATAAACCGGCATCCCATCGAAGCTGCGGTTTCGAATCCGATTTCACCGGGTAGTTCAACCAGGTTCAGGTCGGCACGCTCAATAGCCACATACTCGGCAAACGAACCCCATGCTGTAAAACCGGGCTGAAACTGATGGTCGCACACCTGATGGTTGCCGCTGGCACACTGGGGGCAGCCTCCGCAACTGCAAACAAAAGGCAGGGTTACACGCTGCCCAACCCTGTAACGGGCAACCTGGCGGCCAACCTCAACAATTGTCCCGGCCAGCTCGTGCCCGGGTACGTGAGGCAACACTATATCGGCATCGTGCCCCATCCAGCCGTGCCAGTCGGATCGGCAAAGCCCTGTGGCGCCAACTTTCAATACTACACCGTCAGATGGGCATACCGGATCGGGAACCTGCATGATATCGACCGAACCCTGGAATTGGTGATAAATTGCTGCTTTCATAAGACTCCGGGAAAATTTAAATTATAGCCATTTGCAATGCTTAATCTTCGGTGGTGAAACGTTCGGGATGTTTACCTACAATTCCCAGTTTGTGGTAATAAGTTTTCATCCGCTTGATGTCGGCCTGCGGATCATCGGTCAGTTCAAGGGTGGTGTACCATCCTATCTCTTTTTTACCCCAGTCGAAAAAACCTAAATAGACTTTTGCTCCGGTTGCTTTTGCTATGGCATGGAAACCGGCTTTCCAACGTTTGGTGAGGGAACGGGTTCCTTCGGGGGTAATGGCCAGGTGCAGCGTTTCGCGACGGTTAAATTCATCTATTACCTGTTTTACCAGCGAAGCGCCTCTCGACCTGTCAACCGGAATGGCATTCATCCAGCGCAGGATATGGTTCATGGGCCAGAAAAAGAACTCTTTTTTGATTACAGTACTTGCTTTACCGCCTACCGATGTGTAATAAATCCAGCTGATTACAAAATCCCATGCGCTGGTGTGGGGCACACCGATGATGATGGCTTTCTTATCGGGCATAACCCCGGCAACAACTTTCCAGCCAAGCCATTTGAGCAACAACTTGCAGATTTTTTGCTTCATATTTAGTCTATTATTCTGATTATCAAATTTTTTGCATCGGCAAAACGGGTGAGCAATCTCTCAGCCAAATCGCCTGCTTCAGGTAAAAGGTGATTGGCACCAAAACCAATGATCACCATAATGAACCGTTTTGTGGCAACGTTAACCGAAGTGCGCTCCGAATCGCTTGTGGGTGTCCCGAAAGCTCCGGCTTCATCCCTGAAAACCGGCAATCCTTCAATATTCAAAAGGCCACGGCCAATCCCGGTGTAAAGCTCATCTGCTTTTCCAATCCCAAATTCAATATCACCTTTGATCGCATCTGCATCGTAGCCGCCTATTGAAAAGCCGGTCGAAACCGAAACCAGATTTAGCAAATCAACCACATTGTTGATACGGTAAAGTTCCTTTTCTTTGACAGCTCTGCGAATCAGGGCTTCGGCCGATAAACGGTAACGGGCAGGGTCTTTCCCTGTTGCTTTATATGCCTGTCGTGATGCTTTAATTGTCGGAAGTGAACTGATTTCTTCAATTTTCAGGTTTTTATTCAGATGGCTGCATTGTTGCTTTACCTGAGCCCACAGTTCATCTGGAGCAGGTTTCAGTGTAACATCAGTCTCAATGCAGAACAACTGCAATTCTGGAATTTTTTTTTTTAATATATCTGAAATTGAAATTTTCAGCATCGGAATTTAAATAAAAGGCATTACAACTCCATAAAAACAGAAAATCAAAAATAGCAACTTATTCTTACAGAAAAACAAAAACAGGCCCGAAAGCCTGTTATGTATTATTTTTTATCCCTTCAGACCTGTAGCGATAATAATCTTAAAAAACAATCCGGTTAATACTCGTCTTCATTGAAGAAGAAATCGTCCTTAGTTGGGTAATCAGGCCAGATGTCTTCGATACTTTCATAAATTTCACCTTCATCTTCGATCTCCTGAAGGTTTTCAATAACTTCAAGCGGAGCACCTGAACGGATTGCATAGTCAATCAACTCATCTTTTGTCGCCGGCCAGGGGGCGTCTTCCAATTTCGATGCTAATTCTAAAGTCCAATACATAGTAACTGATAATTAAGAGGTTAGTAATCTAAACCTAAAAATTTCGGCGAATATAGTAAAAATAATAAGTTGGAATACTAAAAGTTGAAAATTTAATGGGACACCCATTTATTTTCTATAACTTCTTGATCTTTAGCTATTTTACGTGCCAAAACGAAAAGATAATCAGACAAACGGTTGAGATATTGTATAATAATTTCTTCGATTATGATGGTATCAGTCAATTCCACTACCCTTCTTTCAGCACGACGGCAAACAGTACGGGCAATGTGGCAATGACTTACCAATATAGAACCACCGGGAAGAATGAAATTCTGGAGCGGAAGCAACTGTTCTTCATACCGGTCGATAGCTAACTCAAGCTGATGGATACTGTCTCGACCCAAAACAAGTTCATCGGTTATCAACCTGCCTTTCTCATCGGATGCAAGTTTTGAACCAATCACAAACAGTTTATTCTGGATTTCACCGAGCAGTTGATCGGTATCATGTTCTGTTATCATCGCCCGTACCAATCCGATATGGGAATTCAGTTCATCAACTGTTCCATAGGCTTCAAGCCTGGGATTGCTTTTCATGACCCTATTTCCACCAACCAGCCCTGTAGTACCGTCATCGCCTGTTTTTGTATATATTTTAAAATCCATAGTTGCCAAACAACAAACCTTTTGGGGTTTTGTTTTAATAAATCGGATCGGGGTTAACCACATCCGACTCCACTGCCCCGTCTTTCAGCCTGATGATCCGGTGTGCATGTCGTGCTATATCTTCTTCGTGGGTAACCATCAAAATGGTATTTCCTTTCCGGTGAATTTCGGCAAACAGCTTCATGATCTCTTCGGAAATCTTCGAGTCAAGGTTTCCGGTAGGTTCATCTGCAAGTATCAGCGAGGGACTGTTTACGAGGGCACGGGCAATGGCCACACGCTGCCTCTGACCTCCTGATAACTCATTGGGCCGGTGTTCAACCCGGTCGCCCAAACCTACATCTTCGAGCATCCGCAGCGCCTTTTCTGTCCGCGAATGTTTCTTTTCGCCCGCATACACAAGGGGCAATATCACATTTTCGAGGGCCGTATTCCTAGGCAGTAGGTTAAATACCTGGAATACAAAACCTATTTCCTTATTCCTGATTTCGGCAAGTTCGTTGTCGCTCATGCTGCTAACTTCTTTACCGTTCAAAATATAGGTGCCGCTTGTGGGGGTATCGAGGCAACCGATAATGTTCATCAGTGTTGATTTCCCTGAACCCGAAGCCCCCATTACCGCCACATACTCTCCCCTAAAAATATCGAGGGTTACAGACCGGAGCGCCCTGACTATGGATGGGCCTACTTTATAGTTTTTTACAATCGATTCGAGATGAATTAATTTTTCCATTCACTTGTTATTTCTTATACATCAGTAAACGATTTTCCCTGAAATTACAAAAACCTGTTTCCGAATTTCAGGGCTAAAAATAGCGATTCCAAAATTAACCGCCACAGATTACTTTTTATACTGCCCATAATTTTGAGTTCAGTTTTTTATCTTTGTCCATCATGTCGGAATTTCTTGCCCAGGATATTAAATTTTTGCCCGGAGTAGGTCCCAAGCGGGCCGAAATATTGAAAAAAGAACTGAAGATTGAAACCTTCGGCGACCTGATTAACTATTTCCCGTACAAATACATTGACCGCACCAAATTTTACAAGATCAACGAAATACATGCCCAAATGCCTCATATACAAGTAAAAGGCAAAATTTTATCACTCGATCTGACCGGGGCCGGTTCAAAACAACGCCTTACTGCCCGTTTTGCCGATGAAACCGGTGTAATTGAACTGGTTTGGTTTCAGGGCATAAAATGGCAGAAAGAAAGCCTGAAGCTAAATACAACCTACACCATATTCGGAAAACCTTCCGATTTTGGGGGTCGGATCAGCGTAATACACCCCGAAATTGAATCCGAAGGCGACATAACACTCTCACCGTCGGGTATTTTCCTGGCCTATTACAACACAACTGAAGCCATGAAAAAGGCATTTCTTCATTCGAAAATGATGCATAAAATTGTGATGGCCCTGCTTGAAAGGATTGAAGGGAAAATTGCCGAAACATTGCCTGAGAAGCTGGTAAAAGAATTAAAACTGATGCCTATTGAAGAGGCATTGATCAACATTCATAAACCAAACACCACACATGAACTTAAAAATGCAAAATTCAGGCTGAAGTTTGAGGAACTATTTGTTATCCAGCTAAAAATCCTTAGCCTGAAACATAACCGTGAAAACAAATTCAAAGGAAACCCCTTTACCGAAATCGGGTATAATTTCAATACATTTTACTATAAATTTCTTCCCTTTCCGTTAACCGAAGCCCAGAAAAGGGTACTCCGTGAGATCAGGAAAGATATGGGAAGGAGCATTCAGATGAACCGGCTTCTTCAGGGAGATGTGGGCAGCGGCAAAACGCTTGTGGCGCTTATGTCGGCACTAATGGCTTTCGACAATGGTTTTCAGGCTTGCCTGATGGCGCCCACCGAAATACTTGCACAACAACATTTTGCTACTATCGGGCGCATGACTTGCGGAATGAATACGGCAATTGCCCTCCTTACGGGAAGCACAAAGGCCAGCCATAGGACGGTTATTCATGAAAAACTCCTAATTGGCGAAATTCAATTGCTTATCGGCACCCATGCCCTGATAGAAGATTCTGTGAATTTTAAAAATCTTGGACTGGTGATTATTGATGAACAACACCGATTTGGGGTTGCCCAGCGGGCCAAATTGTGGCAAAAAAGCGATGCTATACCACCCCATGTGCTGGTAATGACAGCTACCCCTATTCCACGTACCCTGGCCATGACCGTTTATGGCGACCTAGACGTTTCGGTGATCGACGAACTCCCTCCAGGAAGGAAACCCATTCAAACCATGCATTTTTTCGATAACAAAAGGAGTTACGTATATACTTTTTTACGGTCGCAATTACGGCAAGGAAGGCAGGTTTACATAGTCTATCCGCTGATTTCCGAATCGGAAAAAAGCGACCTGAAAAATCTCGAAGAGGGTTTCAGGCATATTTCGGATGAATTCCCGGAATATACTGTAGGAATGGTACATGGCAGGATGAAGCCTCATGAAAAGGATTCGGGGATGCAGAATTTCAAAGATGGAAAAACCCGGATTCTGGTTGCCACAACTGTTATTGAAGTCGGGGTTGATGTCCCCAATGCATCGGTTATGGTGATCGAAAGCGCCGAAAGGTTCGGGCTTTCGCAGTTGCACCAGTTGCGCGGCAGGGTGGGCCGTGGCGCCGATCAGTCGTATTGCATACTCATGTCGTCGTACAAAATTACCAACGAAAGCCGTAAACGGCTTGGCACCATTGTGAGGACTAACGATGGTTTCGAAATTGCCGAAATGGATATGAAACTGCGTGGCCCCGGCGACCTTGAAGGCACACAGCAAAGTGGGATCGGATTCGACCTGCGCATTGCCGACCTTTCGAAAGATGCCCCAATCCTTGAAATGGCCCGCAATCATGCAAAAGATATCCTCGGGAAAGACCCCCGCCTCGAAACCAGTGAATACCGGATTCTGAGGAAAACCCTGAGCACTGGGCAAAAAACCGAATTTGAATGGAGCGTGATCAGTTGATCCTGTTTCGGGGTGTTCATTGCCAGGAATAAATGGATTTGGTAATGGGTAGAGTTGCCACATCCTTCATATCCTGGTTCCGTTTTGGGGCGTTAACCAACAAATGCGGTGTAAAGAATCCTATGCCCGGAATAGATGGCTGCGAAACACTTATCCAGCTTTGTCTATTCGGACTTTATTCAGGGATGTTAATTAGCCGTATCTTAAGCAACACATTTTATGGCGAAGTTTTCGATTGCAATAAAGAGAATGCTAGGGTTTTTAGGAAGTTTATTTCCGGTTGTTCCCCTGGTTACCTTTGCAGGCAAATAAAGCACATATTAAGGGAAGGAACGTAATATAGTTACTGGTTCTCACAGATTAAATCTAAAATTTTTCAATTGCAATATACTTCCTGGCATATCTCCAACCCAATTCACGTTGTGCGTTAGAGTTAAAATGAAAGTGGTGCCCAAGTGGTCTATTCCATCTGAAGACAAAAAACGAAGATGTTTATATTATACAGCGATATTAGTGTTGTTCATTGTTCAACCATTGAAAAACAGAACTTCCTCCTGTTGCACCGTGTACAAGTGCCAAGGTAATTGTTTCGGGTATGTGTTTTAACAATTCCTCTGCAAAGCTTACCCCACAGTCCAACACTTTTAAGCCAGGTTTTTAAAAATGCAGAAATTGCCAGGCAATAATCCAATTATTGTCGCTATAGGTGGTAATTACACGCTCGTTGGCAACTGTATCCTGTGGTTCACTGGCCCCCCGATCTGCCATGATAAAAATCCAGATATTTTCTTTTCCGGGAGGGATATTTTCCTCCAAGCCTTAGGAAACATCTCATTTTTATTTCCCAATGAGTAACCATTGACAAATTATGTCAAAAAACACAATAAAAGACTATTAATGAACACGTTCAAACGAATAATTTCAGTGATTTCTCAATTTGACCAAAATGAATTTAAAAAAATAGTTCCTCCATAATTAGCAGCAATGCAGGAAGAATAAGTTTTTTTTCACCAATTATTCTTTTATTACCTATTCATTTTACAATATCAAAGAAAAATCAGGCCATTGAAAATTTCTTTTTAAAACGAGACGAAATAATACCATCCAAACAAACCGGAAAGTGATTTACCGGTTGCTGGTTGTATTTTGATTAAATATTTTCAGACAGGAAATTAGCCTCAAGGCCTTATATGGCTTAATACTTTTTCAATAAATGGATGACTAATATCTTAATTGAATTATCACTCTTTAATCTCCTCTACTTCAACTTTAAAGGCCTCCAATTGATTAAGTATCTGGTCGAAATTAAACTGAAACCTACTTTTCAGATTGGAAAACAGCTGGTTGTAATACTCAATCCCGGTGATCAAATTGCCTTTAATGGTTTTAAGTTGAGCAGCCCCTCTGGCATTTATTGGTTGTTCGTATTCTTCGATCTTTTTTTTAAGGTACTCCACATACATTTTCAGTTCGTGTATAAACATGTGTGGCCTGTTTTTCCGTGTGATGATGTTATTCCGGCCATAAATATGCCCCACCATTTCTTTCAGCGAAACAACCTTGTCGAACCAGGCTATATTTGGGCCCGGACAAATTGCAACACCTTTCCCATCGGACTTAGTATCGATACCGTGTGCCATTTTTGTGGAGGTGCCCAAACCCACGCACAGACAAACCTTATCGAAAATATTTTGTTTTGCTTTTTCCAATTTTACGGGATCGGTTACAGTGTTAACAACTTCGTTTAGTTTTGTCCGCTGGTATTCGCGCGATGCCGTGCATATTGGGTTCCCTCCATCATCCCTGAAAAGCTTCAGGTGCTGCAGGGTACAGGGACTGCCTGGGTTTCCGGCTTTCACCCGTTCCTTCTTTTCGATATCTTTAGTATTGTTGCGTACATTGTTGAAAGGAATTCCTATGGGCGAAACATTGCTCAGGTAAAGGTCATCCTCGTTTGCATCGGCTAGCAGCTGCATAGTACCTTCATCAACCGATGTGGCTTCGGGTACCAGCAAAAACGGCGTACCCCACCCCACCGAATCCATTTCATAATATTCGAGCAATAACCGGTGCTCGTCGGCAGTTCCTACGCCACCCTGAGCTGATATGAGCATAGGATAAGGTTTTTCAGGTATATAATATCCTTTTTCGGCCAGCGCTTTTATATAAATTTCATGCAGGGTTCCGACAAGCAAATTGCGGTTGGCTTTAAATTCTTCGAGTACCGGCCCCATCAGATTGCCATCGGTAGCGAAAGCATGGCCACCACAGTTCAAACCCGATTCCATCCTGAATTCCGAAACCCATAATCCCTTTTTAGCCAGCATCTTTCCCTGTACAAGTGCCGAACGGTAATCGCTGACCTTCAGGATAATTTTCTTCTCCAATCCTCCATCTGCATCGGGATAAAACCCGGAAAACTGCTCCATGTAACTGAACAGGTATGGGTTCATACCTGCCGAAAGTACAATGGATGATTTAAGTTTGCTTGTGGCAAATCCCCTTAAAGCTGCATGTGCATCGTTATATTCCTGTGGAAGTTTTTCACCCTTATGGAAATTCTCTTTATCGAGTTTGGTCATAATGTTCACATCGATACTTCCAGGAAGAAGGTGTTCCTTTGCCCATTTCCATACTTTATTGACATCGTAATTGGGATTTGTCAGTTTATGGAAACCTTTTTTAATTTCCGACATCTCGGGGAGCAGGTCGATGTATTTTTCCAATTCGACCCCCTTTTCCAATGCGGATTTTTTCAATTCCTGAAATTTACGTTTAACGATCTCATCAAGCACGTTCAGGTATTCCCTGATCCTGGCACAACGGTAATCCAGCTCCCTGGCAGATATGGGGCTGAAAGGAAGTTCAAATTTTGCACAATAAAATTCCCTCATTTTTTCAATCAATGAATCGTTGGCAAGTGCTACAACTGAAGAAATTCCATAATGTGCTACTTTAACTGGGGAATCAATTGTATAACCTAATCCCATAACCGGGATATGAAATGAATGTAAATTTGCCATTATCAATTACTATCAAAATTATCCAATGGTGCAAAAATATCTGTTTTAAAAGGGTTTCAAGAATCAAATATGTTTTTAGGATTGAACAACTCTTCCATAATACCCTGCTATTACCGTAACCTATTGTGCTTTAGATACAAATAACAATCGAACATATAAGGGATCCATTCTAACCTAATGAAATTCAAATGAAGTTGGAGGGGAGAATGTCGCTGATTTTGCCAGGAAATTTCTTTATATAAAATGGTAGTGAACCCAAAGACTAAACCGGAAAATTGCAGCCATTATCACCCAGCCTCAAACATACAGTTTAATAAACATTCCAAATTGTTATCATTATAAATTCAAGTACTAAAAAAGTGTGATTATTTTTTATTTTTAGAACGAATTTAATCAGCTGGTTTGCCTCAACCTTTTAACCTTTTTGGGTGTTTTACGTGTGGGAATATTATTCAAAAACAAATAAAAAACTGATTATCATGTTCGATCTTGACCTTATTCAAAGGGTATATTCGGGTTTTCCCCAAAGGGTTGCCAAAGCGCGTAAAGTGTTAAACAGACCGCTCACTTATACAGAAAAAATCCTTTATGCTCATTTGTACCATGCTGAGAATGTTATGCAATTCAATAGGGGGGAATCTTATGTTGATTTTGCCCCCGATCGGGTAGCCATGCAGGATGCCACAGCGCAAATGGCTTTGTTACAGTTTATGAATGCTGGTAAACGCACTACTGCTGTTCCATCAACAGTGCATTGCGACCACCTTATTTTGGCGCACACTGATGGCATAACCGACCTGGCAGCTTCGTTAAAAAATAATAAAGAAGTTTTTGATTTCCTGGAGTCGGTCAGCAACAAATATGGTATTGGTTTCTGGAAACCTGGTGCGGGTATTATCCACCAGGTGGTATTGGAAAACTATGCATTCCCAGGAGGGATGATGATTGGTACCGATTCGCACACACCCAATGCAGGTGGATTGGGAATGATAGCGATAGGTGTTGGCGGCGCCGATGCCGTTGATGTAATGGCCGGTATGGCCTGGGAATTGAAAATGCCCAAACTGATCGGGGTTAAACTTACAGGAAAGCTCAACGGATGGGCTGCTCCCAAAGATATTATCCTGAAAGTGGCCGGAATCCTGACTGTTAAAGGGGGAACCGGGTACATCATTGAATATTTCGGCGAAGGGGCGCAATCGTTGTCTGCCACCGGAAAAGGAACCATTTGTAACATGGGTGCCGAAGTAGGGGCAACCACATCGCTGTTTGCATATGATGAAGCCATGGAGCGTTACCTGAATTCAACAGGTCGAAGCCAGGTGGTTGAAACTGCTGCGCCCATCAGGCACGAGCTTACTGCAGATGCAGAGGTTTATGCCAATCCCAGAAAATTCTTCGATCAGCTCATCGAAATTAATCTTTCGGTACTGGAGCCCCATGTAAATGGCCCATTCTCTCCTGACCGTGCCACACCCATTTCGAAACTGGGCGAAGAAGCCAAAGCTCATGGCTGGCCGCTCGATATATCGGTAGGGCTCATCGGCAGTTGCACCAACTCATCATACGAAGATATTTCACGGGCCTCCTCTATTGCGCGTCAGGCACTAGTAAACGGACTGAAAACAAGATCTGAATTCACCATCACCCCTGGTTCGGAACAAGTGCGTTATACTATTGAGCGCGATGGCTTCATTAATATTTTTGAAAATATCGGAGGTAACGTATTTGCCAATGCCTGCGGACCCTGTATCGGACAATGGTCGAGGCCCGGCGCCGAAAAAGGAGAAAAGAACACTATTGTACACTCGTTTAACCGTAACTTTTCGAAACGTGCTGATGGCAACCCCAATACCCATGCTTTTGTAACATCGCCTGAACTGGTTACAGCCCTGGCTATTGCCGGCACCCTCGATTTCAATCCAATTACGGATACCCTGATTAATGAGAAAGGTGAAGCTGTCAAACTCGATCCGCCAACAGGTTACGAGCTACCTCCAAAAGGGTTCGATGTGAAAGATACGGGATACCAGGCACCAGCCGAAAATAACAGCGGAATTGA
Source organism: Bacteroidales bacterium (assembly GCA_037447215.1). GTDB lineage: Bacteria > Bacteroidota > Bacteroidia > Bacteroidales > Prolixibacteraceae > UBA1413. Next base: position 13,497 of record JBBIHB010000066.1, read on the forward strand.
GGTTATTATTGCCCCTGATTCGAACAGGCTGCAGAAACTTTCTCCATTCGAACCATGGGATGGCAAAAACATTTTCAGGGCCATTTTACTCATAAAATCATTGGGCAAATGCACTACCGACCATATATCCATGGCAGGGCCCTGGTTGCGGTACCGCGGCCACCTCGAAAATATATCCAACAACCTGTTGATTGGCGCTGTGAATGCTTTCAACGGGGCAACCAATAAAGTTAAAAATCAGCTAAACGGCGAATATGGTGAAGTTCCGGCTGTCCAACGGGCATATAAGGCAGCTGGCATAAACACCATAGTGGTGGGCGACCACAACTATGGCGAAGGTTCGTCGCGCGAACATGCAGCTATGGAACCCCGGCATTTGGGAGTCAGGGTAATACTGGTAAAATCGTTTGCCCGAATCCACGAAACCAACCTCAAAAAGCAGGGAATGCTGGCGCTTACTTTTGTAAACGAAACGGATTACGACCTGATCGGGGAAGACGACAC
>JBBIHB010000067.1:0-13847 GCA_037447215.1 Bacteroidales bacterium
CGCAGACCAATGGTATCTGCGAACGGTTCCACCGAACCATGCAGGATGAGTTTTACGCTACCGCATTCCGGAAAATACTGCTTTGGAAAAACACCTATGCAGGCATGGAATGACAGTTTGCATCTGGCAAAAGAGAAAATGTTAACGGATCATTTTTAAAATGATGTCTCTTTACCGGTGTCAGATCCAGCGGGAACAGGCCCTGGTGGCGACCAACCTGTCAGGAATAATCTGACCGACTGGAATGGTCAGGGGGCCCCGAAAAGTCCCCTTTTACCATGGATCATTCCGGGAGTTTATGCCCCGGAAAACGCTTTGCCCTGATAGGTGCAAACATGCCTGACTATCAGATCAAGTCTTAACTTTTACATATGATTGTATATCAATATGATGTGATTTTATATTGATTTAGAACGGAATAAGTAAAAATTCGAAATGGGGTTAAAAGACCTTCCTATTGATTAGCAGATGTCTTGACTTCGCAACAGGACAACGGGGCACCAGGGAAATATGAAATATATCTGTTGAAGAAACCCATTTGTGCGGATTATCGGTCAGATTCAATCCATCCGGCAATCCAATCGCCCACTTCCGAAGTTTTATAGGATTTGCCTTCGGCAATGTCAACAGTTACCACTCCCTCCCCGAGCGAAGCTTTTACCGCTCTCCTGATTATTGAGCCTTCGTCCATCAGGTTAAAAGCATATTCAAACATCATGGCTGCCGAAAGTATTGTGGCTACCGGATTGGCAATGTCTTTACCTGCCGCCTGGGGAAAGGATCCATGTATGGGTTCAAATACTGAAGTATGAATGCCGATAGATGCAGAAGGAAGCAGCCCGAGCGAGCCTGTTATTACACTGGCTTCGTCGGTGAGGATATCGCCAAACATATTTTCGGTAACCAGCACATCGAATTTCTTTGGCCACTGGATAATCTGCATGGCTGCATTATCAACAAACATATAATCGGTAGTAATTTCCGGATATTCCTGGGCCATTTCCTGGGCAACTTCGCGCCATAGGCGTGAGCTTTCGAGGACATTGGCTTTATCAACAACCGTAAGCCGTTTATTCCGCTTTCCGGCAAAATCGTATGCCAGCTTAAGTATCCGTTCAATTTCTTCACGGGTATAAGTACAGGTGTCAAATGCTGTATTCCCGTTGTCTTTCCGGCCTTTATCGCCAAAATAAATACCCCCGGTTAATTCACGGATGCAGACAAAGTCGGCGCCTTCAACCAGGTTGCGGCGGAGTGGCGATTTGTGCAATAATGATTCAAAAGTTTCAACCGGCCTGATGTTGGCATATAAACCTAGTTGTTTCCTCATCCGGAGCAATCCCTGTTCGGGCCTTACCGGTGCTTTCGGATTGTTGTCGAAACGCGGGTCGCCTATTGCTCCAAACAATACTGCATCCGATTTCATGCAAAGTTCGTGGGTTTTGGCTGGGTAGGGATCGCCTACTTCATCAATTGCCATAGCTCCAGTAAGTGCATAACTGTATTCGAGCGAATGGTTATATTTCCGGCATACGGCTTTTACTGCCTTCATTGCCTGTTCAATAACTTCAGGCCCGATTCCGTCGCCGGGCAATATTGCTAATTTGATATCCATTTTTGAACAATGAGTTTTTATTTATTTCTGTTACTGTGTTCTATTCTTCAAAATCCCATCAACCATTTTATAGGGTGGATTTGTTTGCGTAATTATTTTCGATAATGTTCAGCATTTTAACTGTTGCTTTTATGGCTGAGGCTGTCTGGTCGGGATCCAAACCACGTGTTTTAAACTCGTGCCCGTTATGCCAGGTAATGACGGTTTCGACCAAAGCATCGGTTTTTCCACCGGGGGGAATGGTAACAGTATAATCAACAAGTTGTGGGAATTGCTTGTCGAGGTTCTTATAAATCTTTCTCAACGCCCGCATAAACGCGTCGTACTGTCCATCGCCCGAACTGTGTTCTTCGTAAATTTCGCCTTCGATTTCGATGCTTAGCGAAGCAACCGGCTTTAATCCCATTGCATGTACAATGGAATAATTTATCAGTCTGATGCGTTCTTCAATGGCCTGGCTGCTTAAAACATCGGCCACAATATAGGGCAGGTCCTCTGCCGTAACATTTTCTTTCCGGTCGGCCAGTTCTATAATTCGATCGGTAACTTTTTTGAGCGATTCAGTATCCAGGTCGATTCCTATATCTTCCAGGTTTTTTTTGATATTGGCTTTCCCCGAAGTTTTTCCCAGGGCATATTTCCTAATCCGGCCAAATCGTTCGGGCAACAACTCGTTGAAATAGAGGTTGTTTTTATTGTCTCCATCGGCATGTATCCCACTGCACTGGGTAAAAACAAATTCACCGATTAAGGGTTTGTTGGTGGGAATGCGAATACCCGAAAATGATTCAACTACCTTCGAAACGCGGTTAAGCATCTCTTCCCTGACATTGGTTTCCATTTTCAGATGGTCTTTCACGGTGGCTATCACACTCGAAAGCGGAGCATTGCCTGCCCTCTCGCCAAGTCCGTTTACTGTGGTATGAACACAACGTATTCCAGCTTTAATGGCGTGGAAAACATTGGCAATAGCGAGGTCGTAATCGTTGTGTGCATGAAAATCGAAAGTAACTCCCGGATAGGTTTCAATCATTTCACGGCAGTATTCGTAGGTTTCATCAGGATCGAGGATACCTAAAGTATCGGGCAGCATAATCCGTTTGATGGGCTCGTGTTGAAGGTTGGAAACCATAAAATGGACATAATCTTTCGAATGGCGCATACCGTTCGACCAGTCTTCGAGATATACATTTACCTCAATTCCCATTTCAATAGCTTTCGAAATTACAGTACGGATATCATGAATATGTTCTTCCGGGGTTTTCCGCAATTGCTGGGTAACATGTTTGTAGGAGCCTTTACAGAGCAGGTTAAGTACCCGTCCACCTGAATTTTTAATCCAGTTGAGCGAAATATCGTTGTCAACGAAGCCGAGTATCTCTACCCTGTGGCCATATCCTTTTTCGTTTGCCCAGCTCAGGATTTTATTGGCGCCCTGGTATTCGCCTTCCGAAACTCTTGCCGATGCAATTTCGATCCTGTCAACACATACATCTTCAAGCAGGATTTTGGCCACACTCAATTTTTCGGTATCGGTAAATGCAACGCCCGAAGTTTGTTCCCCGTCGCGCAAGGTGGTATCCATAATGGTTACCAACTGGCTTTCCACTTCAACTTTTCTTCCCGTCATAGTCGTTTGCTTTCAAATTCTGCTATTTCTTCTTTTAAACTCACCAGATAGTCAATATCATCGAGCCCGTTGATCAGGCAATGCTTTTTATAGGAATTGATTTCGAAACTGATTTTATTTCCTGTTGTTAAATTGGTAAAGGTTTGTTCTTCGAGGTTTACTTCAAATTCTGCATTGGGATTATTTTCGATGGTATCGAAAAGCTCCTGTAGATATTCAGGGCTTACCACTACAGGAAGCAAACCGTTGTTGTAAGCATTGTTTTTGAAAATATCGGCAAAAAAGCTGCTTACCACAACTCGAAAGCCATAATCGTAGATGGCCCAGGCAGCGTGTTCACGGCTCGAACCACTCCCGAAATTTTTTCCTCCAACCAGAATCTTTCCTGAGTAGGCCTGATTATTCAGCACAAATCCGGGTATGGGTTGGTTTGTGCGGTCGTACCGCCAATCCCTGAAAAGGTTATCACCAAATCCTTTTCGCTCAACGGCTTTCAGAAACCGGGCCGGAATAATCTGGTCTGTATCCACATTTTCGACGGGCAGTGGTACCGCCGATGATATCAGTTTGTTGAATTTATCGTATGCCATAATTGATTTATAAATTATAATTTATGATTGAAAAATTTGTTTATTGTCTGGAGTCATTCAATTTTGCTTGTATCGATTTTCGTGATGAAATAAAGATCATTGCTATTTCATTCTCTTCTTTTATTAACTTGTTTACTTCGTCTGATTTTATAACTCCGTGTGATTGAGCAAATTCCATCCAAATTGTACTTTCATTAGATTCTTCGATAACAATTGACAATTTTGCAACAAATGCTGTTTTCGATTGAGCAAGATTAGCTGCCCTGTAATTAGCTGCAACTGATGTTGAACATTTTACAAATTGATTTTGAATATGATATCCAAGTCTGTATTTTCTGAATTGCATGGCTAAATTAACACAATCATATGCAAACCTGGTAGTTGGTTTAATCATGATTTCCCTATTTATGGGCTCTTTTGATTTCGTGTATAAATTGTTTTCTTCAGCCATCGCTAATTATCAATTAGAAATTATCAATCGCCATTCATAATTGTCCGTGGATCTGTAACCACTCCGGTAATTGCGGAGGCAGCAGCAGTAAGTGGACTTGCAAGCAATGTGCGTGCGCCGGGTCCCTGGCGGCCTTCAAAATTTCGGTTGGTCGTTGACACTGCATATTTCCCTTCCGGGATTTTATCGTCGTTCATAGCCAGACAAGCCGAACAACCCGGCTGGCGGAGTTCGAAACCTGCTTCGGTAAGGATTTCAACCAATCCTTCGGCTTGAGCGGCTTTCTCGACCTGCTTTGACCCGGGGACTATCCATGCTGTTACATTTGGAGCTTTTTTCTTTCCTTTTATGAAATTAACAAAAGCGCGAAGGTCTTCAATCCGTCCGTTGGTGCAGCTACCCACAAAAACGTAATCAATTGGTTTTCCAAGCAATTGATCACCCGGTTTATAGCCCATGTACGACAACGATTTTTCAAATGTAAATTTGTCGGAACCGGTAAGGTTTTCACCAGTGGGTATCGATTTTGTGATGCCAGTACCCATTCCCGGGTTTGTGCCGTAGGTTATCATAGGTTCAATATCGGTAGCATCAAAATGATATTCCATATCAAATACCGCATCGTCATCGGTTTTCAGGGTTTTCCAGTTTGCCAGGGCTTTTTCCCAGTCGCTGTCTTTTGGGGCAAACTCGCGTCCTTTGATAAAACTGAAAGTTGTTTCATCGGGGGCAATCAAACCACCACGTGCCCCACTTTCAATACTCATGTTGCACAAAGTCATACGGCCTTCCATAGTAAGGCTCCTGATGGCCGAACCGGCATATTCGATAAAATAGCCGGTGCCCCCACTGGTTGTTATCTGCGAAATAATGTATAGGGCAACATCTTTGGCAGTAACGCCTTTTTTCAGTTTGCCCTCAACAGTAATTCGCATTCGTTTGGGTTTGGGCTGCAGGATGCACTGGCTGGCAAGCACCATTTCAACTTCGGAAGTGCCAATGCCAAAGGCAACTGCCCCAAAAGCCCCGTGTGTACTGGTATGGCTGTCGCCGCACACTATTGTCCGTCCGGGTTGGGAGATTCCGAGTTCGGGACCGATTACATGCACGATACCATGCCATGGATGATTTAAACCGCATAGCTGAATGCCGTTCTTTTCGCAGTTCCGGGTAAGCATGTCAACCTGGTGGCGCGAAAGTTCTTCCTGGATGGTCATGTGCTGGTTTATGGTGGGCACGTTATGGTCGGGTGTGGCAAATGTGTTTTGTGGACGATATACCTTTAACCCACGCTTTTCGAGCCCTAGAAATGCAACCGGGCTGGTCACTTCGTGAATCAGGTGACGGTCGATATATAAAACATCGGGGCCACCGGATACTTTTTTTAAAACGTGGTCATCCCAGATTTTATCAAATAGTGTTTTTGCTGTCATAACTTACCTTGAATTATCTCACATAATCAATGAATAACTATAATTTTATCCAACATTAAAATACCATTTTATTTCACCGGAAGTTTGTTGATGGCGTCGAGGAATGCTTCCACAGAGGCAGTGATGATATCGGTATTGGCACCGAATCCATGGAAAATATTCCCTTCGTATTCGACCTGCATGTGAACCTTACCCACATCATCGCTGCCCCGTGTAATGGCCTGGATAAGGAATTCATCGAGAACAACCTGCCTGTGTATGATTTGTTTGACGGCTTTAATTGCGGCATCAACTGGCCCGTTCCCCGAAGCTGTTGAATTAAACTTTTCACCGGCGATATCGAGGCGAATGGTTGCCATCGGAACCAATGTTTTACCGGTTACTACCTGAAGATAGTCGAGTTTAATGCGTCGTTCCTGCCTGGTAGCGTCGCCCACCAAAAGGGCAATATCATCATCCCGGATTTCTTTTTTCTTATCGGCCAGCTTGAGGAATTCATCATAAACCAGATCCAGCTTATCTTTTTCAAGTTTAAAGCCAAGCAGTTCGAGCCTGTGTTTCAGAGCGGCACGTCCACTTCGCGCGGTAAGCAGTATTGAAGATTCGTTTATGCCCACATCTTTCGGGTCGATAATTTCGTAATTCTCCCTGTGCTTCAGAACGCCATCCTGATGGATACCCGAAGAATGGGCAAATGCATTCCGGCCAATAATGGCCTTGTTGGGCTGTACAGGCATATTCATCAGGGTTGAAACCAACCGGCTGGTCCTGTATATGTTTTGTGTATTGATGTTAGATTCAATACCAAGAACATGGTAACGGCTCTTCAGAATCATTGCAACTTCTTCGAGGGAAGTGTTACCGGCCCTTTCTCCGATTCCATTTATGGTCACCTCGGCCTGACGTGCGCCATTCATCACTCCTGCAATAGTGTTGGCAGTAGCCAATCCAAGATCATCATGACAGTGTGTCGAAACAATTACTTTTTCAATTCCTTTCACATGGTCGAAAAGGTACTTGATTTTTTCGCCGTATTCAAAAGGGAGCGTGTAACCGGTAGTGTCGGGGATATTCACAACAGTAGCGCCAGCTTTGATTACTGCTTCGATAACCCTGGCCAGATATTCATTTTCGGTACGTCCGGCATCTTCGGCATAAAACTCCACATCTTCCACATATTTTTTGGCATATTTCACTGCCTCGATTGCCCGCTCGATAATCGCTTCGGGGTTGGAATTCAACTTGTAATGAATGTGGTAATACGAAGTTCCGATTCCGGTATGGATCCTTCCGCGTTTGGCGAACTTCAACGCTTCGGCTGCCACATCTATATCTTTTTGCACAGCACGGGTTAGTGCACAAATTGTTGGCCAGGTAACCGCTTTCGAAATTTCGACAACCGATTCAAAATCGCCTGGACTTGAAATCGGAAATCCAGCTTCAATTACATCAACTCCAAGTTCCTCCAGGGCTTTGGCTACTTCAATTTTTTCAATAGTGTTCAACTGGCAGCCGGGTACCTGTTCCCCGTCGCGGAGGGTAGTGTCGAAAATGTACAGTTTGTCGCTCATACTATTATTTTTTTAAATTTTTTCTCCCATTAAAAAAGCCATCCTCGTTTTCTGAGAATGGCTCTTTCAAACCTTTATTGTTTTTATACAACATACCATTCTCAGTTCTTCATCCAAAGGATTAGAATAATAATTCCGAGAACAGATATGTTGCTTATAGATTTCATAATTAAATTACATTTTGTCGCAAATATGAAAAAATATTTCATAAATGAAAGTGGAAGGATGAAAATTTTCGGAAATATTAACGTAAATGACACTTTTTATCAAAAGATGATACTTTAGAATTGTTTTAGATAAAAATTCAGGGATAATATTTCGAAAATACGATAGTATAAATTCAAAAATTGCCATCCCAATTTGAGATGGCAATGAATGAAATATTATTTTCCGGGCCTGAGCTTCCGTACGGCAGCACCTGCTTGCCACAGTTCCGATTCCCTCATCTCTTTCAATTCGGCATTCAAACTGTTTTTATAATCGGGTGAACTTGTGGAATCAAGTACTCGTTTGGTTTCACGGCCTTCTTTTACGCTTTTATAGAGTTCATCAAAAACAGGAATTGTGGTCTCGCGGAATCGGTGCCTCCAGTCGAGTGCACCGCGCTGGGCAGTTGCACTGCAGTTCGCATACATCCAATCCATGCCGTTCTGGTCAACCAGGCGGATTAGGCTTTGGGTAAGTTCTTCAACCGTTTCATTAAATGCTTCGGAGGGGCTGTGCCCGTTTTCGCGAAGTACTTTGTACTGAGCCTCAATGATTCCGGCCAAAGCGCCCATTAAAACACCTCGTTCGCCGGTCAGATCAGAATATACCTCGTTTTCAAATGTAGTTGGAAACAAATAACCGCTTCCTATAGCAATACCCAAAGCCAAGGTGCGCTCTTTTGCACGTCCGGTATAATCCTGGAATATTGCATAACTTGAATTGATGCCATTTCCAGCAAGGAAATTGGTACGGACACTCGCTCCCGAACCTTTCGGCGCTACAAGGATTACATCAACGTTTGCAGGGGGGATTACTTCTGTTTGCTTTTTATAAACTACAGAAAATCCATGCGAAAAATAGAGTGCATCACCCTCGTTAAGGCATGGTTTGATTTTAGGCCATAGAATCCGCTGTGCTGCATCGGAAACCAGGTACTGGATAATAGTGCCTTTCTTTGAAGCTTCCTCAACTGGAAATAATGTTTCGCCGGGAACAAACCCATCGCGTACTGCCTTGTCCCAGTCTTCCCTGAATTCTGGAGACTGGCCAATGATTACATTGAAGCCCTGGTCTTTCATATTTAGAGCCTGAGCAGGTCCCTGCACCCCATAACCAATGATAGCAATTATTTCGTCTTTTAAAATTTCCCTGGCTTTTTCAACAGGGAATTCTTCGCGGAGCACTACTTCTTCAATTTCTCCGCCAAAATTGATTTTTGCCATTTTTTTATAAATTTAATATTTAATAATGTGATTAATCCAGGCTGTCAAGAAATGCATCGCGTTCTTTCAGGAACTCTGAAAGCCTTTCAATAGGATCCCTTGTAAGGGCAACTCTTCCAGAACGTATAAATTGCATAACCTTAAACTGATTAAGTTGTTCAAACAAAGCCTGTGTTTCTTCTTTATGCCCGGTTTTTTCGATAACAGTATAATCCCGGGTAATTTCGAGGATACGCGCCCCCGAATTCCTGACAATGCTTTCAATCTGGTCGCTTTCATATAGGGCTTCGGTTGGCACTTTGTACAGGGCAATTTCCTGATAGATCATTTCCTCATTGGTGTGGTAAAATGCCTTCAATACATCCACAATCTTTTCGATTTGAGAAACCACCTTCTTTACAGAATCTTCGTTTGTATGAACAACAATTGTGAACTTATAAATTCCTTTGATAGCCGATTCTGATACTGTCAGGCTTTCAATATTGATTTTCCGGCGGGTGAAAACTATGGTGATCCTGGTCAGCAAACCAATGTGGTTTTCTGAAAATACGGTGATATTAAATTCTTTCTTCATAATTCAAATTTTTTTTTCATCTTTAATTCTTACCTCAAATTCATCAGGGTTCAAGAATGATATGTGAAACCGATGCCCCTGCTGGCACCATAGGAAATACATTATCTTCTTTTTCGACCACAACTTCGAGCAAGTAGGGACCGTTATGGTCGAGCATTTCCTGAATGGCAGTTTCGAGGTTTTCACGTGATGAAACTTTCTGCCCGTCCATACCGAAACCTTTTGCAATCATCAGAAAATCGGGGTTGACGAGTTCGGTAAACGAATATCTTTTTTCGAAAAAGAGTTGTTGCCATTGGCGCACCATTCCCAGGAAATTGTTGTTTAGCAGCAGGATTTTAACCGGAAGTTTGTTCTGAACAATGGTTCCGAGTTCCTGAATGGTCATTTGGAAACCTCCATCGCCGATAACAGTTACAACTGTGCGGCCGGGAGCAGCCAATTGAGCGCCCATGGCAGCTGGAAGTCCGTAGCCCATAGTGCCAAGGCCGCCCGAACTGACAAAACTTCTCGAATGTTTGAATTTGAAATAACGTGAAGCCACCATCTGGTGTTGGCCTACATCGGTTACCAAAATTGCCTCATGATTGGTTTTTTCAGAAATTAGCCTGATAGCTTCTCCCATGGTGAGGCCTTCTTTTGAAGGATGAAGGTCTTTTTCGATAACCTTCTCATATTCTTTCTGATAGGCTTTATCGAATGATTTAATCCATTCTTTGTGATTGTTTTGCTTTACATTTTCTGTTAACATTTTCAGAGCTTTTTTTGCATCGCCCAGAATAAACACATCAGCCTTAATAATTTTGTTGATTTCAGCTGGGTCTATATCAATATGGATGATTTTTGCATCGCGGGCATATGCCGATACTTTTCCTGTTACACGGTCATCAAATCGCATACCTACTGCTATTATCAGGTCGGCATCGTTGGTGAGGACATTGGGTCCATAGTTTCCATGCATGCCAAGCATACCCACATTGAGGGGATGGTGGGATGGCAGGGCCGAAAGGCCTAAAAGGGTCCATGCTGCCGGAATTCCGGTTTTTTCAATGAAAGCTTTCAATTCGTTTTCGGCGTGCGATATAATTACACCCTGCCCGAAAAGTATCATCGGCTTCTTAGCTTTATCGATCAGTTCGGCAGCTTCTTTTACCTTGAATGGATCAACAGGGGTCTCGGGAACATAACTTCTGATTTTGCGACATTTCTTATAACTGAATTCAAGTTCGCCAAACTGGGCATCTTTGGTTATGTCGAGCAAAACAGGTCCTGGCCTTCCGGTCTGTGCAATAAAAAATGCCTGTGCTATGGCTTCTGGAATCTCCTCCGGTGTGGTTATCTGGTAATTCCATTTTGTAACCGGCATCGAAATACCAAGGACATCGGATTCCTGAAAAGCATCGGTTCCAAGTAAAGGTGATGCTACCTGGCCGGTTATGCAAACCAATGGAATCGAATCAATCATCGCATCGGCTATTCCGGTTATTAAGTTGGTTGCCCCTGGGCCGGAGGTTGCAAAACAAACCCCTGCCTTTCCGGTGATTTTTGCATATCCTTCTGCAGCATGTGCAGCTCCCTGTTCGTGCCTGGTTAGTATGTGGGTCAGTTTTTTGTTGTAATCGTATAAAGCGTCGTATATCGGCATAATTGCCCCTCCGGGGTAACCAAAAATTACCTCAACGCCTTCTTCGAGAAGCGATAAAATTACCGCTTCCGACCCTGTAACTTTTAATGGTGCTTTGTTCATATTTAAAATTTTAACTATTTTTTTTATCCTTAGTATTTCTCAATCAATTAACCTTATTGCACCCTGGTCGGCCGATGAGACCATAGCTGCATAGGCTTTAAGTGCTTTTGAAACCTGTCTTTTGCGGGGTCCTGGATTCCAACCCAAAGTTTCTTTCGCATCTTCCTGTTTCCTTCTTTCGGCCAGCTCTTCTTTCGGAACCATCAGGTCAATCCTGCGGGCGGCTATATCAATTTCAATTATGTCGCCATCTTTAACCAGGCCGATATTCCCTCCTGAAGCTGCTTCGGGTGAAATATGCCCGATTGACAGACCGGATGTTCCTCCCGAAAAACGTCCATCGGTAATGAGCGCACATTGTTTGTCTATTTTTACTGCTTTCAGGTACGAAGTAGGGTAGAGCATTTCCTGCATTCCCGGACCGCCTTTGGGCCCTTCGTATCTTATAACAACTACGTCACCAGGTTGCACTGTATCGCCAAGTATCCCGTTCACAGCGTCGTCCTGAGAATTGAATACCCTGGCAATTCCTCTGAATTTGAAAACTGAAGGATCGACACCTGCAGTTTTTACAATTGATCCTTTTTCGGCCAGATTCCCGTATAGTACAGCCAATCCACCGTCCTTATTATATGCATGGTCAATATCACGGATACAGCCTTTTTCACGATCGAGGTCAAGTTCTTTGTAGTAACTTTCCTGAGAACCCATTACCAGGTTACGACCTCCTCCAGGAGCTGATTTATATCGCCGAAACGCATCTTCGCTGACATTGGGCTGCATAACATCGTATTCGGCCAGGGCTTGTTTTAAAGTCCGCCTATCAATTCTCGAAACAGTGGTATCAAGCATTGCGCCCCTGTCCAGTTCGGCAAGTATGCCTAAAATTCCGCCTGCCCGGTTTACATCCTGTATGTGATAATGGCTGCTTGGAGCTACTTTGCATAAATTGGGCGTTATTCGTGAAAGGCGGTCGATATCGTTCATGGTAAAATCAACTCTTGCTTCGTAAGCAATTGCCAATAAATGAAGCACCGTGTTGGTTGAACCTCCCATGGCAATATCTAATTTCATAGCGTTTTCGAATGCTGCTTTTGTAGCAATATTGCGTGGAAGTATTGATGAATTGCCATCGCGGTAATAAGCATATGTGACCTCGACAATGAGGCTTGCTGCTTCTTCAAAAAGTTTTTTCCGGTTCAGGTGGGTGGCCACAATAGTCCCGTTGCCGGGAAGCGCAAGTCCAATAGCTTCGGCCAGGCAGTTCATAGAGTTGGCTGTGAACATTCCGCTGCATGAACCGCATGTTGGACAAGCTTTCTGCTCTATGACCGAAAGTTGTTCGTCAGATACCGATTGGTCGGCTGCCATTACCATGGCATCCACAAGATCGTAATATTTTCCGTCAATCTCGCCGGCCTCCATTGGGCCCCCCGAAACAAAAACTGCCGGAATATTGAGTCGCATGGCAGCCATCAGCATTCCCGGAGTGATTTTATCACAATTACTGATACAAACCATGGCATCAACCTGGTGCGCGTTGCATATATATTCCACACTGTCGGCAATTATATCGCGCGATGGGAGTGAGTATAACATCCCATCATGCCCCATTGCAATACCATCGTCCACAGCAATGGTATTAAATTCCGAAGCATAACAACCATGTTTTTCAATCAGCGTTTTGATGTGCTGACCCACCGCGTGCAGGTGGGTATGTCCGGGTACAAACTGGGTAAAAGAGTTTACAATGGCAATTATTGGCTTCCCGAAATGTTCCTCTTTCATACCAGCAGCCCTCCAGAGGCTTCGTGCCCCGGCCATGCGGCGGCCTTGGGTCGAAATATTACTGCGTAATGAAATTTTCATATATTTTCAAATTAAAAATTTTCTCTATAAAAAAAGCCTTTCCCGTTTGCTGAGAAAGGCCTGTATTTCCTTTTTAACCTGCACATACAGAGTACCCTTCTCAGCCGCTGCCAAGATTGACCACCACTAGAGTAATAATATATGCAAAGAATAATTTCATGTAAAATTTGTTTGAACTGCGGCAAATGTAAAAATTAAATTTAAACTCAAAACGAAATTGAAAGTAAAATGTTTAATTTTATTAAAAAAGTTAAGAAAAGATGTTATTGGGATTCCAAATCGGAATTTTTAGGATCACATTTCAATCGCTGTTTCTTCAATTAAAACTATCTCAGCAATGAAAAAAGGGGATGGTTTTAATTTTTCAGTAAATGATTTAAGGCACGATAAATCACCGAAATAAGTGATATGGATTATTCCTGTTCCTCCTATTTCAATTTTCCTGAACTCCTCGAGTTGACCTATTGATTTTGAAAAAAGATATTCGAGCTGACATACCAAAGTTGTAGTAATTTCTTGCGTAGTGGAAATTTTTATTATGTATTGACCGGTTTGGATTAAATCAATCCCTTCAAAATCATTATCGTCTGACTCATTTTCTTCCAACCCGTCAATCAGTTCATTTTTTTTCTTCATAATTTCCGAATTAATAACTGTTTCAAATTTAACAAATAATAGTTGCAAACAAAAAATACTTTAAACCGTTATTTTCGTGTATTGTTTTGAGTGAGCTATTTTATTCGTTGAAGGAACAATTCTGAAACTTTATGCATAGCTTTGAATAAAAATCAATCTGCCATGAAGATTAGTAAATTCCTTCCGGCACTGATGTTAAGCCTGCTTTGTTCTGCATGTTTTGTCTGTACTTTCCACCCGTTATATTATTTCTACTTTGACAGATTAGAAAAAAGATTTAAAATATTAGGTTAAATATTTG
>JBBIHB010000068.1:0-11788 GCA_037447215.1 Bacteroidales bacterium
GGACAGTGTCTTCATCTATCATTATTTGTGTTTACACAATCTATATTATACTTCCCCTTGATTTTTATCTTCGTTTTTAATCTTTTCTCCAACACATCTACAGTTATCTATCACATCAGCAAATACTATATTACTCGGATACTTGAATGTTAGAATAAAACCTGCATCAACGGTATCATGACGTGTAGTCCACGAGTTATTATCTTTTTCAATAATGCTTGTTTCAGGCGATTTCATCGAGCAGGAAAACAACATTATAGCTACAAAAAATCCAATTATATATTTCATTGCTTCTTTCGAATTAGATTACTTCTTTTTTGCAGGGAAAGAATACCATGTCATACCTGAATAATTTGGATTTTGAAAACTGTTCAACTGACCAGGTCCAATGTTAGTAGCTCTAAAACTTCCATTAACATTTGTTGTTTTTCCACCGCCAATTTGTTTCTTTTCAATTACCTTACCAGTAGCATCATAACGAGTTATGTCAAATGTTTTTGTAGTCATTGTAACAACATGACCACCATTTGCCCCAACTACCAAATTACCTTTGGCTGCTGATACTTGTGCATTTGCCACAGATGTTTCAGCTGTTAAATTGCTTGCCAAATTCGATGTTATATCGCGAGCTAAAGAGTTCCTGTTAACTATATTAATGTTATCTACGGTCTGTCCTTGTGCTTTAACTGCTGATTCATAAGTACGTCCAACAAAATTTACTGATTGATTACATTTTGTGTAGTTGTTAGTTACATAATCTTGTGCCCCTGTTATTGCTCCTTCTATACTGATTTCATTTTTTCCTCCTTGGTCATTATAGCCAATAAATTCGAAATATTCATTTGTTTGATTTGTTCCTTTAAGTTGGAATACCGCATTAGAACCATCTTCTACATGGCTAATAGTATTTCCGTCTTTATCTTTAAAATCAGTGTCTAAAGCACCGTCCGGGTCTATGTTCATAATCGGGTTGCAGCGCATAGCATTGTATGGTGTCCATTCAACTCGTAAATGTGCATTAGGGTCAACAGTATTCCACCTTCCCAATTGCGGGTCATAGAACCTTGCCCCGTAATCGTACCAATACAAATTAAAATCGTCCTGGATTTCTTTGCCATTGTAGAGGTATTTGTTGGTGCCGGTGCCTGCGCTAAACTGGCTTATCTCTAACCCAAAAGGATAATACCCTTTTTGCTGGATAACTTCGGCCAGGTTGTTGGCGCCTTTTTTAATTACCACCCTTACGTTGCCTAAATGGTCGGTAAGGTTGTCTTCGTAAATCCAGTTGCTCCCATCCTTTACAGCCCTGCCATAAGGCGTTATCAAATATTTTAAAGAACGTACCCCGCTTGTGGTTTCATAGATATACGGCCCGCAGTAATCTGTTTTGGTCAGGGTGCCATTGTCTTCAACCCGTTTGCGGAGCTTTGCAACATCAAAATTATAATAATAATTGATCCTTCTATTATTTCCCGCCCAGTAATTTTCTTCTTTCGGCAGGTTAAAAAGGTTATAGTCAATGTTGATCAGCTTATTGGTTTCTTGTATAAGGTTCCCATTCTGATCGTATATGAAACCCCCAATCTGAGAGGTACTCCCCGGGTAATCGGTGACGTTGGGGATATCGCCTGCCAGATCGGTTATAAGGTTAATCTTGTTCCCTGTGTATTGGGTCGTAATCCTGTCAATATAACTCCCGGCCTTGTTAAAACGGTTAACGGTCAAAAGGTTCCCGTTGTGGCTGTTGGTGTAATTTGCATCAAGTCCATTGGCGGTTACGCCGCTTTTGTAACTTTACCATAATGTAAGCGGGATTGATTGACGGATGGGCATAGTGATTTTTACCCTCCTCATACTATCTTTGCCATAAAACTATCTTTATAATGGTAATTGTTGTCAATACTCGTTTGTTACTGAAAAACAGGCTCGAAGGCATCGGATGGTTTACGTATGAAACGTTAAAACGGATTACAAGTAATCATCCCGAACATCAATTTATTTTTCTTTTCGACAGAAAGTACGATGAGGAATTTGTATTTGCAGAGAATGTAAAACCTGTTGTTGTCTGGCCGCCAACCCGCCATGTATCCCTCATCTATTTATGGTTTAACTGGCGGATTCCGGGAATATTAAAAAAATATAAGGCTGATGTTTTTGTAAGTCCGGATGGGAACTTGTCGCTACACACAAAAATTCCTCAACTGGCAGTCATCCACGACATTAATTTTGTTCACCGCCCAAAGGACCTGCCCCCTGTGGTTGCAAAATACTACAACTACTTTTTCCCCCGGTTTGCACGCAAAGCAAAAAAACTGGTTACTGTTTCTTTGTTTTCGAAAAATGATATTTACGAAAATTTTGATATTCCTGCCCATAAAATTGAGGTTGTTTACAATGGTTGCAACAACGAATATTCTCCCATATCGGAAAAGGAAGTTGCAGCAACAAGGTCGGAATATAGTTCGGGCGAACCCTATTTTTTGTTTATCGGGGCGCTTCATCCCCGCAAGAACGTTGAGGGTTTGCTGAGGGCTTTCGATTTATACCGGTTAAAGGCCAACTCAAAAGTAAAATTGCTGTTAGTGGGGGGCCAGATGTTTAAAACCTCATCCATTTCAGAAACATTGAATAAGATGCAGTTTAAAGAAGAAGTAATATTCACAGGCCGACTTCCGACAACCGGACTTAAAAAGGTACTTGGCGGTGCGCTCGCCCTCACATTTGTACCTTTCTTCGAAGGGTTTGGCATTCCTGTCCTTGAGGCATTTTCTGCCGGTATTCCGGTAATTTGTTCCAATACAACATCGTTGCCCGAAGTAGGTGGTGACGCCGTATGGTATGTCAATCCTGAAAAGGAGGAAGAGATTGCTGAAGCCATGCACCAGATCAGCCACAACCCCAAACTTCGAAACACATTAGTTGAGAAGGGAAACCATCAGCTAAAAAAGTTTAGCTGGGACGACAGTGCTGAAAAACTTTGGAAGATTATTGAGCAAACTGGCCGGCTATGACATTGCTATCGGGCATTCATTCAGATTTGATAGAGGCTGGCTGCGATGAGGCCGGCCGAGGCTGCCTGGCAGGGCCTGTAACCGCATCGGCAGTCATTCTCCCCCCCAACTTTGATCACCCCATGCTCAACGATTCAAAACAACTTTCTGAAAAACAACGCAATATTTTACGACTTATTATTGAAAATGAGGCCCTCGCATGGGCAGTTGCCGTTGTGCAGCCCGCCGAAATTGATGAGATAAATATCCAGAATGCAAGTTTTAAAGCCATGATTCTGGCGGTTGAGCAGCTTAGAATCAGGCCACAGCATTTGCTGATCGACGGTAACCGGTTCCGGAATACAACCGGAATACCACACACCTGCATCATAAAAGGTGATGCCAGGTTTATGCCAATTGCAGCAGCTTCGGTATTGGCTAAAACACACCGCGACGAATACATGAAAAGTCTGCACGATCATCATCCTGTATATCAATGGAATAAAAATAAGGGTTATCCAACTGAGCAACATCGGAAAGCAATTATTAAACATGGTTTGACCAATTGGCACCGAAAATCATTCAGGCTTACCGATCCTCAATATTCAATTTGGTAAGTCATGTTGTTTGGTAAGATTTTTGTAATGAGCAGCTGGGGGTTTGAAAATCATTAAATTAACAGAATATATGAAATCATTCATAACTGCACTTATTTTGGTTTTTATTGTTGCTTCCTGTTCGCACCAAGGACAGCAAATGATGCACAAGAATATAACAGGTAAAGCCGGAGAACTTGTTATTGTGATTTCGAATAAGTCATGGGATGATATACCGGGAAACCTTTTGCGGCAAACACTAGCACAGCCTCAGTATTCATTGCCACAGGACGAACCTTTGTTCGATTTGATTTCTGTCCCTCATGAGGCCTTCAAGGAGATATTCCAAACAACCCGGAATATTATTCAGACCCGCATTTCGCCAATTATTGAAAACCCTGGCGTCACTTTTACCGATAATGTGTGGGCATTCCCTCAGGCTACAGTTCAGATCAATGCAAGGACAAACGAAGAATTTGAAACCCTCTTCAGGGAATATTCCGACAAAATAATTGCCTATTTCCTCAGGGCAGAAAGGGATAGGCTTGCCGGAAATTACCTCAATTATCATGATGAAGCAGTGTTGAATACCTTATCATCAAAATATGATATCAATCTCCATGTGCCCCCCGGGTTCAGAATTACTGAGGAAAAAGAAAATTTTGTCTGGATCAGGTATGAAACTCCCGAAATATCGCAGGCAATTTTTGTTTACTGGTTCCCTTATACCTCCGACAGTACTTTCTCTTTCAATTACCTGATAAACAAGCGCGATAGTGTGTTGAAAAAAAATGTTCCGGGCCCACTTGAAGGAACCTATATGGCTACTGAAAGGCGTGTTGATCCTTTATTTCAGATAATCAGGCATAACGGAAACTATGCGGCCGATACCAGGGGATTATGGCGGTTACAAAACGATTTCATGGGTGGTCCTTTTATTATGCTTGCCGAATTGGATGCTTATCGGCAAAGGGTTGTTGTTGCCGATGGTTATGTGTATGCACCAAGTAAAAACAAACGAAATTTTACCCGGCAGGTCGAAGCTATGGTTTACTCCATGCGTTTTAATGACCAGGAAAAAAACGACAGGTTAAACAGCCAGGCAAATATGGGGAACTGAGAGAAAGGGAAAAGCAAAGAAAAGTATTTAGCTGTAGGAGGTGGTAGCAATCATTAAAAAAGGCAAACACGGATTTATTATAGGTAGAAAAAGAAAAAGGAGATGGTGAAAAACTTTATATCTTTAACCCTGCATTGACAATTTTAATATTGACTGCTTTTTTTTATCAATAAATCAAATTTTATGAGACAGATTGTTGTGTTAATTTCGGTTATGATGTTTGCCTGCCTAACCACTTTTTCTCAGGAAAACAAAATCAATGTGGTAGTAATTGGGGCACACCCCGACGATTGTGATATAAAAGCCGGTGGTATGGCCATACTTTTCACTGAAATGGGACACAATGTTCTGTTTGTGTCGGTTACCAATGGCGATGCCGGTCATCACCAAATGGGAGGCGGGGCATTGGCCAAACGCCGAATGGCCGAATCGGAAGAGGCCGGAAGACGTTTTGGGGTAAAATATGTTGTACTCGACAATCACGATGGGGAATTATTTCCATATCTTCATATCCGGCTCGATTTAATCAGGCTTATCAGACAATGGAATGCCGATGTTGTGATCAGCCACAGACCAAACGATTATCATCCCGATCACCGCAATGCTTCTATCCTTGTTCAGGATGCCGCTTATATGGTGATCGTACCCAATGTTGCCCCTGACACTCCACCACTTGAAAAAAACCCTGTTTTTCTCTATATGGAAGACCGTTTTCAACGGCCAAATCCTTTCAGGCCTGATATTTCAATTGATATTTCAAGGGTTCTTGACAAGAAATATTACGGTATGGCAGCCCATGAATCTCAATTTTTTGAATGGTTGCCCTGGACTTCGGGACGCCTTTCTGAAGTTCCAAAAAGTCCTTCCGAAAGATTGGACTGGTTGAAGAAAACCCGTCGTTCTGAAATCTCATCTGCTGTCAGGGAAAATCTCGAAAAATGGTATGGAATTGAAAAAGCAAAAAATATTTCCGCTGCCGAAGCTTTTGAAATCTGCGAATATGGAAGACGTCCTTCTGATGAGGAAATAAGAAGACTTTTCCCAATGATTTCTTCACGGTAAGAATATCTTTTGTGGAAAGTTTTTGAAAAAAATTGACACAAATTTGTATTTTTTTACAATTTCCCCTGAACCAATTCGAAATTCATTTTGTTTTATGATTTAAAGCAAAACATAAACAAAAATGCTAAATTTTACAATTAAATTAAGAAAAGCCCTGAAAGATTTCAGATTTTTGGTAATTATAGCTTTGGTTTTGGTTACTTCTATTGATGCCAGGGCTCAAGTATATTCACTGTAGTGAATGTGATTGTGAGCAGCGAAGTTAACAATACCCTTGAAGCAGCCATAGTTGCAGTCGGACTGGTTGAAACGCTCCAGGGTAAAAGACAGTTCCCAGTTTTTGCACCCACCGATGAAGCCTATGCAGCCCTTCCTGACGGGACATTAGAAGCTTTATTGGCCAAACCGTCAGGTACTCTTAATCACATTTTCAAGTACTACATGCTTGCTGGTAAAATAATGTCCACTGACTTGTCCGGCGGTATGACCTCAGAAACATTGTCAGGTAACAATATTTCTGTACCCCTAAGTTCAGTAGGAGTATTTATCAATGATTCCAAAGTAATTATTTCAGATATCCGGACTGACAATGGTGTTGTTCATGTGATTGGCACTGTATTGGTTCCAGGGATTCCGACCAGGATGTCTTCTGAAATTCCGGAAATATCTGAATTCAGGTTGTATTCAAATCCTGCAACTGTGAATATAACCATCGACCCTTCAGGGATTGATATGTTATCCCTTGCTACGGTAAGTATAGTCAGGATGTATTGAAGTTTTATTTCAGAAATTTCTATGCAGTTGTCCGTTATATTATAACATCTCCAATTTGAATAGTGGTTTGTATTTAGTTGTGCTCAAACTAAATAATCGTTTTAGCACTGAGAAACTGATTGTCAGGTTAGGTGTAAGTTTTGATTATTTGTTTTTATCCCCCTGTCGAAAGGCAGGGGGATTTTTTTTGAAAATATTTTATATGATTCCAATTTTTTAACTTTGAATCTTTTATAGATTTTTAGTTTACATAAATTGATTAAATTTTATTTTTTACGATGAGAAGAATTATTTTGGTTATTACCTATTTTGCACTGATTTTTTCAGAAATAAATTCGTTAAATGCGCAACAACGCGGCAATATTGTTGAATATTTCGGTCGTCAGCGTGTTGAACAGATCGACGAAGGCTCTGTTTTTCATGTGTTTACAGAAGGTCTGACTTTGCCTGTTGCACCGGGTGGGGGAGGCATATTGCCTTCAATTGATATTATTGCATGGCATTTGTCGAATGGGATGCTTGAAGCGCCGTTTGCAGGAAAAAAGTTATTTCTGAACCAGCCCCTCGAAGACAGCATATATGTTTGGGAACCAATTTCGGCAGATGAAGAGGGCTTGCTTCAGGGGCGTAATCTTCGGCGATCATATATCTATACCACAGTTAAATCTCCCCGTGAGGAGATTGTCCTTCTCGATGCAAAAGGACATACACGGGTGTTTATCAATGGAATGCCCCATGAAGGTGATCATTACGATTTTGGTTATACCCTTATACCTTTTAAACTGAAAAAAGGGAAAAATGAATTTATTTACACACCTGGACGATTTGGCAGGGTTTCCTCTAAACTGGTAGCCCCATCGAAACCGGTTATCCTGACTAAACGTGATATGACCCTTCCGTCGCTTATAATCGGTGAAGATGATACCAAATGGGCGGCTATCAGGGTGATCAATGCATCAGAAAAAGATTTGTCAGGATTGTCTATCCGATGTGTTCTTCAGACAGGCGAAGAAGCTGAATATCCTGTCAGCAACATTATTTCACTTGCGGTTAGAAAGGTAAAGTTTAAAATACCGGAAACGCAATCCAGACAAGCTTCAGGAAAAGTAAATGCGGTGGTAATACTTTCGGATAGCAAGGGGAAAGAACTTGACCGTACCGAAATAGAATTAAACCAGTATGCTGCGAACGTTCACCACGAGCGGACTTTTGTTAGCAGGATTGATGGAAGTGTTCAGTATTACAGTGTGGCACCATCAACAACGCCAGATGCCGGACAGGCATTGGTACTTTCGGTACATGGCGCCGGTGTTGAAGCCCGCAACCAGGCCCGGGCATATAAACAAAAAGACTGGGCGCATATAGTGGCCGCTACCAACCGAAGGCCTTACGGGTTCAACTGGGAAGAGTGGGGGCGGACAGATGGCATGGAAGTGCTTGAGAAAGCAAAAGAAGTTTTTCAAACCAAACCTGAATTAACTTATCTGACAGGCCATTCTATGGGTGGACATGGAACATGGCACCTGGGTGTTACCTTCCCCGACAGATTTGCAGCAATAGCTCCCTGTGCCAGCTACCCCGATATTCTCGGTTATGGCAGGGGCCCGGTACCCGCTTCTTTGGAAGGGAACCAGCATCTGGAAATGCTTCGCCGGAGCGCCAATGGAGGTCGCACCCTCGACCTGAAACGAAATTTTTTGCAATCTGGGGTGTATATCCTACATGGTGATGATGATACTGTAGTTCCGGTTGAGCAAGCCCGAAAGATGAGGCAGACCCTTGGTGAATTTCATCCGAATTTTGCTTACTACGAATATCCGGGTGGCTCACACTGGTATGGTGATCATAGTGTTGACTGGCACCCCATTTTTTCATTTTTTAAATGGCAATCTATCCCTTATACCAAAGAAGTAAATCATATTGAATTTCATACCGCATCGCCGGGCATATCTGCTTCAAACTACTGGCTGACAATTGAACAGCAGAAAAAGCCTTTTATGTTTTCAAATGTAGTTTTCGATCGGAAAAATGATACCATTATGGGCGCTACGGAGAATGTAGCAGCCATGATGTTGCATCTGAACTTGGCTGGAATTGAACAAAATGCTATTATAATTATTGATGGTCAGGAGTTGAATATCGGTAATGTTCAGAAAGTTTTCCTTAGAAATATTGATGGAAATTGGAAGATTTCCGAAAAGAATACAAAAGAGAAACATCCGCAAAGAAACGGAGGTTTCAAAAATGCGTTTGATAACCAGGCAGTCTTGGTATATGCAACAGGAGGAACGCATGAGGAGAATGACTGGTACAGAAACAAAGCCCGATTCGATGCTGAAGCTTTTCAATACAGAGCAAATGGCTCCTTTGAGGTGATTTCCGACCGTGAGTTTTCTTTAGAGAAGTATGCCAACAGAAATGTTGTGATTTACGGAAATGCTGCCAATAACCGGGTATGGAACCTTTTGCTGAGAGATTGCCCCGTGGTGGTCAGAAACAACGAAATTGATTTTTGGGGAAAAATTTTAAAGGGCGACGATCTTGGAACTTATTTTATCTATCCACGTTCCGATTCTGATTTTGCAAGCATTGGTGTGGTAGCCGGTACAGGCGTTAAGGGCATGAAAGCTACCTATGCAAATGATTATTTTTCAGGAGTGAACGGCTACCCTGATTTGCTGATATTTAAAAACAACATACTTAAAGATGGTTTGGATGGCATTTTGATTTCAGGATTTTTCGACAACAAATGGGGTATTGGGCATGAGTTTTCTTTTTAATGAGTTGTTATGTTTAAAAAATAGTTGTACATTGTAAAGCTGATTAAGTAAATTCAGAAACCGGTAAATCAAACTGAAAATATGCTGTTTATGGAAAAATATATCCTCTCACTTGACTCAGGGACTACCAGTAACCGGGCCATACTTTTTAATCATTCCGGTGAAATTGTGTCTATAGCCAACCAGGAATTCGAACAGATTTATCCTCAACCGGGATGGGTTGAACACGACTCTGTAAAAATCTGGCAAACCCAGCTGCTTGTTGCCCAAAAAGTACTTTTAAAAGCAAATATTTCAGCTGAACAAATTGTAGCCATTGGAATAACCAATCAACGGGAAACTACTGTACTGTGGAACCGCGAAACCGGTATTCCGTTGGCAAATGCTATTGTCTGGCAGGACCGCCGTACTTCGGATATTTGCCAAAAGCTGCAGGAAGAAGGGTTTGAACCTATGATTACTGAAAAAACCGGACTGGTTGCCGATGCCTATTTTTCGGCTACAAAAATCAGGTGGATGCTCGACAACGTTGAAGGTGCTCAAAAACTTGCCGATGATGGCAAACTTGCCTTCGGGACCATTGACAGTTGGCTGGTATGGAAACTCACCAATGGAAAGCTTCATATTACTGATGTAACCAATGCAAGCCGCACAATGCTTTTTAACATTCACACACTTGAGTGGGATAATGAGTTGCTTGATATGCTCAAAATACCCAAATCAATCCTGCCCGAGGTTCGCCCGTCAAGCGAAATTTACGGATATACTTCCCCCGAATTCTTTGGATTAAAAATTCCTGTCAGTGGCATGGCCGGCGACCAGCAGGCTGCTTTGTTCGGACAAATGTGCCTTTCCGAAGGGATGGTTAAAAATACCTATGGAACCGGATGTTTTGTGGTTATGAATACCGGGAGCAAGCCAATTGCATCCAGAAATAAGTTGCTCAGCACCATAGCTTGGCAAATTGGCAGAGAGGTAACTTATGCCATCGAAGGGAGTATTTTCATGGGTGGCGCTGTGGTTCAATGGCTCCGCGACCAACTGAGGCTTATCTCCAAATCATCGGAAATAGAAGAATTGGCTGCCCAGGTTGAAAACAATGGCGGGGTTTATTTTGTACAGGGCTTTGTTGGACTTGGCGCCCCTCACTGGGACCAATACGCTACGGGCGCCATTATTGGGTTAAGCAGGGGAACCAATAAATCGCACATTGCTAGGGCCGTACTCGAAGGAATTGCTTTCCGCACCATGGAGGTTATTCATACAATGGAAGAAGATGCAGGCATAACCATGACCGAACTAAGGGTTGATGGGGGAGCTTCGGTGAACAACCTGATGATGCAGATTCAATCCGATACCATATCAAAGAGGGTCGTCCGCCCCAAAGTTACGGAAACCACTGCCCTTGGCGCTGCATATCTGGCAGGGCTTTCTGCGGGTTTTTGGAATAATACTGACGAACTTCAAAAACAATGGCAAATCGAAAAAAGCTTTCAGCCAAATGTCTCGGATGAGGAAATGAAAAAGCGCATCGGTAATTGGAAAAAAGCCGTGGAAAGGAGCAAAAACTGGTACGAATCACACTAAAATAAACCCATAGCTTATGAAACGGGAAACGATACTGAAAAGGATCAAAAAGAAAGTTAAGATATGGGATATTCTGGTTATTGGTGGTGGTGCTACCGGTTTAGGCATTGCCGTTGATGCTGCATCACGCGGGTATAAAACTTTGTTGCTCGAGCAATCTGATTTTGCAAAAGGAACATCAAGCCGGAGTACCAAACTGGTACATGGTGGGGTAAGGTATCTGCAACATGGCGATATTGCCCTGGTTTTTGAAGCGCTGAAAGAACGGGGACTGATGTTTAAAAATGCACCCCATCTGGTAACTAACCAATCTTTTGTAATTCCATCGTACGATTGGTGGGTAGGTCCGTTTTATACCATCGGTCTTAAGGTGTACGATATGATGGCAGGAAAACTTGGGTTAGGCCCATCGAAAATGCTGAGCCGCGAGGAGGCCATTATAGCCCTTCCTACTGTTGAACAAAACGGCCTTAAAGGAGGGACTATTTACCATGATGGTCAGTTTGACGATGCAAGAATGGCCCTCAGTCTGGCCCAAACTTGTACCGATTATGGCGGATCGGTGATCAATTACCTAAAAGTAACCGGCTTAATGAAAGAAAATGAACTTGTTACCGGGGTAAGAGCTGTTGATCAGCTTTCAGGTGAGGAAATGAATATTCGTTCAAAAGTAGTGGTTAATGCAACCGGGGTGTTTGCCGATGAGGTCTTACAGATGGATGACCCCGCTACCCGGCAGATTATTGTACCAAGTCAGGGAATACACATTGTCCTGAGCAGGGATTTTTTGCCTAATGAATCTGCGATAATGGTACCCCATACCCCTGATGGCAGGGTCATGTTTGCTGTTCCATGGCATAACCATGTGGTAGTTGGTAC
>JBBIHB010000068.1:11798-12803 GCA_037447215.1 Bacteroidales bacterium
GTCGAATCCCCCTCACTTGAACCGGTTGCACTTGAACAAGAGATTAATTTCCTGCTCGGTATAGCCGGAAAGTACTTGACCAAACAGCCCGAACGTCAGGATGTGCTCAGTGTGTTTGCTGGTTTACGGCCACTTGCCAAACCCGATGATGATAAAAAAGCAACCAAAGAGATCTCACGTAACCATAAAATGATTATTTCCCTTTCAGGATTGATTACCATTACTGGGGGTAAGTGGACCACTTACCGGAAAATGGCCGAAGATGTGGTGGATAAAGCTGTAATACTTGGAGGTTTCCCTGAAAGGGAATGCATTACACGTCATATGCCTATTCATGGGTACCGAATGGATGTGGATCCGGTCAATGACCCTTTGGCACCCTACGGAAGCGATAAAGAACATGTTCTGTCCATTGAGGAAGATCATCCTGAGTACCAGGGATTCCTGAGTGAAAAGCTGCAGATCAGAAAGTCGCAGGTTGTATGGGCCGTCCGCGAAGAAATGGCGCAAACAGTTGAAGATGTGCTGGCACGCCGCACAAGGGTACTGTTTCTCGATGCACGTGAAAGCCTCAGGATTGCCCCCGGAACGGCGTTTATAATGGCGAATGAGATGAAAAAAGGGAATGATTGGATTGAAAATCAACTGTTGGATTTTGAAAAACTGGCTCAAAACTATATAATTAATCATAAATAATAATCAAATGACTGAGTATTTTGCGGAGTTTCTGGGGACTTTTATCCTCATTTTATTGGGTAATGGTGTGGTGGCCAATACGAACCTGAAAAAAACACATTCCTTTGGTGGAGGATGGATTGTTATAGCTGCCGGCTGGTCAATGGCTGTATTTGTGGCCGTATTTGCCGTCAAAGATATCAGCGGGGCCCATATCAATCCGGCTGTGACCGTTGGGCTTGCCCTGAGCGGGCTTTTTGAATGGGGCCAGGTGTTGCCCTATGTTTTTGCACAGGTACTTGGTGCAATGCTGGGGGCGTCAACTGTATA
>JBBIHB010000069.1:0-12739 GCA_037447215.1 Bacteroidales bacterium
TATATTATAAAATGAATAAATTAAATTTTCCGGTTTACCGGACAACAATGATTTTGAATAGTAATTTAGGTTTATTTTGTACCTGAAAACGTTACTAAAAACAGGTAGTTTTTGTGTAGAGATTCTATGAGCATCAAATTAAAGTATTTTGCAGCCTTGCTATTGTTTTTTTTAACAATACAGGCAGTTCTTTCTCAATCATTTACTCAAATCAGGCAACCTGCTTCCGATGTAACTGCCGGAGCCTGGACCGTTTCCCCTTTATGGTCGAAGATAAACGAAAGTTCCTTAACCCCCAATAATACATTAATTACTTGTCCGAATAACAGTAATACAACCGGAGAAGTCAGAATACAGGCACCTGATTATCAGGGAATATATAATACTATTCAGGTAAAGGTCAGGGTACGGAAAAACAACTCTGGGGGTAACCAACGTGGATTGAATTTGAATATCAGGATTAATAATAACCTGCAAGGAGAAAGGATTGTAAATAATAATTTATCTCATGTTTTTGATGATTTCACTGTTGAATGGACAGGTTTAAATTTTTCTAATGAAGATTTAAATACGCTTCAGGCTCAATTTACTTCAACAGGAACTATTTCAGGGTCTGTTTCAAACAGAAGACAAGTTATTATTGATTATGTTGAAGTTGTTTTAATATTTACCCCTGTCAACAATGTTTACTCACTCCCATTCTCTGAAAATTTCAATACATCGGGACAGCTTCCTTCCGACTGGCTTATCATTGATAACCGTGGAAAAAATCAGGCCTGGCAAATTGGTACCGGTGGTTTTCTAGTTGGAACCACAGGGAATTATGCTTTTTTGAATAGCAATGCTTACGGGACAGGAAACACTCAGAATTCAGATTTGATTACACCATTAATCAATTGCACTGGTTTTACCAATATTTCCATAGCTTTTAATCACTATTTCAGAAGCCTATCCACTTCAACAGGTACTCTGTCTTACAGCATTGACGGGGGCGCAACCTGGGTGCAGGTACAGCAATGGAACACAACCACAGCCAATCCGGCAACATTTAATTTGGTAATTCCTGCACTGACTGGTCAATCAAAAGTAAGGTTTAAATGGAATTACACTGGAACATACGCATGGTACTGGTCGGTTGATAATATTGTGGTATCCGGCACACCGATTGGAGTTGATGTTGATTTTAGTGCAAATCCGTTGGAAGCTTATGTTGGCCATCAGGTTGTATTCACCGATCAATCATCGGATAATGCAACTTCATGGAACTGGAATTTCGGGGCAGGGGCCACTCCTGCAACCGCGAATGGGAAAGGACCGCACACCGTAACCTATTCAACTTCAGGGGCAAAAACAATCAGTCTGACTGTAAATGGCAGTTTTTCGGCCACCAAAACCAATTACATAACAGTTATTGATAAGCCATCACCCTCGTTGTTCAGTTTTGGAAAAATGCTGACCATCCCGGCTGAAAATGTTTCAGGTTCAGGGTCGTATGTCGATTTTCCGGTACTGGTGAGTTTTTATGATCCCGATTTGCGGCATCACACGCATGACGGACGGGTACAATCCATTAATGGTTACGACATAATTTTTACTTCCGATGATTGTGTTACAGTTCTCGATCATCAGATTGAAAGGTACGATGGCACAACAGGCGAGTTTGTCGCTTGGGTTAGATTACCACTTCTAAGTGCCTCGCGAAATACAATTATCCAGATGTATTATGGATATAGTGGTACAACCTTAAACCCATCTACCACCGGTACATGGGCAACAAAGTATTTAGCCCGATATCATCTGGGCCAAAATCCCACAGCCGAAATTACGATTGATGCTACCGGAAAAGGAAACAATAGTATTGCTTACCAGGGTAACCCATCGAGGGTTATTGGAAAAATTGGTTTTGCTACGCATTTCACAGGAGCCGATGCCATCGATCTTGGTGCGGGTATCCTACCTGGTTCAAGGGGAACGCTTTCAATCTGGATAAAATCCAACCAGCCCGATAACACCTGGCATGGGTTTGTTGGCAGCGGGGCGGGGGCCACCCTCGAGCGTTCACCCGGTTTATGGATGTATAACCAGACCAGTATTCATGGCGGATATGGGAATGGCAGCACATGGTGCAACTGGACAAACAACCCCGGTGCCATAACAAACGGGCCTGCATCAAACTGGCATTATATTGTATATACATTTGAAACCGGACAACCACAACGACTCTTTATCGATGGAGTATTAAATTTTACCTATTCAAATGCTTGCAACAATACCGATCCGTTTACACAGGCAATCAGGTTCATCGGCCGCAGGGATAATTTTTTTGTCGGAGATATTGATGAGGTTTCCATTTCCTCCGAAGTTCATGATGAAGGGTGGATTTCAACCGAATTCAGGAATCAGGATTCACCTGAAACTTTTTTTATTGTATCACCCGAAATGAGTGCAGCAGGTTTATGCCGATGGATTTGGACAGGGAATATTAACAACGACTGGAATATCGGCGAAAACTGGAACAAAGGTTTTGTTCCCGATCATTTATCTTCAGTATATATTCCGGTGGTAACAAATTTCCCGGAAATATCAAATTCAATTACCATACAAAACCTTGAGATTCAAGTTGGGGCATCGTTATCTGTTGGGCCATTGGGTAGCTTGACCGTAACGGGTACAATACTGAATAATGCAGGAGTTGATGGTTTGGCCATTCAATCATCTGAAGCAGGAACGGGGTCATTATTGCATAATAGTGATAATTTGCAGGCATCATTTCAAAGGTATATTTCAGGGCAGCCACAAACCTGGCAGATGTTGTCCTCTCCGGTTACAGGGCAAACCTTCTCCGGGGATTTTACCCCAACCGGTGGAACCGATGCATACGCCGACGGTACAAGGTTTGATATTTATGCCTGGTACGAACCTGATACTTCCTGGGTTTATTTGCTGAATAGCACCCAAACACCAACATGGGCAATGGTAAACGGAAGTAACAATTTTGTTCCTGGCAGGGGATACCTGGTTTCATATAAGGATTTACACCCTAAAAAAGTGTTTCAAGGCGTGTTAAACAATGGCGAAATAAGTTTCCCACTTACTCGGACTCCCGGTGCTGCAAACGAGTTCGGATATAATTTGGCAGGAAATCCATATCCATCTTCCATTGATTGGAAAGCGACAAGCGGCTGGGGGAGGAGTATGTTGGTCAATACCGGGGGTGGTTATGATGTGTGGATATGGAGCCACGAATCGGGGAATTATGGGGTTTATAATTCGGCTTCTTCATCCGATGTGGGAACCTTAGGGGTAACCCGTTATATTGCACCTACCCAGGGGTTCTTTGTCAAGGCAGAATCGACAGGGAACCTTACATTCAGCAACCCTATAAGGGTTAACAATGGAGCAGGGAATTGGTTGAAAAAATCTACTGTCGATGCCGACCAATTAAGGGTATTTGTCAGTTCAATTGAAGGTTTTGGAAGCGATGAGGTAATCCTGGAGTTTGGGCATCCTTCGGTTTCAGGAGGCAGTCCCAAAAGATTCAGCATTGTTGAAACAGCACCCCAGTTATATATCCCATCGGGCAAACACCGGTTTTCGATAAAATTATCCGGAAAATCTGGAGAAAGCCCGGTTGTTCCTTTGGCATTTAAGCCGGGTGCCGATGGAAACTATAAATTGAATTTTAGATTTAACAGTGGTGAATTCAGGATACTTTCGCTTATGGATAAAGTTACCGGTATAGTACACGATATTTTGAGGAACCCAGAATATTTATTTCAGGCAAGGAAATCAGATGGTGAAGCACGATTTGTCCTCCAGCTTGAGCCGGGTGGTTTTGCCGATCCTTTCGCTGAATTGCCTGTAAGGGTTTACACACATCATCAGCATATTGTGGTTGACCTGCAGCTTATTCATGATCAGGTTATTTTTGAATTATATGATACTGCTGGAAGGAAATTGCTCAGGGAGAGTCTCAATGGAAAAGCGATACATAGGATTGAATTTAATCAAAGGGGTTTATTTTTTGTGAAAGCCATGAGAGAAGGTTCTGTATATACACAGAAAATTCTACTATTCTAAAAATTGTCATTTATTTCCTGAGAGATGTGATTCTTTTTTTTGAATTTGAATTAATTGTGTTCGAATTGTGGATTGGTGTTTTTTTAAAATTAAATAATTTAAAATATTGAATATTAAGTTGATGATATAATTAAAGTTTATAATTGATTTGTAATCTGATAATTGTTTATTAAAAAAATGAAAATTTAACATTTCAATAGTTTTTTATTTTGGGAATTGTCTTACTTTTGGAAAAAATTTCCCATCAGTGGAATGGACGCCATTAGGGAATTCCGGCAAGTTATTGAAGATGAATACTATCATTTATTGGTATATTAATTGATTTAAAAGCATCGAAATGACAAATTTTTGATGAAATACTATTTACAAACTTTTAAAAAGTACGATTATGAAAAAGCTATTTCTTTTTTTTGCAGGGCTTTTATTGATGGCCTTCTCCGCAAAGAATGTAACTGCTCAAAACACTGCTACTGTTAATGATGCTGTTG
The DNA here is from genome assembly GCA_037447215.1 of Bacteroidales bacterium. Taxonomy (GTDB): domain Bacteria; phylum Bacteroidota; class Bacteroidia; order Bacteroidales; family Prolixibacteraceae; genus UBA1413. The sequence continues at coordinate 4,569 of JBBIHB010000069.1, forward strand.
CAAATGCAACTATTGTTACTCCGATTACCTTGACAAATAATTTGTCTTTTGAGTTAGGCAAACTTGTTAAGCCATTGACAGGGACTGGCACCTTGACGATCAGCGCTTCGGCTTCTCCTGCCAGAGATTTGGCTGCAGGGTTAACAAATATCCCGAACGATACCTGGAGGCCTGCTCAATTTACAGTTACGGCTGACGATAATTTTACGTTTTCGATAACTAAACCTGCAACAATTACCTTAAATGGTAGTGGTTCTGCAACAGGCGGGCAATTAACTGTAACTACTTCAATATCCGGAAATACAACAGGCGTGAATACAAGTTCAGGTTCATATGTCTTCTATTTAGGTGGTGCAATGAATGTACCCAATACCCAGCTATCCGGGCCATATTCAGGAACCTATTCGGTTACAGTTCAGTACGAATAAACAGAAAAGCAATGTTTAAATAAGGGCAACGTGGTTGTCCTTATTATTGTTAAAAATACGAATAGGACAAAATTATGGATTATGTACAGGATCGTATTATCGTTATCTGTTTTTATACTCTTTGCTTACGGAACTCTCCGTTCACAAACAAGTTTAACAACGCAGGCATTTGCTGAGGTAATTGAGGTGCTCACAGTAAATGAAACAGAGCAGTTGAATTTTGGCAGGTTTTCAACCGAATCAGGGGGCGGGCAAATTATTGTAACACCCGACGGTGTAAGGTCTGCGTATGGTTCGGTGATACTAGCCGAAGGGTTTCATAGCCCAGGCAGGTTCAGATTGAGTGGCACTCCAGGAGCATCTTTTACAATCCAATTACCTCAATCTTCCTCTCTTTTGGTTCATCGTAGCAGTGGACAGACTATGACGGTTGAAAACTGGATATCAGATCCTCCTTCTGGCGAAACCACCACAATCTTAGCCAATGGTATGCAGTTCATCAGTATCGGAGCATTACTTTCGGTTGGTTCAATAGAAAAGAATCCGGTAGGTTCCTACGCAGGTACATTTCAGCTGACATTTGTATATAATTGATTGTTTCTTTCTTTTTTAAAACTCAATTAAAAAAAGAAGTAGTTTTGGGGGAACCAATTTACTGTGATTAACTATGAACAATATCTGTTTGTCGAAGGTAAAGCGATTTACCTTGAGTTTTAAATTCGTTCTATTTGCCTGTTTTCTGGTTTTTCAGATACCGGTTTTTGCTCAGGGAGATTTGTTGATAACCCCCCGCAGAATAGTTTTTGAAGGGAACAAACAACGCGAAGATATTACCCTTGTCAATACCGGAAAAGAACCTGCGACCTATACAGTATCGTTTGTTCAATATCATATGACCGAAGACGGAAGTTTTGAGGTAATTACTGAACCACGCGAAGGGCAAATGTTTGCAGATTCTTACCTGCGGTTTTTTCCCCGTCAGGTTACATTAGGGCCTGGCGAATCGCAGGTTGTGCGTATGCAGTTGCGAATTTTGCCCAATATGGTTGAAGGTGAATACCGGTCCCATTTATATTTCAGGGCAGTTCCCGAAGAGAGGCCCTTGGGTGAAGAGGCCTTGGAACTTGACTCCACATCAATTGGCATACAACTAACTCCTATTTTTGGGATTACAATACCTGTTTTAATCCGAATTGGTAATCTGAATGCTTCAGTCAGTTTATCTGATTTGAATCTGGAAAGAAAAGTGAATGGTCCACCCGTTATTCATGTGACTTTTAAACGAACAGGGAATCAATCTGTTTTCGGGGACTTAAAAATTGATTTTGTGCCTGAGGGTGGAAGTCCGATATCAGTTGGAATGGTGAGAGGAATTGCAATTTATACACCAAATACAATGCGGCGTTTTTCAATTCAGCTGAATGAAAATGGCCGTGTTGTACCTGATCGTGGGAAGTATATTGTGAGGTACACTTCCTCTAGTGATATTAACCCTGAAGTGTTAGCAGAAGCGGAATACATATTTAATTAATATTAAACTGTTGGCCGTAAAATATTATATAGTCGGGGGTACTTCTTCCACATTTAAACTTGACAAGTTTTTATGTTTTGTGGTTTTGATCTCTGTTTTCGATGGTATATTTATGAGAAGCAGTGCCCAACAACCATTTCCCCCACCCTTGCAACTCCAGGTTTTTACAGTTCAGGGCTTAGGATTTGGAAGTTTTTATACTGGCGCTTCAGGTGGCACTGTACAAATAAGCCCAACAGGCGCAAGGTCAACATCGGGATCAGTAATCGGGTTGCATTCCGATCCTGGTATGCAGGCAATTTTTACTATCAGGTTAGTGCCTGGAAGATTGGTTCATATTAGTTTGAGCAATTCTGCCATTTTATACAGGTCAGGAGGGTCTGAAACAATGACTATAAACAATTTTGTTTCTGATAAACCGGGGAATATTTTTGTTACATCAGGGGGACAGCCATTTTTAAATTCTGTTCAGATTGGGGCAACCCTTCAGGTAGGGAGTCTTTCAACTAATCCTGCCGGTGAATACACTGGTATCTTTAATGTTACGTTTATCCAGGAATAATCCATATATTATTGATGATCTTGAATCTTTTGATCAGGTGTATAAGTCTGAATCGGTCAAATTCATCCGGCATAATTAAATATAATAAAGGATTTTGCTGTAAATGGATTTTTTTACTGATTCCTCTATTCTTGTTTCTTGAAGCAGGGGCACAACAAACTTCATACGACGATATCCCGATACAGCTAAGGGTACAAGGTATTGGTGGATTCGAAATTGACGCGTTGTATAATTATGAAAAAAATCAATTGTTATTGCCTGTTGAAACTCTATTCAGGATTCTTCGGATAAAACACGAGGTTTCTTTTTATCAGGATACCATTGTGGGTTTTGTTGTGGATGAAAATCGGCCATATATGATTGATTATTTATCCCAAATAATCAGGTTCGGAACTACTGCATATTATTTAAATCAGGGAGATCTTATAAAGACCGAAACAGGATTATACCTTGATCATAATCTTTTTGGCAAGTATTTTAACCTCTACTGTACTTTTAACTTCAGAGGGCTTTCAGTAGAACTTAAAACCGATATTGAACTCCCTGCAATAAGGGAGATTCGGTTAAATCAGATGCGACGTAATATTGATCAACTGAAAAGCGAATTACCTGTTGACACTACCTTTGGGCGTAATTATCATTTGTTCAGGTATGGAATGATCGACTGGGCGCTTTCCAGCACCCAAAGCACATATTTCAAGGAAGATACAAGGCTTTTATTTTCAACCGGGGCAGAGGTGTTTGGCGGTGAAACCAATTTACTGCTCAATCTAAGTACACACGAAGGGTTTAATCACCGTAATCAACATTATATCTGGCGTTGGGCCAATAACGACACGAAATTTTTGCGGCAATTGCGTATGGGCAGGATTAATGCTCCTTCAACAGCAACATTGTTCGACCCGCTAATTGGCTTTTCAGCAACTAATTCGCCGACAACATTCCGACGATCGTTTGGCGAATATACCATTTCCGATTATACGGGGTCAGGATGGACTGTTGAATTATACATCAACAATGTAATTGTTGATTTTCAAACAGCCGATGCGTCAGGTTTTTATAGCTTCGATGTACCTCTTGTGTTTGGAAATTCTCAGGTAATTCTGAAATTCTATGGCCCGTATGGCGAAGAAAGGACTAGTCAACAATATATCAATATACCCTATAATTTCTTACCTAAAGGTGAATTGGAGTATAATATCACAGGTGGTATTCTGCTTGGCAAGGATAGGGCATTGTTTGGGCGAGCAGAAATAAATTACGGTTTAAACCGCTTTATTAGTTTCGGAGGAGGCCATGAATTTTTATCATCTATTGTTAATGGGGAACATATCCCTTTTATCATTGCATCGGTAACTCCAATGCAAAATCTGTTGATACGATGTGAATATGCTGCCGGTGTACGAAGCAGGGCTACTGTAAGCTACAGATTCCCCTCAAATCTGTTGTTTGAAATAGACTATACAAATTATGTCCCCGGACAAAAAGCAGTATTTTATAACTACCTCGAGGAAAGAAAGGCCACTATATCTGTACCTTTACGGTGGAAATTCCTGAAAGGGTTTTCGAAAATGTCATTCAAGCAGAATGTTTATCAAATTTTAACTTACAACTCAGCCGACATGACACTTTCAACCTTTTTGGGACCGGTAAATACCAGCATTTCTGCTTATGCGAACTGGATCGATAACAAAACGCCGTTTATGTACGCTAATTTGGCAGGCGGCATCAGGTTTGGCCGTGGTTTTGTTTTCAGGCCACAATCACAAATCGATATAACGAATCAAAATATTATTTCTATTAAAGGTGAGATTGAAAAGCGAATATCGAGGTCAGGTTATTTTTCGCTTTCTACGGAAGAAAATTTCCGGTCAGGATACCGGAGTATTGATTTTTCTTTCAGGTGGGACCTCCCATTTGCCCAATCGAATTTTTCAGCAAGATATACTGGCCAGGACATAATTACGTCCCAGGGAATGCGTGGTAGTGTGGCGTTTGGAACCGGAAACGGTTATGTGCATTCTGATAACCGTTCGACTGTAGGGAGAGGAGGATTAACTTTAATACCATTCATTGATGTTAATCATAATGGTACCAAGGATAAAAATGAACCACTTGCCACAGGTTTGAAAATTAGGATCAATAGCGGACGAGTGATATTGAACCGAAAAGATTCCTTAATCAGGATCGTTGAATTAGAACCTTATACCAGTTTTTTGGTCGAACTTGATGAAAATAGCCTGGAACAAATAGCCTGGAGATTAAAGTATAAAAGTTTTAGGGTGTATGTTGACCCCAATCAGTTTAAAAAAATTGAAATTCCAATATTTCCAATGGGTGAAGCAAATGGATGGGTTTTTATAACCGATGAAATTAGTGCCAGAGGGCAAGGCCGTATTAATGTGAACTTATTTTCGATAAATGGAAATAGGGTTGCTTCTGTTATGACTGAGCCCGATGGCAAATTCACATATCTGGGACTTCCTCCAGGAAATTATTATGCTGAAGTAGATTCACAGCAGATAGAAAGATTAAGATTTTCCAGACAGCCGGAAAGAATTGCATTTGAAATTAAACCAAATGAATTTGGGGATATCGTTGATGGGATTGATTTTAACCTATCAAAGGTTTCTGATTCTAAAATGAAATCAGGAAGTCAGAATTTTAGTATTGGTGAGGCTAAAAATTTGCAATCCAATGAAATTGAAGAACACAATAATGCAGAAATCCAGACGATAGATTTTTCAGTACAGGTTGGCGCTTTCAGGCATGAGAAGAATGCGATTAAATTGGCTAATGAATTATCCGGATTAATATCATTTAAGGTAAATATTTCTTTTGAAGATGAATTCTTTAAGGTTCGGGTGGGTTCGTTTCAGACATATGATGAAGCTGTTTCGGCTGGTAAAGTAATACAAAATAAAGGATTCAGAACCATTATTGTACCTTTGAAATGACAAATGTTTATTGTATAGGCTTGATTGTTTGATGCCTGAAATAGATTCAAAAATTTTATGATTCAATACAGTGATTTGAATTCCTGTGTTCATTGTGGTGCAGATTGCAGCAAAGAGCCAGTTATTTGGACCAATCTGAAATTTTGCTGTAACGGATGTAAAACGGTATTTCAACTGCTTCACGAAAATGGATTATATACATATTACAACCTTGAACAAAACCCGGGTATAAGGGTCGAATCATCCGAATCCGGGAACAAATATGAGTACCTCGACAATGAAGAGGTTGAAGAAAAACTGATTGCTTTTTCTGAAGGGAATATTTTAAAAGTTCGATTATATATTCCTGTAATTCATTGTGCATCATGTATATGGCTCCTTGAGAACCTGAATAAATTACATGGTGGCATAAAATATTCGTCAGTAAATTTTGTGAGAAAGGAGGTTGATATCACTTTTAACAAAGTAGAAATCACTTTACGTCAACTGGTCGAACTCCTCTCATCTGTGCATTATATCCCCGATCTTTCGCAGAGCCAGAAAGGTCAGAAGGTTGAGGAACATTCCTACAAGAAATTGCTGTATAAAATTGGAGTGGCAGGTTTTGTTTTTATGAATGTAATGACTTATAGCCTCCCTCACTATTTTCATGGAGAACCAATTGAAGACCGGCTAAGTCATGTTTTGAGCGTATTGAGTTACCTGCTCACATTTCCAGTGGTTTTTTACAGTGGAAACGATTATCTGATTTCGGCCTGGAAAAATCTTAGGAAACGGACCACAAGCATCGATCTGCCCATTGCTATTGGCATCCTCACACTATTTTTGGTCAACAGCTACGATATAATTTCTGCCACAGGAGAAGGTTACAGCGATAGTCTGGCCGGATTGATTTTCTTTTTGCTGGTTGGCAAATGGTACCAGGGCAAGTCTTATGAGGCGTTATCTTTCGAAAGAAATTATCGAAGCTATTTTCCCATCGCGGTTACCCGAATTAACCGGCAGTTCGAAGAAAAACAGCAATTGGAATTGGAAGAGAGCATTTTGCTTGAAAAAATTGTACCAGGAGATGTTTTGCTTATCCGCAACAAAGAGCTTATACCAGCCGACTCCATTCTCCTGGAAGGAACTGGTGTGATCGATTACAGTTTTGTGACTGGCGAATCATCCCCGGCAATTAAGAAAGCAGGTGATTTTCTTTATGCTGGCGGTCGTCAGATGGGTGGAATTATCCACATAAGGGTCGAAAAAGATATTGACCAGAGCCACTTAACACATCTTTGGAACCAGGATAAATCCTATATTAAACCTACTGATAATTTGAAGAATCTTACCGACCGGCTCAGTAAATATTTTACGATTATTATTATTTTGATAGCTATAGCAGGTTTAATTGGTTGGCTTTTATTTGGTGAAACAAACAAGGCAGTGTTTGTTTTTACATCGGTGTTGATTATTGCATGTCCTTGTGCTTTGGCATTATCTGTCCCGTTTACCTTTGGCAATACAATGCGTATTTTTGGCCGGAAAGGCCTCTATATTAAAAATACTGATGTAATTGAAAAATTGTCACATGTAAATACCATCGTGTTTGATAAAACCGGAACACTTACCCGGCCTAACGAGCATAACATTATCTACACAGGGAGGGAATTATCAAAACCTGAAAGGTCAGCACTGTATTCTCTATTACGGCAATCACCACATCCTTTAAGTATGGCGCTTACCCATTTTTTAAAAGACGAAGAATACTGTAATCCCGATCATTTTATAGAAGTTCAGGGTCGTGGGGTTTATGGAAAATCATGTGGCATTGAAGTCAGATATGGTTCAGCGGAATTCGTAACAAACAGCAAAAGCACAAAATTCAATAAAGCCTCGGTGGTTTTTTTATCCATCAATGGTGAAGAAGCCGGTTATTTCAATATTTCGAATCAGTACCGCAAAGGTATCGAAAGTGTATTAAATACACTTAAAGATCGGTTTGAACTACATTTGATTACCGGAGATAATGATTCCGAAAGGAAAAATATTGAATGTTATTTTGAGAAAGAACGAATTCACTTTAGCCAGAAGCCTCAGGATAAGGCCAATTATATTGAGCAGTTGCACGACAAAGGAAAAACTGTTATGATGACCGGAGACGGATTAAATGATGCCGGTGCTCTGATGCAAAGTGATGTGGCTCTGACCATAGCAAATAAAGTGTATCAGTTCTCTCCTGCCAGTGACGCAGTTCTCGAAGCCGATAAGTTTGATAAATTAGCCCGGTTTATATCTTTTACACGATTATCACTTTGGATTGTTTATGCGAGTTTTACAATTTCATTTCTATACAATATGATAGGAATAACCATCGCTCTATCAGGTTTCATGTCACCGGTTATTGCGGCAATCCTAATGCCTATCAGTTCAGTATCTGTAGTTGCTTTTTCTACAATTGTTACCCGGGGCGCTGGCAGGTTGTGGCTTTAGAAGTGGTATTGATATTAAAATAATCTCTCAGCGTTACCTCAAACTCTATCCCTATAGATTTCTATTCTTTATTTTCCCTATTTGGTCCCGATTCCCGGAGTGGGAAATATTTCCTGTTTTGAAAAAACCATACTGAATTTCCAAAAATATAAATTTCTGAATATCAGTACATTAAAACTCTGTGCCATAAATGGCACACCACTTGCTTAATTCTTTAC
>JBBIHB010000070.1:0-11801 GCA_037447215.1 Bacteroidales bacterium
ATTAAAATTCTATATTTATATTTGCTGTGGTTATGATTTGTAGTTTTTAGTAGGGTATTTGTGTCAAATTAAAATATCAATAGATCAAACTATACAACATAAATATGATTCGTTGTGAGGAGAAAGTCGGATCATATTTGAAGATACAACACGTTTTTATTTGTTTAATTTTTAATTTAAAACGATTTCTATGAAAAAAGTTACGCTGTTAATGGCCATGTTTATACTTGGCCTTCAGGTACTGTTTGCACAGACCAGGGAGATTACAGGTACCGTAACTTCCGCTGAAGATGGTGCACCTATTCCCGGAGTTTCTGTAATTGTGAAAGGAACAACACTTGGTACGGTAAGCGATATGGATGGCCGTTACCGTTTGCAGGTCCCTGTTGACGCACAAAACCTTGTCTTTTCTTTTGTAGGTATGGCTACACAGGAGATCGCCATTGACGGCCGCAACAACATTTCGGTTGAGATGCAGCCACAGGCAATTGGGGTCGATGAGGTAGTGGTTACCGCACTGGGTATCTCAAGGGAGAAAAAATCGCTTGGATACGCCGTTCAGGATGTAAAAAGCGATGAGTTGGTTAAGGCTGCCACACCCAACGTGATCTCATCACTTGCCGGTAAAGTAGCAGGGGTTCAGATTACAAATTCTGGTGGACAAATCGGGGCTTCATCCCGTATCGTCATCAGGGGCAACAGTTCATTCGGAGACAACCAGCCTTTGGTGGTAGTGGATGGTATCCCGATTTCCAATAGTGCAACCATGCAGAACTCAGTTGACTACGGTAGCGGATTGTACGATATCAACCCGCAGGATATTGAGTCGGTTTCAGTCCTGAAAGGTGGTGCTGCTGCTGCTCTTTATGGTATGCGTGCAGGCCGTGGCGTTATCCTGATTACAACCAAAACAGGTAGTGGGCGTGCCAAAGGCGTTACCGTAAACTATGATGGGAACTATAATTTTGACCAGGTTTACAGCATACAACGCTGGCAAAACAAATACGGACAGGGCTATGCCGGCGATGAGTGGTATTATAAAGATGCCCAGAACCGTGGTTACAAAGGAACATATGCCGAATTTGCCGTGGGTGGATACAGCCCTGGACGGGGATTTAAATATGTGGATGGAATCGGTAATGGTGTAAACGATGGTGTGGACGAAAGCTGGGGCCCCCGTCTCGATTCCGGTTTGATGATCCCTCAATATAACAGTCCGATTGACGCCAATGGCAACCGTGTGGCTACTCCATGGATTTCGCGTCCAAATAACATAAATGACTTCTTTGAGGTAGGGCACACTACCAACCACAATATTTCATTGACCTCGGTGACCGATAACTCAAATACCAGGGTATCAGTTGGTATTCGCGATCAGGTTGGTGTTCTTCCCAATACCGATATTTCGCGTTACACGGCGGCTGTTAATTCCATTATGAACATCAACAAAATGTTCGATTTTAACCTTACACTGAATTATAGCCGCACCGAAAGTGACAATTTACCCATAACCGAATATAATGCCAGTAACCCGATGCAGGCATTTGGCCAGTGGTTTGGCCGCCAGGTGGATATTAAAGACCTGAAAGCCAACTGGCAGACTACCATGCCAAACGGCTTCCCTTATAACTGGAACAGCAATTACCACAACAACCCATACTGGAGTTTGAACAAAAACACCAATTCGTATCAGCGCGACAGGGTGTTCGGGAAAACGTCCCTGTGGTTCAATCCAACCAGTTATCTGAAGTTTGAAGGCCGTTTGGGTATGGACTATTACAATTCGAAGAACAGGCCGGTTACCTATTCAGGTTCGAACGAAACCTTGCTCGATGCCGACAATGCACTGTTCGAAGGTGGATGGTTCCGTTTGAACCAGGACAGAAATACAGAATTAAACGCTGATGTGATCGGTTATTTCGATAAACGTTTCGGTGAGATTTCGGTTACTGCACTGGCAGGGGCAAACTATCGCAACCTGCGCTGGGAAAGTTCAACCATTGGTGCCAATAACCTGACAGTTCCAAACCTGTTTACCATTTCAAACGTGAGCGGCAGTCCGGTAACCTCCATGAATAGTACCTGGATTAGGAGCAACAGTGTGTATGCATCTGCTTCTGTGGGTTACGGCAACTTTGTTTTCCTCGATGCCAGTGTCCGCAACGACTGGAGTTCGACTATTAAAGACCCGTTCTTCTATCCTGCGTTCAGCTTAAGCTGGTTGCCTTTTGATACATTCGATATTCAGAGCGATGTTATTTCATACCTGAAATTGCGTGGTGGCTGGGCAAAAGTTGGTTCTGCCACTGGCGCTTACAGAACTGACCCTTATTTCACGGCTGGGGCAACCACCATTAAAGGGGTAACACAGTTTAACCAGGCTATCGAGTTCCCGCCTGCCGCTTTAAGGCCCGAACAAGTGGTAACCAACGAAATCGGGCTTGAAGTAAACTTCCTGCAAAACAGGATTGGGCTAGATGTGGCTGCTTATGATAAAACAACCACCGACCAAATCATGAGCGTGGCTATTTCGAAAGCAACCGGATATAACACTACGCTGGTTAATGCCGGTGAAATCAATAACCAGGGGATTGAAGTCCAGCTCCGCGGATCAGTCCTGAAATCGGGCAATGGCTTGAACTGGGATGTAACCATAAACTGGGCCCGTGATGTGAGCGAAATTGTTGAGCTTTATACAGATCCGGTTACAGGCCAGAAACTGGAATCTTATAACATCGGAAGCCAGTGGAGTACATTTGTTCAGGCACGGCCGGGTGAACCATGGGGTGTAATTTACGGAACAGGCATGCTTCGCAGGGAATCGGATAATGCAGTAATTGTGGCAGCTACTGGCCTTCCGATGACCAAAGCCAATATCAAGCTGGGTAGTGTTACTCCCGATTGGATAGGTGGTATCCGTAATGAATTCTCATATAAAAATATCAGCGCTGGTTTTTTGGTTGACATCCGCAAAGGGGGCGATATTTTCTCTGTATCGCAGATGTTTGGAGCTTATGGCGGTGTGCTTGAATTCACAGCATGGGAAGACTTCCGCGAAAATGGGATGATCCTTGGTAAGAACTATATGAAAGATACCAAATTTGTTAAAGTGGTTGGTACAGCAGCCTCAAATATTCAGGATTCGCAATTTGCCGAAAATGATATTACCACTGCAGCCCAGTCCTTCTTCCAGTCGTTCTGGAGCAACCGTGAGCTGTCAATTTACGATGGTTCGTATGGCAAACTTCGCGAAGCCCACATTACCTACACCATACCTAAAAACCTTTTTGGGGCGGATAGCTTTATAAAAGCCGGAACAGTTGGTGTGGTAGGAAATAACCTTGCCATCCTGTGGCGTCATAAATCCAATATTTCAGGCCTCGATCCTGAAAATTCTGTTGGCAGCGGAAATGGGGGCGTTGGACTTGAAACCACCAGTTACCCGCCTGCAAGAAGCTTTGGTCTGAAATTGAATTTAACTTTTTAATGTCTAATATAGCATGAATATGAAAAGATATATTGGAAAAATAATAGCGCTGACTTTCATTGCGTTCCTATTTGCTTCGAGTTGCACTGATAAGTTTGCAGAGATCAATACCGATCCGAACAGGGCTAAAGACGCACCTGCAACCAACGTTCTGGCATATGTTTTAAGATACCATTCCTCAACATTTCATGATGCATGGAATGATATGAATGAGCCATCAACCTACGGTGGTCATCTGGCAAAGATTCAGTATATTGATGAAGCCAGGTACAATTTCAGGCCTGGTGTTGTTGAGAATAAATGGTACTATGGTTACATACAATTGAACAACATAAATGAGATTAAAAAGAAAGCTGTAGCCGGTGATGCCAAAAACTTGTTAGGTGTGGCAAAAATTCTGGAAGCCTATATTTTTCAGATAATGACCGATACGTGGAGGGATATTCCCTTTTCAGAAGCAATAAGACTGTCAGAAGGTATCCTGTTGCCAAAATATGACACACAGGAAGAAATCTATCCAAAATTGCTTGAAATGCTAGCAGAAGCTAATACATTACTGGCAGCAGGGAGCATTGACCAATTGGGAGATGGAGACCTTCTGTTCGAAGGTAATACAATGAAATGGAGGAAATTTGCAAATTCGCTTCGTCTGCGGATGGCCATGCGCATATCGGGTGTAAATACCACACTGGCCCGAAGCACTGTTGAGGCAATTATGGGAAATCCCGGACAAAACCCGATTATGACCAGTAATGCCGATAATGCATTTTTCATTTGGCCGGGGGTTAATCCTTATGAAGAACCCTGGATGGTGGACTCAAAAACCCGTGACGACCATGGAGTGAGTGATCTGCTGATAGATCATCTGAAAGCCCTGAGTGATCCCCGTTTGCCGGTATATGCCCATCCTGCAACTGCCGATGGTCAGTATCGCGGATTTGTTATTGGTGCAGCACAGCAGGGTAACCTTGCAACCATATCCCGTATCGGCGACCGTTTCCGTAAAGATCCTGCCGGTTTTTCTCCCTATATGCGTTATGCCGAAGTGATGTTCCATATTGCTGAAGCTGCTATGAAAGGCTATAGTGTAGGGATGACTGCCGCGGCCGCTTATAATAAGGCTGTCGAAGCATCGATCCTTGAGAATGGTTTGTCGCAGGCAACTGCTGATGCATACCTTGCAGGCAAAGCAAAATTCAACAATACCCTCGATCAGTTGTATCTGCAAGAGTGGATTGCTTTGTTTAAACAGGGTATGGAAGCATGGTCATTATACCGCCGTACGGGAGTGCCACGCAATCATTACATTGCGCCGGGCACTACTTATACAGGTCATAATAGCCCGCCGTTCAGGTATCCTTACCCTCAGAATGAACTTACGCTCAATGAAGTAAATGCAAAACCATTTGTCAGTCAGGTGGTCGATGATTTCTGGGGTAAGAAAATGTGGTGGGATACCCGCACAGGTGTACAATAGTTAAAAAAGCTCAGGGGCCGGAGCACCGTACAGACTCTACTTTCTCCTTCAATCTTTAATGAAAATTTTAGATTAATAACTCCGGCCCTTTTCTGAATATTATGGATATAAGGCCGTTCCGGTTCTCCGGAGCGGCTTTCCTATTTATGAAAAGTTCATACAAATCAATTTCAATTCTTCAATCGAAATTTTGTACTTTTTTCTTAATTGGTTAAATTATTTTTTTTTAAATTTGATTGACTTATAAAATCAAAAATATCAATTACTATTTTTCAATTTTTAGCTTTTTGTTCCAGTCAGATTTTGCAATAGGAAGGAGGAGAAAGGCAAATCCTGACTGTTGAGATAAAAACAAACTTTTAAACTGGATAATTTTTTAATTTAAAACGGTTTTTATGAAAAGAGTTGCACTTTTTATGGTGTTCCTGTTTTGCATTGGAACACTTACAGTATGGGCACAAACCAGGACGATCAGCGGAAAAGTTTCTTCTGCATCCGATGGTTTGCCTATTCCGGGGGTAACGGTTGTTCCGAAAGGGACTACACTCGGTACCATTACCAATGTCGATGGTGAATACCAGCTTACCGTGCCGGCAAACATAAGCTCCATTATTTTTTCGTTTGTGGGCATGCGTACCGCTGAAGTTGCCATAGGCAATCAAAATGTGGTCAACACTGTTATGACCGAAGACGTATTCGGTATTGACGAAGTGGTTGTTTCGGGTGTTGCATCCGAAACGCCCCGTAAAAAACTTGCCGTATCGGTTGGCAGGGTAGGCGAAAGGGAACTGAAACAGGTACCTGCCTCCTCCGCTTCTTCTGCATTACAAGGCAAAATGGCTGGTGTTACAGTGGTAAATTCAACGGGGGAGCCAGGTATGAGCGCTACTATTCTTGTGCGTGGCGCCACCCAGATTGCCGGAAGCCAGAACCCGCTGATAATTGTGGATGGGGTAATGATGTCGGGTACCCTGGCCGATATCAACGTTGACGACATTGATAACATTGAAGTTGTTAAAGGTGCTTCGGCTTCAGCTTTGTATGGTTCGCAGGCCGGTAACGGGGTGATTGTGGTAACCACCAAACGCGGACGTGACATTGGCAGGAACGAAACGGTAGTCACTTTCCGCAATGAGTATGGAGTAAACAACGTGGCAAAGGAATTTGAACTGGCCAATAGTCATGCTTATGTTCTGGCATCCGACTGGCAGAACTACAAGACTTTTACCAAATTCGACGGGGTTACCTATCCTGCCGGTTACGATGGTGGTGTAGGAAATATTTCAGGATCACCCTATCTTAAAGGTGACCGATATATGGACAATCCTTATACGCGGGTATTAAATCATCAAAAGGAATTCTACCAGGGTAACGATTTTTATACCAATTACATCAGTGTCCAGAATAATACCGGTAAAACCAACTGGCTGGCATCATTTGAAAACTATAGTAACCGTGGAGTTCTTTTCGAAACCGATGGTTATAACAGGAAGAGCTTCAGGGCAAATATCGATCATAAAATTACGGATAAAATATCACTATCGGCCAGTAATCTGTTTGTCAGGTCGAATCAGAACTACCCTGGTGGCGACAGCAAATACAACGGAGGAGTATTTTTCAATCTTTTGTTGACTGCTCCCGACATTGATCTGTATAAAGCCAATCCCGATGGACAGCCATATCTGTTTATTCCTGACCCATGGCAGGCTACCACCGAAAACCCGCTTTACAACCTCTGGAAGAAGGAAGATAATCTGCAGAGGGACCGCTTTCTGGGCGCTTATGCCCTGAATTATGATATTACAAATGATTTGAGGTTCAGGGCTGAATATTCATTTGAGAATACCACAAACGTAAATACGTATTTTGAACCCTACGATACCTACACCAGGGGTAGCGGCCAATATGGTTTTTTATATTCAGAGGGGATGTATTACAAATATAACTCAAAACTCTGGTCAGAAAGGGCTCAATTCAACTTATCCTATTCTAAAAACATCGGTGAGTTTTTACTGCGGGCAAAACTGAGTTCGCTATATGAAAATGAACTTTTCCAGAGCTTTTCTGCAACTGGTTATGATTTTGGGGTGCAGAAAGTACCAAGTTTTGATGCCATAAAAGGAAATATTTCTGCTACTTCGTACCAACAGCAGATTGTAGCCTATAACTATTTCGGGATATTGTATCTCGATTATAAAGACCGGTATATTTTCGACGGAATGTACCGTTACGATGGTTCATCGCTGTTCGGATCGGAAGAGCGCTGGCAGCCGTATTACCGTGTTTCAGGGGCATGGCGTATAACCGAAGACATTAAGATCGATGGAATTCAGGAATTTAAGCTCCGCGCGGCTTATGGAACAGCTGGTCAGCGTCCGCCTTTTGCTGCCCAGTATGAAGTTATGGCGGTTTCGAGAGGCGTGGCATCTAAAGATTATAAAGGGAACCGGTTCCTGAAACCATCGCGCACAGCCGAATGGGAAGTGGGTACAGATATCGATTTCCTGAACCGCTTTTCATTCAGTATTGTGTATGCACAGGGAGAAACCAAAGACCAGTTTCTAGAAGCACCACAAGCTTCGTTTGCCAATGGTTGGAGGGCGCAATGGGTAAATGCCGGAACTCTTGAAACCAAAATATGGGAAGCTTCTTTAAATGCCCGATTGGTTACTGAAAAAGATTTCAACTGGTCGGCTAATGTGGTATTCGACAGGGGGCGTAATAAAATCACTGAACTCAATATCCCACCCTACCAGTATGGCCCGCAGGGGCAGGAAGCCAATAAAGCATTTTATATCCGCGAAGGAGAAACTTTTGGGGTAATGTACGGTGCACGATGGTTAAGGACTATGGATGAACTTGCTGCTCAAATCAAACACATGAGCGGAACAGTTGATGACTATACAGTTAATGCAGATGGTTTTGTTATTCCGAAAGGAACTGAAGGAACAATTCAGGAGAAACCAATAAAGATGTTGGACGAAAATGGTAAGGTAGCATTTACCAAAATCGGTGATGCAAATCCCGATTTCAAGCTCGGTATTTCCAACACCTTAACATACAAGAATGTAACGCTTTACTTTCTTTTTGACTGGAAACAGGGTGGAGATATATACAACAAATCGGCACAATGGCTAACCCGCGACGACCGTCATGTGATGATGGACCAGGCGGGCAAAGAACCCAACCAAAAGAAAACAATCGACTATTATAAAGCGTTTTATGATGTAAATGAGCAGAACGATTTCTGGGTTGAAGATGGCACCTATGTCAAATTACGCGAGTTGTCGCTGGCATATAACATGCCTTCCAATGCCATGAAATCGGTTACGGGAGGTTTAGTTAAGAATGCAAGGATTTCTGTAATGGGACGAAACTTGTTGACTCTTACAAAATATAGCGGTTTCGACCCTGAAGTGGGGACCACAAACGGAACCCAGATTTTTGCGTATGATTTTATGGGATATCCTAATTTCAGGTCATTCTCTGCATCGCTCGAACTGAATTTTTAACTCTTAACAAGTAGAAATATGAAAGCTTTAAAGTATTTGATGATATTGTTCTTCACAACTTTCACATTTGTTGCTTGTGAAGATCTTGTGGTCGAAAATCTGAATGATCCCGATTTTGACACTGCTTTTTCGAATCCAAACGATATTAAAGGTGTGGCAGGCGGTTTGATTAACCGCTGGTTTCAAATCACACAGGAATATGATGGACCTGGCCTGGCCCTGTGGGTACATTCCGACGCAGGTACCTGTTCATGGGGAAATGCCGGTATGCGCGTATTTGGAAATGAACCAAGGCTTGAGTTTGACAATAAACCATCGTATGCCGATGCGGTAATTACTGAAAATTATTATAATACACTTTATTCCATCCTTTCGCAGGCTAATGATGTACTTAAACAGACAGTTACAAATGGAGTTGTGATGGAAGATGGAAGTACGGATTTGGTTAAGGCTGTGGCTTATTGGGCTCAGGGGGTAAGCCTCGGGTATATTGGCCTGCTTTACGATAAAGCATTTATTGTAACTCATGAAACCGACCTTACCATTAACCCTGATCCATCTCCATACAAAGAGGTAATTAAGGCAGCAGTAGCCAGTCTCGATAAAGCCATCGAAGTAAGCAAAGCCGGAAATTTTGTTATTCCTTCATCATGGTTGCCGGGCGAAACCTGGAGCAGTGCAGAGTTTGCCCAGCTATCCAGTTCTTTTGCTGCCCGGTTACTGGTTTACAGTGCACGCAACAAACAGGATGATAATGCAACAGACTGGAGTAAAGTTTACAATTACGCAAAGGCCGGCATTAAAAAGGATTTTGCGCCATTGGCCGATGATGTTACCTGGTATTCAACCTATCAGACCTATTCTGTATATCCTGGATGGGGGCAAATTGATATGTATGTGATTAATCTGATGGATAAGAATATGCCTGCACGCTGGCCGGCCTCAGGCTTATTCAGCGATATGCCAAATAATGGCAGGGCAACATCAGCTGATGCCCGTCTTGAATCCGATTTCCAATACCTCAGCTCATGTCCTTTCAGGGCAGAAAGGGGTTATTATCATTTTTCATCCTATCGGTACAAGAGATTGGATACTTATATTGCCACCTGGACTGAACCTATGCCCGAGTACAGAAAGGCAGAAAACGACTATTTCATTGCCGAAGCTGCTGCACGGACAAATAAACTGCAGGAGGCAGCCGATATATTGAATTCATCAGCCAGGGTTACCCGGGGAAATCTTCCACCGCTTGCGGCCAATCAGCAGCAAATACTTCAGGCCGTTCATTACGAGAGAATGGTTGAATTGATGTTGTCTGGTTTAGGAATTCAATATTTCCAGATGCGAAAAGAAGATAAACTTCAGAAAGGTTCAATACTTCATTTCCCCATACCTGGAGCCCAGCTTGAGGTAATGGAAATGGATTACTATACCTTTGGGGGAACAACCGGTGTGGCTGGTGTTGATTACAGCAATGGAGGCTGGTTTTAATTAATAGGATAATGATGAATATCAATCAAAAAATCAAGGAAATGAAAAATATATTATTGAAGCTTACAGGAACTTTCCTTATTCTTATGATTGGGGCTACCTCATGTATGGAAGATCCGATAAAAGAAGCACAGGAGAAATACGATTATAGTCAGATTGTACCAAAGGTTCTGGGGGTCAATGCTCCTGCTGGAGTTGTGCAAACCCAGGAGGCAACCCTAAGTGTTACCTATCACAGGGGCGGTTCCACATGGGCATGGTCAGCACAGGGGGCTACTATTAAATCCGTAAGCCCCGATACCCGTTCGGCAATAATACGATTTGACCAGACACCGGCCGATCTGAAAGCCAAAATTACGGTAGTTGAAACTACCTATGCAGGAAAAACCTCTGATCCAAAAACTGTTGAAGTTGTTATAAATCCATTCTGTGTATTTAATGTCAATGCATTTCTTGGAGTTGCTGTATGTGACGAAGAAGGTTATGGAAAATATAATGTAACTTTTAGGCTTGATCCCACTAACAATAAACGTATTCATAACGATAATTTCTGGGATTATCCCGGACCGGGAGCTACCATTTATTACGACCTGTCAGGCGATATCAACCAGATCGTAACCGTTCCGAAACAGGATTTTGTATTTGGTGATGGTTCTACCGGATGGGTTCAAGGCTCAGGCACCTATGATACATGTAAGAAAACCATGACGGTTAATTACACCGTAAATTACGATGGGGATAATTATCCAACAAAACATGTATTTAAATGGTAATCTTATTGGGGCCGGAGAACTGTACAGACCCTACTTTCTCCTTCAATCTTTAATGAAAATTTTAGATTAATAGCTCCGGCCCTTTTTCAGGGTACGAAAAGAAACTCCGGCAGGAAATCTGCCGGGGTTTTTCTATTTTTAACCAACCGTTTCTGTATTCAACAGTTGATGGAAGTCGTCTTTCGTCAAATGTCGTTCGTTTTTTTATCCCGTGTCTTATAGTCATTTTTGTCTTGTATCTTTTAATCTTTGTATCTTGTGTCTGAAATCTATTGTCTAAGGTTTTTAATCTATAAAAAATATGGATCCAAAAAAAATCCGCATCGTTTTTATGGGAACTCCGGGATTTGCTGTTGAAAGCCTGAAAGCTCTTGTGGAGAATGGTTACAATGTGGTAACAGTAATCACCGCCCCGGATAAACCTGCCGGCCGGGGGCAGAAGTTATCCGTTTCTGAAGTTAAGCAATTTGCAGTGGAACAAAATATTCCGGTATTACAACCCGAAAAGCTGAAAAACCCCGAATTCCTGGCAAAATTGAAAAGCTATCAGGCGCATCTTCAGGTTGTGGTGGCATTCCGTATGTTGCCTGAAGTAGTCTGGAATATGCCCCCAATGGGGACATTCAATTTGCATGCTTCACTGTTGCCGCAATACAGGGGGGCTGCTCCGCTCAACTGTGCGATTATCAACGGTGAGAAAGAAACCGGGGTTACCACTTTCCTGCTTTCTCACGAAATTGATACCGGTATGATATTATTCAGTGAAAAAACCGGGATAGCCGATTATGAAACCGTTGGCGACCTGCACGACAGGCTTATGAGGACTGGTGCAGAACTGGTTCTCAGAACAGTTGATGCACTGGCCAATGGAGAAATAAAACCGGTTCCTCAGGATGAATTGCTGGCAGGAGTTTCCGAAATCAGGCATGCACCCAAGCTGTTTCGCGACGACATGCGGATCAATTGGGCTAAACCTGCCGTACAAGTCAGAAACCTGATACGTGGTTTGTCCCCTTATCCGGCGGCCTGGTCGGTTCTGGAAAATTCCGAAACCGGGAAAA
>JBBIHB010000071.1:0-11352 GCA_037447215.1 Bacteroidales bacterium
GCTCACAAAGTTTTCGGAAGCAATCAGTTCAATGCCATGAAGTTGCCTGTAGCGCTCTTTGGCTATAATGTCGAATACTAACTGGTCTCTCTTCATATCCTGAATTTTTATGGTTGTTTCAGTTGGCCAAATGTAGCACTTTTTCCCACCGCCCGGAAAGATATTGGTTACCAAAAAAGCCTATTTTTGGGCATTATTAATTTTGATGAAATGGACCAACAGAAAAGGCCCCGCGTATTGGAAGCCCTTTGTATCTTATCGTTTATCGGTAGCGGAGGGGGTATGATGCTGTATCTGGTTGCGGCAATTTTTTACCGCAAAACCGAGGAGTTTATTGTGAAATTCAGTTCCATGCACTTCACCGAACAGGTTCCAGCATTGTATTTCTTACTGTTCAGTGTTTTGTTTGGAATTTCACTCTTTGGGGTAATCTGGATTTGGAAGCTTAAAAAAGCAGGTTTTTATATCTACTTTACTGCACAATTTGTCATTTTAATATTTCCCCTGTTGTGGATCGGCAAAGAAGCTTTTTCATCTGTAGCACTGATATTTACAGCAAT
This sequence comes from Bacteroidales bacterium, assembly GCA_037447215.1. GTDB lineage: Bacteria > Bacteroidota > Bacteroidia > Bacteroidales > Prolixibacteraceae > UBA1413. The sequence goes on from JBBIHB010000071.1 coordinate 561, forward strand.
ATTTATCGTGGCTTATGCAACCCAGTACAACAAATTGAAGTAATGGTAAGGTTCTGACTGGTAATAAATTAAATGAGGTACTGGTTAAATTCACCGAAAATCTTTATGAAATTCAATTGTTTCTATGTATTTCCATGCCTGATCTCATTCATAAGATTGTTGTTCCGGGTTGAATTTTTGAAGAAAATGGGTTCCTGAATAAATTTTTACTCCCAAAAAAATAGTTTGTCCATAAGACCAATTCGATTCGGTGGAACGAATATCCAGGATCATCTTTTCAAAATATGTACAGGTGAATTTTTTCCGTTTTTGCAGCACTATGAACCTGCAAAAATTGTCCCGAATATACCTACCGCAAGTTCGGCCCAGATAAGGATAAACATCAATAAAACAGCGCCGCAAATAAGAATTCTGCTTTTCATACTTTTTATTTTTCTCATTACCAGTTCGCACAATAAACCTGTGATTATTAAAAGGACACCCATAATAACGAAGTCATTAATTTTCCAATCAACTTCATTGGTTAACTGCATGGCAATGAGTGGGATAAGCAATAGGATTACTATTACTGTCATAATAATTTTTAATCGTTGGTTTTTCATTTTTCTATTGTTTCTTATGATTTCTATTAATATTATAAAAGTACTTTGAAGTGCAAAGTAAATAATAAAATCAATACATCCGAAAAATTGATAGAAAAAAATACAATGGTATATTCTTCAGGGGAAAATTGTGGATTCTGACAAAGTTACATCAGTCTACATAATGGGTGATACGGTCATTTATTTTCAAATTTATTTTTATAAATGAAGTGCATGGTAATTATTTTCGCATAACCTCAAAATATTATTCTTAATAAACCATCAATATGAAAACATGGACTTTTAAACGTTTAATCCCGGTTTGGGTGCTAATCCTTATATTCTCACTGTTTCAATCTTAAACAATTCGCCAGGATGACATGACAATTGACATAGTGATCAGTCCGAATATCCTGAATCTTCAGAATGCCCGACAATGGGTGACAGTGCATTCCAACATGGCCTACAGTTTAGTTGCCGGAGCATCGGTTACCCTTGACGATGTTCCGATTAATTGGTGGAAATCGGACACCCAGGGTAATTTTGCAGCCAAATTTGTAATTGGTGATATAAAAAATGTTGGAGCTGGTTTTCAAACACTTTGTTTAGAAGGAGTTACAAAAGACGGAAGCTTTATAAAGGTTGTAATGATTTGAAAATCATAAGTATCAGTGGTAAATAAAAAGCATATTCAAAACTGTAATGTATAAATCATCTTTAATAAACATTGGCACAAGTAAAGTTTCAGTACGTTGAGGTGCAGTGACTGATCTATAAGTGTGATGTCAGAATGCAAACATTCAGGATATTCAGTTGTTGCTGAAAACGTTTACCTTGGCAACAGTTTTATAGATTGTTTTCTTTTATGAAAAATTTTTAATTGCCCTGTCGGCGGCCAGTTTTCCTGTGAGGATCGACATGGGCACGCCGGCCGGGCTATAAGTCCACTGGCCTGCCTGATAAATCGAAGGAAAAGGTGTAAATATCGAGCGGTCGGCGAACTGTATCTTGTTAATGACCGGCATTTCTTTCTGAAACGCCCATCCTACAATAGCTCCTTCGGAGCTTGCAATTCGGTTGTGGATGCTTAACGGGGTAAACGAGAATTGGGCTGTTACCTTATCTTTCAGCATCGGGTATACCGAGCCGGAGATGATATTCAAAACCCTCTGTTCTATGCCGGAAACAAATTCATCAATCCATCCTGCTTTCTGTATCTTTTCGAAGAGTTCATATGCTGCCAGAAAACTGATAATGACGCCGGTTTTTCCAGGAGGGGCCAAATTACTGTCTTTTAAACCGGGAATTGAAATTTCGAAAGTATTCAACGCAATAAATTTATCAAGCCATTCAAACACCAGCTCTTTTGTGAATTGGTCAAAACCAGAGATCAGATCATCGAGCTCTTTATGGTGCGTTTCTCCTAATCCTTGTCGTGATGGGGTATAAAAAAAGTGCCCATGTGCTATGCTGCCGAAACTTTCGGGCGGTTCATCAACCTGCAGGAAAAGTGTGAAAACCGAATCACCCCCTTTTTTGCTCAGATAATTCATTTTTTGATTTTCAAATTTTGCCATGATTTTGGGTGAAACTTTTTCTGTTTTGATAATCCGGTAAAGTGTTTTAAGATCGGCCGCCCAGATAAGATTCCTGTAATAAAAAGTTACATTTAATTCATCGGTGATGCTGTTTTGGGCTGGGACAACTGAATTAATAATGGTTCCATTTTTTATCTTGCCTCCAAATTCTTCAATTTTACTTTTTAGCGCCTCTGAAAGCATTCCTACACCACCTTTCGGGTAAAAATAATCGAGGTAGAGTGAAAAATAGCTTAATGCAAAAAATGTAGGTGTATTCCTGAAAAAATGCTGTGCAATAATATCCCTAAGCGAAGGATTCGAAATAATCGTTGGCAGGAATTCTTCAACCGGAATCTGCATACGGTTAATTTTCCCAATTGTAAACAGGAAACGGGGAAACCAGGGGAGTATTTTTTTTAAAATAAACGGGATATCACGTTTCATATCCTTAAAAAGTGGGTTTTCGATGCCATACAACACATCCATGTGTTGCATAATTTTTCGGATTATTTTTATTACTCTGTCAATTTCACCTTCGCTTCCCGGATAATACTTTTTGAGTAAATTGCTGTATTGGGTTAGGCTTCCGAGGTTCTCCACATGAAGGATATCCGATTCAATTCCTATGGAAACATGACTTCTCACCACCTCAAGATTGATGTTTAGGTCTTTCAGCATGGTAAAGATTATTCCGGCATTTTCGAGTGCCCTGACACCGGCATCGAAATGAAAACCATTGATTGAAAACGAATTAACCAGACCACCTACTTCATTGTTCTTTTCAAGCAGTAGTACTTTTTGCCCCTTGCGGGCAAGATAAGCGGTTGCTGTTAGTCCAGCAATTCCTCCGCCTACAACTATGGTATCGTATCTTTCATCCATTTGGTTAAATATTGTCCTGATTAATAAAAATTATCGTCGATAATCTTTCAGGCCGGTCATTTTGAGTGTTTCATTCCACAATACGCCGGCAACCTCCCTGTCGAGTGCAGGCGGAGCCGGTTCTTCCATGGTTGTTAAGTTAAAAAATTTTCCACTTATGCTGTCAAGTTCTTTTGAAACGCCTAAATAATAGATTGCTTCTGCCGAAATTTCGGGCGATTTCAGGATTTTATCAAAAAAATTACCTTTAAACCAACGATAAAACCTGCCGTTTTCCTGACCGGTTTCTGTTTTTACAGCCCCTGGGTGCAGGGTGTTAATGGTTACTCCGCTGTTTCTGAATTGTTCATTGAAAATGATCATGGAAAGTAGTTGTGCTGTTTTTGCCGAACCATAGCTTTCTAATCCCGAATACCTGCGCCTTTCCCAATTCAGGTCATCAGTATGTAATCCCCATGCAGCAAAACGATGGCCTTCTGATCCCACCATGATAATCCGTGCCTTCTCCTGTGTTTGCAACTTACTCATTAACATGTAATTTATTACAAACGATGAAATATAGTGCACAGCAAATATTTTTTCGAAACCATCGGATGTAAGTTCTTTTTTTGTCAGGTAAACCCCTGCATTGTGAACTATTATATCAATAGAATTACTCAGTTCAGCCAGTTTATTTGCAACCCGGATAATATCATTGAGAATGCTTAAATCAGCTATTAAATATTTGCAGGTTACATTAAACTCAGTTTCGATTTCGTGACGGAGTTTCTCTGATTTTTCAGGATTCCGGTTTATACATAACAAGTTGGCTCCGTTGGCGGCAAATTTCCGGGCAGTAACATAACCAATACCCGATGTGGCGCCGGTAATTACCACTTGTTTGTTGCAAAAGTCATCAGTGCAGATTTTTGGACTCAACCTGCTGTTCTTGATCATGGCATACACGTTGGACCACCGGTACTCTCTGATATATTGCAATGTTTTCTTTCTCATTGAAAGCAGCTATCCGAATTTCCTGATTAAAAACCTCCTGTACATCTTGCCAAAACGGGGGATATTATTAAAAATGTCGCCCCATAAATCATAGTAGTCGCGTTGTTCTTTTATCAGGCCATCGTCGCTGAGTACCAATTTAGTGGCGCCATACATGGGAGTACTGGGGTATTTCTTAAACATCAGGGTTATAACCCAGTCGAACAAGATTACATTGCCGTTTTGGGCTATAGCCAGGATTTCCATTTCTAGCTTCGTTGTTCGTTTGGACAAACGGTTACACATAGCTGTAAACTCTTCAATACCTTCAATTCGCTGAATGGTATCCTGGAATATAATATCTTTGTGATAATACCTGAAAATATGCGACCAGTCGGGTTTACCTTCCCGGTTATAGGTTTTCGACCAAAGCTCTTTAATGGTATCAATATCCAGCTCAACCTTTTCTTCATTTTCGGACTGGAGTTTCTGATTTTTGGTTGTGTTTTGTTCCATAAATTTATGAATGTCGCCCGAAAATACAACTTTTGTTCAATTCAGCAAGTATGAATTATTTCAGGTATAATAAAAATTGGATTCGCAGATAACATTTCCAATAAATTACCGCAACACAATGGGAAATAACCATTGAATCCTGATGTTAATCAACCGGCCTCATAAAATTCATCAGTTCCCGGTCGTGGTTAGATACTATTCTGCAAACGTTATCGAAATACATGGTAGCGCCGTTCTCGGGAGTGTAAGGCTCCCACTTTGGCAGAACTCCTTCCACATTCGGATTACCTGTTTTTATAAAGTTTATCCAGGCAGAGCTCATTATGTCGGATATTTTCCAGGCTTCTTCTGTATTGCCTGTCCAATCGGGCCTCAGGTCAACTGTATAGAATGCCAGCGGAATGTCCAACCCATGAAAAGAACCTCTCGATCCCTCGTCAACTTTACTTTTCCATGCCAGGAAATAGATATATAATGGGGCGCTTGTCTCTTTAGCCCATGCATCGGCAGTACGTATGGTATATGGCCTGAAAACGTTGTCGATCGAGAGCAGGTCCTGGGGTGTATAATCGGGATAAGCCTTCGCGAACAGTTTAATGTAATGATCGGTTTTTTTTCCATATTCTTTGGCTAAGCGTTCTTTGGCTTGCTCCAGGGTCAGTTCTTTTTCGCCGTAAGCTGTTCTTATCATTTCGTTCAGGGTGGTTCCCATCATAACTGGAATATCTTTTGAAATAGCTGCAAATCCGGGGCTGAAAGGTTGCTGTAACAAAACGACCCCATCTGCCGAAGGGGCAAAGCCAAACATGGTTGGTGACCCGGGTTTTCGCGGACCTGAAAGTTTTGCTATGGCATCATTGCCGGCTTTCACAAGATCGGGGTATTCTATTTCATTCAGTTTATCGACATCATCTGGTGTAAGTCCCAGATTTTCGATGACAACCGAAGCCAGTTGCTGCGATTTCTCTTTGGTCATGGTGTTGATCAGTGTTCCACTCTGGATAATAGCCTTGTGGAACATACCTTTAGCAGCGGGCATACACATCAGTGTTCCCACTTTTCCGCCACCTCCCGATTCGCCTACAATAGTTAAATTGGATGGGTTGCCCCCAAAATTTTCAATGTTTTTTTGGATCCACTCTAAGGCCTTCACAATATCGAGCATTCCCACATTGGCCGATTGTGCATATTTTTCGCCATAGCCCGACAAATCGAGAAAACCAAGAATATTCAACCGGTGATTTACCGATACGAATACCACATCGCCTTTTCTGGCCAGTGCTTCGCCATAGGTCATGGGGTCATTGCTGGCGCCAACATGAAAACCCCCGCCATGCAGCCATAACAAAACCGGGCGCTTTTTGCCATCTTTAATACCCTGTGTCCAGACATTTACAGTGAAGAGTTCCTTTTCATTCTGAACGGAATCGGGGTACCAGGGCACTACCTGACGGGCTACCGGTCCGAATTGCGTACAATCAAGGACCCCGTCCCAGGCATCTGGGTCTTGTGGTGGCATAAACCGTTCGGCAGTGGCGTAGGGGATACCCTTAAACGCAAATACAAACTCGTTAAAACTGCCGACTACTTCACCGGATGTTGTTTTCACAACCGGTTCCTGATGTCTGTTTGCCTCTGGTTTACAATTCGATAAACAAATTACGGTTGTAATAAGTAGAATGAAAATGAAATTTGAAAATGGTTTCATGGGTGTAAATTTCGTTTATGTTTTAATGTGGTTAAAAATAATGTTAAAAATTGATTTTATTTTAATTACCTGCAACAAGGTTTTATTGGAATAAAACTTATCCTATTGTTGCTCTCAAAGTTTTCTGAATGTATAAGAGAATGATACCCAATAAAGAGTTTGTCGAGTGACAACCCTTAAACATTGCATTCATTATGACTTTTCAATTAATTAGTGAAGGGTACCGTGAAGTACGAAGAGGCACGACACAGCTTTCTGTTGGAAACAGATGAAGTCAAATCCGGATTAAGAAATCCATAGTTGAACTGGTGAAATTTGAAAATCCGCATCTGCTTATTTACAAAATCCGTAGTTATAGGGGGTAACAGCTTGCATCATACAAGATCCAGGATATTCATTAATTTAAAACAGTTTTTACTTACTTTTGAACAGTGTAATCTGAATGAACTGGCTAAATTAGAACAGCGTAATTGAAATAGATGATGAATCAATCATATGATATAATAATTGTTGGTGCCGGTCCGGCCGGAATTTTTACGGCATACGAGTTAATTAAGAACAAGCCCGGTATCAGAATCCTGATTATTGAAAAAGGCAACAGTATATACAAACGCCACTGTCCAAAACATACCAACGGCGGAATTTGTGTGCACTGCAAACCCTGCAATATTACCACCGGCTGGGCAGGTGCCGGGGCTTATTCTGATGGCAAACTTTCGCTTTCGCACGAAGTTGGCGGTACCGTTTCTGATTATATTGGCGTTGAAGCATCCATTGAGCTTATTGATTATACTGACAGTATTTATCTGAAGTTTGGAGGCGATCCCCATGTACATGGCTGTGAAATTACACCAGCTATGCGCGAAATCCAGAAAAAGGCAATTGAAGCCAATCTGCGTCTGGTTCAATGTCCTGTGCGCCACCTGGGAACCGAAAAAACACAGAAGCTATTTATGTCGCTTTTCGATTTTCTGGCGGCTTCGGGTGTTGAGGTGCTGTTCCGCAAGCCTGTCACCGATTTTGTGTTCGAAAACGGAAAAATTACCGGGGTTATAGCAGGCGATCAACAGTTTATTTCGTGCAAGGTGGTGGTGACCGTAGGCCGCGAAGGCTCCGACTGGCTGCTCCGGCAGTGCGAACGGCACCATATCCTGACCGAGGTTGGGGTTGTGGATATTGGGGTGAGGGTGGAATGCCGCAACGAGATTATGCAGGAGATCAACGACAATTTTTACGAAGCAAAACTGGTTCACTATACCAAAACTTTCGACGATAAAGTGCGCACCTTTTGCTCCAACCCGGGCGGTTTTGTATCTTCGGAATATTACGACAACAACCTGGCAGTGGTGAACGGACACAGTTACAAGGAACTGAAAAGCAACAATACCAATTTTGCCTTGTTGGTATCCCAAAAATTTACCGAGCCGTTTAATTCGCCAATAGAATATGGCCGCCATGTAGCCGATATGGCCAATATGCTTACTAAAAACAAGATTCTGATCCAGCGGTTTGGTGACCTGATCCGGGGAAGGCGCACTACCCCTGAGCGGTTGTTCCGCAACAATATTATCCCTACCCTTAAAGATGCCATCCCGGGTGACCTGAGCCTGGTACTTCCCTATCGAATAATGACCGATATTATTGAAATGATTGAGGCGCTGGATAAGGTTAGCCCCGGGCTGGCCAGTGACGAAACGCTGCTTTACGGGGTTGAGGTAAAATTCTACTCCAATAAGATCAGGGTTAACAATGGTTTTCAGACCGATACCATCCGGAATCTGTATGTTGGTGGCGATGGCGCAGGCATCACCAGGGGTTTGATGCAGGCATCGGTCAACGGAGTGTTGATAGCGCGGGAGATTCTTAAAGAGTTGTAATTAATCGCTCGAAAAATGCCGTATATTGTCTCTGTATTCCGAAAAAACTTTGGCCCTTGAAAGGAAGCCAATATATTTTCCGTTGTCGATAACCGCCAGATTGTAACGCCCGGATGATTCGAATTTTTCAGCGACTTCTTCCATGCTGTCGCGTGGCGAAACACAGTGCCGTGGCATGTATATCAGGTCTTTGATTTTCACGGTATCATACAGCTCGGTTTCGAAAATAATCGTCCTCACTTCGCTGAGTTTTACCATTCCTTTAAGCATGCCTTCATTATCTACAACCGGGAAAAGGTTACGGTGCGACCGGGAAATGGCATCGACCAAATGGCGCAGGGTGGCTTCAGGCGAAAGTATCTCAAAGTCGGTTTCAACCAGATTTCGGGTCTGCATCAGTTTCAGGACGGCTTTGTCTTTGTGGTGGGTAATAAGTTCGCCGCGCAATGCCAGCCGTTTGGTGTAAATGGAATGCGGCTCGAACCGCATTATGGTTAGGTACGATACTGTTGAGGTGATAATGAGTGGAATAAATAAACCATAACTGCCGGTAATTTCGGCCGTCAGGAATATTCCGGTGAGCGGGGCGTGCATAACCCCTGCCATCAGTCCGGCCATACCTGCCAGGGCAAAGTTTTCTTCGGGCAACTGGAGATTGAAAAATGTATTTAAACCACGTGCAAGCAGGAACCCTGACACGGCACCCATGAAAAGGGTTGGAGCAAATACACCTCCAACTCCTCCTCCTCCGGTGGTTGCTGCTGTGGCAACCACTTTCATCAGAAGGATCATGGCAAGAAACAGGATCATCAGGTAATTATTCTCCTTCCACCTGAAGAATATTGAATTATTGAGCATGTCGGCCCCTTGTCCGCTGAAAATTTTTGTGATACTTGTATAACCTTCCCCCCATAAAGGAGGCAAAAGAAAAACCAGAAGGCTGAGCAACAATCCGCCAACAAAAAGACGGATGATAGGTTGACCAATTTTTCGGTATTTTGCCTCCTGCCACATTATGGTACGGGTAAAGTAATACGAAACCAAGCCTGTAAAAATGCCGAGGATAATATAGAAACCGATATTGCTTACAGAAAAAACATTCACCAGGTCAAATTTCATCACCATGGCGTTACCCATAAAAATGTAGGAAAGAGATGCTGCGGTAATCGATGAAATCAGCAATGGGATCAGGTAGGCCATGGTCATGTCGAGCATCAATACTTCGAGGGTGAACACCACCCCTGCAATAGGAGCCTTGAAAATACCTGATATGGCTCCCGCTGCACCACACCCGATCATAAGGATCACATATTTGTAGTTGAGTTTGAAAATCTGTGCAAGGTTCGATCCTATGGAAGCTCCAGTGAGGACGATCGGCGCTTCTGCCCCCACCGAACCGCCCAATCCAATGGTTAAACTGCTCGCCACCATCGAACTCCAGGTGTTGTGTGGCTTAATGCGTCCGCTTTTGCGCGAAATCGAAAATAAAATCTTTGAAACCCCATGCCCAATATCGTCTTTTACGACAAATCTGACAAAAAGCCAAGTAAGCGTTATCCCTAAAATTGGGTATGCCAGATATAGATAACTGAAAGTGGTAGCTTCGAACCAACCTGTAAGTCTGTTTTCGACAAAGTGGATCAGGTTTTTCAGGATTAAAGCTGCTACACCGCTCAAAATTCCGATAACCAGACTGAGTATATAAATGAAGTTTCGCTCCGAAATGTGCGATATCCTCCAACTGATCAGGCGGTTGATCAATTGGGGACCAGGTTTCTTTGTTGAAACGTTCATCAGAATATTGTTTGTCTCAATTTGTGTAGCAAAAGTAATAAAATCAATAAGTCCTTATTCCCGGGCAAAGACAAAAGTAGCATGAATAATAAACCTGAAGTTGTGATAACCCTTTTATCCTGATATTCGTTTCAAATACTAATTTTGCTGTTCATAAATCTGATTAGCATGTACACCATCTTGTTTTTCATTATTCTGGCTATAATAATAGTTGATTTTTTTCTCGACCGCTATATCGATTACCTGAATATCACACGTTGGTCGGATAAGCTCCCTGATGAGGTAAAAGGGATTTATGACGAAGAGAGATATGCAAGACAACAACAATATCAGAGGGAAAACTACCTTTTCGGGCTGGTTTCGTCATTTTTCAATTTTTTCATTGTCATGGCTATATTGTTGTTTTTCGGGTTTGCTTATGTGAACAATCTGGCTGCATCGGTTACAATCCATCCCATCGGACAGGCTTTGGTGTTTTTCGGGATATTGATGCTGGCTGCCGAAATCGTGAATATTCCCTTTGGAATTTACGGAACGTTTGTTATCGAAGAGAAATATGGATTTAATAATACAACAGCCACAACCTATATTCTCGACAAATTAAAAGGATGGCTGCTTACGGCCGTCATAGGCGGTGGTTTACTGGCCCTAATCATCTGGATTTTCCAGATTGCCGGCTCATGGTTCTGGCTGGTTGCGTGGGGAGTTTTGGCGTTGTTTTCGGTATTCATGGCCATGTTTTACAGTAACCTGATTGTGCCTCTTTTTAACAGGCAAACCCCTCTCGAAGAGGGAGATTTGCGTAATGCCATCAGCAATTTTGCTGAAAAGGCCGGCTTTCGTCTCGACAATATTTTTGTGATATCACAAAAATATTGTCGA
>JBBIHB010000072.1:0-11033 GCA_037447215.1 Bacteroidales bacterium
TCCGTTCCTTATTACCGGAAAACGGTTTAAGATTTGTTAACAAATATAGAAAACATGGGAACACAATGAAATTATATTGTTAAATACATGAAATTTTTATCCTAATCCCAGAATAATAGCTGATTCAATCTATTAAAATAGTATCAAATTACTCATTTTCAACAATCATCAAACGACTTAATAATTTTAACTCCTAATAAAATATTCAATTTTGTAATAGAAATTCCGTATTTTGCTACAATAAATTAATAAATTTAAGACTAATCAGTAGCAAATAATCGCATTTTGATTTGATTGAATAAACTGGACTGATCTTTTAAAATTAAGAGGCTGCCATCTGGCAGCCTCTTAATTTTAAAAGTTTACGAATAACCCGGGTTCTGTCAATACTTTAAGGCATATCCCACCAAACCCTATCGGTGATCTTCTTGTTTTTAGGCATATTATCCCCGTTGTACAAACGTTCGTCCTGAGGATAGATATACCTTCTTGGAATGACCCCTGCTGTTACATTACCTGCCGAAGGTGTCAAAGTCGGGATACCTGTCCTTTTCCAATCATTCCATGCTTCAGGTTGCATAAACAGGTGTGTATATTTCGCTAAAATAATATTCTGGATTGTAATGTTTCCATCAGTTATGGAGCCATAATTTGTTGTAACCCAGTCTGCATTTGCTACCCCATATTGCTCAAGTGAAGCCGTTATAGCAGCACGTAACGCATTTGCTGCTCCTGCTGTGCCAGTACGCATACGCCATTCAGCTTCAATAAACTTCACTTCAGCATAAGTCATATAATAGGCCGGTGAATTTCGGCTGGCAAAAGCAGGTCCGACCCAGTTTGCGTTTGTAAGCTGTGCGCCAGGATTTGAACCGACAAAATTGGCAGGAACAGTAAATCCCGGAGCTACGGCACCTGAAAAATATCTTGGCCTGCGAGGGTCACTATTTGCATTCATAAGATTTACCACAAAGTTTCCCACCCTTATATCGCCACGATTGGTATCAAAATTGAATACTGGGCCAGTTTCCACAGAAGGCGTACCAAAATTAAACTGAAAATTATCAGCATTTGAAGCCATTAAACCACCTGCATTTATAATCGCACCTACTGCATTCCAATTCCCATCCCTTTTTTGCTTGTGAAGTGCATACCTTAGCTTCAAAGACTTTGCTGCAGCTGTCCATCTTGCAATATTCCCTCTGTAAATTATATCGTCAACAGTACCCGGGGCAGGTACACCTGGTGGGTTGGGTTTCCCAAATTCAGTTATTGCTTCATCGAGTAATTGGTTAATGGTTGCCAATATGTTTTGCTGATTATCATATGGTGACTTCAGCTGAGTTTCACCAATAAGCGCTTGACTGAAGGGAATATCATCCCATGCATCAGTAAGAAAACCCAGTACATGAGCTGTCATAACATTAATTACCCCAATGTAGTGTATTGCACCTAATGCTGTTGCTTTCTCTTTCGCTTTTGCAATATCTTTGAGCGCTCCCCCGTATAAAGTATTCCATAGGTTATTAATATCGGATTCACTCTGGTTATACAATTCAAAACCATAAGCTTGCCTGTCAACACCTGACAAATGTTGCATCCATATAGCCGGGAAGCGTGCATAATCGCCTGCATAGCTATATGCTATTGCCGAAGCCGCAGATGGCATTAACAAATTTATGGGAACTTCAGATGGAGAGTTAGGGCTGATATTAAAATCAGGATCTATCCATGACTCACAGGAATTCAATGATATAAGAATTACGAGTGAGAAAATTGTGAAGAATTTATATAATCTTTTCATATCTAACCATTTTATTAAAAGTTCAACTTAACACCAAATGTATATGACTTGGTCCCTGGCATATTAAAATATTCCAATCCCTGTGCATTATCTGATCCATAAAGACTTGTCTCAGGATCAACACCAGAAAATGGAGTATCTATCCATAAGTTACGACCGGTGAAATACAATTCTGCACCATCGAGATTGAGATTTCTGATCATACTATTTGGAAGTGAATAGGAAAAAGTAACTTCCCTTAACCTAACCCAGTCTGTTTTCTCCACAAACTGCGATCCTGCTCCAAAGAAACCTCCTCCTTCGTTTTGATACCATGACTGGTTAAGCGTCATTGGTATTGACACAGGAGTACCGACACCATTCGCATTTAAGGTGGACAATCCTACTCCTTCGAAAGTATATTGTTGACCTCTGTTCTCTGTATCTTTATGTGTCCCGAATTGATACATGGCCCCTTTTGTGCCATTCCACATATAGCCACCCTTTTTAATCTCGAACATGAAAGACAGGGCAAATCCTTTATAGCCAAGGCTATTGTTAATTCCGAGTATCCATTCGGGCAAAACATTACCAAGTGCAGCATCGGCAGGAGAGAGAATTGGCCATCCATATTTGGCATTTGCATTCCCACCGATTGTTTGGCGGTCATCAATTATCAGATTCCCATTTGCGTCCTTCCGAAATTCACTGCCAAATATACTGCCATAAGAATTTCCAACAACTGCACGCGATTGTGCTGAAGTAAAACCACCAAGGGAAACATTCGGAACCCCTTCTGCCAATGACAATACTGTGTTCTTGTTTCGTGTAAAATTAAAGTTTGCATTCCAATTGAAATCCCTGGTTTTTATCGGAACTATTGAAAGAACCGCTTCGATCCCCTTATTTTCCATACTACCGGCATTCAGGTTTGCACTGTAATAGCCTGATGATTTTGCAACTGGGACAGCGAGTATAAGGTCTTCATTCAATATTTCATAGTATGTCATATCCAAACCAACTTTCCCATTAAATAATCTGAAATCTGCACCCACTTCCCATGTTGTGGCCTTCTCAGGCCTCAAATCAGCATTTGGAAGTGTATTGGTCACTGTAAAACCGGCAGTACCGAATGCCGGAAATGACAATGCTGTGGTTGTCCAACCATCGCCAAAAGCTGCAGTTGGGTAAGTTGGGTTTGTTCCATATATCGGGGCGTCGTTTGCAATTTTGGAATACGACCCTCTTACTTTCCCAAAGGAAATAATATTATTTCCTCTGAGTGACTCAAGCTCGGTAAAAACAAAACTCCCACCTAATGAAGGAAATCCAAAATTATTATTTGCAGTGGGCAACGAAGTACTCCATTCATGCCTGTATGTGGCATTTAGAAATATCATTGACATATATGATAAACCTAAGTCTGAATAAATGGCAGCCGTTCTTTTTCTTGATAAGGATTCAAATGCTTCCCTTGTCCCAGCATTTCCAATGTTTCTGTAATTTGGAATTACCAATCCGGTTCCACGCATGAAGACATTTTGCCGCTTCCATTGATACATATTGTTACCCAGAATCAAAGTTGAAGTAAGACCAGATATTAATTCCTTATTCAATGTAAGAAATACATCCTGATTAAAGTCGTAACTGAAGTAATTGTCTTCTATTATTCTACCTGAAGCAATTGTTCGAGAACCAATTTCAAAAAATTGCCTGCGCCGGTCTGAATAGAAATCATTTCCAACCCTGTAAGTTAGATTGATCCAATCGGCAAACGCAAACAATGCGTTAAAACTTGAAGTTACCCTATCAACTGCATCATTAAATGGGTTGAGGTTTACAGTCCAGTAAGGATTGTCATACCCTCCACCCCTATGCTGGTTTCTTTGGGTAAAATTTGGAAACTGGTACGCTTGCTGTTCCAGCCAGGGTTTATCAAATCCAGCTGAATTATCCCAGTTAGCTGCCTGCCTGAGAAGTGATAGCATTACCCCTGAGGTATTTGATCCTTGTTGTATCCTGGTCCCTCCTGAATTTGTATAGGTTACTTTTCCGCTAGTAGTCAACCACCTTGCTACATTGTGTTCAGCATTTAATGTAAATGAGGATCTTGTCCATTTGTTCCTTGGTACAACTCCGCTTGCATCAAGATGCCCAGCTGAAAAGAAAAACTTGGTTTGGTCGTTACCTCCAGAAATGCTTAAGTTATTGTTTAATGTAAGCCCTGTGATAAAGAAATCATTCAAATTATCAACCGCCATGACCGGGTCACCGGCATTTGGATCATCTTTCGGTACAATGATGCCTTTATAATCCTTCAGTTTTGCATCATAATAATAAATATCCTTTACGGTTTTGTGGTGTCTAAGGTCTTCAATTTTGGGTCCCCACGCATTAGTCTGGTTATTAATGTATCCCCCTAATGAGCCTTGGGCATAAATAAGTTGCATAGGAGGAAGCTGAGTAACTTTTTCAAGTGACATAAATGAATTAACAGTAATATTCAGTTTCTTGTCAACCGAGGTACTACCTTTCTTTGTCGTAATTATTACAGCACCATTGGCAGCCCTTAGGCCATATAGTGCTGTGGCAGCGCCACCTTTCAGTACAGTCAGGTTTTCGATATCTTCAGGATTGATATCCATTGCCCTGTTCGAATAAGCAACGCCAGCAGTTAGTGTCTCGGTGGCAAGTTGAGAATTGTCAATCGGAATTCCGTCCACAACAAAAAGTGGCTGGTTATTACCTGTAATTGACGACATGCCCCTCACAACCAGATAAGATGAACCACCGGCCGACCCGGTAGAGCTCGTTACCTGCACACCCGCAACTTTACCACTCAAAGAGTTTACCATATTGGGAGTAGAAGACCTCGAAAGTTCTTCTCCACCCACTGACTGCACAGAATAGCCAAGTGCCTTCACATCTCTTTTTATTCCGATTGCAGTCACTACCACCTCATCAACAGCAAGCACATCAACAGGTAACACAACATCAACAACATTACGGCCTTCGATGCCAGACTCAATTGTCCTATAGCCAACGAAACTGAACATCAGCGATGTGGCACTCTGAGGTACGGTAATGGTATAGTTACCATCCATATTGGTAACAGTACCTAATGTAGTACCTTTAACAGATACAGATACTCCCGGGATCGGTGAATTGTCGTCAGACGAAACTACCTTACCGGTAATTGTCCTTGTCTGAGCATATACACCATATAGTCCCAGAAGAAAAAAGCATGTAAACAGAATAACAACTTTTTTCATAGAAACGGATTTAAGTTAAAATTAATAATTCTCCCTCTTATCATCTTGCCCGAAAACCATAATTAAGGACTCCGTTCCTTATTACCGGAAAACGGTTTAAGATTTGTTAACAAATATAGAAAACAAGGGGACATCTCAATATTTTATTGTTAAGTATAAAAAAAAAATATTGCGCTATTTAAACATTCGAATTCCAAATTAAATAAGTCTCCTTTAAAACCCTGATTTTCAATTACTATCAATCATTATCTAAATATCCGTTCAGGACAAAAAAATTGAATTTCAGATGAAATTTTTACATTTTGCTATTTTTTAAAATAAAAAAGGGGAATCATCCCCCTTTAATTCATGCAATTTGAAGTTTTTTGCAGGTGCAGTCAATCGATTTATTGCTGCGAATCGAGTACCAGGGAAGAAGCCCCAAGTATAGCCATATCGGGATTTTCGGAAACCTCGATAATCAATTGGTTGAATAATCTCCGGTAGGGAAAATTATCTTCCAGAAAATCGTTCATTGACTCGCTGAAATATTTATAGGCACTGCTGACCGATCCACCAAGGATAATTGCCTCGGGTGCCAGGGCAAACAAAATATTGGCAATTGCCTTACCAATGTGGGTACCAAGTTCTTCGAAAAGCTGCAACGCTACAGGATCGCCCACCGAAGCCCTTCTGAAAATAAGTTGACCATCGAGGTTTTTGTCCCTGAAGAACTGGCCGGAAGCATAGGATTCAATATTCCGGTCCCGGTACCAAATATTACCGAATTCGCCGGCTCCACACAAACGCCCCGAATATAAATGCCCGTTGATGATAATTCCGGCACCTAGGCCTGTGCCTATGGTGACCCCTACAAAATTTTTAAAGGGTTTCCCTTTCCCGAAATATTTCTCCCCTACTGCAAAACAATTGGCATCGTTGTTTACAAAAACAGGTTTGTTAAAAAAATCAGAAACTAGTTCGGCAAGTGGAATAGAATCCCAACTGGGAATATTTACCACATCGAGTACCAGTTGTTCATCCAAATCGACCAAACCCGGAACACCAATCCCGATTCCTGCAATATCCGGATCAAAGACTTCCTCAATAACCCGATAAACAATTTGAAGAACTTCATGTTGCGGACGGTCGGAAGGGGTATCCCATTCAGACCTTCTGATAATTTTGTCGCCGGACACCAAACCAGCCTTAATGGAGGTTCCCCCAATATCGACGCCTACTATTTTCATGTGTACAATCTTTTTTAATCGTTGGTTTTTGACTCAAAAATAGCAGATTTTTCAAATGAAACCCAGTTAACATTTCAAATTGCTTTAATTTTACAATAATCCTTCGACCGACTTACCCAATGACATAGCTTCCCTTATAAATTCATCAGCGCTGAGTTCACGAATATAGATTTGTCCATGGGTAGCCCGCAGCAAAGGATGTACATTTTCGTAAAAAAAGTTTTTGCCTAATAAAAATTGAATTTGCTTATGTTGTTCCATCCAGATGCGTTGGGTTAGGTCACTGAATTTACCATCGAGCTGATAGCTGGGGAATGAAGCATCAACCTGGCTAAGGTAGCAATCGGTAAACGATTTATCGAGTGTAGCAAGTGAGTTCATCGAAACCGGCACAATCATTTCCACATCCCAGGGATTGTACCGGAACCATACATTACGGTATCCAATCACCCTCAAACCCGAAAGGTTTTCTTCCTTCGACCATTCTTTAACAGCCGCAGCGATAGCTTGCAATACTTTATAATGGGTATCGGGGCCACTACCCTCCGGATCCATAGCCAGGCTGATTACCGTTGGTTTATATTTTCTGAAATCTTCGAGGACAGGTAAAACATCGCGTTCAAAATTTGGCCCTGAACCAAACACATCGCCCTGATAGAACCCAAGCCTCAAATGATGAACATTTTTCACAGGGATTCCGTAGTGCGCCCAAACAAGTTCCTCTTCATACTCACGGATCATCCCTTTCAACTTCTGTATTTTCGGTGGGTTTTTCGATCCGTCGTAGCTGCTTTCCAATTCCCTGATGGTTTCGTTAATGGCAACGATCAGGCCATCCTCACTTTTCAGGTTCCATATTCCAACCATCGACCTGACCAGGCGGTGACAAACACCCCTGCGCTTTCCTTCTTCATCTTTTGCTGCAATGTTATCGAGGTAGTGATAAACGTCCTTATCCCATTTGTATTGGTATCCCTTTTCGAAAAAATCAGGGAAATAGATCATTTCTATTTTACCAATGCCAATCAGCTTAAGGGTGTCACGAAGCAAACCGAGCATAAAGGAATTGGTTACTGCGGTAAATCCTGATGTCAGTACCGAGAAGTGCATAGTATTCGATGCATCGCGGCTCTGCCGGTTGGTCATAGGCATAATACCAAGCATTATATCGTCGTGGTGGGGTCCGGTATGGTAAAAAACCTCGTTGGTTTCCCGAGCCATACCTTTTTTGATTTTGGCCGTAATGGAGTCAATTACTGACTGCACAGTATTCTCATTAAGCCCGGGAATCTGACTGCAATATTTATCTGCCTTTAATTCATCGAGTGTTACTTTATGGCCAAACTTATTGATCTTTTTGCACAATTCTATTACTGCCCGTTCGGTTTTCTGATGGTTCCAGGGAGTGTCAATATAATAGCGGTCAATGCTGTCTGAAAGTTTAACGGCAGCTCCTTTTGTCAGGTAAAACCTTGCATTTTTGAGTTTCTGGAATGCTGTTGCAGGATATATATTCGATGGTTCAGATTCAACAGAATCGCGGATAACATCGGCAATGGCTTCGCCTGCCGCATAAACAATGACCATGCTGCCGTGATTATAGGTTAGGGTGCCTAAACCC
This sequence comes from Bacteroidales bacterium, assembly GCA_037447215.1. Classification (GTDB taxonomy): domain Bacteria; phylum Bacteroidota; class Bacteroidia; order Bacteroidales; family Prolixibacteraceae; genus UBA1413. The sequence continues at coordinate 7,906 of JBBIHB010000072.1, forward strand.
ACAGTTATTACAAGCCTGTTCCGCGAAACTTCTATACCCCCTAAATCGCCTGCGGTTACAGCTTGTGTTTCAAAGTTTGTTCCGGTTAAACGGGTGGGTGAATAATGGTTAGTTCCTCGGGTATTAAAAGCGATGTGACCGTCGGGACCAATCCCCCCCAGAAAGAAACCTATCCCCCCTTTCGACCTTATAGCTTCTTCATATCTGGAACACCAGTTGTCGATCATAAAAATAGATTCCTGCTGAATTTTTTCCATTTGATTTTTGGCTTCCCTGAACCGAAGTGTCAGGTCAATCCTCGAATCGGGAAAAACCTCCCGGAAATGTTTTCCGCCGGCGAGAGTAATTTCATCCGAATTAATGAGAAGCGATTTAGATGGATCGAAGCCGAAGCCTTTAATATAATAGTTGTACAAATAATTCCATAAACTGTTGTGCTGCTCCGAACTGATGGGGTAAAACTCACCGGCCTGAACCAGGTGCAATCCTCTCAAATCGGGCTTTTTCCCGGATGCAAGGCCATATTTTTCAAGTACCTGTATACCACGGGAGGTATCCCAGTTTTCGAGTAGAAAATGCATGTTGGTCAGAAAATGGAGCGCCGTTTTACCAATCGGAAGTGTTACCACACCCTCTGGATTTTCGCTAACCCACTCAAGAAAACTCAGTGCAGACAGTAACCCTAACTTCGGAAAGTTATCAACCATCAGATAGGGTGTTACCGTTGATATATGGTAGTTCCCCGATTCTGCATAAAATGCCTGTTCTACTTTTGAAAAATTTGTATTCATTTTTGCCATGATTTTTTATTGCGATAGTTTATCAATTGCAAAAGCTGCTGCACCTATTGTGCCAGCCTTAACTCCCATAGCAGAGAAAACAATCTCTGTGTCGTTCGAAATATCGGGAATTGCATATGTTAAAAGTGCCTGTTTTACTGGAGCTTGAAGAAATTGGCCTGCCTCGGCAAGTTTACCCCCAATAATTACAAGTTCAGGATTAAACACCTGAATCAGAAATGTAATGCCTTTTCCCAGCCATTGCCCGGCATTGGTAAGCAATGAAATCGAAAACTGGTCGCCTTGCCTGGCTGCATTTATAACCAGGGTTGCATCAATATTCTGCAGTTCTCCATCAACAAGATTTACCAACAGGGAAGCATGTCCTTCCTGAATGCCCCTCCGGGCATTACGGGCAATGGCAGCAACAGAGGCAATGGCTTCGAGGCAGCCCCTTTTCCCACAATGACATAACTCGCCGTTTTCGATCATGGGGATATGGCCAAACTCACCTGAAAAACCTGATTTCCCGGGAAACAATTGCCCATTTATTATTATCCCTAAACCAATTCCCCAGTCGGCATGAACCATTAATACATTTTGCCGGTTACGTGCCAGTCCAAATTGTTGTTCAGCAAAAGTCCTGATACGGGCATCGTTATCAAAATATACAGGTATCCCGAATACTTCCCCTATCCTTAAATGGAGTTTTTCAATTTCCGGGAAGTATGTTTTATTCATACAGGTTTCCTGGCACACAAGCCCAGGCATTTCAATGCCCACACCAATAACATTATCGGGCGTTAATCCCTGAACCTTCAGAATTTCATGTAGTTTTTCATTGATGGCTGAAAACATGCTGAAATTACGTTGCATATGAACATCTATCAAGTGGGGACCACTTATTTCCCGATTGCTGGCGTTGAATACCGAAATAATGGTGCGATATATATTAATTGTAATTCCAACGATAAAAAATCCTTCGTCGATAAGCCCGTAAATTGCGGGTCTGCGACCACCACTTGAATCGCCGGGACCCAATTCTTTCAACAAACCCTCGGTTATCAGTTCCTGAAGAAGGCTGTTGATTTTCGGGGTACTCAGATTCAGGTTCCTGGTTAGCTCAGCACTCGAAACCGGCCCTTTAAAAAAAATATTGCGTATGATCTGTTTTTTATGCCCTATTTTCTTTAATTCAACTCCCTGACTTTGCCCCCAGCTTTTAAAAAGGTTTTTCATTATAGATTAAAAATTTCCTCAAAGTTGAAAAAAAATCGCTGCAAAGCAATATTCTTTTTAATAATTTAAAAAAGTTTTTTGCTCTTTGTGAACAACACCATAGGCTTATTTTTTGTTTAGGGATTGAATAATTATAAAAATGAAACGAAATCTTTATAACGAAACGGTATTGGAACCAGTTGTAATTAATTCGAACCAGAAAATTGCACCAGGAGTTCATCTGATTTCTTTTAAGCGAAATTATGGGTCCATACCAGGGCAGGTGGTCAAAATTACCATGGATAAAAATCACCCCCCGCGCATATACAGTATTTGCAGCTGTAATACCGACCGGGAAATTTCTATCCTGTTCAACATCAAAAAAGAGGGTTTGCTTACCCCAAAACTTTCGGCTTGTGTTCCGGGAGATTTAATGTATGTATCACCCCCTTACGGAAGTTTTGCCGATTCGGGAGGACCTGCATGGTGGATTGCCACCGGAACCGGAATAGCCCCTTTTTACAGTATGGCCCGATCGGGGATAACTGAAAATAAAAGATTAATTCACGGGGTCAGTTACCTTAATCAGTTTTATTTCGAAGATGAAATGGAAGAACTTCTTGGTGAACACTATATAAGATGTTGTTCACGTGAGAAATCGTTCAATACTTTTCCGGGCAGGGTTACTGATTTTTTGAAAAACGAAAAACAAATCCCGGAGGAGATTAAATATTACCTTTGCGGAAAAGCATTGATGGTGGTCGAGGTGCGTGACTTTCTGATTGAAAAAGGCGTGCCATTCGAAAATATCCTGGCAGAAATATATTTTTAATTGTGAAATTTTCACAATTATCTTTAATTTGTGTATGAAAATGAACTTAAAATCTTTAATTAAATTTGATGGAAATTCAAACAAAAATATATCAAGGAGATTGCCTGAAAATTCTTAAACACATAGAAGATAATAAAATAGACCTTATCATAACTTCACCACCATATGCTGACCAGAGAAAGAATACATATGGGGGAATTCATCCAACAAAATATGTAGTGTCATGTCAATTGTAATATGACGCAATATTTGTATCTTTGCCAAAAAACGGCTATGGTAAAGTACAAAGTAACCTTAAC
>JBBIHB010000073.1:0-10896 GCA_037447215.1 Bacteroidales bacterium
AGCCGGCACACTATATGGCCCCCAGTGAAAATATATTCCCAGTTTGGCATCCTTAAACCACTCCGGCTCCCTCTCGATAGTTGCCAGGGATTCCCAGGTTTCTTCAAATTTTGGTGATGTGGCTTTATCGCTGGTCCGGGAACTGTTCGTGCATGATACGATTGACAGCAAAATACCTGCAATCAAAACCATAGTTATAAATTTTCTGTTCATATTAGTTATGTTATTGATTTATTACTCTAAACCTGAATTCACAATGCGAAAATAATCAAACGAAATATCAAATGGTGTATCGGGTTTTGTCGTATCCGAATTGAACCAGAAAGTACTTTTCATATATTGGGTCACAATGCCATCGCACACAATCAATCCTGCCCTGATGTCTTTCAGTAAAATATCGGCAACTCCCAATTGGGTATAATTATTACCATCAAGCGAATAGTAAGCAGTATAGATGCTCCCCTTCTTATCCAGTTTCAGGCACAAAAAGTTTTCGTCTATAATTGCATTGCGCAGGTTGAAACTGCCCATCGACTTTGTGATGCCGTTCTCTTCCATAATCAGGTCGATTGTACCGGGCTGTGTTTCGGGCGATGTCCTGTTGCCGCCCCTGCTGGTTTTAGTAACAGCCCTGAACATCAGTTTCACAAAGTTGTCGTCGTTTTCGTAAGCAAGTATCCCCCCACTTTCGGGCTGTGATGGCACCCTGGTTCCGATTAGCTTTGTTTCGATCACCCAATCGTTGTTGGCACTTTGCAGTAATATGTTTTTGGCATTGTTGGTGCCCTCAACCACACCGCCAACTTCGCTGGTAATGGTAAGTGATCCGGGTTTTTTGCTCAAATCGTAGCCCTGCGGTTTCTCCCTTACCCACATCCATTGGCTGCCTATATTTCCATTGTTGAATTCATCACTCACCGATTTCACATCGAAATTCAAATAATAAGTATTGGTTTCGAGCGTGATAATATCGATGATTTTTACCACTGCTGTTCCGGGAACACCTTTGGCCTGCTCAACCTCCACCAGAATGCCTTCTCCCATTGCCGAAGCTTTGACCTCCGGAACTTTCGAAATGCTGTTCAAGAGGTAACTGTATGCTTTGATTTCCTTATTGAAGCCCTTTATGGCTTTACCGTCAACTGTTATCGACCTGGGGGTAAGGTCGGGCATTACTTTAATGGGGTAGCTACCCGAAACGGTTACACCATCGACGGTTACAAAGGCAAAAATCAGCGCAACACCAACTCCCTTAGCTGTTACTTTTCCTGTAGCATCAACAGTTGCAACTTTTGGGTTGTTGCACTTGTAAACCACTTTGGCTTTTGTGAGGTCGCAGAAACTGTCGTCGGTCATAGGAGCTGTTACGCTGGTTTGAACCATATCGCCGGGGCGAAGTATCATCTTGTTGCTTTCGGCAACAACAGTGGTCAGCAGGGGTTTGTAAGCACCACTCATGCGGGCTTCTACGGTTCCTTTAATGTCTTTCGACGAGGCACCTATTTCAAAGATGTATTTGCCCTGATCGAAGGTAATTTTACCCTTTTCGGCATCCCAGAACCAGAGGTCGGAACAATCGATATCGATGGAAACGGTTTTGATCTGGCCAACAGGAATGCTCACCCTTTTGAAGCCTTTCAGCCTTTTGATTGGCCGCTCCAGCGACGAGGGGCTATCGGGGGTCCTGACATAAACCTGGACCACTTCGTCGCCGTCAACATCGCCGGTATTCATTACATCAACACTAACCGTTACTTTATCGTTGGGAGTGATGTTGTTTTTGCTGATGGTAAAGTTGCTGTACTCAAACGTGGTGTACGACAAGCCAAAGCCAAATTCGTACGATACTTCTTTGTCGAAATACCAATAAGTACGGCCTTCGGCATCGTAGCCACGCAAGGAATAGTCGTTGAAATCGGGCAGGTCGTTGAGCGATTTGTGCCAGGTTACGTTGAGTTTTCCGCCCGGGTTTACATCGCCAAACAAAACCCTGGCCATAGCAGTACCCTGTGCCTGTCCGTTGTACCCAACCCAAATGATGCCGGGAATATTGGGAGAATGCCTGAACTGCTCCACTTCAACCATGCCCATGGTTTGCATGACCACAATGGTATTGGGATTTACCGCTGCAACCGATTTAATCAGTTCGTTCTGGTTACCGGGCAGGGTAATGGCAAAGCGGTCCGACTCTTCGCGGCCTGTGGTTTGGTCGGTACCCACAAAAATAAGTACCACATCGGCCGAAGCTGCCATGTCGAGTGTTTCCTGATCGGTACCGGGACTTTCGGCTTCGCGGTAAACCAGTACAATGGTTTGCGGGCCGGTAATCCCCAGGGAGTTTATTTTTACTGGAACCGTACGCGCCCGTCCGCCCCTCATAAAACCACCACCGCCACCTTGCTGCTCAGGAACAATAAATTGCGATGCCAGAACATTACCGGTTGCCGAACTCACCCTCACTTCGAGTGTTCCGCCTTCGCCCGAAACGGTCATATTAAAACGGATGGAGTCAACATTGGTAATATCCACACCTTGGTACATGGTCCAGTCGCCATCTTTAATGCCGCGCACCGAAGCCTGGCCAAACCTGGCCGAGGTGATCAAACCAGCCGATGAACCGTCGTATTTAGTGGCATCGTAATCCATTAAAATTTTACCGTTTGATACGGTTGAAAAACCGATCATGTTGAAGAAATCGGTTTTCCGGTCGGTATTCCCGCTCAAACGGGAAACAACTTCGGTATTGAGATTTTTTTCTTTGATATAATTCTGAATACCTTTTAAATGTGAAATGCTCAAGTGCGGTTCAACAGGGCCTGAATAGTCGCCCAACTCAACCTTATCGGCCTGGGGACCGAGCACGGCAATTTTTTTAATGTTCTTTAAATCAATGGGCAACGCTTTTTGACCTGTTTTTGCCCGTACATCATTCTTTAACAGTACCGGGGTTTTGGTGGCAATTTCAATGGCCAGGTCGTTGTGCGATGGATCGTTAACGATGCCTGGTTTTATACCTGCATACGGTACAATTTCCCTGGGGTCGAACTCCCCAATCCTCATTCTGATGGTGAAAATATTGATAAGGGCTTTGTCGATATCGTCTTCGGTAATCAAGCCTTTTTCCAGAGCCATCATGGCATGGGTTTGATAAACCCCGCCACAGTCGGAGTCAACACCGGTCTTAATGCCCAATGCTGCCGCTTCTTCGAGGGTTTTAACGTAGTTGTGCCCCCGTACCATATCATCAATAGCCCCGCAGTCGCCGGTTACATAACCATCTAACCCATAGGTTTTCCGGGCAAGGGTGTCAACCAAAAACTTGCTGGCCGACACAGGAACTCCGTTTACGGCATTGTAAGCGGTCATAATCGAAGGCAGTTTGTAATCCCTGATCAGCGTACGATAGGGTGCAAGGTAAAATTCACGCATATCCCTGTCGTCCATATCGGAAGTGCCGGTATGGCGGTTAAACTCGGTATTGTTGGCTAAGTAATGCTTTCCGCAGGGAACGGTTTTCAGGTATCTGGGGTCGTCGCCCATCATGCCCTGGATAAAGCCTTTTCCGATTTGGGTAACCAGGAAAGGGTCTTCGCCAAAAGTTTCGGCAGTACGCCCCCATCGTGGATCGCGGGCAGGTTCAATAACCGGCGACCAGTAGGTAAGCGTAAAAATGAGATCGTGGTTGAATCCCCGTGCTTCATCCGAAATTACACTTGCTTCGCGCTTGATCAGTTCCGGATCCCAGGTAGAACCAATGGCTACGCTATTGGGGAACGAAGTTGCCGTCATCCCGCTGTTGTTGTTGCGGCCCATTATGCCGTGCAAAGCTTCGCCCCACACATCGTAGTGGTTTACCCCAAGACGTGGGATAGGTGGCATAGTATTGCCTATCTGGCTTATTTTCTCTTCGAGGGTCATTCTTGATACGAGATCGATTGCCCTCTCTTTGAAAGAATATGCAGTGTTGAGATATATTGGCTTTTTGGCTTTCTGGCTAGCCGGAACAAACGCTATGATGGCAAACCAGCAAATAAGCAGCAGGCTCACCCGGAATAAATTAGTTTTCATTATGATTTATGATTTGATTCATTAAAAATAGTATTGTACTCTCTTTGGCTGATATGGTTTTAATTTTTCAGGACAAAGCCACCATTGGGTTGCATCGTAATGGAGAATTGCCCGTTGTCCGGGATTTTTATTTTTTCCAGGTAGGGCGTACCATCTTTTTTGTCGTTATACATGGCTATATTTTTACCGGCCAGCATAGGTATGCTGAGGTTTAATTTCTTTTCCTGCTTTTCAGCATTTACCCCGGCTATATACCAGGTATCGCCATGCCGGCGGGCAATTATACTATACACTCCCGGTAACCCATCCACATAAAGGGTTTCATCCCAGGTAGTAGGGATATTCCGCATAAAATCAATTTCAAATTCAGGAACATCAGTGAGATTGTTAGGGGTTAGTGCAAAAAATTGCATCGGACTTTGAAACAGGATACCGGTAGCCAGTTGGAAAATATCTGTTGTCAACCGTTTTAATCTTCGCTCATTGCTTTTATTGAGGTATTTATTCAGGATAACCCCGCCAAACTCCATGCTGGCAACCGAATTCCGGATAAAGGGGTGCAAGGTAGCGTTCAAGGCTTCTTTCTCGCGGACATCCTGCACAAAAACAAGCATCTCGGAAGCTACTACAGCTTCGCTTCCAACAAAGTTGGGAAACATCCTTTCCCATCCACGGGGAAGGGTAGTGCCGTGAAAAACGACCATCAGGCCATAATCATTGGCATCGGAGAGGATATCTTCATATAAGCGCATGGTTTCCTGCTTATCGCCACCGAAGAAATCGACCTTAATCCCCTTAACCCCGACTTTTTTGAGCCACTTCATTTCTTCTTTGCGGGCTATCGATGTATTCATTTTGTTTAATGGGGTCTGGAAAGCATCGCTGGTAGCCCCGTTTGTATTGTACCAAAGAAAAACATCCACATTTTTCGATCGGGCATAACGAATAAGTTCTTCCATCCTTTCGTAACCAATCCGGGCGTCCCACCACGCATCAATCAGAATATATTCAAAATTCATTACAGCAGCCAGATCAATATATTTCACCTGGTCTTCGTAATTCATGCTGTTGTCCTGCCAAATTATCCAGCTCCAGGTTCCCCTGCCGTATCGATAGGGTTGTGATGGTTTATACAGCGGGTCAACCACATCCCACGATATGGTTGTTTCCACAATGGGTTTCAGGGTTTCGCCAACGGTAATGGTACGCCAGGGGGTAACTCCCGGAAGCCCGATTTGAGCGCCCGAACTTCCAAACCCGTTGTTTTGTTCCGGGTGCGGGTATTCAATGGTATATAATCCGTTTTTGTAACTACTGAGGCTGGATGCGCAATACAAGCTTCTCACACCGGTTTCGGAAAGGAGAACCCAGCCTTGGTCTCCAATCTGAAAGAGTCCGGGGAATACATAACCATACCGGGAAGTATTGCTTTCCAATGACACTGCCATTTCGTAGCCGCTTTCGTAGCTGGGGGTAGTTCGGGCAAACCCACCCATAGGTTTCATCATGGGCGAGAGAAAGCTTTTTGCAAACGAAGGGAACCTGAACCCTGTTGATTCCTGTTTAACCACACAGGATAACCTTTCGCCCCAAACCGGAAGTTCATACCGGAATGCAATATTGTTGTTGCTCACCTGGAAAAAGACAGAAATCTGTTTTCCTCCCGGATTCAAAAACGTGCATTTCAAGGTATTTGCCTTGTATTTTATATACGACTGTTTGATTTTATCCTGTACATATTCTTTCGAAACTTCGCCAGGGGATGACTCGGCCAGGCTCATGCCCGAACTGAAGTCTCCTTCGTTGGTGGTTAATCCCAACGGGGAATTCTCAATCATCATTTTGCCTTTGTAGGTAACCGTGTAGGCCGGAATTCCGTCTTCGACCATAACATTTACAACCAGGTTTTTGTCGGGACTGGTTATTGAGGGCGATTGTGCCGATATAAAAACCGAAATAAGCAAACAGAAAATAATGATTATGTTTCTCATGAGTATTATTTATTTATCAGATAAAGATACCTCATGTGTACTTACAGGCTTTTAAAATCGGGTATATTATTATTAATATCAGATAATTCTAGGATTGAGGTAAGTCTCTGAATCAGCCTATCTGAATGTTTTCAACCCTGCAAGTTCAATAGCATTATAATGTTGCATATAATTTTCAGAAGCCGATGCTGCATTCAATAATTCCTGATGGTGGCATATACCCCGTACGACTGGTTTTCGATATCGTAAAGAGGCCTCAATAAAAATGTTTTTCCCCCATTCTTCAGTTGAAATGTTTTGTTTTTCTCAAGCACCGTAAGATTGCGTAAAATTTCATCCTTGTTATTTCGTAAAATCAGTTCAGATGGGGTTTCGAATGCCAGAAGGATCGGCCCATAAAAAATGGCAAAAACATTTTCGTCATCGGGCATGGATTTAAGGTGGAAGTCATATTCAAACACCAGGTTGATTTTGTCGTTGTTTTTCCACTGACTTTTTAAGCTCAGGAAAGATTCCGGTGTGGTTTTTATATTTTGCTTTTCAGCATTTACAGCCACATCAACCTTTTTGGCCCATGATGGTATAAAAAGTTTGAGTTCAAATTCTGTTGTTTTTGTTGTTGAAATTGTGAGTTCAACATTCTGATTTTCAGGAAAATTTCCGGTTTGGTCTATTTCAATTCCCTTTTCGGACCAGTTTAATTTTGACGGGATGTACAAATTTACCCATAATGTTGAATTATTGTGGTAATATATACCCGAATTGAACTGTGTAAAAGCTTCAATGGATGATCCATTGCAGCAACGAAAATCATTTTCTTTCAGGTACAATCTGCTGCGGGGCGAACCTAAAGGCAAATGATAGACACATTGGCCGGTTTGGGCGCTTTGCAGAGACAGAATGGAATTATAAAACGTATTCATATATGCATCGGCATATTTTGGGCTGGCTGTCCACGAAAACAGGGCAGAGGATAGTTTCTGTGTATTGTGCGATACACACGTTTCGGCAATTTCTTTTGTCATAGTGTTGCTGAGTATGCCGGGCACTCCCCAATGTTCGGCACTAAGCGAGGTTGGTGTTACCACATTGGGACGTGGGCCACTGCTTGAACCGTTTGCATATGCATGATGGTTGATGAGCATATCCCAGAAATTGACCACACCATCGCGGTACTTTACGTCATTATTTACAGGATACGCCTCAGCAAAACCATTTACAAGAACAATATGGGTATTGGAATGCAGACCTGATAATATGTTTTCATTCCGGGAAAGAGGCCCAAGAAACCAGTCGCGGTCGAATAGTTTCGCCAAAGCCAAATGGTCAGGATCTTTGGTTACTTTATACAACTTATACAGGACTTCATTCATTGCCCCCGCTTCGTTCGACGGATTGGCACCAACACTGTACAGCACTTTTTCTATTGTAGCTTCATCGAGTTTCGACATACGCATATTTACATACGCCGCCATATTTGTAACCATCGCCAAAGCGGTCTGGTTGGCTGCATAAAAATAAGCATCAAATAAACCCTGCATAATTTTATTATAGGTGTAGTAAGGCGCCCATACCCCGCCAAATTTTTCTTCCAATACATCAAAATCTCTTTCGGGAAAAGCGCTGAGATACCCGTTGGGTAGGGCTTGCTGGCATTTATTCAATTCTTCGACCATGTAATTAACCCTTTCTTTAAACCGAGGGTCGTTGTTTTTCCCGGCCAACATAGAAACTGCTGAAAGATAGTGACCTGTAAAATGTCCTTTCAGGCCGATGTTTGGCGCCTCCCAACCTTCGAGGGGTTTTGCGGTTGACGGAAGTCCGGCGTTTACCCTGAAATTATGCAATAGCCTATCCGGATCGAGTGAATATATATAAGCGGTATTCAAATCTTCTCTCTCCTTGATCCATGATGGTTTGAGAACTACCGAACTGCTGGAAAACGGAACTGCGATGGCTTTTTCTAAAAATTCGCCCTGACTGTAAACGTTTACATATGCCAGTACAAGAATTAATGAAAAACAAAATTTTTTCATCGTTTGAATCCTTTCATTTTGGTTGATTTTGTTTCTTCTACCGTTTTTAGTTTTTATTAAAATATTGATTCATAACATACCATGCTTTCTTTTTCTGTCCGTATTCGTCGAGCAGGCCTTTCCGGTTGAATCCCTTTTGGTAAACCTGGTTCATCCTGACCAGGGACCTGTAATCAAACAGCAACCAGGGGCACACGCCAGCCAAATTGGGTACTGTACCAAACATTTCTACCTGGTTGATGTATATCTGCTCAAGGTAAGCTTCGGTCCAGAAGTTGGCTTCATCATCGGGCCCATCGTTGTTGCCATACAAAGCCTCACCGCCAAATTCAGAAATGAAAACCGGCTTACCGGGGAACGTAATGTTCCATTTTGTATCGGAAGGCTTGCCTTGCCAGGGAATATACCAACCCACATATTCGTTCAGGGCAACAAGGTCGGAAAATTCATAAAGCGGGTCCCACACATGGAAGGTGTTGTTGCTGTAGCCTTGTGTATTAATTACATGCACAACCAGCCTCGATGAATCCTGCTCCCGTGCTTTTTTGGTGAGGGCAATAAGCGTTTCGTTGCGGTTTGTGGTACTCGGGTAGGTTTCGTTGGAAAGGCACCAAACCACAACACTTGCACGGTTCCGGTCGCGTCGGATCATTTCGTTCAGCATGAGCTCCAATTTGGAAGGCATCAGGCTGTCGGAAAACTGGATATGCTGATAAACGGGCAGCTCGTCCCAAACCATCAATCCCATTTTTTCGGCTTCTTTCACCATGTTTTCGCTATGAGGGTAATGGGCCAGCCTCACCATGTTGCACCCCAATTCCTTAGCCGCATTAAGTAATACCTTTGCATCATCAATTGAATGTGCCCGTGCCCTTTTGTAGGGGTTCTCTTCGTGAATATTCACTGCCTTGATAAAAATGGGCTTGCTATTCAGCAATACTTCGCCCCCTCTGGTTTCGATGCTCCTGAACCCGATTTCATCAATTACAGAATCGGTACTGGTTTCTATGGTTACCTTATAAAGTTTAGGGTTTTCGGGCGACCAATGCTGAAACTTTAACGAAAATTCAAATTTGGCAAGGCCGTTTCCATCTGTAACTGTTCTATGCGATATTCCCAGTTCAGGGATTTTAACCCCAATGTTTTGCCCTGAATTGGCCCCATTCAGTTGCACCCATCCCAGAACAGTTTCAAGGCTGCTTTTCTTAAGCTGGATGAAGTAATCCTCGATATAGGTATGGCTGGTTTCTATTAAATCAACATCGCGGGTGATACCGCCATAGTTGAACCAATCGTAACCAAAACCAGGCAGGCCATTTCCTAAACGATTGTTGTTCACTTTTACGATTACAGTGTTGCTGCCTTTCTTTATTCTATCGGTAACCTCAAACTGGAACGGAGTGAAGCCGCCTTCGTGCCTTCCAATCTCTTGACCATTCAGGTAAATAACAGCCAGGTAATTTACCGCCCCAAAGTGCAGGAACAACCTATTCCCAGTCTGCAAATTATAATTAAACTGCTTCCGGTACCACACCGTCCCTTCGTACCAGGTAAGTTCGCACATCTGCGTGTTAAAGTCGCCCGGTACCTTTAATTCGGGGCCTCCTTCGAAAGAGTATTCTACAAAATCAGTTTTCTGTTGAAGTTTTTTTTCCTCCCATACCCTTCTGTAATCCCCACTATCATTGGGGTCAATTATTACAGTCCATTTCCCGTTCAGGCTGGTGGTATTGCTCCTTCCGGGTACATTAATCATGGCCGTTTGGGCATAAAGGTTAACCGTGATTATAAGTATGGTCAAAAGAACCGATATCCGTAGTTTTATTATATTTTTAATTTGATTATTCATCCCTGATAATTTTTTATTCTGCTTTCAGTGTGGCTGTTGCAACCGGAATAAAATTGCTTTTTGCAGTAATGTTTATAGTTCCTTTCTCATCGGTAGATTGAACTATGGCAAGGCATTTCCCCAGATATGTTTCCATCTTTCCGCCTTTGAAAAAGGTGTGGCTTTGCTGGTTACCATTTCCCACAGCCACGAGCTTACCGGCACCACTTACTTCAAATTCGATCATATTGTCAGCAAACAGGACAGGAATACCGCTGGCATCGGCCAATTGTACCTCCACATAGCATAAATCCTGCTTGTTTGCTTTGATGGTTTTGCGGTCGGGCGACAGCACTATTTTGGCTGGTTCTCCGGCAGTCTGCACGGCAAACGATACCGTGTTCCCATCAGCCGTTTTTCCAATGGCTTCCAGTTTACCCGGTTCATAAGGCACTTCCCAGAACAGAAAGGCTTCATTTCGTAAATTCCATTTACGCACACCCAGTGATTTGCCGTTTAATATCAACTCCACATCGGGTACGTTAGTATAGATATGAACAGCCAGCGTATCTCCAACCAGGTTGTGGTTCCAGTGGGCTTCCACCTTTGGCCAGTTCCAGAAAGAAACTACGTCCCTGTTCCTGGCGGATATATCGGTTTGCACTGCAATATAAACCATGGGCTCATCGTTCCAAAGGGCTTTCCGGAACCAATATCCCGGCTTGGGGAAACCGCACATATCAATAACCCCGCACGATGCTCCACGCCAGGGCCAGCCAGGCCAGGTTTTCCAGAAATCGCAACCATGGCCTACATCACCAATGCCAGCTTCGCCCAGGTAATCAAAGCCTGTCCACAGAAACTCGCCGGCTATATAATCTTCCAACTGTCCGGCCAGCCATTCTTCATAGCTTCGCATTTGCCAGCAATTGTAATCATGGTATGGGTACATTACCGTTTCCGATCCATAAAT
>JBBIHB010000074.1:0-10381 GCA_037447215.1 Bacteroidales bacterium
ATTATGTTTGTTTAACCATCTATACGATAGTCCGATTTATAGGGGGCTAAACCATTACTAATATTGGGGTCAAGTTATTTGCCCAAATAGTTGACATATATAAACCACAAAAAAACCATTGCAATTATGCTTAAAATTAAAAGTTTTATTCTAATTCTTATGGTTTTATTGCTTTTTTGGTATTTTTATGGTAAGTAAAAAATTCCTATAACAAGCATCACCCTTAATAAACACTTAGTTTGAATCAGGAGATAAACTTACACTATATTAAACCTGCTGATTAAGTGCAAAATCTTCATTATGAACGTGAACCATGTTAGTCATCTGGGTCTAAAACCAAATCTTTGTAATAATCGGGTACAAAGGTTTGTTCCTCCATAGGTGGCCTCACATAGCCCGATTGTTTGGGGCGTGTCCTCAGTTCGACCATAGGTAATTCTGTATCTTTATAGGGAATAAGGGAAAGCAGGTGCTTGATGCAATTGAGCCGCGAACGCAGTTTGTCGTCGCCGTCAACCACATACCAGGGCGATTGTTTGGTATCGGTGTATGTAAACATCTCATCCTTTGCTTTGGAGTACTCTACCCATTTACCTCGGGAAACTATGTCCATTTCACTGAATTTCCAACGTTTTGTCGGATCTTTAATCCTGCTCAGAAACCTTTTTTCCTGCTCTTCTTCGCTTACCGAAAACCAGTATTTTATCAGGATTATTCCGGCACGGATCAACATCAGCTCAAAGCTGGGGCACGATCGCAGGAAATCCCAGTATTCTTCGTCGGTGCAATATCCCATAACCCGTTCTACACCAGCACGGTTATACCAGCTCCGATCGAAAAGTACCAACTCGCCGCCTGTCGGTAAGTGCTGAACATAACGTTGGAAGTACCATTGCGTTTTTTCGCGTTCAGTGGGTACACCCAAAGCTACGACTTTGCAAATACGGGGATTAAGTGGCTCGGCAATCCGTTTTATGGTACCTCCTTTTCCGGCAGCATCGCGCCCCTCAAAGATTACAACTACCTTTAGTTTTTCATTTTTTATCCAGTTTTGAAGCTTAACCAACTCTATGAAAAGGTTTTTCAATTCATCCTCATAGAAATGTTTGTTGAGTTTTCCCGATTTTTTCAGTGATTTCATTTTCAATGTGGTTTATTGCCATAAAATTATTAAATCCTCGAATGGATTCCAAAAAATAGTAAAAAAATGGGAACCGAGCCTAAAACTACACCATTATCGCAGATCAACTGATATTAAAAAAGTGATTGGGTGACTCCATTTTATATTTATAGATTTTCTGATGTTTTCAATCTAAATTTATTTTGAGCAACACTGAAGACATTATTCTGAAAACTGATGTGTCTATATTTTGGGCGGAAATGCTCCTGGCTAATTATTGCCCCAGAATAAACCTATATGTAATGGTACCGGTCTGGAAGGCTGGTGCGTTGTTATCAACATTGAATTTTGCCTGAAGAGCAGCCCTGCGCGCAGCATCCAATAGTTCGGGATTTATGGTTGTAGAGCCTCTTGCTCCTGCGGTAGCAGCAGTAACATTTCCATTTCGGTCAACCGTAATATTTACCACAACGATACCTTCTTCTCGGCCAGGATAGTTGGGTTTAGGTGTTGAAGTTGCCGAACGGCCCGAAAGGCTGTATGAGATTCCGCTTCCCTGTGTACCTGAGCCACTGCCCCCCTGTCCATAAGTTCCTGCATTAGGGTCACCGGCAGGTACGCCCTGGTTCCCTCCCGGATAGGTTGCGCCCTGGCTTTGTCCGGTTCCGCTGCCGGTGCTTGCGCCTGTATTGGTACGTCCAAACGCGTCGCGGGTACGGCTATCGATTTCTGCGATCCTACGGGCTTCTTCTTCCTGTTTGCGTCGTGCTTCTGCTTCAATACGCTGTTTTTCCAGTTCAGCCTGGCGCTGACGCTCCCTTTCTGCAGCCTGACGGCGCTGTTCTTCCTGTATTTGTTGTTGTTTTTGTTGCTCTTCCTGTTGGCGACGGCGACGAGCCTGCTCAATTGCAGCGCTTTGTTCAAAATCCTGTGTCATAACCTCTTCACGGGCAGGCTGTGTCCTTTGTGGCGGTGGCTTTGGGGTGGTGGCAGGGGTAACTTCCTGACGGGGTTCAATCCGGGTGGGTTCGGGTTCAATTCGCCTTGAAGCCGGCTCCTCTGATCCAAAACCAGTCTGGCTGTTCCCGAAGTTTACCAGTATTCCTTCCTCGCCCGGTAGGGGCAGAGGAGTGAAAAACCCAAAGAAAAACATGAGAACAATCAAAATCGCATGAAATATGAGCGATCCGACTATGCCTTTTTTATGTTCCCGGAAATATTCTGACATTATCTTTCTGGCGCAGTGGCCAATATTAATTTAAACTGGTTCTTGCGGGCAATGTTCATTACCCTTACTACATCTTCAATGGGCACAGTTTTCTCGGCATGAAGGGAAATATATGCTTCGGGTTTACCCCCGAAACGTTGAACCAGGAATGGTTCGATTTCCTGAAATGCCACCCTTTTGACCGCACCTCCATCGTTTATATAGTATTGTAAATCTTTGGTAATCGAAATGGTGGTCACCGGTTTTGCTGCAGTCTGGCTGTTGCTTTGTGGCAAAAGCAGTTTCAGCGCGTTTGGAGCAACCAGTGTTGATGTCACCATAAAAAATATGAGCAACAGGAACACAATGTCGGTCATTGACGACATACTGAATGCAGCATTGATTTTATTTCTCTTTTTTAAAGCCATTTAAGGTAATTTATGCTGGTTCGTAAAGCATATCCATAAATTCGGATGTGGTGGCTTCCATTTTATAAACCACCTTTTCCACATTGGTTACCAGAATGTTATACGCAAAATAGGCAATAATGCCCACTATCAGACCAGCCACTGTTGTAACCATAGCCTGATATATACCTGTGGATAGCAAGGTAACATCAATATTGTTTCCTGCATTGGCCATATCGTAGAAAGCCTGTATCATCCCTAGTACTGTACCAAGAAAGCCAAGCATAGGTGCACCACCTGCCACCGAGGCTAAAACCGGAAGTCCTTTTTCGAGCTTCTGGATTTCGAGGTTCCCAACATTTTCAATAGATGCATTCACATCGTTGAGTGGCCTGCCAATGCGGCTGATCCCTTTTTCGATCATCCGTGCTGCCGGGTTATCGTTGCTGCGGCATAGTGCAATAGCAGCATCAATTTTTCCGGCTGTTATGTAGGCCTTCACTTTATCCATTAACCCGGTATCGAATTTCCCGGCTCGTTTAATAGCCAGATAACGGTCGATAAAGATATATACCCCGATAAACGAAAGCGCAAGTATCGGAATCATTATCCATCCCCCTTTAAGGGCAAGGTCAATAAATTTAAGTGAAATCCCTGTGGGTTCAGGGCTCATAACCATAGAGCCTGCTGCCATGTTGTCGGCCTGGATCTTTAAGAAAATATTCATCATAAAAAATCTGTTATGTCTTGATTCATTCTTTTTTTACAAACGAGATGCCAACTCATTTATTTTGCTGGTAAAATTAGTCATTAATTAATTTGAGGCTTAAACCGACAAGCGAAAGTTACTAACGAAAGCGGTGAATTGTAAATAGTTCGGTGCAGGGTTCGATTGAAATGGTTAATAAGTGATGCCTGTTATAACTTTTGATGTAAAACTGTGAAAAAATTATTGAGATTTTTCCATTACAATTATTGTGTCGAATGGTTAGCTGAGGTTTGCCTTGCCGGTACAAAACGGTCGCGACGGAAAATAGCCAGAAACTTTTGCCAGAAGTCATCGGCTTCATTGTATTCCTCTTTGTAAGTGATTCCAATTCCCTGGGTATAGGGGGCAGTTTCGTTAATAAGATTATTGTTGGACCGGTTATACACTTTAAGTTGCAATTTTCCGTTCGGGGTTAGTTTTACAATGATATCAAAGTCGCCAACCAATTCACTGTTGTTCACGCTGTTGGGATTCGAGTTGTTACCAATGTTCCCGTTAATAATCACTCGGTCGTTGAAAATCTGTGTGCTTAAGGCCAACTCAATCTCATCGTTGGTGAGCTGATTCCCGGGACGGTAGTTGATGCCAATATCAATATCGCGGTTTATTTGTGAGAGCCAGTTGCTTAACTGGTTCGAAAATAGGTCGCTGGCAGTGTTGCCGATCAGGTTGGGATTGCTGGCCTCATAAGTGCCACGCATAAACTCGGGCGTATAAAACTGGCCCAGAACAAGCAAGGAAAGTATCTGCTTATTCAAGTCTTCCTGCGTGGTAAAAAATTGTTGTACTTCGTCGCGTAAACGGTCTTCGGCCGATGGGAACACAATATCGAAATTTATGGTTGGGCTTATGAGTTCATCATTCAGCAATATTTTACATTCGACAGGAATCCGCTGTGTATAATCAATTGGTCGCATACTACCCATAAATAATTCGCGAAGTGATGCCTTCAACCTGTAAACCGCACTTATGTCGACAATAGCATTGTAGGGGTCACCCGACCACACGATCGATCCGCCGGGTTCAATTACAAACCTTTTGTTGATCACATTTTGAAGGGTAAAGAGATATTCACCCTGGGCAACATTGAAATTTCCGTAAAGGTTGATGTTGTAATTCGGATCCATTCTGAACCTTAGGATGCCTTCCCCCTGAGCCCTGATTACATCCGTAATCTGGGTGTTATATATCAGCTGTGCCCTTGCTTCTGGTGTTACGGTAATAGTCAGATCAATTTCAGTACCTCCCTGATTTTGAACATTATGAGTAATAACTTGTTCATTATTAGAATCATCGCGTGAAATAAACCGTACAAAATCATATTTTGTAACTTCATCATCATCGCCTAACCCAATGGTAATGTTTGTTCCGGTCAGCGTGGTGGCTTCACCTGACAAGCGCACATTTTTTCCTTTGCCCTGAATGCGTATAGAGGCCCTTGCCAATGCTCTTCCATAAAAACGGTCGTTGAAACGGTTTGTGGTGTTCAAGGCCATGATCTGATTGGAAGTAAGGGCAAGGTTGTAATCCATATTGCTGAAATTGTCATGCCGGATGGTTCCATTAAAGATTCCCCTGTTGTTTTGAACATCCCTGACTTCAATCCTTCTGAAAATAATTGAATCGTTCGAAAACCTGATGCTGTCATTCAATCTGTAACTTACTTGCGTGTAATCGATAGTAAGGCCTGCATTTTCAGCAAAAATGGCTCCTTCAAGCAGGAGTTTTTCAGGGGTTCCCGAAAGAATAACCTTGCCGCTTCCATCTCCATGAAAATTGGTCAGCCCTTCTTTAATCAGTGTATTGAGAATCCCAATGCTGAAATGATCAAAATTCAGGTTGAAGTAAATATTCTTTGAAAATGGATTGTAGAAACCTTTACCCGTAAATTGTCGGCTATTATTGTTGAGAATGGTTATCTCTGAATCTATCAGGCTGGTTTCCCTGTCCCATTTATTTACCAGGCCAACATCACCTATTGCATGCGATTGATATTCCAGTCCTTTAATTTCGATATCGGAATAGAAGAGCCGATTACTGTAAAAATCAAATAGGCCGAGCGTTCCGTTTACCATTCCTTTTAATCCGGTGGTTTCCTGAAGGTAGAGGTCAAGGTTCTCCAGATCAATATTTTGCAGTTTTATAGAAAGCTGGTCGCTACGGTCTTCCGAAATTTTACCGTTCAGACTGATGTAATGGTTAAAATTTCCTATCATGAAACGGTCAATGGCTATTGAGGTTGAATCGATGCTGATACCCGAAGGCGAAATATTCCACACAGAATCGGCTAATATTATCCTGGATGGAAGCACTTCAATGTCAACCAGTGGATTAGCATGCCCATATTCCCTTCTGAAGAAAATATTAGTTTCAATATCACCACTGTAAGTAATTCTGTCGAGGTTGTTCCATACCATTCGGGCATTCATCTCGTTTTTACCTGCATTGAGTAACAGTGCCAAATTCTGAAGGGTTATATCATCTTTGAAACTGAAATTTCCAATCCTGAACCTTGAGTTGAGTTCTCCAGGGTCGGGCTGGATATTGATATCAATATTGTTTATTCTGAAATGATTGTAAATCACTTCGGGAATCTCGCCCGATAATTTCAGCGAACCGGCCAATGTGTTTATTTCACCCGAAATGTCGAATGGTGTTTTTATTTT
Organism: Bacteroidales bacterium; assembly: GCA_037447215.1. Classification (GTDB taxonomy): domain Bacteria; phylum Bacteroidota; class Bacteroidia; order Bacteroidales; family Prolixibacteraceae; genus UBA1413. The sequence goes on from JBBIHB010000074.1 coordinate 6,170, forward strand.
CAGACCAGGAACGAATACCGCTGCAATCTCGTCGAGTTTCTTCACTATGATATTCATTTCAAACTGATTATTCAACTGGTCGGATTCAGGTGGGGTACCTAATGCAGGGATATAATTTGCTAATACTGTCAGAAACGATTCATGAATGGAATTGAACCGATATTTTCCTTCCACAGAGAGGTCGGCAAAATCAGACTCAATGCTTATCCTGCTTTTAATTTCGTCGAGGTGTGCACTAACAATCAAGTTATCAAGCAAAAGTGAATCATTCTGGTTAACATATTTTGCTTTAAATATCTGAATCAACCCATTGAGGTTGTCCATATTGTTTCCCGAAAAATTGGCAGCCATATCGAATCGTAATTTACTCACTGAATGTATTGAATCGAGGTTAAGTGCTACGAGATCGGCATGTTGCAGGTGCATAATAAAATCAAAAACCGGGATTTTTTCGTTCAGGTCGAGTTCTCCTGAAAAATTGAGTTGAAGATTGGGATCATTGACCAATATATTTCCATCGAAATTGCGGTTGTTCAGCTGTCCATTTAGTGTAATGTCTTGGTAATTATAATTGTTCAGCAGCCACCGGGAGATTTTTCCATCAAATTTACCATTGATAAATTCTCTTTTTTTGTCGAAAGTGCCGTTAACCATTCCGTTAAAAGATATCTGTCCTAATTGCGGTGATTGCAGTAACCGGCCAATATTGAAGCTTGCTGTTTCTAGGCGTCCACGATATTGAAGCAAATTTGCAGCATCGGGAACGATTGAAATGTCGGTTTTTATTCTTCCCATCCGGCTGTTCAGTGTTCCATAAGCAACAAAATCGCTCGGGAAACCGGTGAAATTTCCCTGATAACTGATAATTCCTGCCTGATAAAGTTGTGTTGGAAACTGAAGGTAACTAACGGCCACTCTGCTTGGGAGCCTTATCTGGCTTATGTCCCTGAAATCGGTCTGTGATTGTTTCAATTCAATGAACAGGAACGGTTCACTGAAGCCGGGCATAAAACTTAGCGAAAAATCGGCTATGATATGCGTATTTTTTCCTGTTCTTATCTCGAGGTTCCTGGCTCTGAGGTTCTGTATATTTCCGGTAATCTTACACGAAAGTTCCAATTCCTGATCCATACCTTCAATCTGTGGAACAAATATACCGATGTCGGCCAGACTAATTCTTGATTGGTGTAGGTTTATTTCCAGATCAGTCATTGTTTCATCAATTCCCGGCATATCTTGTTGCCTTATTGCAATATCGGCATCATTTATTTCAGAAAGCAGGGTTTCGAGCCTGAGGTTTTGAATAAAAATATCTTTCCCAATTTGTTTGAAATTGGCCGAAAGCTCATTCAGATAAAATCCTTTGCCATCGTTGAGCGACATTGAAAATAGATTAAAACTGGTGCTGTCGGGGCTAGCATAAAAGTTATCCACCCGAAGCCTTATTTCCTCGATGCTCAATGTTCGCAGTTGCTGTTGCCAAAACTGGTAACTGAAGTCTGAATTTCGGAGAATAAAACGGCTACAACTGAAAATCCAGTCAGATTCTTCTTTTTTATCCGTTTTTCCGGTATCAAACAGGAAATGGTAGTTGTAGTGCCCGGTTGAATCAACTGATATTTTTGCCAATACATTATCGAATGATAACCTTTGTAAGGTCAGATTTCTTTTTTTGAAACTCAGGCTTTCTACCGTTGCCGAAATCTGCTTCGCATAAACGAGTGTATCTGACTGCTGGTCTTCAATCCGGACATCTTTTAGTATTATCCTGCTGAAAAGTGCAACATCAATGCCTCCAACATGGACATTCGTTCCCATTTGCTTCGATAGGTAATCTGTGAGAAAACGGGCTGCATAGTTCTGTACCGGCCTGGTTTGAATAGCCAGGTACATTGCCGTCAGGGTGAAAAAGATGATCGCCAGCGGTATGAGTACTATTTTCCAGCCTTTTTTAATAGTTTTGCATTTTTGCAAAAATACACAAAAACCGGGCAAATTATTGGCCACATTTTAGGTAATGGTTAATTGAGAAATATTTTGGAAAAACCAGTTTATATATTGGGCATCGAATCGTCGTGCGACGATACATCAGCGGCAGTAATTCGTAATACCACCATTTTATCAAATACTGTTGCCGGCCAGAAGGTTCATGAGGCTTATGGGGGCGTGGTTCCTGAATTAGCATCGAGGGCACATCAGCAAAACATCATTCCGGTAATTGACCAAGCTATAAAACAGGCCGGAATTGATTCGGACATCCTTTCGGCGGTGGCATTTACAAGGGGCCCTGGCCTTTTGGGATCGTTGCTTGTTGGGGCATCATTTGCAAAAGGATTTGCCTGGGCCAAACAAATCCCGATCATCGAGGTGAACCACCTGCAGGCGCATGTTTTGGCCCTATTTATTCAGGAAATCAACAAAATTAAACCGGTTCCCCGGTTCCCATTTCTATGCCTGCTCGTTTCAGGAGGAAATTCCCAGATTATACTTGTCAGCGATTACCTCAATATGGAAATTATTGGACAGACCATCGATGATGCTGCGGGGGAGGCTTTCGATAAATGCGCCAAAATTATGGGGCTTCCATATCCCGGCGGCCCATATATTGACAAATTCGCCAAAGAGGGTGATCCCAGACGCTTTTCATTTTCAAAGCCATCTATACCAGGATTTGATTACAGTTTCAGCGGACTGAAAACCAGCTTCCTCTATTTCCTGCGCGATGAACTGAAAAAGAGCCCCGCATTTATTGAAGAAAACAAAGCCGACTTATCTGCTTCGCTCCAACATACTATTGTGGAAATCTTGATGAATAAGCTGATCAGGGCTTCGAGACATACCCGAATCAGGGAAATAGCTGTTGCAGGTGGTGTTTCGGCCAATTCGGGACTGAGGGATGCACTCGAAAATGAAGCACGGCTGAAAAGGTGGAACCTTTATATCCCCGATATGCAGTACACCATGGACAATGCCGCAATGATTGCCATCACCGGGTTCTACAAGTTTCTTAAGGGCGAATTTTCGGGTTTGGACGTGGTGCCTTATGCAAGGGCTCAAATCTGAATAATGAACCGGTCTATTCCCTGATTTTTTCCTGCAGCCGCCTGTTTATCGAGGTAGTGAATACTACTGGGAGTAACTTTGATAAATATCTTGTAATCTTATTCATGGTTCCGGGAATGGCCATCACTTCCCTTTTTTTTAGCGCATGGTATCCGTAAGCCGCAACAAAAGACGCTTCAGCAGTCAACGGCACTTTGCTTAGTTTTGACCCTGAATTTTCTGAAACCGATTTTGCGAAGTTTGTTTGAGTCTGACCCGGACACAAAAGGGTAACACTAACTCCGGTCCCTTTCAGTTCATTCGATAGGGCAACCGAAAAAGAGTTGATATATGCTTTTGAAGCGGCATATACTGAGAATAACGGCCCAGGTTGGAAGCCAGCCATAGAAGATACATTGAGAATTTTACCTTGCCCCCGGTTAACCATTTTTGCAACCACAAGTTTCGTAAGCCGGGTAAGGTTCAGAACCTGCAAATGGATCATATCCGATTCCATTTCCCAGTTGGTCGAATGGAAAAATCCGAAATGTCCGAAACCGGCATTGTTGATCAGGATATCTATAGCCTCCAAGTTAATTTGATTTATCAGTTCGTCAGGTGCGTTTGATTTGCTCAGATCGATATGAATTGTCCGGATATTTTGAGTAGGCCCATAACTGTTTTCAATGGTGCTTTTTGCCCTAATCAAACCTTGCAGGTTCTTATCGGCCAAAATAAGATCATATCCATCTGATGCCAGCAATTTCGAAAACTCGAATCCAAGACCCGAAGCCGCCCCTGTTACCACTGCCAGTTTTTTCATAAGCCCTGATATTAAATTGAATGATCAGTATGGCACCCTGAGAAATTCCCGCGTCATCAAATTTAGGATCACCCCTTGTGGCGTTAACCTTCCCAATAGAAATAAGCTTTTTATCATGTTTCCCGGCAATATGATTTCTTTTCCACTTAACAGTCCAGAAATGGCATAACCTGCTAATTTTTCTGGTGTCAGGATCATTCTTTTTGATATCCATCCCGAATTTCTGATTCTTTCTTTTACCAAGTCATTGGTAGGTACGCCTGCTGGAAATAGGCCTGAAACAGATATATTGGTTGATTTTAATTCACGCCTGATCGCCCGGGTAAAAAACAATATGTAAGCTTTCG
>JBBIHB010000075.1:0-9416 GCA_037447215.1 Bacteroidales bacterium
CGACCAGGTATTTTTAAGGATTGCCGGATCGGGCAACATTAATATCCACACCAACGGAAATCTGAATGCCAGAATTGCAGGCTCAGGAAGTGTATATTATTCCGGTAATCCAAGTCTTGATACATCGATTTCCGGATCGGGCAAAGTTATTAGCCGTAACTGATGTAATTCCAATTAAACTGTTCGGTTGTTCCTCAACCAAAATTCTTTTCAGAAATCATTTGTTTATTAACAGAATCTGAGATAGATTTGTTAGTGATTATTCTTATAAATATTCATCTAAAAATCAAGCTCTATGGGAATGTTAAAAGAATTCAAGGAGTTTGCCATGAGGGGCAATGTAGTTGACCTCGCTGTGGCAGTAGTAATTGGTGGCGCATTTGGAAAAATTGTGACATCTTTTGTAAACGATGTAATTATGCCACCAATCGGATTGCTTTTAGGTGGTGTAGATTTTTCAGACCTGAAGATTGTTATGAAAGCAGCAACCGCCGAAGTCGAGGCTGTTACCCTGAATTACGGTTCATTTATAAATACGGTTGTTGATTTTGTAATCATTGCTTTTGCCATTTTTATCGTGATTAAGGCAATAAACGCAACCAAGAAAAAACAGCCTGCACCGCCTCCACCCGCTCCACCTGCACCTTCAAAAGAAGAAGTCTTGCTTACCGAAATCCGTGACCTGCTGGCAAAGAAATAATATCTTTCTGAACTAAATAAAAAAAGGCTGTCATCTCTATAATGACAGCCTTTTTATTCATTTTTTGTGGTTTGAATTATAATCCCATTTTCAAAAAATCCCTGAATTCATCATTATCGAAAGTTACAGCAAGTTCGCGCTGTGTGCCATCTGTTCTGATTACCACATGATAAGGAATAGTATTGGTATTATAATTGGCAATCTGAAAATCGAGATTTGCCTTACCCATATTTTTGATTGTTTTCCCATCGAGAGCTGAGGTAACCCACTCCTTCTCTGCCAGGGCAGATCTGTCGTCGGTGTATAATGCAATTATCACATAATCTTCCGAAAGCATCCGCAATACTTCAGGGTCGGTCCAAACGGTATTCTCCATTTTTTTACAATTTGCACAGGCATGGCCTTTAAATACAAGAAATACAGGTTTTTCCTGCTCTTTGGCACAAGCAATTCCCTGAGAATAATCGAAATATCCCTGTAAGCCATGTGGTAAATGAAGTTTATCGGCATATTTGGCAGGACCACACGGCGCGTTATTTTGTACTGATGAAGTAAGCTGTTGCGAAACAGATATTCCCCCTATGGCTGATGGTGGCGGTAATAAGGATGAAATTGACGAAAGCGGAGCACCATGTAATCCCGTATATAGATAGATAACAATAGTAAACGTAATAATCGACAGCATAAGGCGACCAACTGACACATAAGGTACATCACTATCGTGCGAAAATTTGATTTTTCCGAGAAAATAGAATCCCATAAGCGAAAAGAGTACCATCCAGATTGCCAGGTAAACTTCGCGACGGAAAAGATTGAATCCATATACCTGATCAATATTACTCAGGAATTTCATTCCAAACGCCAATAAAATAAAAGCAAAAACTACTTTAATGGAATTTAACCAGCTGCCCGATTTCGGTAACTTGTTTAAAGCTGAAGGGAAAACAGCCAGAAGTGTGAACGGGGTTGCAAAAGCAAGCCCAAAGAAAAACATACCAACCAATGGGCGTAATCCCCCTCCTTGTACTGCTTCAATAATTAAAGCCCCAATAAATGGGCCTATGCATGAAAACGAAACGATTACGGTGGTCAACGCCATAAAAAATGCACCAACCATTCCTCCTTGATCTGCTTTTGCATCAGTTTTATTTACAAGGCTACTGGGAAGTACAATTTCAAACATGCCGAAAAATGACAGGGAAAATATAAAAAAGAGCAAAAAGAAAAGCAGGTTAGGAACCCAATGGGTACTGAGCAGGCTGCCTACATTGGGTCCAAAAATGCCAAATGAAAACAATGCTCCTAATAAAGTAAATATCAACACAATAGAAAACCCAAAAAATAAGGCGGTACGTACCGATTTTGCCCTGTTTTGGCTCCCACGCATAAAAAAAGATACAGTCATTGGAATCATTGGGAATACACAAGGTGTCAGAATGGCTGCCAATCCTGCAATAAATGAGATAATTATAAATAACCAAAGGGTCTGCCCGGTTGCCGATCCTGAAGCCGCACCGGAAGTTACTGATTTTTCGGCTGAAGGGCCAGTTACCGTGCCTTTCATCTGAAACGAAAATTCAACATCGTTTGGAGGGAGGCAAATTTCATCGTCGCATCCCATAAAAGTAACATATCCGCTAATAACAACAGGCTCATCGGTTTTCAACCTTATTTTCTGTGTAAAAACAGCAACATCGCTGAAAAACCTAAGGTTAAGCATGAAAATGTTATCAAATTTCTCAACTGGTTCAGGGTCTTTATGTAACTCACCCACCAGTTCGAACAACTCAGGATTGTCAAAAACAAACTCAGTAGCTATTGGGCCTCCTTCTGGCAAATAAGTATCATAAAGGTGCCAACCCTTATCCATTGCAGCCGTAAAAACCAATTCAGCCTCTTTTCCGTCCTGCCTGTGTTCAAAACTCCATTTTATTGGTTCAATAACCTGTGCCCAAACCGAAGAAGAAATAAAAGTGGCCAGAATAATAAGTAACTTTTTCATATTTCGCAGTAATAAAAATCTTTCAGTGTTTTATAACAATTCTAAACCAAAATGTTTCTCTCCAGAAATTAAAAAATCACATTAATCTGGTTATTAAAACAGAATAGAAAGTTAATTTTTGATAAAAAGCATCAGACAATAATAATTTCCTTGTTTTCATCGAGCAGGTTATACTCAGTCAATGAGAATGATGGTACTGGTACAATTTTCACCCATTTAAAGAATTTCAGGAACCATTTCATTCTGAGCGAAGGCATACCTTTGGTGAGGTATGCAGCAAGATAAGGGTGCACTTTCAAGGTAAGTTTTGTTTTATTGAGATCTCTAAAAGCATAAAAGACCTTCAGATCGAGCTCATCGGCAAAAAGAATGGTTGGCGTTACCTTTCCGCTGCCTTTACACATGGGGCAAACCTCAGCAGTTTCGATATGCTCTTCTGGCCTTACCCTTTGGCGGGTAATCTGCATTAGGCAAAATTTGCTTAATGGTAAAATATTATGCTTCGACCGGTCAGCACCCATAACTTCTTTCATGTAATCGTAAACCTTATGCCGGTTTGAAGCCTGATGCATATCAATGAAATCGATTACAATGATACCACCCATATCGCGAAGCCTTAACTGACGGGCAATTTCATCGCAAGCAGCAAGGTTAACTTCAAGGGCACTGCTTTCCTGATCAAGCCCTGTTTTAGCGCGGTTCCCGCTGTTGACATCAATTACATGGAATGCTTCTGTGTGTTCTATAATCAGATAGGCCCCGTTTCTGAATGAAACGGTTTTTCCGAATGAACCTTTTATTTGCCTGTCGATTCCATAATGATCAAAAATCGGTGCGCGTCCCTTATAAAGCTTAACCAGTTTGCGTTTATCGGCATCAATAGATTCCAGGTAGTTACCAATCTCTTCAGCCATATCAGCATCGCTTACAATAATGCTGTTAAACTGGGTGTGGTATATATCGCGAAGGAATGCTGTAGTGCGGTCCAATTCACACAAAACCAAGGCCGGGCTGTTTAATCTTCTCAGCTTAACAAATGATGATTCCCAACGTTCGACCAGCCGTTTAATTTCCTGATCCAGTTCGGCCACTTTCTTTTCTTCGGCAGCAGTTCTTACAATTACTCCATAATTATGAGGCCTGATACTTTGCACAAGCTTTTTAAGCCTGATTTTCTCTTCGTTGGTTTTGATTTTTTGTGAAACCGACACTTTATCACTAAAAGGCAATAGTACCATATTGCGGCCTGCCAATGAAATTTCGGAAGTAAGTCTTGGGCCTTTGGACGAAATTGGTTCTTTGGCTACCTGCACCAATATCTTTTGCCCCACTTTTAATACATCATTGATTTTGCCTTCTTTGTCTATATCAGGATCGGGTTGAATACGGTTTATTGATGTTATTTTACTATTTTTTGTAGATATAAGTCTCAGAAATTTACTTAAGGTCGAAAACTGAGGCCCCAGGTCAAGATAATGCAGAAAAGCATCTTTCTCGTAACCCACATCAATAAATGCAGCATTCAGGCTGGGCATGATTTTTTTTACCTTGCCCAGGTATATATCTCCAACGGCAAACTTTGCACCGGTATGTTCACGGCTAAGTTCAACCAATCTTTTGTTTTCGAGTAAGGCGATGACAATTTCGGATGGAGAGACATCAATGATTAAATCGCTACTCAAAACAATTATTTATTATAGGGTGAATCTCCTTGTAAAGAGATTAAACCTAAAGTACCTTTATACTTTAGGTTTAATCAATAGCTGGTAAAAACTTCAATGAACACTATTTCTTTTTCTTGTGCCGGTTTTTACGGAGCCTTTTTTTACGCTTGTGCGTAGCCATCTTATGTCTTTTCCTTTTTTTTCCGCTGGGCATAACACTCTACTTTACGTGATTTTTAACTTTCGAAACAAATGATTTCGCCGGTTTAAACGATGGAATGTTATGTTCCGGAATAATAATGGTAGTATTTTTTGAAATATTGCGGGCAGTTTTTTCTGCTCTCTTCTTAACTACAAAACTACCAAAACCTCTGAGGTAAACGTTTTTACCATCTACCAAACAATCTTTTACTGTTTCCATGAATGCTTCAACAGCTTTCTGCACAGTTACCTTTTCAATTCCTGTGTTTTTTGAAACTTCATTAACGATATCTGCCTTTGTCATTTCTTAAAATATTTAGTTTTCAATAAATTAATCGGATAAAACCGGTGTGCAAAAATAGAAATAATTTAAAAAATAAAAACCCTTTCACTTAAATAATTAAAAATAATGCAATTAATCAGTTTTGATTAAGAAAAGATGAATCATATATGTCAATTTACCTTAAACATTTGTTGTCAGTATTGGTTTATGAAAAGTATATTTTAGCTTCAAGTTTGAAAAGAATATGCATACCGAAATTTTACAACCTTTATATATATGGTACTTGTCGAACAGAAGAAAACTTCCCTGGCGCGACATAAAAGATCCTTACCTGATCTGGATTTCAGAGATAATATTGCAACAAACCCGCATAACACAAGGCTTACCTTATTACCAAAGGTTCGTTTCCCGGTTTCCTGATGTCAAAAGCCTGGCCGAAGCTTCAGAAGATGAAATAATGAAAATCTGGGAAGGCCTTGGTTATTATTCAAGGGCCCGAAATCTGCATTCGACGGCCTGTGCAATATTAAAAAATTATAATGGCATTTTCCCAAATGAATATTCCATAATCAGGAAGATGAAAGGCATTGGCGATTATACTGCTGCTGCGGTTGCTTCAATTGCTTTTGGACAACCTTATGCCCTTGCCGATGGTAACGTTCTTAGAGTATTATCAAGGTACTTTGGAATTGAAACAGCAGTTGACACATCGGCCGGGAAAAAATATTTCAACCAACTTGCCCAGGAGATTTTACTGAACAGTGATCCGGGAATGCACAACCAGGCCCTGATGGAACTCGGTGCTTTAATTTGTACGCCTAAAAATCCGGATTGCCAGAACTGTCCTGTAAATGGGTCGTGCCTGGCTTATGCAAATAATACTGTACAAAAATTTCCCCTCAAAAGTAAAATCAAAGAAAAAATTACCCGTCATTTCAATTTCATTTTAATTGAATCGCCATTGGAAATCCTGATCGAAAAAAGGCTAAGCAACGATATCTGGAAGAACCTTTACCAGTTACCATTAATTGAAACCAGCCATGAATTTGGCGACGAAGAAATATTAAATCACAAACTGGTCAGGGAAATAAGTAAAAAAAATAACTGTAATCTTGAAACGATAAGCCCTGTAATTACTCAAATCCTCACGCACAGAAAAATATCAGCCCGGTTTATTCACTTAAAATGCGCTGAATTCATCCATCATTACGATCAATATTTCTGGATTGGTAAAAAAGAAATTTCTAAATTTGCCTTTCCGGTTTTAATAAAAAAATACCTTGAAAAATATGGATTTAATTGATTTTCATTTATCTTAGCATTTTGAGTTAACCATATAAATTAAAGAACCATGTCGGTAAATAAAATAATTCTTGTAGGAAATGTTGGGGCTGATCCAGAAATCAGGCACCTCGATAACAATCTGGCAGTAGCTAATTTCAATCTCGCCACATCTGAAACATATATCACCAAGAATGGTGAAAAAGTAACCACCACTGAATGGCATAGGATTGTTTTATGGAGAAAATTGGCCGAATTTGCTGAGAAGTACATCACAAAAGGAAAACAACTTTATATTGAAGGACGGTTAAGAACCCGTTCATACGATGATAAGGATGGCCAGAAAAAGTATGTTACCGAAATTTTCGGCGATGTGGTCAGGTTACTCGGCACTCGTGATGCACAGCATGGCGAGGACAAGCAAACCAATCAGTATCCGAAAGAAAATCAAATTTCAGCACCGGTTGAGGCCCCTGAGATGACTGACCAACCCGAAGATGATTTACCGTTTTAATCTACCATTTACTATTGGAAACAGGATCAATTCCATCAGGTGATCCTCTTAGTTGGGGCTTTCACATATATCCTTTCACGGCAACTGTTGTGATGGGGCTTGTTGCCATCCTTTTACTATTAATTTCATCGGCCTTGATCAGTGGTTCGGAGGTTGCATATTTTTCACTTAGCCCGGGCGACAGGCAAAAGCTCACCAATACCAAACGCGACCAGAAAGTTATCCATAACCTGACAAATCCTGAAAAATTACTTGCCACCATACTGGTTTCAAACAATTTTATCAACATTGCAATTGTTATTCTTGGTGCATATATTACTTCACTAATTTTCGATTTCACCAATTCACCAATTGTCGAATTTGTAGTGCAGGTTGTTGTTATTACCTTTCTGTTGTTGTTATTTGGGGAAATTCTCCCAAAAGTATATGCAACCCATTATCCGCTTGCCTTTGCCAGATTTACGGCATACCCGCTTTCAACCCTCGAAAGGTTATTCAGTCCTGTAAATTCGATCCTTATTCATTCCACAGCTATTGTAAACCGAAAGCTAAAAAGGAGGCAAAAGGAGATTTCGATGGACGACATTTCGCATGCACTTGTACTAACATCAGAAAACGAAATATCGGACGAAAAGGAAATACTGGAAGGTATCGTGCGTTTCGGAAACAAAAGTGTAGCAGAGATTATGAAACCCCGCGTTGACGTGGTGGCCATTGACATCCGGTCGGGATTCAACGAAGTTCTCGAAATCATCGACCAGACAGGATATTCACGAATGCCGGTCTATTCCGAATCGTTCGACCATATCAGAGGTATTCTTTACATTAAAGACCTTTTACCTTTCACTGAGAAAGATAATGGGTTCAATTGGCAAAATTTGCTGAGGCCACCGTTTTTTGTACCTGAAATCCGAAAAATTAAATCGTTGCTCGAAGATTTTCAGAAAAATAAGGTGCATCTTGCAGTTGTAGTTGACGAATATGGGGGGTCTTCAGGAATTGTAACTCTCGAAGATGTACTTGAAGAGATTGTCGGGGATATTGCAGATGAATTTGATGAAGACGAACATTTCTATTCCCGGTTAGGCGATGAAAAATATATTTTCGACGGTAAAACATCTCTCATCGATTTCTGTAAAGTTACCGATACCGACGAAACCCTGTTTGATGAAGTCAAAGGTGATGCCGATACGCTCGCCGGGCTTATTCTCGAATTGAAAGGTGAATTTCCTGCACAGAATGAGAAAATTAAATGCAAAAAATTTCAATTTACAATCGAGGCTATCACAAAACGTAGAATCAAGCAAATCAGGGTGGAAACTATCTGATTGCCATATTATTTAAGACAGATTGATGAATTTTGTATGAAAATATTGATTTGAAGAATTATACACATATAGTACCTAACCATTTTCTCCCACTAAATACCCGAAGCAGAAGGTATTTGTGCAGAAACGTTTTATTATTCCTTGCAATTTCCTTATTACCTGTTATTTCATGTACCGAAAATTACACCCCCAAACCACGTGCTTACTTTAGGATTGAATTCCCAGAAAAAAATTATATTCCTTTGCAAACAGGATTGCCCTATCATTTTGAAATCCCTGCATATTCAATGGTAATACCCGATAGTTCGGTATATGCCGAACCTTACTGGATTAACATCCATATACCCGCCAATAAGGCTGATATTCACATCAGTTATAAAAAAATAAGCAAAAACCTGTTTGTATTTACCGAAGAATCGAGGGAGCTGACTTACAAACATACTCAGAAAGCCAGCGCAATTGAAGAAAGGATATTTATGAACCCATCACAGAAAGTATATGGTACAATATATCTGATAAGGGGCAATGCTGCCTCGCCCGTGCAGTTCTATCTCACTGACAGTGTAAACCACTTTCTCAGGGGTTCACTTTATATCCGGAATGTACCGAATATTGATTCCCTTAAACCGGTTATCGATTTTCTTATACCCGATGTTCTTCATCTGATTGAGACCACTGGATGGGCAAACAACTGAAATATAAAAGGTTAATTTTTTTTATATGCCTTTTCTGAAACAATTTTCTAATACCGGGTCAATTATTGGCTTATGGTGGTTAAACGAAACTTCTGAACAATTATGGACGGACGATCTTCTAAACCCGGCAGAAAAAAAATTATACTCAGGTTTTGTTAACGAACGACGGAAATACGAATTTCTTGCAACAAGAAATTTATTAAACCATCTTTTAGATGGTGATTTTCTGTTGGAATATGAGGATGCCGGAAGACCTATATTGATAAGGCCTGAAAGTCACATCAGCATATCGCATGCTATGGGAATGGCAGCTGTAATTGTTTCCCGGACACCAACCGGAATAGATGTTGAACCTATTTCACGAAATGTTGAAAAGGCAGCTTCGAGGTTTTTGTCCGACTCTGAAAAGATTTGGACCGAAAATACATGTAATCCAAATTTCTACAAGCTCTTATGCTGGTGCGCCAAAGAGGCCATATTTAAAATGAAACGGATGGCGAATGTCGATTTCTCAAAGCACATAAATATATTACCCATTGTTAATATTGAAAAACAAACATTAAAAGCAATATTTACCATTGAAAATTTAATTGAGGAAATCCAGTTCCATTACTTTACCGAAAAGAACCATATTATAGTTTGGTGTGTTCAATAATTGTAATTTGAATGCCATGAAATTTCAATGATTTCAGGAACACAAACCGGAATGCCCGCCTGAACAATACGGGCAGGAATAACGTTCCTCATG
>JBBIHB010000076.1:0-9047 GCA_037447215.1 Bacteroidales bacterium
CCCGATTCTTGCCAAATCTGGATATTTCAGAATTTCAATGTTAATTCTCACCTTTTGTTTTGGACAATTTAAAAACAATTTCTATTTTCGTGTTCGTACACGGAAAAGAATTTTCTGAAATTATCAATCATTAGCATTAATACTGTGGAAATAGGAAAATATAGTTTCGGTATTGGCGATCGCTTTGAACATCAAGGTGTTGCTTTGTTGAGGGCTATCAAAAAGGTTATCGATAATGGGGTAATGGTTACCCCGGTATGGAATAAAAGTAACCGCGAACACAATATCGTCCATTCAGAACCACAAGAAACCAGGAAAAAAGCCGATTATGCCGTTTCTGAATTAAACTGGACAGGTCAATATCTGGTTGATGCTGATCACATTAATCTGAGCAACGTTGACCGTTTTATTGCCACTTCTGATTTTTTTACACTCGACGTAGCATCGTGTATCAATAAACCTGCAACGCCCGAATCGGTTAAAGCGTTTAAACAATCTTGTTCGGTTTTTGGTAATCAAGTGGTAATTCCTGGAATTGATGAACCAATTGTGATTATTGATGAATTGCTCAGTGAAGTGTCGGGAAAGTTTCTTTCTGCTGTGCAGGAAGCAGGGAAAATTTACCACCGGATTGCATTGGTCAAAGGTACCGGGAACTTCATTACCGAAGTTTCGATGGACGAAGTGGATGTACCTCAAACCCCGGTTGATATGTTTTTTATCCTGAAAATGTTAGCCGATTTAGGAATCCCGGCACATACCATAGCTCCAAAATTTACCGGAAGGTTTAACAAAGGGATCGATTATGTGGGCAATGTCGATCAGTTTGCCAAAGAATTTGAACAGGATATCCTGGTTATTGATTATGCCATACAGCATTTTGGGCTTCCGGCAAATCTGAAACTCAGCGTCCACTCAGGCAGCGACAAATTTGCCATTTATCCGGTTATGGCCGAAATTATCCGGAAGCACGATAAAGGTTTGCACGTGAAAACAGCCGGAACAACCTGGCTCGAGGAAGTAATAGGGCTTGCACTTGCAGGGGGTGAAGCGCTTGAAACTGCTAAGGAGATTTATTCCAAAGCCCTTGCCCGCAAAGAAGAACTTTGTGCTCCCTATTCTGATGTGATTGATATTGACCACACCAAATTACCGGCTATTGATGAAGTTTCAGGATGGGACAGCCAAAAGTTTTCTGATTCGTTGCGACATATTCCCGGGCACCCTGATTATAATCCGAATTTCAGGCAACTTATCCATGTAGGATATAAAGTTGCAGCTGAAATGGGCTTACGTTTTACCGGACTCCTTGAAAAATACAGTGAAATTATTGGCCAATGTGTCGAAGAGAATATTTACGAAAGGCATCTGAAAAGATTATTCCAATTATAACTGAAATATAATAAATGAAACCATTTATCCACGACGATTTTCTGCTACAAACCGAAGCAGCACGTTACCTATACCATAATCATGCGGCAAAAATGCCTATATTCGATTACCATTGCCACATCCCGCCACAGGACATTGCCAACGATCTGCGGTATTTGAATATGACGCAAATCTGGCTTGCAGGCGATCATTACAAATGGAGGGCAATGCGTACAAATGGCGTGAATGAAATATATTGTACAGGTAATGCTTCGGATTGGGAGAAGTTTGAAAAATGGGCAGAAACAGTACCCTATACGCTGAGGAACCCTTTATACCATTGGACGCACCTCGAATTGAAAAGGATTTTTGGGATCGATAAATTATTGAATCCTGATACTGCCCGTGAAATATGGGATGAGTGCAATGCAAAACTGAATACGCCCGAATATTCAGTGAAGAATATCATCAGAAAGGCCAATGTACATACCATATGTACCACCGACGATCCGGTCGACAGCCTTGAGCACCATAAACGGATCAGGGAAAGTGGTTTTGAGGTAAATGTCCTTCCGGCTTGGAGGCCCGATAAAGCTATGATGGTTGAGGATCCTGTTTCATTCAACCATTATGTGGATCAGCTTGCCTATGTTTCCGGGATCGGGATCAGAACTTTCCATGATTTTATGGAAGCACTTGAAATCAGGCACCAGTTTTTTCATGAAAATGGTTGCCGATTATCGGATCATGGCCTTGAAACAGTTTATGCCGAAGAGTATGATGAAGGTGAAATTCAAACCATATTTACGCTTATCAGGGGCGGCGATCACCTTAATAAACAGGAAATCAATAAATTCAAATCGTGTATGCTCTACGAATTTGGATTGATGTACCACCGAAGGGGATGGGCACAACAATTCCACATTGGTGCGCTCAGGAACAACAACCGGCGTTTGTTCAAAAAATTAGGCCCCGATGTTGGTTTTGATTCCATCGGTGATCTTGAAATTGCCCGGCCGCTTTCAAATTTGTTGGGGCGTCTCGACGAATCCAATCAACTTTGCAAAACCATTTTATATAACCTGAACCCGCGCGACAACGAGGTTATGGCAACTATGATCGGCAATTTTCAGGATGGTTCAGTTCCCGGAAAGATGCAGTTTGGTTCTGGTTGGTGGTTTCTCGACCAGAAAGATGGTATGGAAAAACAGATGCAGGCCCTTTCAAATCTTGGTTTATTAAGTCGTTTTGTGGGAATGCTCACCGATTCGCGAAGTTTCCTTTCATATGTGCGTCATGAATACTTCAGGCGTACGCTTTGTAATATGCTTGGCAACGATGTAGCGTCCGGTGAACTTCCTTCCGACATGGAACTGCTGGGTGAAATGGTAGAAAATATCTGTTGTCGGAACGCTGAATCCTTTTTTAATTTTCCACGCATTTAATTTTTTAGTACCGTCAGTTTATGAAGGAGCTGCTGTCTTTATATTTTTGCAATCGATTGCATAATTTTTTTAACTACAAATCAAAATCAATTGTTTCATGAAAAAGGTCGTCACATTTGGAGAAATCATGTTACGTTTAGCTACTCCGGGATTTTTAAGGTTTGGACAATCGGAAACCCTTACAGCTACATTTGGAGGAGGTGAGGCAAATGTTGCTGTATCGCTTGCCAATTATGGCATTCCGGTCGATTTTATAACAAGGCTTCCCAAAAACGATTTGGGAACAGCTTGTACCATGGAGTTGCGAAAATTTGGAGTTGGCGTTGACCACATTATTTATGGAGGGGAGCGTATTGGTATTTATTTCCTTGAAACAGGTGCGGTAAGCAGGGGTAGCAAAGTGATTTACGACCGCGCTCATTCAGCAATTTCAGATATTAAACCCGGAATGATCGATTGGGAAAAAGTGCTCGACGGTGCTGGTTGGTTCCACTGGACAGGAATAACCCCGGCAATATCGCAGGGAACTGCTGAAGTTTGCTTCGAGGCGATACAAACCGCTAATCGGTTTGGTATAACCGTATCTTGCGACCTGAATTTCAGGAAAAATCTCTGGAAATATGGCAAAAAGGCCTCCGAAATTATGCCCGCACTTGTTTCGTGTACCGATATTATCTTAGGTAATGAAGAAGATGCTGCTATGGTACTTGGTATCCATCCCGAAGGGGTCGATGTAACTTCTGGCCATCTGGAAGCTGCAGCATACGAATCGGTTTCAAGGCAGATAATGGAACAATTCCCCCGATGTAAGAAAGTAATCACAACCTTACGGGGGTCCATTAACGCCAACCACAACAGTTGGACGGGAGTGCTCTGGGATGGGGCTAGTTTGTTTGTTGCACCTACTTATCAAATAACCCATATTGTTGACAGGGTAGGGGGTGGCGACTCATTCATGGGAGGCCTTATATACGGTTTGTTAACCTGGCCTGAAGACGACCAGAAAGCATTGAATTTTGCTGTATCCGCATCATGCCTGAAACATACCATTTATGGCGATTTTAACCGTGTTACCGTCGATGAAGTTGAAAAACTGATGGGTGGCGATGCCTCGGGTCGGGTTGCGAGATAGAAAGCCTCCCCAACCCCTTCAAAGGAGGGACTTTTTATAAATTTACATTATTATTGATAACTGTGGACTATAAATTCTGAACTTTAAACTTTTTTATATGGCTCGTTTTACAAGAATAGAAGTTGCCCTAAAGATGAAAGAAACCGGAATTATACCGGTTTTCTACAGTGGGGATACCGGTTTGTGCAAGCAAGTAATTAAGGCCTGTTACGATGGCGGGATCAGGGTATTTGAATTTACGAACCGGGGTGATTTTGCTTCGCTGGTTTTTGCCGAGGTGAACAAATGGGTTGCACAGGAATGCCCGGATATGATCATGGGTGCAGGTTCGATAATTGATGCCGGAACCACCTCTATGTATATTGCCCTGGGTGCAAATTTCATTGTATCACCATTGATCGATGAGGGAATGGCCAGTGTGTGCAACAAGCGGAAAGTTTCGTGGAGTCCCGGATGCGGTTCGGTTACAGAGATAGGCCGTGCCCATGAATTAGGGGCTGAGGTAGTTAAAATATTTCCTGGACAGCAAGTGGGCGGGCCTGAATTTGTAAAAGCTGTACTTGGGCCAATGCCCTGGGCAAGTATAATGCCAACCGGTGGTGTATCTCCCGATGAAGAAAACCTTACAGGCTGGTTCAAAGCGGGGGCCCATTGTGTGGGGATGGGTTCGCAACTTTTTCCGGCCGAAGTCCTTAATAATGGTGATTTTGCTTATATTTCGCAAAAATGCTCAGAGGCATTGTCAATTGTCCGAAAAATCAGAAACTAAAGATTCATTCCTGATGTTAAAATATAAATTTTCCAGGTTGGTTTTCCTGTTTTTGGCATTTGCTTTATCTTCCTGTGGCTTACAGGAATCAAAGGAGTTAAAGCTTGCACACGGCTTGCCAACCGACCATCCGGTACATCTGGCTATGGCTTTTATGGCCGACCGTGCAGCCGAACTTTCTGGAGGAAAGTTGACCATCGAAGTCTATCCTGCCGGACAATTAGGATCCGAGCAGCAGTGTGTTGAACTGGTTCAGATTGGTAGCCTGGCCATTACCAAAGTTTCGGCTGCAGCTATGGAAAGTTTTGCCGATGCATATAAAGTATTCGGACTGCCTTATATTTTCAGGTCGAAGGAGCATACTTTTGCAGTTCTCGATGGTGAAATAGGGCAGGAATTGTTGCTGAGTACCGAAGACAAATGGATAAGGGGACTTTGTTATTACGATGCAGGTTCGCGTAGTTTTTATACAAAAAGTAAACCCATTAACCATCCCGACGATCTTTCGGGAATGAAAATAAGGGTAATGCAAAGCATTACCGCCGTTGAAATGATGCGCGCCCTTGGCGGTTCGGCAACACCCATTACCTGGGGGGAGCTTTATACTGCCCTTCAGAGCGGTGTTGTTGACGGAGCCGAAAATAATCCCCCAAGTTTGTACACTTCGAGACATTACGAGGTATGCAGGTTTTATTCATTGGACGAGCATACAACTATCCCAGATGTCCTGATTATCAGTCAGAAAATTTGGGATAAGCTAACACCACAAGAGCAAAAATGGATACAGCAGGCTGCTGATGAATCGGCTATTCTGCAGCGGAAACTTTGGGCAGAGTCGGAAGAGAAGTCGATGACAGAGGTACAGAAAGCTGGTGTACTGATAAATTACCCTGACAAACAACCTTTTATCGACAAAGTACAGCCATTGATTGAAAGTTACAGGAACAATCCGGTAGTCTACTCCTATATCGAAAGGATCAGGAATGTTGAATATAAATATAACGACCATGACAATGCGGAAGAAAATTGATAAAGGCCTCGAATGGACACTGGTATTTATTATGAGTGTCCTGGTTATCGATGTACTCTGGCAGGTGGCGAGCCGTTACCTGATGAAATCGCCGAGCAGTTTTACCGACGAGTTGGCTGGATACTTTCTGATATGGGTCGGATTGCTGGGTGCAGCCTATGTTGCAGGAAGGCGGGAGCACCTTGCCATCGATATCCTCCTTCAGCGCAGCAGCCCTCATCGTCGGTACAAACTCGAACTCATTATAAGTGTGCTTATTATTTTATTTGCAGTTTTAGTTCTGATTGTGGGAGGGTCATGGCTGGCTTATACCCGATTTTACCTTTCTGTTAAATCGGCTGCTTTGGGGTTACCCTTGGGGTTTGTTTATCTTGTACTTCCAATCAGCGGGATATTGATATCCTATTTTGACATTGACAATATGATCAACTTAATCAGGCAAAACCGGAAAAAATAGTGATATGGACTTTTTCGAAATTATTATACTCGTTGTAAGCTTTGTTACATTGCTTGTTATAGGGGTTCCCATTGCATTCAGTATCGGGATTTCCGGGATTATTACCATGCTGGTCAGTATTGACCTGATCCCGGCGATAACAACTTTTTCGCAAAGAATGGCTACCGGTCTCGACAGTTTTGCACTTCTTGCCATTCCTTTTTTTGTATTGGCCGGAAACATCATGAATAGCGGCGGTATTGCCATACGGCTTATCGATTTTGCCCGTGTACTGGTTGGTACAATTCCTGGCGGGCTGGCAATGGTAAATGTGGTTGCAAATATGCTGTTCGGGGCAATTTCAGGTTCGGCTGCAGCCTCAGCCTCAGCAATTGGCAGTATTATGGGGCCCGAAATGAAGAAAGAGGGATATCCCGAAAATTTCAGCACGGCAGTGAACGTAAGCTCGGCCACTACCGGTCTGTCAATACCACCAAGTAATATACTCATTGTTTATTCCCTCGCAAGCGGGGGCGTTTCAATTACCGCACTTTTTCTCGCCGGTTACATTCCCGGAATACTTACCGGTCTGGGAATCATGATAACAGCCTTGGCCATGCTTATCTATAAAAAAAATGGGATGCCTGCAATGGTTAAATCCCTTTCTGTGGTAGCAGCAATCATTGTATCAATCCTAATTATTTATAAAGGCATTTCTTTCGCCAGGGGTTCATTTCCCTCTGTAATCAATTGGATACTGGCGTTTCTGGCAATGGGGGCAGTTTTGGTTTTTTCGATTATAAAAACAATGAACAATAAGCAAAAGGCTTTAACCGGAGTTAAAAAATTTCTTGATGCCATTCCGAGTTTATTGTTGCTGATTATTGTAATCGGAGGGATTGTTGCCGGTTTCTTCACCGCCACCGAAGCATCGGCCATAGCAGTCCTTTATTCCTTGATACTGGCTTTTCTTTATCGTGAAATATCTGTTAAAGACCTGCCAGCTATTATTCTTCGTTCGGTTCGTACCACTGCAATTGTTCTTCTGCTGGTTGCTACAAGTATTGGCCTTTCATGGATAATGGCTTACGAAAACATACCTCAGAATGTAAGTGAAGGATTATTGACCATTTCGAATAATCCGATAATGATTTTACTGATCATTAATATGATATTGCTTTTTGTGGGTGTATTTATGGATATGACCCCGGCAGTTCTCATATTTACACCGATTTTTTTACCCATTGTAACTGCATTGGGTGTCGATCCGGTTCATTTTGGTATTATCATGGTGCTGAACCTAAGTGTTGGCTTATGCACCCCTCCTGTGGGATCGGTGTTGTTTATCGGGTGCAGTGTTTCTGGCCTGAGTATCGATAAGGTCATTAAACCCTTGATACCTATGTTTGTGGCTATGGTTATTGTTTTGTTGCTTGTAACCTATATGCCGCAGATCAGTCTTTGGCTTCCCAATCGTCTGGGCTTCTGAATATACTGATGGATCGCGATCATTTATATACGTCGGTTAAGACATTTTCAACTTATCCGATTTTGCTTCGATTTGTTCTTTTAGCTCAGTTTTATATTGAATGATTTTTTCCTGAATTGAAATATAGGCTGTTGAAACAATCTGAGCTGCCAGAATTCCTGCATTTTTTGCCCCGTTCAGTGCTACAGTTGCAACCGGAACACCTGCAGGCATTTGTAAAATAGAAAGAACCGAATCCCATCCGTCAATTGAATTGCTTGACTTAACCGGCACACCAATTACCGGAAGCGGTGATATTGCCGCCAACATGCCGGGGAGGTGGGCTGCTCCACCAGCCCCTGCAATAATCACTACTATCCCGCGAGCATGTGCATTTGATGCAAATTGATATAACTTTTCGGGTGTCCGGTGGGCCGAAACGATATCAATTTCATACCCAATTTCAAATTTATCAAGCATTTCAGCTGCCTGTTTCATCACAGGCAAATCCGAATCTGATCCCATTACTATGCTTACTAGCTTTTTCCCCATGATTTCGCCTTTATTAATTGTTTTACTTTTTCGGCTTTTTTCATTGCACACTCCAATGAGGTGGATAAAATGGTTACGTGACCCATTTTTCGATATGGTTTTATAATTTTTTTCCCGTATAAATGAATCTTAACCCCATCAATTCCCAAACTTTCTGTTAATCCCTCATACATTACAGGCCCTTCATAGCCTTCTGAGCCTAAAATATTAATCATTACCGAAGGAAGTTTAATTTTGGTACTTCCGAGAGGCAGATTGAGAATTGCACGCAAATGCTGTTCAAACTGGGATGTGATTATGCTTTCGATGGTATGATGGCCGCTGTTGTGAGGCCTGGGAGCCATTTCGTTCACTATTACTTCTCCATTTGAATCAATAAAAAATTCGACAGCAAGTATCCCTTCCATATCCAATAATTCAATTAGCTCACCAGCAATGTTAAAGGCTTTGTCCGATTGTTCAACGGAAACCGAAGATGGGCATATGATTTTATCCACAAGGTTTGCTTTGGGGTCAAAAAGCATCTCTACAACCGGATAACATTTGATTTCGCCCTGTCTGTTCCGTGCAGCAATTACGGAAATTTCCTTAACAACCTCAACTTTTTCTTCAATTATTGATTTTCCGGGAAGCAAATTTTTTAAATCGTTTTTATCGTTAATTACCATTACTCCCCGTCCATCATAACCACCTTTCCTTAATTTCTGGACAAAAGGGAAACTGATTATTCCACTTTCTATATCGTTTAAAATTGAATTCTCTGATTCGTAGATTTTAAATCCTGAAGTTGGAATCCCGTTCATTTTGTAGAACTCTTTCTGAAGGCCTTTATCTTGAATCAATT
>JBBIHB010000077.1:0-8059 GCA_037447215.1 Bacteroidales bacterium
CGTACAGGGTGTTAAAATTTATCCGTATATAAACCAAAATCAATGAATCAAAATAACTGAAATAGACTGATTATGACAAAACTGAAAATTTTTGTGTGCCTGGTACTAATTCCACTTATCGGCATATCGCAATTTGTTTCAAAATATCCTGACATTCCGCGAATTGATGTGCATACCCATGTGTACAATAACTATATTGACATTGGCAACTACCTTGCCATGCGCAATTACATGCTGAAAAATTATAATTTGGATTTGGCGATGTGGCTGAACCTTGGTGCAGAAGCCAGCATCGATACTATTAATGAAGTGAGCAAAGGAAGAATAATGACCTGCATAAGTGATTATTCGCCGCATACCGGATTAACACATACCCCAGCTGACATATTCCGGGCTGTTGAAAAAGGATATCCAGGATATAAAATCTGGCACGGGCCGGCAAGCAGAAGGCTTAAAGAAGGTGAACCAGGGATCAGGTATTTTGATGATCCTTCCCATATACCTGTATTGAATGCCGCGGAGAAAGCACCAATGCCACTGGCTTCAGTTCATATTGCAGACCCGAACGGACCTTTTTGGGACCGTGGAAAATGGGCAGCCGACCCGGTTGAATATTGGCGGCAGATTATCGGGCTCGAAAGGGTCCTGCAACGCCACCCAAACCTGGTAGTTGTAGCAGCCCATATGGCATGGCTGGTATGTCAGGATGCTCAAATCGACTTTTTAAGGTATCTTCTTTCAACATACCCGAATTTTTATGTTGATCTTTCAGCCACATTTCAATATTTCTATCTGGTTAACCATGACAACCTACGTGACTTTTTGATTGAATACTCCGATCGCCTGCTTTATGGAACTGATATAAGCCGCCTTAGTAATGAATCAGAAATTCCCGCAATGGCTGAAAAATATGCCCGTACTTTCAGAATTCTTGAAACAGACCAAATAGTGGAGGGTGGTTTTTTCGGAATGAACCCTATTAAGGGTTTTGCATTATCAAGGGAAATTCTTGAAAAAATATATTATAAGAATGCCCTGAAAATTTATCCGGGACTGAAAAACAGGATGATAAGTCTTGGATACAATACTTTATAAGCCAATTTGATTTTTTTGATAACCAATGAAGAAATGTAAAATCTTTTTTTGCAGGATAAAATTTTTAAAATAAGGATTACAAAAAAATGACAGCGATGAATTCAAAAATAATAAGTATTTTACTTGGATTACTTTTTTGTGCCCTTAATAATATAGCCCAAACCAATATTATTTACAAAATAAGCGATGAAATTTTTGCCAATCCTGAAAGAGGATTTCAAAAATATTCGATTACCGATGCTGTTTATTATCAAAGCAAAGATGTAACTAATTTAAATAAGGATACTTTGACAAAATGGAGAACAGGCAGTGATAAAATAACAATTATATATCGGTATTTTATGTTAGCCGAATTCATAGATACCGATATTTCACAAGCTTATCTGGATAATATGCAGAATGATTTCGATATAATCAGAAAAGCAGGACTAAAATGCATCGTCCGTTTTGCATATAGAAATACATATTCTGGTTTTCAGTCGGGAGCAGTTCAGCAGCCCAATAAACCACAGATACTTGAACATATTAAACAGATAGCTCCGATACTTGAATCCAATAAAGATATCATCCTTTCTCATCAGGCAGGATTCATTGGAACATGGGGCGAATGGTATTACACCAATTCTACTGAATTTGGCACTGAAGGAAGTATTAATACTACACAATGGGGAAACAGGAAAGAGATAATTGATGCAATGCTTGAAGCCACTCCGGCTGAAATTCCTTTACAGGTGCGGTATCCGGGAATAAAAAGGACAATGTACGGAAACACACAACTTACTGAGCAAACCGCTTATCAAAACACACCTTTTGCCCGTATCGGCTTTTATAATGACGCGTTCCTCAACAAATGGGGAGATATGGGAACTTATGGCGTGGGGGAAAACGTAAATCCAATTGGTACTGCCTTATACAATTATCTGGCAAACGAAACCAGGTTTACACCCATGACAGGTGAAACAAACGGGCTAAACCCCCCACGGACTGATGGGCCTAATGCCCTCAATGAAATGAACCTTACAAATTGGACAACACTAAACAGGGATTACTATACTCAGAATTTTACCAACTGGATTAATTCGGGCCACTATCCCGATATCCTCAGAAAATTGGGTTATCGGTTTGTTTTGGAGCAAGGTAAATTTCAGGCAGCCGATAATCAATTGAATATTGAATTGTCGATACGAAATGACGGATTCGCCAGAATGCTGAAAAAGAGAAGAGCATGGATTATACTTAAAAACAATGCTGACAACGCACAATACCCGTTTTTACTTGATACTGATCCAAGAACCTGGGAAAAAGGGGTCACAACAATCGTTTCACAATCAATTGATATAAGCGGAATCCCGGGAGGAACCTATGAATGCTTTCTGAGCTTGCCTGATCCGGACCCTGGACTTGCTCTTCGTCCCGAATACAGTGTCAGATTTGCAAACCATGATATCTGGATAATCGAATTTGGTTATAACAACCTCCTTTATTCGTTTGATAAAAATCGATAATTTATGAAACTATTTTTAATTTGTAATGCTTTATTTTTTGCTCTGTCAATCAATGCCCAGACTATGGTAAATTACATTGAAACAAGCGATATATTTGCCAATCCGGAAAGAGGCTTGCAAAAGTATTCGATTACAAATGCCAACTATAATACAACTGAGGGTTATACCAATTTGACCCTCTCTACGCTGAATGGATGGAGGACGAGTAACGATAGGGTTACTGTTATATTTCGCTATTTTCTTTTAAATGCTTTTCTGAATAATAATATTTCTAATACTTATCTTGATAATATTAAAAAAGACTTTGATATCATCAGAAATGCCGGGCTTAAATGTATTGTTCGATTTTCATATAGTAATGCTCAATCAACATCCCCTCAGCAGCCCACTAAATCACAGATACTTGAACATATTAAACAGATAGCTCCGATACTTGAATCCAATAAAGATATCATCCTTTCTCATCAGGCAGGATTCATTGGAACATGGGGCGAATGGTATTACACCAATTCTACTGAATTTGGCACTGAAGGAAGTATTAATACTACACAATGGGGAAACAGGAAAGAGATAATTGATGCAATGCTTGAAGCCACTCCGGCTGAAATTCCTTTACAGGTGCGGTATCCGGGAATAAAAAGGACAATGTACGGAAACACACAACTTACTGAGCAAACCGCTTATCAAAACACACCTTTTGCCCGTATCGGCTTTTATAATGACGCGTTCCTCAACAAATGGGGAGATATGGGAACTTATGGCGTGGGGGAAAACGTAAATCCAATTGGTACTGCCTTATACAATTATCTGGCAAACGAAACCAGGTTTACACCCATGACAGGTGAAACAAACGGGCTAAACCCCCCACGGACTGATGGGCCTAATGCCCTCAATGAAATGAACCTTACAAATTGGACAACACTAAACAGGGATTACTATACTCAGAATTTTACCAACTGGATTAATTCGGGCCACTATCCCGATATCCTCAGAAAATTGGGTTATCGGTTTGTTTTGGAGCAAGGTAAATTTCAGGCAGCCGATAATCAATTGAATATTGAATTGTCGATACGAAATGACGGATTCGCCAGAATGCTGAAAAAGAGAAGAGCATGGATTATACTTAAAAACAATGCTGACAACGCACAATACCCGTTTTTACTTGATACTGATCCAAGAACCTGGGAAAAAGGGGTCACAACAATCGTTTCACAATCAATTGATATAAGCGGAATCCCGGGAGGAACCTATGAATGCTTTCTGAGCTTGCCTGATCCGGACCCTGGACTTGCTCTTCGTCCCGAATACAGTGTCAGATTTGCAAATCAGAATATCTGGATGGGTATGGCAGGATATAACAACCTCCAATATTCCTTCATAAAAACAACAACAGATTACAATGATTTTAAGTTTAAAAACACGGGTGACCAGGAGAAAATATTATTTATTTATCCGAATCCTGCAACAGACGAAATATTTATAACCGCTTCTCAAAATAGTTGCCAACAATCTTACATTTATATATTCTCAGTCACCGGGCAATTGCTTCATTCACAATTGTGGACTAATGATTATGAATTAAATAAGGCCTGCCGATTGGATGTATCTTCATTTTCGTACGGGATATATTCGGTTGTATTAAAATCTGAGGGTAG
Source organism: Bacteroidales bacterium (assembly GCA_037447215.1). Taxonomy (GTDB): domain Bacteria; phylum Bacteroidota; class Bacteroidia; order Bacteroidales; family Prolixibacteraceae; genus UBA1413. Next base: position 4,256 of record JBBIHB010000077.1, read on the forward strand.
TATATTACATGGAAAGTTTGTAAAACGATAATAAATCAGCCAATTACTCATCAAAAGAGATTTAACAGCGTTTATTATTTATAAAGTTTATCAAAATTTGAATCAAAACTTAAATTTTCATTTACTAAAAATCAGGAATTATGAATAATGAAGTAATTGTTGCAGGGGAATTAAATGTAGATCTTTTGCTGAATGGGATGACTGTATTCCCTTCTGTCGGAACCGAAATTCTTGCTGACCGAATGCAACTGGCTCTTGGTAGTTCATCAGCTATTTTTGCATCAAATTTAAGTACCTTAGGTGCTAAAGTAAAATTTCTGAGCAAAGTAGGCGATGATGATTTCGGTCAGTTTTGCATACATTGCCTTGAACAAAAAAATGTAGGTGTATCGGGAATCAGGAAGGACAAGGAATACGGAACTGGTATTACAGTAGTAATGAATTATGGTGAAGACCGGGCAATGGTTACTTACCAGGGAGCAATGAAAGTTTTCTGCCTTGATGATATCGATTTTAAAGAACTGGCTTTTGCAAGGCATCTTCATTTTGCCAGTTACTATCTTCAGCCTGCAATTGCACCTGATATCCATTTACTTTTTAAAAAGGCAAAGCAGTTGGGTCTTACTGTATCTTTCGATCCACAGTCTGATCCTGACAATAAATGGGAAATGGACCTGAAGAAAATACTACCCTATGTAGATGTATTTATGCCCAACCTCGGAGAGTTTAAAACTCTGACCAGAAGCGAAAACTGGGAACAAACCGCCATTGAAATATGCAAATACACCAATATCATTGCAATAAAAGCTGGCAATCAGGGATCTTATGTATTTCAAAAAAACAAAATGAATTATTGCAAACCATTTCTTAATGAAAATGTAGTTGATGCAATTGGTGCAGGCGATAGTTTTAATGCAGGATTTATTTACCAGTTTGTAAAGGGAATGCCAGTTGAAAAATGCCAACAATTCGGGAACCTTATCGGATCTCTTTCAACTACAGCAGCGGGTGGTACCGGTGCATTTACCAGTATTGGAGCGTTGAAGGAACTTGCAGTAGAAAGATATGGATATCAGGATTTTTAATCAAGTTTTAAAGAAATTATTTATTGTTTAAAGAATATAATTGCTATGCCTGACATTTGATTAGTATTTTCTTTTTCTAATTAATTGAACCAGTATGAAGCAATTTATGTAACAATTTGAAATCAGGCTATAATAACTTCAATATTGGCATTTTCAAGTCGTTTTTTATCGATTTCAGATATCCCTGAATCGGTGACAACAGTTTTGATTTTATTGAGGCCACATATAAAAGCGAGGCTCCTTCGCTGAAATTTTGAAGAATCAGTGACGACGATTACTTCGTGGGCATATTCAATCATTATCTGGTTTATGTATGCTTCTTCAAGTACAGGGGTAGAAATACCTTTGGTAGTATCAAAACCATCAACGCCGAGAAAAGCTTTATCAGCATAAAAATTTACAATATTTTTTTCGGCCAGTGGACCAATGAGCGACAATGAATTTTTCCTTAATACACCACCCGGAACAATGAGGTTGATATTTTTATAAGACAATAACTGATTGATGATGTTCAATGCATTTGAAATAATGGTAACATTTTTCAAAGTATGATCAAGGTTTTTAACGATTTCGAATGTGGTGGTACCCGAATCAATAAATAAGGTGTCATAGTCTTTTATAAGTTTAGCTGCTGCCCTGCCAATCTTTTCTTTTTCAGGTATATGCAGTTTGTGTTTCTCACTTAAATGTTGGTCGTAACTAACTATCTGGTTTATACTCATTGCTCCTCCGTGTACACGCACAAGAAGCTTTTTTTCTTCAAGCTGCTCTAAATCGTTGCGAATTGTTACTTCACTAACCCCAAATTCCTTGCAGAGCTCATTAACAAAAATATGATCCTGGGTTGTGAGCTTTTTAATAATACTCATCCTTCGCTCAACTGTATAGTGATGATTAACTTTTCGCATAAACTTTTGATTTAAATACCTTGTATCGCAAAAAAAGATAATAAAAATGAGTTTGGCAAATTTTTTTTATAAAAATAAGGAATAGTAAGATAATATTGTAATAAAAAAATGTTTTATATTTGTAACGAAAGATATACGAAAGGTATTGAAAATATATAATTAACTTATTTATATGATCCAAATTGAATACCAAAGCACTTTTCATTCTGAAATTGAGTCGTGGCACACAAGAACTGAAATTTGGTCACAACCCGGCCTGTGGAATGATATTTATAATCAGGTTTTGTCTGAAAAGAATCAGGTACAATCATTCCTGAATACTGCCACTTCGCATGAAGGACTGAAAATCATTCTTACCGGTGCCGGCTCAAGCGCTTTTATCGGATTATCTCTTACTGGTGTTTACAAACGCAACCTCAAAAAACATACTTCTTGTGTTTCCACCACAGACCTGATTACCCATCCCACGGACTATTTAAGCGCTGATGTGCCGGTATTGCTCATCTCTTTCGCCCGCTCAGGAGCCAGTCCCGAGAGCGTTGCCGCTACCCGGATCGCCGACCAGATATGCTCAACTGTTTACCACTTAATTATTACCTGCGATGCCTCAGGTGCTCTGGCAAACTATGGGACTGCCTCGCCAAAATATGTTTTTGTTTTGCCCCCACAGGCAAACGACAAGGGATTGGCCATGACTGGAAGCTATTCGGGCATGTTGCTTGCCGGATTGCTTATTGCAAGGTTAAATGAAGTAGAATCACTCCTGCCTCAGGTAAATATTTTGATCCAATATGGTCAAAAACTGCTTGCCCAATCTGGAATGATCAGAAAAATTGCAGAAATGAGTTTCGAACGGGCTTTTTTTCTAGGTTCTGGCCCTTTATTGGGTACTGCAACCGAATCCCATCTAAAATTACAGGAACTTACCGATGGTAAAATTATCTGCAAAAGAGACTCATTCCTGGGATTCAGGCATGGGCCCAAAGCAGTTATAAACAGTAAGACCCTTATCTGCATGTTTTTCTCAAACCAGAAATACATACAACAATACGAAACAGACCTGATACAGTCGCTTAACAACGGTCAACCACCTTTGCACACTGTTGGTATCTTTGAAAGCAATATCCCCGGAATTCAACTGGATCAGGTTTTTGTTTTATCGGAAAACAGTAACCAACTTGAAGAAGAATTCCTGCCTGTTTGCTTCATCCTTCCTGCTCAAATGATCGGATATTTCAAATCAATCCGGTTTGGACTGAATCCGGATAACCCTTCAATTAGCGGAGCAGTTAACAGGGTCGTACAGGGTGTTAAAATTTATCCGTATATAAACCAAAATCAATGAATCAAAATATAAGAAATAAAGCAAAGGCATTGAATATGCCGGTTATGGATTATATCCTGAAAAGGATTAATGAGCTTGAGGAAGAAACAGGTGTCAAACGTTCAATACTGGCTATATGCCCAAATTCAATTACAGTCTTAAGGGCAGCACTTAAATCGGCAAAACGAAATAATTCCCCCGTGAAATTTGCTGCAACACTCAACCAGGTTGATACAGATGGAGGTTATACCAATATGACCCCTCTTGAATTTGTAAATATAATAAAAGAAGAAGCCAGGCGTATCAATCTTAAATCTCCAGTAATCGTAGCGATCGATCATGGTGGACCTTGGCTGAAAGATATTCAGAGAATCGAAAATTGGACTTACGAAAGAGCCATATCCGGTATAAAGGCATCATTTGAAGCTGCAATTGATGCTGGATATGATTTGATTCATGTGGATCCAACGGTTGATATTACTCTTAA
>JBBIHB010000077.1:8073-8649 GCA_037447215.1 Bacteroidales bacterium
GTATTGACCTGGTGGCCGAACGAACCATTGAGCTGATCGCTCATATCGAAAATTACAGAAGGGAAAAAGGATATAACAGAATTTCTTACGAAGTTGGTACTGAAGAAGTCCATGGTGGGCTTGCCAACATGGCTGTATTCAGCCGGTTTCTCAACTTGCTTAAGTTGGGTTTAGAAAAAAGAAACCTTCAGGATGTATGGCCATGTTTTGTAGTAGGAAAGGTAGGTACCGATCTCCACACCACTGTTTTTGATGCCAACGTAGCAAAGAATCTGGTATTAGCAGCACAACCATTCAATAGTTTTATTAAAGGCCACTATTCAGACAATGTGAACAATCCTGAGGACTATCCTGCTTCGGGAATGGGTGCTGCAAATGTTGGCCCCGAATTTTCAGAAAAGGAATATGATGCATTAATTGAACTTGATGCTATTGAAAACCAACTGTATTCTAAAGGTGAAATCATAAAAAAAACCAATTTGATATCTGTACTGTGGAATTCAGTAATTGGTTCGAACAGATGGAAAAAATGGCTGCAACCAGGTGAGTCTGACACCGATTTCTACGCCAATTCAC
>JBBIHB010000078.1:0-7677 GCA_037447215.1 Bacteroidales bacterium
TTAGAGACATAAATAATTATTATTCAGAATTTTAAATGTGTTAAAGTAGAATTATTTAAAATTAAAAATTAAAAATTCACATATACAGCTCTTCTGCAAACGTACAATTTTTTTTTTTTTAATTACTTTTAACTTTAGCCATTAAATTTTTTGGTTTTTTATAAGTTTTGCTTACAAAGTGCTTTGAAACAATGGTTTCTTAAGTTTTATTCAATATTGAAATTTATTAAGAAACTGTTTTGAATTATAATAATTAAAAAGTTTATGGATAAATCAACAGGGACAAATTAATAATTAAACAGATGGTTATCAGCTAACTACACATTTGGTAATTTACTTTACACAATATTAACGGCAAAATAGTGTGACATGAAAAAATTCCCGAATGATTTAACCGATTACCAGTGGCAAGTTATAAAAGATTTATTGGAAAACGGAAGAAAACGAAGATACGGAACGCGAGGGATGATGAATGGGATAATTTATATAACTAAGCCAGGCTGTCAATGGCAAATGCTATCCAGGAATCCGCTCCATGGCAAACCGTTCATTATTATTTCAGACAATGGAAATTCAATGGGATTTTAGAAGGAATCCATGATTTTCTTGTCTATAAGATGCGGTTGAAGAAATGAAAAAACCCAACCCTGCCAGTAGGGATAATTGACAGCCAGTCCGTAAAGACCATAAACGTATGCAATGACAATGTTTGATATGATGGTGGGAAAAAGATCAAGGGCAGGAAGAGGCAAATCATAGTAAATACTTTAGGGCTAATCCTTGCTACTGTAGTTCATTCAGTAACCACTCACAACAGCAAATCTGCAGAGCCTGTACTCAGAGAACTCAAGAACAAATACCTGAACGGGATATTTAAAATCTTTGCCGATGGGGGTTGTCGGGGGGAACTAATAAAAACTGCCCGGTAAAAATCTGGATGGATACTTGAAATTGTAAAACGAAACGAAACCGGCAAGTTTCAGGTATTGCCAAAAAGATGGATTGTTGAACGTACTTTTGCATAAATATCCATTGAAAGGAGAACTTCCAACAATGATGAAAGGCTTACTGAGCCAAGTGTTGCATTTGTTCACCTTTCAATGATTAGAATGATGCTTGACAAATTTTAAATGATTTCAAAACAGACACTTAAGCTATTTTAACTTTCAAAATAAAATTTGAATTAGTTTAAAAATTAGAGTTTTGTTAAAATCAGCAGGGTTCGGTTATTACAAATGAAACGAACAGGTAATTCGCCAGTTGGCGGAACACACAGGGTAATGATTAAAACACATGCGAGCCTGCCTGACCATTATAGACAGGCAGGTTACATATTATACCTTAGAATACAAACATTTTCAATTGTTAGAAAAAGCCCGTTTTGATAGGAACCGGCTTTTCAGGAAATCTGAATAAATAGTTATTTATAATATACTTTTCAATGCTTCGGCAGCTTTTCCGTAATCGGGTTCTGTGGCAATTTCGGGAACAAATTCCACATACTGCACCACATCCGACTTGTCAATAATTACCGTACCCCTTGCAAGTAAACGTAGTTCCTCAATAAGGAAACCATATTTTAGGCCGAAGTCGGTTTCTTTATGATCGGAAAGTGTGACTACGTTGTTTAACCCTTCGGCGGCACAAAAACGTGCCTGTGCAAAAGGAAGGTCGCATGATACCGATAAAACCACCACATTGTCGGAAAGGGTGGTTGCCATCTCGTTGAATTTGCGGTTCTGCATGGCACAGATTCCTGTATCGATTGATGGATAAACGGCCAGAACTTTTACTTTTCCTTCATAATCCCTGAGCGATTTGGGGGTAAGGGTTTTATCGAGCAATGTGAAATCGGGTGCTTTATCGCCTTTTTTTACTTCGTTTCCCACCAGGGTAACCAGATTGCCTTTAAAAGTAACTTTACTATTGTCTTTTCTCATGATATCAGTTTTTAAATTGTTTACCATGAAACATATTTAAACAGCCGATTGTTTGGTGAGGGGCAAAATAAAAAGGAAGCCAAACACAAATTGTGCATTAAAATTATGGTTTACATAACTATTAGATAAATCAGAATGTTCACGATAAAAAAATTATAAACCCTCCATGAGCATAAATTTATACACCGTTTGTTCATGATAGTTTTCACCTTCATTCAGGATTACAGAAGGGAACCCGGGATGGTTAACAGAATCAGGGTAATGCTGCGTTTCGAGGGCTACGCCCGAATAGCGGCCAAAACATTTTTTACCATCAGTTTCCAACTCTGGAATCCAATATCCGGTATATAACTGGATGCCCGGTTGTGTGGTGTAAACCTCAACCTGTCTTCCCGAACTTTTTTCGCGTAAACTTCCGGCAAACATCAGCCTCCCTGAGTTATTGTCGAGGACATAATTCAAATCATAACCATGCACGAGTTGATCGATATCCTTTCCCAATGTTTTGAATTTCCGGAAATCAAAAGGTGTACCGGCAACCGATAGGATTTTACCTGTTGGTACCATATCTTTCAGTTCAGTGAAAGTGGTAGCAGGGAGCAGGAGTTCGTGACCCAGTATTTTTTCCTTCCCTCCTGTCAGGTTGAAATAGCTGTGGTTTGTAAGGTTTACTATGGTGGTTTTATCCGTAGTGGCATGGTAATCAATGATCAACTCATTGTCGTTGTTGAGCGAATATAGGCAGGTAACTTCGAGGGTCCCGGGATAATTTTCTTCTCTGTCGGGGCTGGTATAGGAAAACAATACACCTGCTTTTTTTTCTGATTGTAAAATTTCATGTTTCCAATTGCGCCGGTCGAACCCGATAAGCCCCCCGTGCAGATGGTTGTGTCCGTTATTGACAGCCAGTTGGTATTCAACCCCTTCAAGAGTAAACTTTCCTTTTGCAATCCTGTTGGCAACCCTTCCGCATATGCATCCGAAATATGGGTAACTTTCAAGATACTGTTCACTCAGATAGTCGTCAAGTTTATCAAACCCACAAATTATATTTTCAGCTTTCCCATTTTTGTCAGGAACTAAAACCGATGTTATGGCTGCCCCATAACTCATAATTGAAATGGATAAACCCTGGTCATTTTTCAAAGTTATCAGGTACACAACTGTACCATCAGGTAAAATTCCGAATTTTGAAGTGTAAATTTCCATTTTAGTATTGAGTTTTTATGATTTTGATCGATTAAGAAAGTCTAAAGGTAGAAAAAAGTTCTATTTTTGTTCCCGGTCTATTTTAAAGTACCTGACTATAATTAAAGATTAAAGATTACTTCAACATGACTGTTACTGAATTGAAGCAAAAATTTATTGAGAAATATGGCGAAGGGGAATTCCATGGTTATTTTTCACCCGGACGTGTTAACCTGATCGGGGAGCATACCGATTATAACGGAGGTTTTGTGTTCCCATGCGCACTTAGTTTCGGGGCTTATCTGCTTATCCGTAAAACCGACCGGAAGAGTGTGAAATTTGCCTCCCTGAACCTTCCATTCGAAGCAGAGGTGCAGCTGGGCGATTTAAATAAACCAGTGGGAAAGGAGTGGGTAAATTACTGTATAGGTGTTTTTGCCCAGTTCCTGAAGAGAGGGATCAAATTCGAACAGGGAGCCGATATCCTGATATTTGGTGATGTGCCAAATGGCGCCGGACTATCATCCTCGGCTGCCCTCGAGATGGTTACTGCTATGGCTATTAATGAAACATACGAAATTGGCCTTCCTCGTCTCGACCTGATCAAAATGAGCCAGAAAGCCGAACATGAGTTCGCCGGTGTGATGTGTGGCATCATGGACCAGTTTGCTTCGGGTATGGGAAAAGCCAACCATGCCATTTTTCTGAATTGCGATACGCTTGATTATGACCTGGTGCCCGTTGAGCTCGATGGGATCAAAATTGTGATCAGCAATACCAACAGCCCGCACAAACTCGACTCAGGAATGTACAACCAGCGTGTTTCTGAATGTCATGCGGCAGTTAATGCCATCAGTAAGTTTAAGCCCATAAAGGTCCTTGCAGAGGTGAGCCAGGATGAATTCAAAGAATTGGAAGATAAAATTGAAGAAGAAGTACCAAGGAAGCGCGCCCGCCATGTAATCAGTGAAATTGCGAGGACAGAACAGGCAGTTCAGGAACTTCGTGCAGGAAATATTGTTAAATTCGGGCAATTGATGAATGGTTCGCACGATTCATTGCGCGATGATTATGAAGTAACCGGCGAAGAGTTGGATACAATGGTTGACGAAGCCCGTAAGATTGAAGGAGTGGTAGGCTCGCGCATGACAGGTGGAGGTTTCGGCGGATGCACCGTAAGCCTGGTTAAAGATGAAGCCATCGATACCTTTATTAATGAAGTAGGAAAAAACTATGAAGCAAAAACCGGCCTCAGGCCCGCATTCTATGTGGCTGAAATAGGTGACGGTGCAAAAAGGTTGTTTTGATGCATACATAAACAAGTCATATTTATAACCAAATTATTATTAATTACTAATAGAATCAATTATGAATCAGAGTAAAAAAAGCTATGTGGTGCCTATTATTATGATGATCCTGCTTTTTGGTATGATTTCATTCGTTACCAATCTGGCAGCTCCAATGGGTATTGTATTGAAAAACCAGTTCAATGTTCCCAATTCTTTGGGGATGTTAGGGAACTTTGCGAATTTTATTGCTTATGCAGTAATGGGGATTCCCGGTGGTATCCTGCTCCAGAAGGTCGGGTATAAAAAAACCGCTCTAATTGCAATAGCCGTTGGCTTCGTAGGTGTAGGTATCCAATATCTTTCGGGGCATGCCGAAAGTTTTGGTGTTTATCTCCTTGGCGCTTTTATTGCAGGTTTTTCCATGTGTTTGCTGAACATTGTGGTAAACCCAATGCTTAACACCCTTGGTGGTGGTGGTAATAAGGGTAACCAGCTCATTCAGGTTGGAGGTTCATTCAATTCAGTTATGGCCACTTTTACCCCGGTTTTTGTAGGCATTCTGATTGGTGAAGCAACAAAAGCAAGAATTACGGATGTATTCCCGATTATGTACATTGCGATGGGCGTATTTGCTCTGGTATTCTTTATCCTTTGGGCTACTGCCATTCCCGAGCCCCATGCCGATAATCCTAAAGAACCACTCAACGGTCTGATGGCAGGTGCATTGAAATTCCGTCATTTTGTTTTGGGTGCGGTTGCAATTTTTGTATATGTAGGTGTCGAAGTCGGAACCCCGGGTATAGCAAATTTACACATGACTACACCAAGTGTTGAGCAGTCGCAGGAAATTCTTGCAACTTATAACAGTCAACCTTCTGCAGTTGGTGCAGATGCTTACGAAACAGCCCAGAGAATTGTTTCAGGAAAGGATACCCCAGGTTTAGGGATTGCTACTGGTATTGCAGGTGGTGTTGTTGGATTTTACTGGTTGTTGATGTTGGTAGGCCGTTTGTTTGGGGCAGGTTTTGGACATAAAATTTCAAGCCGTACTATGTTAAGTACTGCTTCGTTTGTTGGAATGGTACTTGTCCTTCTGGCCATATTCTGGCCTGCCAAAACCATGATGTCAATGCCAACTTTCAGTGTTGCTGGGGGTTCATTGCAATTTGGATTATTTCCTGTACCCATTAAGTTCTTTTTCTTAGCACTGGTTGGTTTGTGTACTTCCATTATGTGGGGAAGTATTTTTAACCTGGCTGTTGAAGGTCTTGGAAAATATCTGGCAGCTGCTTCCGGAATATTTATGGTACTGGTTTGTGGCGGTGGTATCCTACCTGCTATTCAGGGATGGGTAGCCGATATTGCCAACTTCGATATGAGTTACTGGGTAGTTGTTGCCGGCCTGGGTTATCTGTTGTTCTATGGTGTAATAGGGAGCAGGGTGACAAAACGTGCCGAAGATTTGGTTTTATAAAATTTTATTTATACTCTTAAAAAGATAAAATTTTTGCTGAATATTATTCAGCGGGGGCTGTCTGAATAAGGCAGCCCTTTTTTTTCTTATGATTTTTTTTAAATATTTCTTTTTTGTACGCAACCTGAAATTATATTTTAAAAAAATCAGTTAAATTTATAAAAGTACAAAACACATTTATATATTTACCAATATTTATTCTGCATGGTCGAGTTTTACAAAGGTCATTCAAAATATCTGCTTGCAGTTGATTGTGTAATATTTGGATATGAACACGATATGATTAAACTGCTTTTATATCCACGTGGCTTTGAACCGGTTAAGGGAAAATGGTCGCTGATGGGGGGATTTGTAAAGCCCGACGAATCATGTGAAGAAGCCGCTTGCCGGGTTTTATTCCAGACCACCGGATTGAAAAATATTTACATGGAGCAGGTTGGTGCATTTTCGAAGCCCGACAGGGAAGAAGTAACCCGCGTAATCAGTGTGGCACATTATGCCCTTATTGATATTCAAAAGCACAATCACGAATTGGTAAAAGAGCGCGGAGCGCATTGGTGGCCATTGTCACAGTTGCCTGAGTTGATTTTCGATCAAAGTGAAATGGTGTCAAAAGCATTGCAAATGCTTCAGCAGAAAGCTGGCTACAGCCTTCTCGGCGTTGAGTTGCTCCCCGAAAGGTTTACCCTTCTCCAATTACGAAAACTATATGAGGCCATTTATCAAAGAAGTTTCGATGCTGGTAATTTCAGAAAGAAGATATTATCGCTGGGTTTGCTCGAAAAACTTGATGTTAAAAACCTTACTGATTCACGAAAGGGGGCATTTTATTACCGGGCAAAAAGCAATAATATAGGAAACGGAAACGACAGGATAGTAAAACTATAATTTTTGAATCAAGGATATAAATCAATAACTTAAAATTCTGATAACAAACTTAAAAACTATTAACAATGAGTACACTAGACTGGATTATTCTTGGCCTGTTTATAATGGGATTAATAGGCATTGTGGTATGGGTCCTCCGTCAAAAGGAGGAAACCACATCCGATTATTTTCTTGCCGGACGCGATGCAACCTGGATTGCCATCGGAGCGTCAATTTTTGCCTCCAATATCGGTTCCGAACACTTAGTAGGTTTGGCAGGTGCAGGCGCTGAAAGTGGTATGGCCATGGCACACTGGGAAATGCACGGATGGGTAATTCTTATTCTGGGATGGTTTTTCGTGCCGTTTTATGCACGAAGTGGCGTTTTCACCATGCCGGAGTTTCTGGAGAGACGTTACAATTCAAGTGCCCGATCATTTTTGTCCATCATTTCACTGGTTAGTTATGTCCTGACTAAAGTAGCTGTAACTGTTTATGCAGGTGGCGTGGTTTTCAAAGATGTCTTCAATATCGAATCCATAAACTTTATGGGTTACAACGTCGATTTTTTCTGGATCAGCGCCATAGGGCTTGTTCTGATAACCGGACTTTATACTACATTCGGAGGAATGAAAGCCGTTTTATACACTTCGGTACTACAGACACCTATTTTGCTTATCGGTTCCTTTGCTGTTCTCATAATAGGTTTGATCAAAGTGGGGGGTTGGACAGAAATGCTCGAAATTTGCCGGACCAATGTGTCTCCGCTGGGCGATGATATGACTAGTCTGATGCGTTCACATCGCGATCCTGAATTTCCATGGACAGGGATCATTCTCGGTTCGGCAATTATTGGTTTCTGGTACTGGTGTACCGACCAGTTTATTGTTCAGCGTGTCCTTTCGGGCCGAGATATGAC
>JBBIHB010000079.1:0-7639 GCA_037447215.1 Bacteroidales bacterium
TTCGCTGGTGGCCATCCAGTCAACCCAACACTGGCGCGATTCTGTTAATACGGCCCGTCGCCGGTTTAAAATTCAGCACCTTGTCATGGGGTCAACCTACAGTTACCACCCAAGGGGATCCACAAACCGGAATACCCTCACAATTCCTGGTATTGCCGGCAGCGATGCCCTGTCGTTCAACACGGTTGACGGGATAAAGCTAAATCTGCCATTTCGATGGCACAAACGCGATTCGTTAGGGCATGCCTTTAGCCTAAGTCCTCAGGTGGGCTATGGCTTTACACGCAAACGGGCCGATGCGGTTTTATCAGCCCAACTGACCTGGAATGGCGCAAAGAAGGCTACTTCAGGATTTCTGGCAGGAACATCAACGGTTGATTACAACGGCACATCGGGAATGCCGGTGTTCGACAACGATTTTCACACTTTATGGTATGAACGGAATCATAAAAAATTCTACCGGAGCGATTATATCTCTGTTTTTCAGGAGTTGGAAATAACCAACGGGCTCATTATGCGATCAGCGGTGGGATGGGCACACCGGCAACCGCTTGAAAACCACTCGGAGTACCGTTTTATCGACTGGAAAAACAGGTCATATACCCCTAATATACCTGAGAATGCTACACTTTATCCAGCGCAACTGGAACGGAATAAACTGTCACACTTTAAAGTCAATCTTACATGGACCCCACGCCAACGGCATTATTTCAGGCACGGTTTCAAATATTATGTGCCAGGTACATGGCCAACATTTACGCTCCTATTCAAACAGGCAGTTCCCGGGATTTTTGGCAGCCAGGCCGATTATAGTTTTATTGAAACAGGCATCGGCCAACGTTTTGGTATGGGAGTAGGACAGCAAATGGAATATAAAGCAAATGCAGGGTGGTTCCTATCTCATCGGAGCCTCCATTTTTCCGATTTCCGTCATTTTGCCACACACCGTGGCTGGTTATATACCAGTGACCCATTCAGTAGTTTTGCCCTGAACCCTTTTTATGGTTCTGCTACATCGCGCTGGTTTACCGATGCTTATGTTACTTTTCAGGCCCGAAGGATTTTGGTAAAACACATACCGGCGCTGGCACCCACTATTTTATCCGAACATCTGTTTGCCAGGTTCCTGCATAACGATCATATCAGGTATTATCTTGAAACCGGTTATGCATTAAAAAATATCTTTGCCCTGTTTTCTCTCGAAGCGATAGCATCGTTTCATTCTGGAAAATTTAAGTCGGCGGGGTTGAAACTGGGGTTAAATCTCCCTTCGCTCGACCAGTGAAGTATTGGTTGAATGATTGTGATTCTGTAATTACGTGGGTTGATGGGTTGATGGGTTGAATTGTTTATCGGGATTATAGTATTCTGGTTCAGGGAGCCTCCCTCAGAGAAGGGGGAAATGAAGTGGCATTGGGACCTTTATTAAATTTCGGAAATAAATCGTCAATCCAAAAAACAATATATTTGCCCTGATTTTACAATGGTTGTATGTATCAGAAAGTTAAAGAAGTTGCAAAGCTTTTTAAGGCAATGGATAATGACCTTGTCCGTTTTAAAAAGGTTACCGGTGTTGCGTGTCCTCAGGGTTGCATATTGTGTTGCCTCAAAACCGGCCTTGAAGCCAGTGTACTTGAATTTTTCCCTTTGGCCTGGCACCTTGTAAGGAGCCGTCAATATGAAGGTGTGCTCCAACAAATAGAATCCGGCCAACCGGTTTGCATTTCGTTGAATACAGTATGTTCGGATGTTACAGTTCCGGGATGCAGATTTTACAACCATAGGGGTGCAATTTGCAGGCTGTTTGGATCGGCAGCCTTACGGTATGGCAAATCGGGCAAACTTTCGTTGTATTCGTGCCGTACCCTGAAAGATAATTATGCTGATGATTGGGGTGAAATGGAAAGCCTGATCAATAGGGATAAAAAAGCCCCAGTGGTCTCTGATTATTATTTCAAACTTTTAGCCATCGATCCATATCTGGCCAATGATTACAATCCCATCAACCAAAGTATTTATAAGGCAATCGGTAAGGTGCTGTTATATTATTCTTACCGTCAAAAGCCTGGTGCGGATTTGGTACAGAGGTTTAATCCTGCTCTTTTTTCCTGAAAATCCTTCTAATTTTTTCCCAGATGGGTTCTTTATCTTCTCCAACCTCATCGCTGCGCCGTTCGCGCAATATTTCACCTTCCCGTTTTTCCCAGGCATCGCGGCCCCTGAAAATTTCTTTAAGGTCGAATGCAGGACGCAGTTTTTCAACCCATGGTTCCATGGCGTCCATTTGAGCCAGGAGTTCTTCATTGGGCATTTCGAACTGTTGAACCCGCTTATAGCTGAATTTCGGGTCGGAATAGAGTTTACTGTAAAACCTGCCAACAATTGGCAGTGCCATAAAAGCTCCCTGTCCGTAAGTAATAGTGCGGAAATGAATGGCCGGATCGTCGGCTCCAACCCAGCAACCGGCCACGAGGGTAGGGGTGAAGCCCATAAACCAACCATCGGCATGATCCTGTGTGGTCCCGGTTTTTCCGGCAAAATCGCCGGGAATGCCATAAACCGACCGGATTGAACGGCCTGTGCCTTCGTCAATTACCCCTTTCATCATTTCCACAACCAGCCTGCAGTTTTCCGGATCAATAGGGCCCCACCCTGGCAGGGGTTCCTCAAATTGTTGCAGTATTTCGCTTTCGCTGTTTTCGATACGGGTCAGGATGTAAGGTTCCACAGGTACTCCACCATTTATAATTGCTGCATAAAGGGTTACCATTTCCAAAAGGCTAAGCGAAGCTGCCCCGAGAGCTATTGAAGGGTAAGCCGGAAGATCGGATTTTATGCCCAGCTGTCGGGCTGTCTGTATGGTATTTTCAACCCCTGCTTTCATTATAAGGTCGGCCGATATAGTATTTACTGATTTTGTCAGGGCTGCTTTCATGGTATAAAAACCATTATAATTTCCATCGGAGTTTGCGGGCGACCAATCCTGATACTGTGGATAGGTTTTTCTTTCATTGGGGTAATATTCCAGTGGACTTAACCCCTGTTCGAGCGCTGCCAGATAGACAACCGGCTTAAATGTTGAACCTACCTGCCGGGAGGCTTTCACATAATCGAATTTGAAAAACCGGAAATCAATTCCTCCTACCCATGCTTTAACCTGGCCTGAATTGGGTTCCAAAGCTAACAACCCGGTATTGAGCATTTTCATGTAGTGTTTGAGCGAATCAAGCGGGGTTGATTGCTCTGCTTTCAGCCCATCCCAGGTAAAAAGGGTTGTTTCAATGGATTGTTCAAAGGAACTGTTAATCTCTTCGTCGCTCATGCCGGTTGCTTTGGCAGAGCGGTAGCGGTCGGTACGGCGAATGGCACGCTCAACCACTGCCTTATTATTTCCCCAGGGTGTCCGCCCTTTCCAGTGTTCGTCGAAAACTTTCTGCAGGTTTTTCATGTGCTCGTTAACTGATTGCCTGGCATACAGCTGCAGGTTATAATCGATGGTGGTGTGAATTTTCAAGCCGTCGGTAAATAAGTTATAGGGTTCGCCATTGGGCTTAACATTCGACCGGCACCATTCAATCAGGGTTGGCCTTAAGTGTTCGAGAAGATAAGGCGCAGGTCCCTGGTTATAGGTAATAAGCCTGTAATTCAAACCTAAGGGTGCAGCTTTATATTTTTCCGCCTCATGTTCGGTAAGGTATTCGTGTTTCATCATCTGATCGATCACCACATTGCGGCGCTGTAACGATTTATCGGGGTGGAGGCGCGGGTTGAACAAGCTGTTGGCTTTCAGTATGCCCACCAGGACAGCCGCTTCGGGAACAGATATTTCGGAGGGGCTTTTGCTGAAATAGCGCTCTGATGCAACTTCGATCCCGAAAATATTTTCTCCAAAAGGAACTGTGTTGAGGTACAAGGTGAGGATTTCTTCTTTTGTATATATTTTTTCGAGGCGATAGGCAATAATAGCTTCCCTGATTTTACTTACCGGAAGTGTAAAAATGCCCATTCTCTGCCGCGGATACAGGTTTTTTGCAACCTGCTGGCTAAGTGTACTGCCCCCACCCGATTTACGATCCTGCAACAATATCGATTTAAAAAATACCCTGAGCAGTGCAATCTCGTCAATTCCACGGTGTTCGTAAAACCTTGCATCTTCGGTGGCTACCAGGGCTTTTATTATATTTGGCGAAATTTCGTTATATCGCACACTGCTCCGGTTTTG
This sequence comes from Bacteroidales bacterium, assembly GCA_037447215.1. GTDB lineage: Bacteria > Bacteroidota > Bacteroidia > Bacteroidales > Prolixibacteraceae > UBA1413. The sequence goes on from JBBIHB010000079.1 coordinate 4,223, forward strand.
TATATAGTATCGGCCCAGAAGTTTTCCGTCAATAGAATAAACTTCACTGGCGTTGGGGGTTTTTATACGGTTCAACTCTCCGACAGATGGAACTTTGCCAAGTAGCCCGATAAACACCGAAAAAAACAGTAATGCAAACAATAGCAATCCGGCTGCAAATAGTTTTAATATGGACCATCCAGTCCTGAATTTCTTTTTTTTACTACCATTCCGGTTTTTTGATCCTTGATTTTTTGCCACAGATTTTTTCCGATTTTCAACCATATACTTCAAAGAAACAATTTTCAAAAATAATTAAACGGGTGGAATAAATTGAAGGTGGGCTTATCAGTATTTGCAATTTGCCTGATGAGGTAAAAAATAAACAATATGTTTGAGTATGCACTATCAATTGCTTAAATTTGTATTGATCAGTTGTCATTAATGTTTTTTTAATGAAAAGATTGATTTTTAGTGTTTTATGCTTGTTTGTCAAGGCTGTTGCCGGTCAGGCACAACCACCCGGGCGGCCCTGACCTCAACCTGCACCCGGAATGGATGAAAATTTTAAATTATGCATATCGGGTTAAACATTTAACCGGTTCGATCTGGACATAACATTGTAAACGCCTTGGAAATACAATATTAAATATTTATGCATCAAAGATTTTCACCTTCGTTATAAGAGTACCGATGAAGATATTTCCGCTTTTCATGCAAAATGTGCAGCGCACAGAGTAGCCGGTTATGCCAAAGGCCCGATTTAATTACGTTACGAAGCTGAAATCGACAATGCTTTTGAATATGCAAAGCGTGTTGGGGTAAGGCTGATGGTTGTTGTTCGCAACAATGAACTGCTTCTTTAGGTGGATAAGAAGGTGAAGGAATACGATTTTAAAAATGCCATACACCATCATGGGCCCGGTATTGCATATATCCAGAGGCCGATGATATTTTTGAAAATGTGAAAAACCTCGATGACAGGATCGGAATGTGTTTCGATTTTGGCCATAACCTGCGGCAGGTAAAAGACCCGGTAAGGGACCTTGAAAAATATCATTCCCGAATCTTCGACATCCATAATAAGGATATTATTGCTGCCCGGAAACCGGGATGTTCGGTTGAGATAGGGCATGGGATGATCGGTTATCCTTCATTTATCAGGATGCTTCGCCAAGTTGGCTATACCGGGGTGCGCAGCCTCCAACACGGGCATGATACGTATAACCCCTTTGTTGGTGTTGCCGAATCGGTCGGGTATTTCAGGGGTGTTTTGGTATCGACCTGTTAATTGTTATTGCAGGACAATCTGAAACCCCTGGCTTGTAGAATTTTCTGAAAAACCAGGGGTTTGTAATCAGCAAACTGAAGAATAAAATTCTGGATTAAGATACTCCATTTTATGTCCGGACAGAAAAATGATTTTGCCGGTATTGGTTACCCGAGAAACTAAATAATTAACAAATATTACTTTACAAACGGAGCCTGGTTGAGGTAATCAAAGCAGAGTCTGACTCCCTCAAACTGGGTCATTCCGTCACGGATGTTCTCAAGTTCAATATAAAACTCATCCAACCCGTTTTTGTAAGCGGCATTAAATATATTTTCGAAATTCATCATCCCCGACCTACCTAATACTGATCGGTCTTTGATATGCAGCACGGGGAACCTTCCGGCATATTTTTCAAAATATTCGAGCGGATCGTTTTGGCCCATCACCGTCCAGTAAACATCCATTTCGAAGAAAACAAGTTTCGGGTCGGTCCCGTTAAGCATCAGGTCGTAAATAACATCGCCCACCGGCATCCAGGGCGAACTTCTTTTGTTTTTATCTTCTTCTTTGACCACACGTTGAAACTCCATGTGGTGGTTGTGGTAGCCCCATCTGATGCCTGATGCTTTTGCAATTTCGCCGGCTTTGTTAAATGCTTCACACAAGATAGCCACATCGTCGTGGTTATCGAGTTGTGGCATCATGGGCTGCACAAGGGTTTTGCATCCAAATTTCACATGGTCTTCGGTGGCAATTTTCCAGAATTCTGTTACCTCATTGAGATTTTCGCGTGTAATTTTCCTGACCGGTGGGTTCACATGCGAACCGGTAATTTTTAACCCTGAATCTTCGGCCAGTTTTCGGTATTCTGCGGGTGAGTAATTACCCATTTTTCGTTCACGGTATCCGGCCAGTTCAATCGTACTGTAACCTATTTGCCTGATTTTTTTCAGTCCATTGGGCACATCTTCCGTTAACTCACGGCCCAATGAATAAATCTGTAATCCGATTTGCTTTGCTGGAGCAGTAGGGATTACCGGTTTTTTTGAAGCAAAAGCTGGAGCTGTAACTCCTGCAGTGAACATTCCGGCAGTGATCAATCCCATTTTTTTCAGAAATTCCCGTTTGGTTTCCATAATTGTTGATGTTTTTTGATTTTTGAGGTGTTTGACACTTGCTTTCAGTTGAGGTTTAATTTGTTTTCCGATTTTCAATATTTTGGGTGGATTTCATGTCCGAAGATGTTTTTTGGCTATACCTGCATATCAGGTGTGTGCAGGATACTTGAAAATCAGAAAAAATTGTAATTTGCATCAGTAAAACAAACTGTCGGTAATATGGATCATTCATTTCTGGCATTCGATATCGGTGCTTCGAGCGGAAGGGCTATCCTGGGTACCCTGATAGGCAATAAACTATTGCTCAGGGAGGTGCATCGTTTCCCGAATCAGATGATGTACCTGCACGGGCATCATTTCTGGAACGTTTATAATTTGTTTGGCGAACTGAAAGCGGGCCTGGCAAAATGTGTCCGCGAATTGGGCATTCAACCCCTTTCGATCGGGATTGATACCTGGGGCGTTGATTACGGATTGGTTTCTGATGATGGCTTCCTTTCAGGACTTCCGTTTGCATATCGTGATCACCGCACCGATCAAGCCATGAATGATTTTTTCAAAGTCATGAGCGAGAAAGAAACCTACCGTTTGACGGGGTTACAATTTATGCAGTTTAACACATTGTTTCAATTGTTTGCATCGGTGAGGGGCGGCTACAGCGGTCTTAAAACAGCCAAAAGCCTATTGTTTACCCCTGATCTGCTGAATTTTATGTTTACAGGTATCAGGAGGAACGAATACACCATTGCCAGTACGTCGGCCATGCTGAAACCCGGGAAAGCAGAGTTTGAACCTTTGCTATTCGAAGCTGCCGGAATTCCTAATGGAGGAACTTGTGCATCCGGGAACAGCTTTAGGTCCCCTGCTTTCTGAAGTATGCCAGGAAACCGGTTCTGTACCAATTCCGTGCATTGCAGTGGCCTCTCACGACACAGCTTCGGCGGTAGCTTCGGTCCCGGCAAAAGGGAAAAACTGGGCATATATCAGTTCAGGCACATGGTCGCTGCTGGGAATTGAATGCCCTGTACCCCTGGTTTCGGAGAAAAC
>JBBIHB010000080.1:0-3703 GCA_037447215.1 Bacteroidales bacterium
CTTTGGGCCGAAACCATAAAAGGGCCCCAAATGCTTGAATATTATGCATTGCCAAAGCTTATCGGGTTTGCTGAATCAGCCTGGTCGAAACCCCGTCAATGGGAATCACAGGTGAATGCCGAATTAAGGCATCGTCAGATGGATGAAGGTTGGAACATTTTTGCAAATATTCTGGCAAAAAGGGAACTCCCACGTTTAGCCGGCCTTTTTGGTGGCTATAATTACCGGATACCTCAACCGGGTGCTGTAGTGGAAAACGGTACACTCAAAGCAAATGTGGAATATCCAGGCCTGTTAGTGCGATATACCACTGATGGTACCGAACCTGACAGAAATTCTTTACGATACGATGGTCCGGTTCAGGTTGCGGGCGAAGTAATTTTGAAAGCTTTTGATCCGGCCGGTCGGTCAAGTCGGCCAGTAAGGGTGAAATAGAACAGATTCACCGCATTTTACGAAAAAAGTCACTGATCAAAGATTTGCATTCCTGTTCAAGTATGCCTTCAACGATTTCTGTTTTTGGATGGAGAGCGTTGGGGGCATATTTTGAATATCCGCGTTTTTCGTCTTTTGCACCAAAAACTATTTTTCCAACCTGAGCCCATGAAAGTGCGCCGGCACACATTACACAAGGTTCAATTGTAACATATACCGTACATTCGTTCAGGTATTTACCGCCCAATAAATTTGCTGCTGCTGTTATAGCCTGCATTTCGGCATGGGCGGTTACATCGTTGAGCAATTCTGTCAGGTTGTGTGCCCTGGCAATGATCCTGCCAGAACAAACCACAACGGCACCAACAGGAATTTCTCCCTTCGAGGCAGCGGTTTCAGCTTCGTGCAATGCCTTCCTCATATAATATTCATCCCCGAATGTCTCTATCATGCTATAAAAAGTTGAATGAAATGTCCTTTCTTTTTCGGGGTTGAATTTGCTAAAATCTTGTTATTTTCGCAACTTATTCTTAAAAAGCATTTTATGTACAGATCAAATAATTGTGGTGAGCTCCGCATGGAGCATTGTGGGCATGAAGTAACGCTTGCCGGATGGGTACAAAGGGTTCGAGACCTTGGAGCTATGACTTTTGTTGACCTACGCGACCGTTATGGGATTACACAATTGGTCACCGATGAAAAATCGGATTCAGGGATACGTGACCTTGTCAATGGGCTTGGCCGTGAATTCGTTATTCAGGTTAAGGGTTTTGTGCGTGAACGTACCAGTAAAAACAAAAACATAGCAACCGGAGATGTAGAAGTAGAAATAAAATCCATCAAGATACTCAGTGCATCAGCAGTGCCTCCTTTCACCATCCAGAATGATACAGACGGAGGGGACGACCTCAGGATGAAGTATCGCTATCTCGACCTCAGAAGGCCTGTTGTTCAGCAAAACCTTTTCCTAAGGGCACAAATGGCACAGGTTACCCGCAACTATCTTTCGGAACAGGGATTTATTGAAACCGAAACACCTGTATTGATTAAATCGACGCCCGAAGGTGCCCGCGACTTTGTTGTTCCATCGAGGATGAACCCTGGTGAATTTTATGCATTACCCCAATCGCCGCAAATTTTCAAGCAGTTGCTTATGGTAGCTGGGTTTGACAAGTATTTCCAGATTGTGAAATGTTTCCGCGATGAGGACCTCCGTGCCGACCGTCAGCCGGAATTTACACAGATCGATTGTGAAATGTCATTTGTTGAACAGGATGATGTACTGAATACATTTGAAGGATTGACACGCCATTTGTTGAAGGAGATAAAAGGAATTGAAACAGAGGTTTTTCCCCGGATGCCATATGCCGAAGCAATGGATAAATATGGTTCCGACAAGCCCGATATCCGGTTTGGAATGTTGTTGCATGAGGTAACCGATAAGTTAAAAGGTAAAGGATTTTCGGTTTTTGATTCGGCAGAATATATCGGTGGAATTTGTGTGAGAGGTTGCGCAGACTATACCCGGAAACAACTCGATGAGCTGACCGAATGGGTTAAACGCCCGCAAATCGGAGCTAAAGGTTTGGTATATATTAAGTTGAATAGTGATGGTACCATCCGTTCTTCCATCGATAAGTTTTATTCATCTGCAGAGCTTGAAATTCTGGTCAGGGAATTTGGCACAAATCCAGGCGACCTGGTATTCATATTATCTGGCAGCAAGGAACATTCACAGAATGCTTTGGGATTGCTCAGGCTCGAAATGGCCAACCGGTTAGGCTTACGTTCGAAAAATACCGTCAGTCCACTTTGGGTGGTTGATTTTCCTCTGCTAGAATGGAATGAAGATACACGTCGATATTTTGCTATGCATCACCCTTTTACATCGCCAAAACCCGAAGATATACCTTTGCTTATAACCAACCCCGGGAGAGTAAGGGCAAATGCATACGACCTCGTGATTAACGGTGTTGAGATTGGTGGAGGTTCTGTAAGGATTTTTGACCCGGGATTACAGGCAAAGATGTTCGAAGTGCTTGGCTTTTCACCCGAACAAGCTGAAGCACAGTTTGGATTCCTTATGAACGCTTTCAGGTATGGAGCGCCACCCCATGCTGGTATAGCTTTTGGTTTCGACAGGTTGGTATCACTTTTTGCCGGTCTTGATAGCATTAGGGATGTGATTGCCTTTCCAAAAAACAATTCAGGCCGCGATATGATGAACGATTCCCCTTCACCTATTTCTGATGAGCAATTGAAAGAACTTAACCTGGTAATAAATTTATCTTCGTAAAATTACCAGAAGTGTTTGAATCAAAAAAAGGAAGCTTATGAGCTTCCTTTTTTTATGTTTATAATGCAAGATTAATAGTGTTCTTGTCTTTTTCGGGCAGAGTAGTTGATGTGCAATGCAGAAGCTCTCCTGAGTTCCTGTTTAATATCCTGGACAATCTGCATGCGAGTATATTCATCAACTTTCAGTGAAGTGATCATGAATGGTGCTTCGGCTTCGTCCCTTGCCTGACGTTCAGCGATAATATAATCAATTATGTCGGTAACTTCGGCAAACTGATCATTCAGCTGAACACGGGGTTCGGTACCAAATGCACGTTGATACTGCTGATGGGGAACCCCAACATAAATATAACTTACCAATGATTTTTTTTCGAGCTTGTTCAACTCAGTGGCCGAAGGCAGGGTTTGCCTGACCATCAAGGTAACTTCCCTCATGGTGGTACTTACCATGAAGAAAAAGAGGAGCATAAATACGATATCGGGCAACGATGCGGTGGATATCGGTGGTAATTCGTTTGAACCTTTCTTTTTAAATTTATGCATACTAATTTCCTCCAACTTTTTTGGGTTCGGCTTCCGAAATCCTTTGTGGGTAAATCTCACGGACAGCATTTTGTTCCTCGCGCGATAAACTTGCATAGGGCTTTCCAAACCTTGACCTTGCCAATTCCTCTCTCAGCTCGTTAATGGCTCCAACCAGTTCGTTCTGAACAGCGATATACATCCCATACTGGGTTCCCAGGTCGTTTTGTAGAGAAATAACCCCCTTGGTGATTCCAACCTCTCCAAAGTATTCAACTTCTCTGTACTCTTTTTCCGGAAGATCATCACGGTCAGCTGGATTCGCCATGAATTCCTTTGTCCGCTCCCTTAATTCGCTGAGCTGCATCCATTCTCCTTCCACAAGCAGGTTGTTATCCCTGTTTACGAGGACTATAAATACGTTTCGCTCTTTAATGGGAGGAGTGTC
>JBBIHB010000080.1:3731-7576 GCA_037447215.1 Bacteroidales bacterium
AAACCGCTGTCAACGTCCATTGTGGTTGTTACCAGGAAAAAGATCAATAGCATGAAGGCTATGTCGGCCAACGATGCTGATGGTATTTCAGGTGTTTTTCTTGCCATAGTAATTTTTTTTTCCTGTTATTTAAACCACAGAATTTAAGCTTTATTTAAAAATCTGTGATACTGATGACCAAGCAATAGATAACACCGCAATGCCAAATAGGAAATAGGTTGCAATCAAACCAGTGTCAACCATTTTGGCAATATTGGGTGTCAGTGTTCCTTCGGCAATGAATTTGTCAACACCGATAAATTGAGGTATCGTGTCAGAAGCCAGAGAATAGGCAATAATGGCCACAACAACTATTGCTCCAAGTGAAATCAGTCCTTTCTTGGCTGCCCTCAAATCGGTAGCCATCTGGATGATACCCGACAGAATGGCAATACCCGCTCCAACAGCCAGGAGAACATATGACCAGGCAATGTTGGTGTTGATCCATCCTCCCATTACCGGATCAGCGTTGTTGTCGCTGATGTTTACCATCAGTGAAACAATAAGCACTGCCGAAACTGCAAGGACGACCCACAAAACTATTGTTAATAATCGTGATGTCTTTGCCATAATGCCTTATTTTTTAAGGTTGTGTTTTACAAGAAGGTCGAGCATCGAAATGGATGCATCTTCCATATTGTTGACAATAGCGTCAATTTTGTTTACACAATAGTTATAGAAAATCTGCAGTATAATTGCAACGATAAGGCCGAATACGGTGGTGATAAGAGCCACTTTGATACCACCGGCTACCAGTGAAGGAGAAATGTCACCAGCTATTTCGATTGCATCGAATGCCTGGATCATACCGATTACAGTACCCATAAACCCGAGCATGGGTGCAAGAGCAATAAACAAGGCAATCCAGCTTAAACCTCTTTCGAGCAAACCCGCCTGAACACCGCCGTAAGATATAATTGATTTTTCAACCACTTCGATACCGTGATCAAACCTGTCGAGGCCTTGGTAGAATATACTGGCAACAGGTCCACGGGTATTGCGGCATACCTCTTTTGCTGCTTCAACGCCTCCACTTTGAAGGGCTTCTTCAACTTTGGCCAGAAGCTTCTTGGTATTGGTGGTTGAAAGATTCAGGTAAAGAACCCTTTCAATGGCAAATGCAAGACCCAGGATCAGGGTAATCAATACAAATGACATGAAAGAAGGTCCACCTTCGATAAATTTTTGTTTTAACTGGCTGTGAAGTGATTGTCCCTGTTCGGTAGCAGCAGCGGCAGCCTCCTGCGTATCAACAGATACATCAACCTGAGCAGCTGGCTGCTCAGCTTCCTGAGCAACAACAATTTTTGATGCTCCAAATGCAAGCATCCCGAAAACTGCAAGTAACGCAAATAATCTTTTCATAATTGCTTTAAATTAAATTAATAATCTCCTTGATTTTATTCAGAATTTATTTTTCTCCAAAATTATAATATCAAATACATTATTCAAACTTTGAAACCATCTTTTTCATAGTTTTTATCAATAAAAACTTCTGGCGTTAGGTTTATCATTACTGCTTTTATCCCCAAAAGAACTAATTCATGTGCGGAGAGGGGGGGATTCGAACCCCCGGTACCCTTTTGAGGTACACACGCTGTCCAGGCGTGCCAGTTAAACCACTCCTGCACCTATCCAGTATGCCTTGATTTTGAGCGGTGCAAAATACAAAAAAAATGGTTTCACCAAATCATTATTCTGTAATTTCCCCACTGAGGCTCTTATTCAGATGCATTTTAATTTCATCGCGCCGGAGGCCCTGCCCCAGCAGAAACATCATCTTGGTTATTGCTGCTTCGGCGGTCATATCTTTTCCGCTGATAACCCCTGAATTTAATAGTTCGATGCTGGTTTGGTACTGCCCCATATGTACACTTCCCCCTTGGCATTGTGAGATGTTCAGGATAATGATATTCTTTTTAATGGCTTTGCGGATACAGTTGATAAGCCATCGCGCGGTAGGGACATTCCCCGATCCAAATGATTCCAGGACGACTCCTTTTAATCCCGGTGTATTTAATATCGACTCTATCACCTGATTGCTGATGCCCGGGAACATTTTCAATATTACAACGTGTTCGTTGAATCCGGTCCTGACCTTAAATATCCCTTTGTTTTCGGGGTAATGAATAAATTCAGTATGGTATTTAATATCCACCCCGGCAGTTGCCAAAGCAGGATAATTTTCAGATACAAATGCGCTGAAATTTTCGGAATCGCGCTTTATTGACCTGTTTCCCCTGTACAATTCGAAATCAAAATAAATACATACTTCGGGTACAATTGCACGTCCATTTTCCTGAGCTGCTGCTATTTCGACAGCGGTAATCAGGTTTTCCTTTCCATCGGTCCTGATGGTACCTACCGGTAATTGTGAACCTGTGAGCACCACTGGCTTGCCCAGGTTTTCAAACATGAAACTCAACGCAGAGGCTGTATATGCCATTGTATCGGTACCGTGAAGAATTACAAAACCATCATAATGAAAGTAATTCTTTTCGATGGTACGGGCTATTTTTTCCCAAATTATTGGGGTCATATTTGATGAGTCGATTGGCGGATTAAACGTAATGGCCTTAATCCGGTAACCAAATTTATTCAATTCCGGTACTTCTTTTTGTATCTCTTCAAATTTTACCGGTGCCAGTGTGCCTGTTAAGGGATGGATGGCCATGCCGATTGTTCCCCCGGTGTAAAGAATTAAAACCGATGGGGTACGGTTGTATTTACTTTGATTCATTCCAGTTAAGCTTAATATATAATGTTTCAAATTTCTTTTATATCCCGAATAGCTTTTCGGCGTTTGAAGTGGTAATATCAGCAATTTTACTCTCATTCATGCCGTAAATGATACCTAATTGCCTGGCAATATGAACCAGATATGCACACTCATTTCTTCTGCCCCTGAAAGGCATGGGTGCTAAATAGGGTGAATCGGTTTCAAGTACAAGATGTTGTACCCTAACTTGCTTTATTATCGGGAGCAACTGACTGTTTTTAAATGTTACTACACCGCCAATACCAAGAAAGAATCCTATGTCGGTAATTTTTTTGGCTTCTTCAAGTGTACCCGAAAAACAATGAAAAACCCCCTGAAGGTTGCCGTCCTGTTCATCGGAAACAATCGGCCAAACTTCGGAGAATGAATTTCTGACATGAATAACAACTGGAATTCTCAACTGTTTTGCCCATTTAACCTGTATTCTGAAAGCTTCCTTTTGTTCTTTAATTCTCGAAGTGTCCCAATAAAGATCGATGCCTGTTTCACCGACTCCATAAAAGTTGTTTTCACTAAACCACTTTTCAAAGGTTTTCAGCTGCTGCCTGAAATTTTCGGAAACCGATGTTGGGTGCAGTCCCATTAGTGGGAAACAGTTATCTGGATATTGTTTTGAGAGTGCAATAAGTCTATCGATCGATTCTTCATCGATGTTGGGGATCACAATTTTTCTGACACCAGCTTGCAGTGCGTTACTGATCATTGTGTCCCTGTCATCATCAAAATCATCGGCGTAAATATGTGCATGTGTATCAACGTACATATTTTTTTGATTGCAAAATTAAAAAAATAAAAGGCCTGCACGCTGTGCAAGCCTTTCTGATTATGCGTTATCTGTTAAACTACTCCCTGTGCAAGCATGGCTTCGGCTACTTTTACAAAACCACCTATGTTAGCTCCTTTTACATAGTCTATTTTGTTGCCATTTCTGCCATAAGTAACACACGTTTGGTGTATGTCTCGCATAATTACCTGAAGCTTTTGGTCAACTTCCTCGCGGGACCAGTTCAATCTCATGCTGTTTTGA
>JBBIHB010000081.1:0-7488 GCA_037447215.1 Bacteroidales bacterium
GATCAATCCATTTTACAATCAGGGTATTGGGTTCATGCTGCAACCACTCAAGGCCTCCTTTTTCGCCATATACCCTGATACGGATGGCATTTTCCTCGCCAGCCGCTATTTGCGTGGCCATCAATACGCCTTTTGCGCCATTTTCGAATTTCAGGAACGCTGCCCCATCATCATCAAGCAAGCGGTTTGGAACAAAAACATTCAGGTCCGCACAAATGTCCGTAGTCTTCAATCCTGTAATGTATTCTGCCAGGTGATGGGCATGTGTACCGATGTCACCCATACAACCTGCTTTTCCCGAACGTTTCGGATCGGTACGCCATGAAGCCTGCGGGTTTCCGGTATCTTCAAGTTTGGCCGAAAGCCATCCCTGCGGATATTCAACAAATACTTTCCTGATTTTCCCGAAAGCGCCATCGGCAACCATTTTGCGGGCATGTTTTACGGCCGGGTACCCTGAGTAAGTATGTGTCAGTGCAAGCAACAAACCGGTTTCATCCACTTTTGATTTCAATTTTTTGGCCTCATCCAGGGTGAACGTAATTGGCTTATCAATTACTACATGAAAACCATTTTCAAGTGCCATCATGGCGGGTCCAAAGTGTGCATGGTTTGGAGTTACAATGGTAACAAAATCCATCCGTTCTCCTTCGGACAGAAGGGCTTCTTTTTCGAACATTTCCTGATAACTGGAATAAATCCGGTTTTCATGGACAAAATACTCACGTCCCGATTCAACTGAAATCTGCGGATCGATGCTAAATACCCCACAAACCAGTTCGATCTGACCATCCATAAATGCTGCCAGGCGGTGAACTGCTCCAATGAAAGCGTCTTTTCCACCGCCAACCATTCCCATTCTTAATTTTCTATTCATATAATTTTCGATTAGTTTATTTTTGAAGATCATAAAAATAGAAACTCTTTTTTATCCCTGCAAGGACAGGGATATTTTTGCCTGTGAAGAAATAGATATGAAAATGAAATTTATAGCCGGCACCGGAATGATTTTACGAAATTGCTGATGATCGTTTCAAGCGGATATGACTGCTGTAATGCTTTCACAAAGGCACTTCCGATGATGGCCCCATGTGCATAATTACAGGCATTTTCAAAAGTTGCCCGGTCGGAAATGCCAAAGCCAATCAAAGTTGGATTTTTCAGTTTCAGGTTTTTTACCCTCGAAAAATACCCGGTCTGAAAATCTTCCACTTTTTTACCTGCTCCGGTTGTCGATGACGTCGAAACCATATAAATAAAACCGCTGCATTCGCGGTCAATTTCAGCAATGCGACCATCGGTGGTTTGAGGCGTTATCAGTAATATATTGTGCAGATTATACGCTTCGAAATATTTGCAGTAATGCCGGTTGTATTCATCAAGCGGAAGATCGGGGAGTATCAGTCCATCAATACCGGTTTCGAAGCAGCGGCTGCAAAAATTTTCTATGCCAAATTGCAGAACCGGGTTTATATACCCCATCAGGATCAGCGGAATCCGAACCTTTTCCCTGATATTTCTGAGCTGCTCGAACAAGACTTTTATCGACATGCCGTTCTTCAGGGCTATATCGCTGCTATGCTGAATGGTAGGTCCATCGGCAGTCGGATCGGAAAATGGCATTCCAATTTCAATCAGATCGACGCCATATTGCTCCAATATTTCGATTATTGGAACGGTATCGTTCAGGTTTGGAAAGCCTGCTGTAAAATAAACCGACAAAATGTTGTGGTCATTTTTCTCAAATAGTTGATTTATCCTGTTTTTCATATCAATATCCAAAATAGTCAAGGTAAGTTTGCATATCCTTATCTCCCCTGCCCGATAGACAGATCACAGTTACATCATCGGGCTCAAGTTTGATTTTTGGGAGAGCAGCCAGCGCATGTGCCGATTCGAGTGCGGGGATAATCCCTTCGAGTTGCGTGAGCAGCAATGCTGCCTCAAGGGTATCTTTATCGGTTGCGTTCAGGTATTTTGCCCGCCTGCTTTTAAAAAGGTGAGCGTGCATTGGCCCGATACCGGGATAGTCGAGCCCTGCCGAAATAGAGTAGGGTTCAGTAATCTGCCCGTCGTGGTTTTGCATCAGAATGGTTCGGGCAGCATGTAGCACTCCCGGTCTTCCGACAGCCAAAGTAGCTGCGGTTTCGTGCGAGTCAATACCCAATCCGGCTGCTTCCACCCCGATAAGTTCCACTTCAGGGTAATCGAGATAGTGATAAAATGCACCGGCTGCATTGCTGCCACCTCCAACACATGCCATCACCCTTGTAGGAAAACCGGAGCCAGTTTTTTCGAACAACTGGCTTTTCATTTCGGCGCTTATAACCGACTGGAACCTTGCTACCATATCGGGGTAAGGGTGTGGCCCAACCACCGATCCGATGATGTAATGGGTATCTTCGGGATTGTTGATCCAGTCGCGCATGGCTTCATTGGTGGCATCTTTCAGGGTTTTGTTACCACTATTCACAGGGATAACCTCTGCCCCTAAAAATTTCATTTTCCTGACGTTGGGTTCTTGGCGTTTAATATCGAGAGCGCCCATATATACCAAGCATTTCAACCCTTTCAATGCACAAACCGTTGCTGTAGCCAACCCGTGTTGGCCGGCGCCCGTTTCGGCAATAATCCGGGTTTTGCCCAAACGCTGAGCCAGCAAAATCTGCCCTATGGTGTTGTTCAGCTTATGCGAACCGGTATGGTTCAGGTCTTCGCGCTTCAGCCAGATGTTGGACTGGTAACGTTCGCTAAGCCTTTTTGCAAAATAGAGTGGAGATGGCCTGCCCACATAATCTTTCATCAGTAGGTCAAACTCATCCCTGAAGCTTTTCTCCTGAATAATATAGAGGTATCGTGACTTTAATTCATGAATGTTGGCATACATCATCTCAGGGATCCATGCCCCTCCAAATTCGCCGTAATATCCTTTTTCATCTACTGTATATTTCATTGTTAATAAGAAGTTTAAAGTTTTACTTTGTTTAAAGTTTAAAGTTCAGGATTTGATCCATGAAATCTTTCAGTAATTCGAAGTTTTTATTACCGGGCCCGTCTTCAAATCCACTGTTCAGATCAATTCCATAAAGCTGTGGATGATCAATTTTTAATAGGATTTCAGCATCTTCAGGCTTAATACCGCCACTCAGGAAAAATGGTTTGTCTTCTTTGTAATTGTCCAGCAGTTGCCAGTTGAATTTTTTCCCAGTTCCACCGGGCTTTTCTGCTTTAGTATCGAACAGAAAGAAATCTACCATATCGGAATATTCCCGGATGAAATCAAAATCAAAACTTTCATCAACCCTAAAAGCCTTAATTACCGAAATGCCTGTTTTTTTGATAAGTTGACAGAATCCGGGCGATTCGTTGCCGTGCAACTGAACATGAGTGAGTTTGGCCAAACGGACAATTTCGAGGATATGGTCTGCCTGAGCATCAAAAAAAACGCCTGCCTTATTTTTTTCAGTAGCGGATAGGCTTAAAAGGGTAGAATAGTTGGCAAAATCGACAAACCGGGATGAAGGCGGATAAAAAATCATCCCGAAAATGTCGATAGGTAGAACCTCCAGTGCCTTTCTGTTATCGGGATATTTCATACCACAAACCTTAATTATCAGATTCCTTTCCATGATTCAAATTATACTCCTTCAATTTTGCTATAAAATCACGGCAAGTTTGTGACGGATTTTCGGTTTTCATAAAAGTTTCGCCCACCAGAAAACCTCTATATCCGGCATTCCTCAGCTTTCTTATCGTTTCGGGTTTTGAAATTCCGCTTTCAGAGATTTTTACAAATTGATCCGGGATAATTTGAGCCAGTTTTATAGAGGTTTCCACATTTACTTCAAAAGTTTTCAGGTTACGGTTGTTCACGCCAACCAGGTCAACCAGGGGTGATATTTTTTCCAGCTCAAACTCATCATGAATTTCCAATAGAACTTCAAGATTGAGTTTTTTGGCATATTCAGATAAAGAGTGAACCTCATCTTTTGAAAGGCAGGCGGCAATCAATAAAATCAGGTCGGCTCCGTATGCCTTTGCTTCGGTAATCTGGCAGGGATCAATGGTGAAATCTTTTCGCAGGATGGGTATTTCAGGATTTGCCTCCCTGGCTTTTGCCAAATTAATGATGGAGCCACCGAAAAATTCAAAATCGGTTAGGACAGACAAGCCTGCTGCCCCGGCATTTACATAGCCCCGTGTTACTTCCTCCACACGTACCGAATAATTAATCTCGCCTTTCGATGGTGATTTCTGCTTAAACTCAGCAATAATGCCTGTACTATGCTCGTCTGTCAACCGTTTTTTCAGTGAAATGGTTGGCCGTGTAAACAGTTTGGCCTGCCGTAGATATGACTCCGGCGATATCTTTTTCAGGTTGGCAACTTCGGCTTTTTTTGTTTCAATTACTTTGTCGAGAATATTACTCATTGCAACGAAATAAGATTTTTAAATGATTCGGATGCTTTGCCGCTTTCGAGCGACTCACGTGCAATTTCCACACAATCTTCCCATGAATAAGGAGGATTTATGCATCGGATTGCAGCCGCAGTATTGGCCAGAACAACCTGTTTCTGTTCAATAGTACATTGGTTGTGCAATACATTTATAAATATTGCGGCAGCCTCTTCAATGGTTTCTCCTCCGTAAAGCGCCTCGGGCTGAACTGGCTTAAAACCAAAAGTTTCAGGTGAAATGAATTCTTCGTTACCCGTCGAAAGTACCCTCACTTTTCCGGTCAGCGGGATTTCATCATAACCATCAAGTCCGTGAACGATAAGATATTGATTGCCTGCCTGGCATAAAACCTGATTGTATAAATCCTGTACTTTTGTTGAATATACCCCGGTTAGCTGGTAGGTGGGTGTTGCAGGATTGATTATGGGGCCAAGCATATTAAAGAAAGTTTTGGTTTTCAGGGTATGTCGCACCGGAGCTACATATTTCATAGCCTGATGAAATAGCGGGGCATGAAGGTAGGTAATCCCTGCCTTCTCAACTTCATTGCGCAATTTGTTTGAGTCGCTGCTGAAGCGGTACCCGAAATGCTCCAGAATATTGGACGATCCTACCTGACTGGATACTCCGTAGTTGCCGTGCTTTGCCACTTTTATACCAGCCCCTGCCAGAACAAACGAACTGATGGTGCTGATATTGAAGGTATTTTTTCCGTCGCCGCCGGTGCCGCATACGTCAATTGTTTCAAAACCCGAAAGGTCAACCGGAACGCATAGCTGCAGCAAAGCATCTCGGAACCCGGCCAGTTCGGAAGGTGTAATTTCACGCATCAGGTAAACGGTCAGAAATGAAGCTAATTCAATTTCAGTAAAGCTATTGCGGCCAATATTCAAAAGAATATTATTAGCCTCCTTCCGGTTAAGCTTTTCTCCCTGGTATAATCTTTCCAGAACTTCTTTCATCTGTATAAATTGTCTTGATTTTTAATGGTCAGATGGAATCACCATGAGGAACGTTATTCATTCCGGTTTGTGTTTTGCTAATCATGGTGATTTCATCTGTAATAAATTGTTTTGTTTTTTAATAATCGGATTGAATTTCCATGAGAAATGTTATTCCTGCCCGTATGTTCAGGCGGGCATAACGGTTTGTGTTCCTGAAATCATGGAAATTTCATGATTTATAATTTATACAACCAGTTTTCGATAATTTTTTCTCCCAACGGTGTCAAAACGGATTCCGGATGATATTGAACGCCATGCACATTATATTCCCGGTGTTTCATCGACATGATCCGACCCTGGTCGTCAATCCCGGTTACCTCGAGGCATTCGGGCAGTGAAAATTCATCCACAATCCAGGAATGATAACGACCGGCCATAAACATATCAGGCAATCCATCGAACAGAGGGGAGCTACGGTTGATGATATTTATGGGAGTGGCAATACCGTGCAAAACCCTGTTCATATTAATAAGGCTTCCGCCGAAAGCCCCGCCAATGGCCTGATGCCCAAGGCAAACACCGAGAATGCACTTTTTCGGGGCAAATTCACAGATAATTGGCAGCAAAAGTCCGGCTTCTTCGGGTATTCCAGGGCCGGGAGAGAGGACGATTTTGTCGTAACTTTCCAGGTCAGCAAGGATCACTTCATCATTTCGAACCACATTAACAGGCAGGCTCGATATTTTTTTGATCGCGTGTACCAGATTGTAGGTAAACGAATCGTAGTTGTCAATAACTATTATTTTCATCTGTAAAAATTGTTTTGATTTTTAATAGTCAGATGCCAGCCCGACTGAATCGTTCTGGCGGGGAATCACCATGAGGAACGTTATTCATTCCGGTTTGTGTTTTGCTAATCATGGTGATTTCATCGTATTGCGTTAGCCATCACAACAGCCTTTTTCATAGCTGTCAGTTTGTTGTTTACTTCCTGTAATTCACTCTCTTCCGACGAATCGGCTACCACCCCGGCGCCTGCCTGGTAAAACAAAGTTTTGTTTTTACTCAGGAACGACCGGATGATGATGGCATGGTTCAATGTACCATCGAAACCAAGATATCCGATACACCCTCCGTAGAAGCCCCTCCGCTGGTTTTCGTAAGTGTCGATGAGCTGGATAGCCCTGTGTTTGGGTGCACCCGACAAAGTTCCCGCAGGGAATGATTCGCCCAATACCTTGATTAGGTTGACCCCGGCATCGAGTTCGCCCGAAACCTTTGAAACCAGGTGTATCACGTGGGAATAGAACTGAACTTCGCGATAGGTTTCCACTACAACATTAGAAGCATTCCGGCTCAGGTCATTCCGGGCCAGGTCAACCAACATAACATGCTCGGCATTCTCTTTCGGGTCCTGGCAAAGCTTTTCGGCCAGGGCTTTGTCCTGTTCGTCGTTTCCGGTGCGGCGGAAAGTACCGGCAATAGGATGAATGTATGCTTTGTTTTTCATGATCCTGACCTGAGCTTCGGGGCTCGACCCAAATATGCGGTAAGTTCCATAATCGAAATAGAAAAGATAAGGTGACGGATTAATCGACCGCAGCGACCTGTAAACATTAAAGTCGTCGCCATCGAAATCCTGTGCAAACTGCCTCGCCATAACCACCTGGAAAACATCTCCCCTGTGGCAATGTTCCTTTCCTTTGGTAACCATATATCTGAACTGTTCATCGGAAATATTCGAACGCTCATCGCCTGCCGATGAAAAACCACTGGTCATAAAATTCAGGTTGACCAGCAGGTGGTGAATGTAATCGAGTTGTGATTTTTCTCCATCTTTCAGGTTCTCAACCATGTGGATGATGTTTTTGTGATGGTCTATGGCGATAACATACTTGTAAAAGCAGTACTTAACCTCAGGGATTGCATACGTATCAGGGGCCGGATTATTCAGTTCAATCTTTTCGAAGTAGCGGACTGCATCAAAATTCATATACCCGAACAATCCATTGGCAGGCAATTCAATTTCAGTCCCGCTTACCTCGAAGGAATGGTAAAAGTCGTCGAGCAACCGGTCCAGGGGCTG
>JBBIHB010000082.1:0-7188 GCA_037447215.1 Bacteroidales bacterium
AGTCTCCGACATTTGAACAAAGTTCGGCTGTTGTTGACAGACTGTAGTTGATAGGGTCTCCACCGGCTACTGAACCTGCAACAGTGGCTGTCAGCGCAGGATTTGCATGGCCGTAAGTTTTGCTTTTTGCATCGGCAGTGATGGTGATTGGGCGTGGGTTAATGGTCACTGTCACCTGCGTTCTGGTAGCACTTTTACAACCAGTAGTTGTATTCCGGGCTTCGGCCCAGGCTGTATAAATTCCTGCGTTAATGCCAGAAGGTGCTGTAGTTGAGGTGCTACCGGTAGCATCGGTGTACCAGTCAACTGTTACTCCGGCAGGAACAGTAGCAGAACCTGTTTTAGCAGTCCCATCGTATGTAGCTTCTACATTACCGGCAGTTGGGGCAAGAGGTAGTTGGTTAACTGTTATTTGGGCTGTTGCATCCCCAAACCCGCTGGTACGTACACATCCCGCACCATTGGTTATCGAAACTAAGTTATAGGTTGTAGTTACTGTTGGGTTTACTGCCACATTAAAAGTAGTAGCCGAAGCAATTGAAATTGCCTGGCTCCATTGCGTGGTACCATTTGTATATACTATGGTATATGGCGTACTAAAAGTATTGTCGATAGCATCAAATGTTAATGTGCCTGTGGCGCCGGCGCAAATGGTGTTCCCTGTAAAACCGGTGGTTGTATTATTAGGTTGGGTACATCCACTTACTACTAATTGAACATTAGAAGATGTGCCACCCCCGGAACCTGATACTGTAAAGGTGTAGGTTCCTGCAGCAACGGTATTAGCAACCGATAATGTTAACGTAGAACTTAATGTAATACCTGGATTATTTTTTGGAAAATCTAAGGTAGCAGGTGAAAAACCTGCTGTTACACCGGCAGGTAAGGCAGAAGTACTTAATGTTGTGCTAAAATTGTTATTAGCGCCATCCCTTAATGCACTGACAGAATACGTTGCAGTGCCTGCTGTTCCAGTATTGATAATCCCATTTTGAGCGCCAATGGTAAATGTAACAGAATTTCCATCGGTAAAAAGCCACACTGCCTTACACTCTGAAGTCAACCCTACAGCTTCGAGCACAAATAGTTCACCCAGATGTTTTTCCAGGATGTCGTATTCTAAGACAGGGAGATTTCCATTATCATCTGCCACAACAGTGAAATATTCATAAGCATCCAGGTTGGTGCTGTATAGCATAATATCTACCATTTCCCCGGGCGACCAGTCCGTGCCTGAGATATAGGCTACTTCGCCGGGCCAGTAGTCGTCTTTGTCGGTTACCACGGTGGCATTGCACGCTGTGGTATCAGGTTGGTTGGGCTCCTGTGCCAGGCCCATCATGCCCACTGCTGTAAACAGCAGGGTAAAGAGTGGCACAATCAGCCATCTTGTTGTTCGAAGTAAAATTTTGTTTTTCATAATCGTGGGTTTTAATATGAATTTTGCTTTTCTGAATTTTTTATTTCTTACTTTTCTAACATTTGTAAACAGTATGGCATTGCCTGCCGTTTCCGTGCCCCGGGCGGGGCCGGTTGGGTGCCGGTCTTTTCGGGTTTCAGGGCGGTGCGTCCATAAGCGTCTCATTTTTTGCGGGTTTAAAATCGGAAACCATAAAAATCAGGCATATTTTACCCGGTTGGGAAAAAGCCATAAACGAAGAAGTGTGCGGATGACCGCAAACCATTGTCAGGAGGCCTGGCATCAATTCTTGTTGTAAAGTTTCGCTCATCAGGTTATGTATTAAATATAACTTTCACACCTGAAGAAACCGTGTGCGGAATTGTCCGTGTGCGATGTCCTCAAATTGCTATTAAAATCCAGCAACTAATATACATCATATAAAGAAGTTATGCAAATATTTTTTTCCCTTTTTGAAACTTTTTTATTGTTAAGCCCTACTCCGCTATATTTCAAGGGTTTCGGTTTGACACAGGGGCAAATTCCCATGTTGGGATATATTTTTCCCATTTTGAAAATGATTATTGCGGGGCCGGTGAAAAGAAATTTTGCGTAAATCGGCAACAAAACGCCCTTTTCAAAAAAAAAATGGCAGCATATCCTATCCTAAGGCTAAATGGTAAAGGGATCAACAATTTACTGTCGCTGCGAAGCGGATTTTTATATCATGGCACAA
The DNA here is from genome assembly GCA_037447215.1 of Bacteroidales bacterium. Taxonomy (GTDB): domain Bacteria; phylum Bacteroidota; class Bacteroidia; order Bacteroidales; family Prolixibacteraceae; genus UBA1413. Next base: position 2,136 of record JBBIHB010000082.1, read on the forward strand.
TATTTTCACTACCATACCACAATCGCTATACTGTCCGATCCCAGTGAGGTGCACCGCACCGGCAATAGGGCAGCAAAACAGGTTTTAAACAAAATTAAAGCCGCATAACGGGGGCACGTATGTCACAACACACCGGTTAATTACAGGGCGAAAAAAAAGGCCGCCCATGCAAGGCGGCCTTTCCAGTATTTTAATCCGGTAACCGGAATTACTGAATGCCCAGTTTTTGTTTTACAAACGGAAGAACATCGAGGCTTTCGGTTGAACGGTAGAGTACGGTCCCCAGTTCGCCGCTCACATCGAAGATATAAATAAGGCTACGTTCTTTACCCACATCCTGAACGGCTTTCTGGGCCTTTTCGAATACTGGGCGAAGGAGTTCGGCCTGTTTTTGCTGAATTTGCTGCTGTGCGATCGTCTGGAAATTCTGGATACGCTGCTGCAGGTCCTGAATATCGGCTTCGCGGGCGCTGCGCACCAGTTCCGACAAAGAGTCGCGTTTCTGGATATATTCGTTCAGCTTGGTTTCATATTCTTTCTGCATGGTTCCAAGCTGCCCTTCGAGTTCCTCGATGTGTTTTGTATAATCAGCCTCGGCTTTTGCCCTCTCGGGCATCAGTTGGATAACAGCCTGCAGATCGATATGGCCGAATTTGAAATCCTGGCCGGTGGCAATTCCTGCGATCAGAATAAACGAAACGACCGCTAAAAATTTTGATACATTTCTCATAATCAATGTGCGATTTTTAATTTTTTGTGGACAAATATAGAAATTAATTCTTATAACCAAGTTTCTGTAAAACCTGATCGCTCAGGTCGAACCGCGGGTTGGTGAACAACAGGGTGGTACCGCCTGCCTTATCAAAAATTACGGCATAGCTGCCTTCGTTTGCAATATCCTGCACGGCATTGAAAACATCGTCCTGGATGGGCTTTACCAAAGCCTGACGGCGTTTGAACAGGTCGCCGCTGGGCCCGAAATATTTCCTTTGCAGGTCTTTGTATTCTTTTTCACGGCTGATGATGACATCTTCGCGTTTGCGTTTCATATCTTCGGAAAGCAAAACACTTTCGGCCTGAAAATCCTGGTACATTTTTTCAACTTCGGCATACATCGTTTCCAATTCTTTCTGGTACTGCTGCGAGAGCTGATCGAGCTGCTCCTGGGCAGCCCTGAAAGCAGGGATATTTCCGAGGATGTAATCCGAATCGATAAAGGCAAATTTCTGGGCAAACGAGCCGGCAGAAATAGCTACAACAAGCACGACCGCTAAAATCAGTTTTCTCATGGATTGTTCAAATATTTAATGTTTATTTTCAGGTTTTCTCTCAGACAAAATTTGAGCCAAATTTGTAACCATCAGAACTGCTGTCCAATAACAAAATGGAACTGGCTTCCTCCGGCATCCCTCGACCAGGGGACACGATCAAAACCATACCCCCAGTCGATCCCCATCAACCCGAACATAGGAAGGAAAATCCTAACACCTACACCGGCCGAACGGTACAAGCGGTATGGGTTATAATTCTGGAAGAGGTTTTCGGTGTTACCTGCTTCGAAAAAGGCAAGTGCGTAAATGGTGGCACTTGGCTTGAGGGTTACCGGGTAACGCATTTCCATGGTGAATTTGGAATACATTTTTGATCCGTTCCGGTCGCGGCTCAGGCTGAAATCGCGGTAACCACGCAAAGCCACATAATCGGTCCCGTAAATGTTATACCCCGACATGCCCGATCCGCCCACAATAAAGCCTTCGAATGGCGATGGCAGGTTTTTGTTGTAAAAGCCAAGGAACCCGAATTCGAATGCAGTGCGGAGTACCAGGTTGCGGTTACGCGACAGGGCATTGTACACCTGCCCCTTGAACTGCCACTTGTGGTATTCGATCCACTTATACTTTTCAGAATTGGGCATATTACTGTCACTGTAATCCTTTCCGGTAAACATCGAGAAAGGCGGTGTTAATTTTCCTGAGATGGTGAATTGCGAGCCGCTGCGCGAATACAACGGGTTATCGACCGAATTACGACCAAAGGCGGTATTGAAGCTGGTGTTGCGGAAAGTTCCGTTCACCTGACCGTTTTTATCGGCCAGGAAGTAAAAATAGCTTCCCATGTTCTGCAGCTTGTAATATTCGAACGAAAGCTCGTGGTAAACCGTAAAATAGTCGTCGGGCCACGCAAGCCTGTATCCATAACCCATGGCCAAAGCCAGGGTTTCCCATATCTGGTCACTTTCTGAGCCCGGGTTTTCGGCGGCATAGTTATAGGAATAACTCGGATAACCATAACCATATCCATATCCATAAGGGTTACCATAGCCTCCATAACCGCCATAACCACCATAACCACCATAACCACCATAACCGCCATAACCGCCATAACCGCCATAAGGATAACCACCCATTCCGCCATAGTAGTTCTGCATGTATTTGTTGGCGCTGTAATTAATCCTTGAATAGGAAAGCGACGAGGAGAACGAATTGGGTTTTTTACCGCCGAGCCAGGGTTCGATAAACGAAAGGCTCACAGTACGGTAATACTGGCCGCTGGTTTGGTAGCGAAGGCTGAGGGTTTGCCCATCGCCCGAAGGCAGGGGCCTCCAGGCTTCCTTGTTGAAAATGTTGCGTGCCGAAAAGTTGGCAAACTTTAACCCTACGGAACCCACAAACATACCGGCCCCCCAACCACCCGAAAGCTCAATCTGGTCGTTGGCCTTTTCCTGAAGTTTGTAGTTGATGTCAACCGTACCTTCTTCGGGGCGTGGTACCACATCGGGGACGATGGCTTCGGGGTCGAAATGCCCCAGCTGTGAAAGCTCCCTGACGGTACGGATGATATTGGTTTTGCTGAACAGGTCGCCAGGGTAAGTTCTTATTTCCCTGCGGGCCACATGTTCATGGGTTTTGGTATTGCCCGAAATCCCGATATTGTTGATGGTAGCCTGTTTGCCTTCGTATATCCTCATCTCGAAATCAATGGAATCGTTTTCGACATAAACCTCAACCGGTTCAACCTGGAAAAAGAGGTAACCATTGTCGAGATATACATTCGAAACTGCATCATCGTCGGTTGAAATACGTTTGTCTAAAAGTTTCTGGTCAAAAACATCACCACGCTTGATCCCGAGCACTGCATTGAGATATTCAGCTGAATACACTGTATTTCCGATCCATTTAATATCCCTGAAATAATATCGGTTGCCCTCTTCGAGCCAAATTTCGATGTTGACCCGGTTATCTTTTTCTGCCTTATAAACTGTATCGCTAAGGATAACCGCATCGCGGTAACCTTTCTGGTTATATTTTTTGACCAGGTTTATTTTATCTTCCTGAAATTTATCATCGAGGAATTTTTTAGTCCTGAAGAAATTCCGGAGTTTACGGGTATTGGTTTTTTTCATGGCACGTTCGAGTGTAATATACTTGACGTCCTGGTTTCCATGAATGATAATATCCTGTACCCTGACCTTTTCTTTTTTATCCACATAAATATCGAGGATCACGCTGTTTGCCTGGGCAGTATCATCCCTTTGGATAATATTGACCTCGGTGTTCAGGAAACCCTTTTCAAGAAAAATACTCCGGATAAGCCGCTGTGCATTGTTGACCTGGTTGTCGGTTACCTGGCTTCCTTTCAGCAGGAGCACCTTTCCGGTAATGTCGTCGCGTTCCGATTTGGTTATACCGTAATAGATCACATCTGAAAGGCGGGGCCTTTCCTGAAGGTAAATTTCGAGCCATACTCGGTTACCTGCAATTTTTGTGGCCGTAATCCTGACATCCGAAAACAAACCCTGCTCCCACAACTTCCGGATGGCTGTTGTAATATCTTCACCGGGAATTTCCACTTCATTCCCGATTTGGAGCCCTGAAAGCTGTACCAGTACATCCCTGTCGAGGTACCGTATTCCGGCAATATCGACCCCTGAAATAATAAGTTTCCGGGGACTTGTATAATAAATTGAAAAGTTGGTCGAATCGGCAACCTGACCAAAGGCCACAGGCGCCAAAGCCCAGAAAATGACAGTTAAAAAAAGAATAATCTTACGCATTCCTATAATATGTTACTGGCTATTTGATCACTTGTCTTTCCAAATCTTCGTTCGCGGCCCTGGAAATCGGCCAATGCTTCGAAAAGGTCCCCTTTTCTGAAATCGGGCCAAAGTTTCTCTGTAAAATACAATTCAGCGTAGGCAATCTGCCACAGCAGAAAATTGCTTAAACGGTATTCGCCGCTGGTCCTGATCAATAGTTCAGGATCGGGTATGCCTGCTGTTGACAAGTAGGTTTCAAATAGTTCTTTTGATATTTGTGATGGAGTTATGAGGTTCCGGGTTGCGTGGTCAACAATATTCCTGACTGCTTCAACAATTTCCCACCTTGAACTGTAACTGATGGCCAAAACCACTGTCAGGCCGGTATTATACTTCAGTTTATCGACACAACCCTGAAGTTTTTCGCGCACTTTCCGGGGCAACAATTTGAGGTCGCCGATAACGGCGAGCCTGACGTTGTTTTTCATCAGGTTGACAGTTTCGGCATCGATGGCATAAATCAGCAAGCCCATCAGCCCATCCACTTCTTCCTGTGGCCTTGACCAGTTTTCGGTCGAAAATGCATAAAGGGTGAGGTATTCGATCCCCATTTCGCCGGCCCCTTCAATTGTTGACCGGACAGCCTCGATTCCATGTTCGTGACCAAATAACCGTGCATTTCCATGACGGGCTGCCCAGCGTCCGTTACCATCCATAATAATGGCAACATGGCGGGGTAATTTACTGATATCCAATTGTTCTGTTATCGTCACACTCATTATTGTTTTATGTCGTACGCCGGACAGGGCTTGCTGCCCAGATAAATCTTATAGGTCAGGTGTAAGCCTAAAAATCCCACCCAGTCGTTATTATGAAACAGGTCGCGGTAAGTTACTTCATTGCCTTCGATATTGTAATGGGCCAGCGGGTCGTTGAGGTTATCGAGCCGGTCGTCGATAAGTTTCCTCAATTGGTATTCGATACCCATCCCCATGCGCCTTCCCACATTGAATTTGA
>JBBIHB010000083.1:0-6546 GCA_037447215.1 Bacteroidales bacterium
CTTTCGAGTGCTTTCAATACCATACCGGTTGCTTCTTCCGAAGCTTTTGCATTGTTTTTACCTGCAAGCCATGCTGTAAATGCTTCTCTTTCTTCATCCGAAATGCCATTCTTCAAGGCATTTTCCATAATCATAGATATCCGATCGCGCTGTGCCTGAACACCTTCGGCCATACCAAATCCATATTCGGCATTATCTTCAAAAAGTGAATTTGCCCATGCAGGTCCACGCCCCGAATCGCTGTTTTTTCGGTATGGGGTTGCCGGGGCCGATCCTCCATAAATTGATGAACAACCTGTAGCATTTGCTACCATCATTCTCTCGCCGAACAATTGTGTTACAAGTTTCACATGAGGCGTTTCACCGCATCCGGCACACGCTCCCGAAAATTCGAACAAAGGCTGGGCAAATTGTGAGTTTTTCACATTCTGCATCTTATCGGGTAGGTTTTCTTTGGTTTTCACCTTTTTCACCATATAATCCCAACGCTCAATTTCATGGCGCTGGATTTCGAGGGGAACCATTTCGAGCGATTTAACTTTCGACGGGCATACATCGGCACAGTTACCACAACCTGTACAGTCGAGTACACTTACCTGTACCCGGAATTGCAAACCAGCGAAGGTTTTCGATGGGGTTGCTTCACGAAGTTCGGTACCTGCCGGGGCATTCTCAGCTTCTTCTTTCGATAACAGGAACGGACGGATGGCAGCATGCGGACATACATACGAACATTGATTGCACTGGATACAGTTATCGGCTATCCAGGTAGGAACATTCACGGCAATACCACGTTTTTCGTATTCGGCAGTACCAGCTTCGAAAGTTCCGTCTTCGTACCCTACAAACATTGAAACAGGAAGCGTATCTCCTTTTTGAGCGTTGATCACATCAACAAACTTCGAAATATATTTTGGACGAAGGCTTTCATCTATTTCTGAATCGCCCAGTTTTATTTTTTTCCATTCAGCAGGTATATCAACTTTTATTACATTTTCGCCACCAGCGTCAATTGCAGAAAAGTTCATATTTACAACCTGTTCGCCCTTCATGCCATAAGTTTTCACCACGGCATTTTTCATTTCGTTAACTGCCAGGTCGTAAGGTATTACACCTGTAATTTTGAAAAATGCGGCCTGCATAATGGTGTTGGTGCGGTTACCCAAGCCAAGGTCCTCCCCTAGTTGTGTTCCGTTAATGATATAGAAATTGATTTCATTTTCGGCAAGATACTTTTTCATGTGGTCGGGCAGACGATTTTTGGTTTCTTCAACATCCCATATGGAATTGAGCAGGAACGAACCACCTTTCTTCAGACCTTTCAGTACATCATAAAGATTAATGTAAGCCGGAACATGGCAGGCTACAAAGTCGGGCGTGGTTACCAGATAAGTGGAACGTATAGGCTGATCTCCAAAACGGAGGTGAGAACAGGTAAAGCCACCCGATTTTTTTGAGTCATACTGGAAATACCCCTGGCAATACTTATCGGTTTCTTCGCCTATAATCTTTATGGAATTCTTATTGGCGCCTACAGTACCATCCGATCCTAGTCCATAAAATTTTGCCTGATATGAACCAGCTGGTGTAATATCGATTTCTTCTTTCAGTGGAAGCGACTTGAATGTTACATCATCTACAATTCCTATAGTAAACCCGGTTTTGGGCTCTTTCATTTCAAGGTTTTCGTAAACGGCAAGAATTTGAGAAGGAGTAACGTCTTTCGAACCAAGTCCATAACGACCGCCTACAATTTCGGGTGCATTATTTTTTCCGTAGAAAACCGATTTGATATCGAGTAACAAAGGTTCCCCCTGTGAGCCAGGTTCTTTGGCACGGTCTAGAACGGCAATGCGTTTCACCGATTTCGGGAATATCCTGAAGAAATAATCGGAAGAGAAAGGACGGAACAAATGAACCGAAATCAAACCAACTTTTTTACCCTGGGCTGCCAGGTAGTCGATGGTTTCGCGAATGGTTTCGGTCACCGAACCCATTGCAACAATAATATTTTCTGCATCGGGTGCACCATAATAGGTAAACGGATGATAAGTGCGTCCGGTTACTTTACCAAGTTCCTGCATATAATGTTCAACAATATCAGGAACTGCATCGTAGTACTTATTACAGGCTTCCTTGGCCTGGAAAAAGATATCCGGGTTCTGGGCTGTACCTCTGGTAACCGGATGCTCAGGGTTCAAAGCCCTGTTGCGGAATTCCTGGATGGCATCCATATCGACCAAGGGTTTTACCTGATCAATGGTTAGTTCTTCAACTTTTTGCAACTCATGCGAAGTACGGAATCCATCGAAAAAAGCCAGGAATGGAACACGGGCCTTCAGGGTTGAAAGGTGCGCCACAGCAGCTATGTCCAATTCTTCCTGAACCGAACCTGCTGCAATCAGGGCAAATCCGGTCTGGCGGGCAGCATATACATCACTGTGATCCCCAAAAATAGAGAGGGCATGACCGGCAACTGCTCTTGCACTTACGTGAAACACAGTAGGAAGTAGTTCTCCGGCTATTTTATACATATTCGGTATCATCAGCAGCAATCCCTGCGATGCGGTATATGTTGAGGTTAATGCACCCGACTGAAGTGCCCCATGTACTGCACCTGCGGCCCCTCCCTCACTCTGCATTTCAGCCAGGCGGACTGGCCTGCCAAACATATTGGTTTTACCGTGGGCAGCCCAGTCATCCACATTTTCCGCCATATTCGACGACGGGGTTATCGGATAAATACAGGCCACTTCGCTAAACATGTAACTGATGTGCGATGCAGCATAGTTACCATCACATGTAATGAATCTTTTTTCTTTTGACATGACTTTAAAATGATTTGTTAATCTTATTCTATTATTTTGTTAATACAAAAATCCAAATAGCCAGAGGGGTATTTTGTTTCCTTCACCTACTTCAATCATGTCGGCTGCGGCGAAAACACCCTCCCTATAATTAGTTTTTCGGCCTCCAACATTAAAATGATGGGTATGATCAACCAGAAAATCAGTAATTGCTGAACTTTTTACATCGTGCCTTCCGGCCAATTGGTTCAGAAAGAAAGTATGCCTCATGTTCTCCGAATTTATATTATCCGGCATAATAGCATAAATAAGATTTGTATTATGCATAAAAACTTTTGCAGGCTTTTTAGCCTCATCTTCACCTCCATTCTGATAAATCAGGTGTATAAGCCTTGCATTCCTGAGATATTTTAGATAGTTCATCACAGTTGCCCTTGATGCCTGAATAGAAGATGCAAGTTTGCTCACATTTGGCGAAAATGGTGTTTCTGACGAAATAAGGTACAATAATTTACGCAATTTCGAAAGATATTTCAGGTCAACCTGATTGATATAAGGTATATCAATTTCAAGGGCAAGATTAACATTTTTTAGCAAGATATTTTCATAAAAGCCTTGATTATCAATAAAATAAGGATAATATCCATTTCTAAGATAATCACTGAAGAAAGCTAGTGGTCTAACATCCGAAACAATTGATTTACAAAGGGAAATATGATCATCGAGTATCTGCTGAAAACTAAATACAGGAAATGTAATTCCGGTTTTATACTGCAAATATTCCCTGAAAGACAGGCCATCGAGGTAATAAATCTTAACTTTTCCATGTAAATCGGGGTTTTCATCTGATACCCTTAAAACCGGAGATGCAGTGAAAACAATTTTGAGCCTGGGAATTTCGTCATAACATTTTCGGAGATCAGTTGACCAATCAGGATATTTATTTATTTGATCGAGAAAAAGAACCTGCCCTCCCCTTTTTGAGAATTCATCAGCAAACGAAAAAAGTTTCCGTTTGGTAAAATAGAAGTTATTCAGATTAAGATATAAAACCGATCTGTCGTTTCTAAATTCATTGCGGATATAATCCAGGATAAATGAGGTTTTACCTATCCCCCTGAATCCTTTTATGCAAATAAGCCTGTGGTTCCAGTCGATATGATCACGCAACTGCCGTCCGATAAACTGAACCGGACTTTCGAGCAACGATGCATGTATGTTGTAAAGAAATTCCAATTATTTCTTGCTTATTTTGAAAGCAAAAATAGTCACTTTTATCGAATATTTGCTATGTATAGATTGCAAAACATCTTTTTGAGTGCTATTTATAATTAGTAAAAATAAGGTTGATACATATTTCAAAAAAAGATTTTCAGGTATTTAAGGGGAATATTTAAAAAAAGGCCACCGTTTTAAATGATGGCCTTCTATTTAGTTCAAAATGTAATATTTCAGGAATCGGCATTCATCGAAATCAGAAACTCTTCGATCGACCTTGTTTTCATCAAACGGTCTTTCATAAAATCCATGGCTTCGAGAGAAGTCATGGAACCTAAGAAATTGCGGAGTATCCACATTTTTTCGAGAATATATTTCGGCAAAAGCAGGTCCTCGCGACGTGTACTCGAAGCAGGAATATCCACCGAAGGATAAATCCTTTTGTTCGATAATTTGCGATCGAGTTGTAATTCCATGTTTCCGGTTCCTTTAAACTCCTCAAAAATAACCTCATCCATCTTCGATCCGGTTTCTGTAAGGGCCGTTGCCAGAATGGTCAATGATCCACCTTCTTCGATATTTCTGGCTGCACCGAAAAACCTTTTGGGTTTTTGAAGTGCATTTGCATCAACTCCACCAGATAATACCTTTCCAGAAGCAGGTTGTACGGTATTATAAGCACGCGCCAACCGTGTAATAGAATCGAGCAGTATAACCACATCGTGCCCGCATTCGACCAACCGTTTAGCCTTTTCGAGAACCATACCGGCCACCTTGACATGTCTGTCGGCCGGTTCATCAAAGGTAGATGAAACAACTTCGGCATTAACGCTACGTGCCATATCTGTAACCTCTTCCGGTCGTTCGTCAATCAGAAGGACAATCATATACACTTCAGGATGATTGGCTGCAATAGCATTGGCAATTTCTTTAAGCAAAACTGTTTTACCAGTTTTTGGCTGTGCAACTATCAATCCACGCTGCCCTTTACCAATAGGTGCAAACATATCGACTATCCTCGTTGAGAGGTTGTCGTGGCCTTTGCTTACCAATTCGAACTTCTCGTTGGGGAAAAGCGGTGTTAAATGGTCAAAAGGAACCCTATCGCGAATATATTCAGGCGTTCGGCCATTGATTTCCAACACTTTAATTAACGGAAAATATTTCTCCCCTTCTTTTGGCGGCCTTATTGTTCCGGTAATCGTATCACCGGTTTTCAACCCAAAAAGCTTGATCTGTGATTGTGAAACGTAAATATCATCAGGCGAATTCAAATAATTGAAGTCTGCCGAGCGAAGGAATCCGTAACCCTCGGGCATAATTTCCAATACTCCCGCATTGGTCACAATTCCGTCAAACTCAAAATTTTTATCAAATTCTGGTTTTTCAGGATGCTTTTCTACCTGCTTTTCGGGTTGCCTGAATTGCTGCTTTTGTTGTTGCTGGTTATCTCTTTTAATTTGCCACTCAGGCTGACGCAACTTACGCTGAAAACCAACTGTTTGTTGTTGATTTTGTTGTTGTTGTTGTTGCTGCTGTTGTGGTTGATTCTCAGGTTTAACAAACTTCTTTTTTTCTTCTTCTTGCACCGGAACAGGTGTTTGCAGATTTGTGGACTGCAGGTTCTCCTCAGATTTTACCTCATTAACTTTCTCTTCAGGTGCAGTTATATGTGTAATAATAGAATTCTCATTTTTCTTTGATGATATTGGGTCAGCCACTACAAGGGATTCTTCTTTTTTCTCCTCCTTCTGAATGGGTTGTACCTCAGCCGGTGTAGGGGATTTTCCCGATTTTTCCTTAGTAAATTCCTGAATAATAGCCCTGAGTTGCTCACGCCGCGACAAAGGACGAGACTCTGCTACAGGTGGTTGAGCATTTACTGGATTATTCGTTTCCTTTATTTCAGGTTTGATAGTTTCAACTTTCAAGGTCGGTTTAACTGCCTGCTGATTTGTTGGGTATTTCGGCTTTCTACCACGTTTTCGTGGCTCTTCTTTATTGAGTTCAGAAGGATCCACCTGGCTCAACCGTGGTGCTGTTTCGCGCTTTTTAATTATTTGCTTGTGTTTCGGTACCTCATTAGCCGATTTATTTTCAGCATTTTGCAATGCCTGTGCGTCGAGTATCTTATAAATCAAATCTTGCTTTTTATATGACTCGACCCTTTTAATTTTTAACTCTTTTCCAATCTCCCTCAATTCAGGAAGAAGTTTTTTGTTGAGTTCTAATATGTCATACATACTTATAATGATTAATTACACTTTGATTATTCTGATTTTCCGGATAATATAAGAGAAGGAGTAAAGATTTGCCCTTAAAATGAGGATGCAATATTAAATAAAAGTTTTATCATGACAAAAATATGAGTATAAAAATTCGGAGTATTATTATTTTCAAATTTACAAAAAAATTTAATGCAATTTATCATGGTTTAAAAGATCAATTTTTACAAAAAGTAATTAGTTCTACTTTGTCAGATTAGAAAAAATGATTAAAATATTAGGTTAAATATTTGCAT
>JBBIHB010000084.1:0-6199 GCA_037447215.1 Bacteroidales bacterium
AGTTTCTGTATTAAATCATTTTTTGAATTCCGAACGGCAAGTTCACACGATAAATGAGGCAACTAAAAATATCCAAACAGGTTACTAACCGCGATACCTTATCGTTGGATAAATATCTTCATGAAATCAGTAAAGTTGAATTATTGTCACCCGATGTCGAAGTAGAACTTGCCAAACGGATAAAAAAAGGAGAAAGGGAAGCGCTTGAAACTCTCATAAAAGCTAATCTTCGTTTTGTGGTTTCAGTAGCTAAACAATATCAGAACCAGGGACTAAGTTTGTCAGATCTGATTAATGAAGGAAACCTTGGCTTAATTAAAGCAGCCGAGCGATTTGACGAAACCCGTGGATTTAAATTCATTTCTTATGCAGTTTGGTGGATCAGGCAGTCAATCCTTCAGGCCCTTACTGAACAAGCCCGGATTGTAAGACTCCCGTTAAATAAAATCGGTTCAATTAATCGCATCAATAAAACTTTCAGTCAACTTGAGCAAGAGTTTCAACGTGAACCAACCCGTGAAGAACTGGCCGATTTACTCAACACCCGTATGGAGTTAATTGAAAGTTCATTAGGAGTTTCGAGTTTACATCTTTCTATGGATGCCCCATTAACCGACGATGAGAGCAATAATTTATATGATATATTGCTGAACAACGATTCACCAAGTCCAGATAATGAACTTATTACCAATTCGTTGCGGAAAGAAATTGAAAGATCGTTATCCACGCTTGACGAACGTGAAGCCGACATTTTAAGGTTCTACTTCGGTCTGAACGGCAATACTGCTTACACACTTGAAGAAATTGGAGAAGAATTTGGACTAACCCGTGAACGGGTTCGCCAGATTAAAGAAAAATCAATTAAAAAATTAAAAAACCAATATAGAAACAGGTTACTCAGAACATACCTGGGTCAATAGCCATTATATTATAATGTCCGCAAAATTAATCGCACCATCAATATTATCGGCAAATTTTAATTATCTGGCTTCTGATATCGAAATGATCAACCAAAGCGAAGCCGATTGGATACATTTCGATGTAATGGATGGGGTTTTTGTACCAAACATTTCATTTGGAATCCCTGTAATTCAGCACGTTTCAAGAATTGCCAGGAAACCACTTGATGTTCATCTGATGATTGTTGAACCCGATAGATTTATTGTTCCATTTGTTGAAGCCGGAGCTTCAATCCTTACTGTTCATTATGAAGCATGCCAGCATCTTCACCGCACAATATCGCTCATAAAAGAACAGGGTATTATGGCCAGCGTTTGCCTGAATCCGCATACACCGCTTGGGTTACTCGAGGAAATAATCACCGAAATCGATATGGTACTGCTTATGTCAGTAAATCCGGGCTTTGGCGGTCAGAAATTTATCGAATCGACTTATGAAAAAATCAGTAAGCTTAAAAGAATTATTGAAAAAAAGAATTCAAAATGCTTAATTGAAGTAGATGGTGGTGTAAACTTTGAAACCGGACAGAAACTTTTTGAATCGGGTGCAGATATACTTGTAGCCGGAAGTTTTGTTTTCAATTCGGAAGACCCAATTGAAACCATACGCAAATTGAAAAATCTTTAAATCTTGTTTAAGCAATCATTTTTTTTGCCAGCGTTTTTGCCACTTCTTCCCCGCTGAGCAGGTCAACTATTTTAAGGGCAAATTCCAGGGCAGCACCTGCACCCATAGCGGTAATAATTTTTCCATCTGAAACTACCTTTGCCTTTGATAAATATGCACCTTCAAGGTATTTTTCAAAGCCTGGGTAACAAGTGGCGTGCATCCCTTTAAGCAGTCCCATTTTACCCAACACCAAAGGTGCAGCACAAATTGCCCCTAATAATTTATTCCGGGTGTGCATATCGCATATTAAAGTTTTTAATTCGGTACACCCATCAAGGTTTGATGCACCGGGCATACCCCCCGGTAGTATGATTGCATCGGCATTCACAGCTTCGATTTCATTCAATGATGCATTAGCCACCACAGTTATATTATGAGAGCCTGTAACATTTAAACTATTGTCGATTGATAATGTTGCAACCTCAATTCCTGCCCTCCGCAATACATCAATTATGGTTATTGCTTCGATTTCTTCAAATCCGTCAGCAAGTGGAACCAAAACTTTCTTCATTCCTTTTACAATTTTTTGTGGTGAAAGTACAATTTTGAATGGTATTTCAAAAAAAAAGACCCCCATGGGTCTTTACCTTACTAGAGAGTGAATCATATAAAATTAGTTCGGAGCATATTCACTGAGTGATTTTTCAAGTTTTTTACGGGTAAAGAAGATTCTGCTTTTTACAGTGCCAAGAGGTAGGTTCAATTCATCGGCTATCTCTTTATATTTGTATCCTTCGAGAAACATGGTGAATGGAATCCTGTAATCATCTTCCAATTCCTGAATGGTCTTATTAATCTCCCGATAACCATAAAATGAATCAGGCGAAGAATATACTTTATCAGTTGAGAAAGTCAGGTGAAAATCGCTGGTTGAACTTTCAAAAGTGTTCTTTGTTTTTACTCCTCTTCTGTAATCGTTGATAAACGTGTTTTTCATTATGGTGTAAACCCATGCTTTAAAGTTTGTATTCTGGGCAAATTTATCCCGGTAAGTCAATGCCTTAAGAAATGTTTCCTGCAGAAGGTCATTAGCCTTTTCACTGTCGGAAGTAAGGCTTAATGCGTAATAATGAAGTTTGTCACTTAAACCCATTAAAGCGTTGTTGAATTGAACTTGAGTCATGGCGTTTTTTAGTTTTTTGTTGTTTTGTACAAAGATACGTCAAATCACCCTGAAATAAAAGAATTTTAGGTATTTTTATCGGTCGATTTTGTCTATCATTTATAAAAAATGTTTATACAGATTAGATTATATTAGATTTCAATAATTTAGCCTTTAAAAACCTTTCTTACATTGCAAAAATCGACTTCGAACATGCGATAAAAAAATTCGAAGATGAAATTTCATTCAGTAAATATCAATGTTTCCTCACAATTAGACAAGATATTTTAGTTTTGCAGAGTTATTAATTTTAGAAAAATGGAAAAGAAATTATCTCTTAATGTCAGGAAAATTACTTTTAGAAAATGGTCACGAAAAGGTTATTCCCTGTTCAGAATGTTGAATAAGATTGTTCGGATTGGAGTTCTTGCCATAACCTATCACAATGCAACAGCAGCGCTCCAGATTGAAGCAACCGGAATTATAAACGATACGACAAATATCAGGGTTAATATCGAACTCGAAGAAATCGAGGTTGGCACCAGCAGGATTCCTATTGTATTTCAGGATGTTGCACGAATTGTACAGGTAGTTAGATATAATGAACTCAGTAATCGCCCGGTTAACAGCTTACCCGATATCCTAAGGCATTTTCATACAATAGATATCAGGCAACGTGGCCCCGAAGGCATTCAAGCCGATCTTTCATTACGAGGGGGAACATTTGACCAAACTGCAATACTCCTGAATGGCATTAACATTACCGATCCTCAAACAGGCCACCACAACCTGAATATCCCGATAAGTCTTTCAAACATCGAACGTATCGAGATACTCGAAGGTCCAGGCGGAAGGGTTTATGGACCCTCCGCATTTAATGGTGCCATCAATATTATTACAAAGACGGGGCAAAAAAATAGTTTTAATGCGGCTTACACCAGGGGGAATTACAATTTTTCAGATTTTGATCTATCAGGCAGCATTGTTACAGGTAAATTTATTCATAATATTTCGGCAAACCACAAAAAATCTGATGGATACATTAATAATACCGATTTTGATGTTCAAAGCATATTTTTACAATCAGTCGGGGATTTGAAAACCGGAAATATAGATTTTCAAATGGGTTATTCCAACAAACAGTTTGGGGCAAATGCATTTTATACTCCGCGTTTTCCCGATCAATATGAACAAACAAGGACTCATTTCACTTCACTGAAATATAAAGATAAGTCAGCTTTAAATCTTACAACTGCAATATATTGGCGGCGACATCACGATCGTTTTGAACTTTTCAGGTATGAGAGGCCGGCATGGTACATCGGTCACAATTATCACCTTTCTGATGTTTTTGGAATATCGTTGAATTCATGGGTCATTTCAAAATTTGGCAAAACCAGCTTTGGCGCTGAGTTAAGGTCCGAAAATATTTGGAGCAATGTTCTTGGCGACAAGCTTATTAGCAATATCAAAGTACCGGGAGAAAATGCATTTTTCAACCGGTTTAAAACGAGGCCAGGATTTTCAGTTTTTGCAGAGCACAACATTAAGATGAATAATTTTTTCCTTTCAGCCGGGATTCTTGCTCAGCGGAATACCGATCTTGCTTTAAAATGGAACTTTTACCCCGGAATTGATCTGAGTTATAGCCTAATACCTGAATTAAAATGGTTTGCTTCAGCAGGAAAATCATTGAGACTTCCCACTTTCACTGATTTATATTATTCAGGGCCAACCAATTTGGGGAACCCGGAATTAAAACCAGAAGAAACAGTTCAATTTGAAACCGGGATTAAATATTTTGTTACTGGTTTTTATAGCCACCTCAGCCTTTACTCACAAAAGGGTAACGACCTCATTGATTGGGTAAAACTACCCGGAGATGAGATTTGGAGAACCACAAATCACACCACCCTTCATTCAAGAGGATTCCAGTTATTCATGAAACTTGATTTCAACAATCTTATAAGAAAAAATTTTCCTGTTTCCAGTTTTGGTGCAGGCTACAATTATTTGCATTTAAAAAAGGACCGAACTCAGTACATTTCCTATTATGTTCTTGACAACCTGAAGCATAAATTTACCGTGAATCTGGAACACCCCATAATAAATAATATATATTCATCGTGGTGTATCATTTACCAGCAGCGTAACGGGAGTTACTCAGCATACATAGGGAACCAGGTTACGGAAAAAGAATATGAACCATTTTGGCTGGTTGACTGGAAAGTCACTTACAATTTTAAATCTTTTGAACTCTTTGTGAGTGCAAATAATTTGTTGAATGTTACTTATGTAGATTTCGGTAATATCGAACAACCAGGAAGGTGGCTTAAAACAGGTGTAAAACTGAGTATTCAATAAAATCCACCTGATAAAATTCAATCCGGATTAATTGAAAAGTTGTATATTCGCTATAAAATCAAAAAACCATGTTAAAAGGAATATTAGCTATATCAGGTCAACCCGGATTATTTAAGCTTGTAGCTGAAGCAAAGAACAGGATTATTGTTGAATCGTTGTTAACCGGGAAACGAATGCCTGCCAGCACTTCTGCAAAAATTAGTTCACTTGAGGATATTGCAGTTTATACAACGAGTAGTGATTTACCATTAAAGGAAGTCTTAAGGAAAATATTTGAACACGAAAATGGAGGTCAAGCCATAAGTGCAAAATCTTCAGACAACGATCTAAAACGATACTTTGAGCAGATTGTGTCCGACTACGACAATGATAGGGTTTATATTTCGGACATCAAGAAAATGATTCTTTGGTATAATATCTTGCATGAACACAAACTTCTCGATTTTACAGAAGAAAAAGTTGCAGTGGATGATAGTGAGGCAAATAATTCTGATTCAGAATAGACTTATCTGCTTGACTTGTTTATTGACCAAATTAAGTTCATGATGTTTTTTTAACAATAAACTTAATAATTCTGCAGTAGCCAGTGCATCTCCTGAAGCGCGATGCCTGGCTTGATTATTAATCCCCAATATCTGGCAGATGTTGCCCAAAGAATAAGATGAGAGGCCTGGAAAAATTTTCCTCGAAAGCTGAACAGTACATAGTTTTTTGCAATGAAAATCATAACCAAGTCTTTTGAATTCTTCTTTAATAAAAGAGTAATCAAAGTTAACATTATGCGCAACAAATATTTTCCCTGTGGTTAGCTCAACTATTTTCCTGGCAACATGATAAAATTTAGGTGCATCCTTTACCATTTCATTATTTATACCGGTTAGTCTGGTAATTCTATACGGGATATCCATTTCAGGATTCAGAAGTGTCTGGAAAACATCAGTTACCAGATTGCCATTATATGAAACTATTGCTATTTCGGTAATTTTTCCGTATTTATATGCGTTTCCTGTTGTTTCTATATCGACTATTACAAACACGTATCGAAATTATATTTCATTGTTGTCCGGTAAACCGGAAAATTTAATTTATTCATTTTATAATATA
>JBBIHB010000085.1:0-5679 GCA_037447215.1 Bacteroidales bacterium
CGCTACCACTACTGCCGGATATTTCTTCGACGGATCGTAATTGACGGGTGTGTAGATGTTGGCAGCGATATCAATGCCATTCAGCTTATAGGTTACCGGATGGATGTTCACCCGGCCCGGCAGGTTTTCTAAAAGTGCATCGTTATAAACCAGCCCGAATGGATTTTCAAGCATGGTTTGTGCGGTGCATACGATGCTTAAGGTTGAAATCATGATAATCAGTAAATGGACTTGTGGGCTCTTCATTTATCTAATCCTTTTTGGTTTAACCATTCCGACATCAGGTCAGCTATTTCTACATTGTTTAAATCAGAGAACGGGAAATGCGTATTGCCGGTAATTCCGATTTCAGGCAGGTGGACCACGGTTACATCGCCACCATGGCGATTAACGGCATCACGCCACAACCTGGCCATTTCAAGCCTGGCACGCCAGCCATCCTGACCCGGGTTATCCATGGGCTCCGCCGGGATAAAATCACCATAGTAAATAATTATGGGAATCTGAGTAAGTTTCTTAAAATCTGACAGCGGCACGCCAAGGGCAGTAAGTACACCCCCTGCCATTGGTATTGGTCCAGGTACTTCTCCTTCGGGGAAAAGAAAACCGCTCCCAGGTTCGTATGAGACAATAGCTTTAATGTTTTGATTTTTGATAGCGGTTGCCCAGCCCATTCCGCCCGAATGCGAATGCGAAACAAGGATTCCGGGGCCGGTTTTATCAAAAAGAGCCGAAACTGCCTCCACATTGACATGGATATCTATGGGCCCGACGTTGGGTGTCATTTGGCGGAAATATTGCTCCAGCGTTGCCGGATCACGTGCGAACTGTACACCCTCAAAATAGTCGGGCCATATTCCAATTCGAAATGTGCCAAACCACCCCTGTTCATCGGGCGTTGGCGTAATGGTACCTTCTGCCATGCTGCGGCCGGCGTTTCCTCTGCGCGGTTGGGTGATAAGGTAAACCGGGAAACCCCTGCGCAAAAAGATGTTTTGAAAACCTTCACGCCCGTCGGGGGTGGTTTCCCAGGTTTTTGAAAACTGGCCTATGCCATGCCACATCGCCAGAGGATATTTGCGGGCTTTGGCCGGAATCTGATAAAAAACATAGGCATGATCGCCATGAAAGGTTTGACCTTCAGTCGTTTGATTGTAAGGATCGAAGGTTCCGGGATTGGAAATCACCGTTCCACCTACCGCAAAACTGCCTTGCTCCCTGATAACCAACAGTTCATCATAACCTGTGGAACACGACAACAGACTTATAACAATCAGAAACAAAAAAAATACATTTAATCTAATGGAATGTTTTAAAGGATCAGCGGTTGCATAGCCTACAGATATTGTTTGCCAACTTTTCAACTTATTTCTCATTTTACCATGATTTTGAATACTTTACAAATATACGTACGCAAAAAACAGACATTGGTATATAAATTACGGCATCTACTACCATTTTTACGGATTGGGCGTTCAAAATGATTCTTACTGTGATGTATTGTTTAAATTTGTTACCGTAAATCAAAATGAGTGATGAAGCGAATTTTCAGATTTGATACGGTTAATGAATACAATGCACTGAATAATCACGAAACACTTCACCCGCTGGTTAGCATTATCAATTTTTCGAATGCGAATCCCCGGTCGTGGGGCGGTGAAAATAAAGTAAAGCTGCATTTCGGCATGTATTGCATTTTCTTGAAAGATGTGAAATGCGGCGACCTGATTTATGGACGCAATTACTATGATTATCAGGAAGGAACGTTGGTTTTTGTAGCGCCCGGACAAGTAATTGAAATTGAAAATGACGGGAAAGTCTATCAGCCCAAAGGCCATGCCCTGGTTTTTCACGCTGACCTGCTGCACGGAACTTCTCTTGCCAAAAGTATCAATGATTATAACTTTTTCAGCTATTACGTCAGCGAAGCCTTGCATTTATCGGCACGCGAAAGGCAAATTGTGCTCGACTGTTTTGTTAAAATTGAATTTGAATTACAGCAAAATGTGGACAAGCACAGTAAGAAACTTATTGCCTCCAATATTGAATTGTTTTTGAATTACTGTCAGCGTTTTTACGACCGGCAATTTATTACACGGGACAATGTAAATACCGGAATTCTTCAGAAGTTTGAAGAGCTGCTGAACGGTTATTTTCAATCCGATATACCCCAACAAATCGGGTTGCCATCGGTTGCTTATTTTGCCGATGAGCTCCATTTATCAGCCAACTATTTTGGCGATCTGGTAAAAAAGGAAACCGGGAAATCAGCCAAGGATTATATTCAGGACAAGATTATCGAAGTGGCCAAAAACAAAACTTTCGATACCGGCAAAACAGTAAGCGAGATTGCTTATGAGTTAGGTTTTAAATACCCACAGCATTTTTCGAGACTGTTTAAAAACCGGACAGGGTTAACACCCAATGAATACCGGTCGCAGAATTAGACCTAAGTTTCAGATATTCAGCCAATAGCTTAGTTTCAGGTTAATGGACCTGAATTTGGGACCAAAATCTTTGGTGAAGTAGTTGTCGTTATATACCAGGTACAAATCAGAAAGCGGGGCATATCTCCACTGTAGTCTGGAATTAATCCCGAGATTATCGCGCTGGTTGCTGTATTGCACCAGGGTTGACCAAAACAATGATTTGGTAAAGGTTACGTCAATTTTCGGGGTAACCAGCCAAAAGTTAGCATTGGAATGGGGTTCAGGCAAGCGAATGGCATCGTACCGGGTATTGAGACTTAGGGACACCCATGGTTGAATCCTGTATGTCAATATCCCGGAAGCGGAAAAGTTGTTGCCGTTATAGAATTGCCCACCTGTTGACATGGCATTTACTGACAGCACCCTGCCCGGGTTCGACTGGTAGGTCAGGTTATACTGGTAAAAGGAGTAAGCCTGATTTCCAGGAAGGGATACACCACCCGAACGGGTAGGATCAAACCCATGTGTAAGAAAAACGTATTGGTTTTGCAAATCCAACCGAAGGACGGATTGATCGGTGAAGTTTATGGTGTAAAAAAGCATATTGATATGGTCGGTTTTTTTCAAATCCATATCGGGACGCCAGTAATACAATAACATAGCACCTGGTCCGTGCTGGCTTACCTTCCCGCCCGAAGGGTAAATTTTGTAAGTGTACATATTGCCACTTTTCAGGATACCTGTACGCGGCACAAAACCAAGGTCGGCTCGAAATCCGTCATCTACATGCATAACGTCGGCAGTTGCAGAAAATTTGCGTGTGTTATAGGTTACCGTAGCCTGAGACGACAGGTTGCCTTTTTTATCGTCGGGTTGCAGTGATTTATGCAGGTAAAACTTTCCAGTCCAGCTGTTATCAGCTGAAGCCAGGTTATATTCCAGGCCCAATACCCGGTTATATTCACGGGAAGAAGGCAGAAAATCATAATTCTGAAATGTTTCCCGGTTAATGGCGAAAAATCCGATGTTAGACCTGGTGAAAACCTTTTTCTGAACTGACAACATGGTGTTGTTGTTGGAGGCAATCTCGTTGATCAGGTCTTCGCCAGTCTGGATATTCAGAAAACCAAGTCGCCAGTCCTCGTTCAGTTTTCCGCTGAGGCGGACTCCGCCAATAATCTGGTTTTCAATAAGATTGCCGTTTTTGGCTCTCGCCAGCCCTATCCGTCTCGAAAAAAACGGTTTTGCTGCGTTGAACATGTCGCCATAATTGCCAAATAAATCGTTGTTGTCGATAAAAAACTGTCGCTTTTCGGGGAGAAAAACCTCAAAACGGGTGAGGTTAGTAAATATATCATCCACTTCAACATTCGAGAAATCGGGATTTACGGTGATATCCAAGTTCATGCTGTTTCCGACAGCTACTTTTGCATCGCCGCCAAAAGTAAATTTGTTGCCGGGGTCACCGGTAAAATAATCCTTCGAGGTCAGGGCATTGATGTAAGGGATAATCGCAACCGGGGTACGAGATTTTCCCAAAGGTTTTTCAAAAATCATTTCCCCGGAAAAAGCCAGGTTCGACAGTAGCTGGTTCTGGGGTACGTGTACCCATGTACTTTGTTCGTTGGTTTGCATATCCCACCGGTAAGCCTTCAACCGCCACGACTGGTCACCCTCCCTGAACTTGATGGAGCTGAAGGGTATGGAGGCTTCCAGAATATAATTATCCTCGTGCATAACACTTTCTACCTGCCATTTCTGGTCCCAGGTGGTATTGAAGCCATTTCTGTTTGATCCACCTTCAGAAATGAATGCATCGCGTTGTACTCCATACGGGGTTATTCCAAAAAGAAAAGCTGTTGTTCCATCCTTGAACGTGTCAAACATTAAACTCACATTGTCGTTGTTGGTTCCACTGAAGTCACGGCGGAGTGAGGCAACCACATAGTTGTTGGTTTTTACCTCGGCACGTATTCCAACGTATAAGGCATGGTGGTCGAATAAAATCCTGATTTCTGTCGGATTGATTGATTTTGCCGAATCGGTAGGGAAAAACTGCCAGAAATCATCTATAATATCGGCCGTTTGCCAGACGGCTTCGTCTAAAACACCATCCAGATGTATAGGTTCAGTGATGAATTTCACTGAAACCGACCTGCCATTTTCCTGACCTCTGGCAAAGTTAAAAACAAGAACCAAAAACAGAGTTGTGAATAATATTTTCATTTTCTTCGGGTTTAATTATCCATTTTTATTATTGAACTTTCATTTCCAAATCCCTCCTGTCCGAGAATTAATTATTCAGCCACCTTCACACACAACATCCGGCTTTGGTCGCGGATAAGCAATTTTCCACCGGCAAGGGCGATTGGCGCCCAGTTCTGGGTGCGGCCACCCACACGTTCAGCAATTGAACCTTCCTCGCTTGTACTCAAGTTGCCAAGAATTTCAACTTTGGCCAGCGGTATAAACGCTTCGGGGCTTGGTTCAATAAGGTACAAACCAGTAGTGCCATCAGTGGCAATTATCAGTCCGTCGGCCAATATCATACTTCCTTTATTGAAGTCGGGGTTTCTCCGGGTTTTCCACATAATTTCCCCGTCCATACTCATGCATACCAGGCCGTCGCGCCGGTTGTTGGTACCATATTGCCCGTAAAAATATCCTTTGTATAGCAGGGGTGTTTTGGTTTGGTCGCCAAACTCCACCGTTCTGAATATTTCTGTTGTTCCGTAGGTTCCATCACTTTTTTTCTCCACCTTGATCATGAGAGCGCCAAGTTCATAACCTCCGGTAATCAGCAATTTATTATCGCCGGCATCCACCGCCCCCGGAACCGGAATGCCACAGTGCCAATCGGTAAATTTCCAGAGTATTTCTCCTGTTAGTGGCTGAATACCAACTACATTTCCCGGAATCAGTTCCTGACCACCGCGGCCACCTGACGATGCCGTTATCATAATCAAATGGTCGCTCCCATCAATTTTCACGAGCGTTGGGCTCACATAACCCGTGTTGCCTAGCGAAGGTGTTTTCCATATCAGGTTGCCTGTGAGTTTATTGTAAGCCACAACCCCTGCTTCGGGTGCCTGAGACCCTATAATCAGCAAATTGTCGTAAACCAATGGGCTTTGTGAAATGGCCCATGTGGGAAAACTTCCGCCATGTTTAGGGACGCCTTCGGGAAGTTCACCTCCAAAATCGGTCCATACATTTTTTTCCCAGACCGGTTTTTGTGTGTTGATGTCGA
>JBBIHB010000086.1:0-4600 GCA_037447215.1 Bacteroidales bacterium
GAATCTTTCCGCCTGAACCCTGATATTTCACCCTCAGTTAAAGGTACGGGCCTGATGGCTTCCCAGAATGTTGAATCGCGATCGACCCTGACAGAATCCATAAAAATCCTTTGTTCAATTTCCAACGAGGGCGGCGGCGTGGTTTGGCGGGTTTCCCGATCGAGAAGACGATTTAGCCGTTTGGCTTCACGGGGCTTAAGCTCTTCTTTCTGCAGCAATTCCTGAACTTTTTCTGAACGCCTGACTGATGAGTTTATTTCAGGCATTGGTGCAATTACACCAATGTTTCCGGCAATTTTATTTTCTTCTTCCATCAGTAAACGTTGTTTTTCGACAAACGAATGGTCGAGCGCCGGATTCAGGGTTACCCGGTAATCGGAGAGCGAGGCCACATACACATAATCGAAATTGAAGCCCATCCCCGAAAATACCACATCGAAACTGAGGCTTACCGGCATCCAGTTGTTCACATCAACGGGGCCATAGAGTTGTTTCATCCGCATGGAAACCATAGGTGCAGTAAGTCGCAGATCGGCAGAGTGAACCGACCAGTAGCCTTCAAATACATTGATAATCCCTTCGAAAACATCGTTTCCTTTCCTGCGGGGAATCACCTCAATGCGGTTTACCATACGCCCCTGGTCTTCGAACATGTCAATCAGCCTGAAACGGTAAACCTGAAGCGCCTGACGGTCGAATGGGGATACGATCCCGTAATCGGCAGTGCTGTAGAGATTACTGGTAATCATGGGCATGGGCGAAGTGTTGTTGTCGTTGCCACTCGTTCGTTGGGCCAGAACCTCCTGGCGCAATCTGTCGGGGAGCATAAAATGGATTTTGCTGAGGCTTTCAACCGAATAGACATCGTTGGTCCGAACACCCTGCTTTTCGAGGGTTTTACGCAAAAGCCGCGGAACGCTCCTGATTTTGCCCGAACCTTTCAGATATACCGTACTATGGTATTCCGAAACCTGTTTTTTATAGTATGGTGAAAGGGCAATTGCCCGCCGCATGACATAAACTGCCGGATCTTCGCCCGACGAGAGTACTTTAACTTCCCCAATACGGTAGGTACGGGCATCGAGGACCACATCCAGTTCCACATCGGCACCCGAAATCAGGACTGCCCTTTCGAGCGTGGCATAACCCAGGTTACGGAATTCGACTTTCCAGGCGCCATCGGGCAGTTCGAGCCGGTAATACCCTTCGGCGTTGGCGGTGGTTCCCTTCCGCAATTCAGGTACATATACATGGGTATAGGGCAGTACCGTACCCTGCCGGTCGGTGATGGTCCCCCTGATGCCCTGGGCATAAGAAAAAAAAGGAATTGAGAATAAAATACAAAGAAAAAACCGTTTCATTATCCCAAAAAATCAATTACATCATGACGTGCAAAGGTAATTTTTATTGCGTGCCGGATTAAATTTGAATATTTGTTGAAATTTTATGCGTTAAGTTTACCCGTCACTTTTATTAGGGTTAAATGGGTTGGTTGTTCTCCGGCGAAAAAGTGTAGCCGGTGTCAGGTCTGGCTGTTCTTTTTTTTTGATGAATGCAATTCGAGGCCGCTTTATGCACTCGACTTGTTGGACAATAATCCACAGGAGGGATTTTGCCGCATGGTGCGTTAAGCTCGCAGTGTGGTTTTCCGATAATGATTGAGATAGTAGAATATGCCGGGGAAAAGGCCCTGATGATTCACCCTCAAGGCCCCAGGTTATAAACCGCAACACACCACTGCGCCCTGTTAGGGCCACCTGAAAAAAACAAACCTTAAACCAACAACCCATTTCCCCCATCCCGATTCGCTATTGGAGACTATCCGCACCGCCAATGATAAACCATTTTACACCTGAATTTTTAAATCATGGTACTTATATTTCGTTCATTACTATATCTGTATTGTACATATTTTGATATTTTGCTTCATCCGTATATATTGTTTTATTTTTAAATGGTCGGATGTAAGCCCGACTGAATCGTTCTGGCGGGGAATCACCATGAGGAACGTTATTCCTGCCCGTATGTTCAGGCGGGCATTACGGTTTGTGCTCCTGAAATCATGGAAATTTCATGGGATTAAGAAGACTGCTTCAAACCTGATGAATTCATTATAAAAATAGCACCGGCATATAGTTGGCTATCTGGCATTACATAATTATTTCAATCCCCCTTTCTTTTCCCTCTTCGACAAAATAAAATGGCTGTTCCGGCTTCCATTTCAACTAATTAACCCATCAATTTTTCTCCTCTTCAAACCACTTTTCAACAACATCACTGGCATTTTGCGCCACAAACCGATGTCGTGTTTATAACTTTTGTTCCCTTTTGAGTATGAACTTCTTAGCCTATTAAAAGGGAATATACCAATATTTCATCTTCAAAAACCTGATTTTCAATTAAATATAATGCAAAACCAATTTTATAACAGTATTAAATATTTCTAAAAAAACTTTTGTTAATATACAAAAATATAAAAGGAATTATTCTAAATTTGCCTTGTACCTGTTTTAAACAGGTTATGCGGGTAGCCTTTGGCAGGTACAATATTTCAAACCAAACGCCCGGGATAAAGTTTCCGGGTTTTTTAAGTGAATAATCAAATTGTGGAAACAATAAAATTTAACTAACAGTTGTGGTAATGGGTTAGTTAAGCTAAGGGCAAAGTTTTAAATAGGACGCGACTTTTACCTGAGGTTGGAAAAAGAAAAAAAATTAAAACACGAAATGTTATGTAGCAGGCGGGGTATAAGATATATCCAGCCGTAGCCCTTGCCCCTTAACTTATTGCTCTCCCACTCTCCGGCTGTCTGTGGCAAATGGACAAACCGAATAAATACCGGAAACCTGAAAGACTGTTATTTTTGCTGATTGGCATACTGCTTTCGGCCAGCCTTTCTGCCCACTATAATGTAGCGGCAAATCTTTCTTATATACCATCCGAAAACACTTTAACCTATCCAGCTCCAGGAGAAGACCTTGTTGTAACAAACGGAGAAACCAGGACAATTTCCACCGATGAAGAATTCAATCATATTACGATTGAAGCAGGCGGAACATTGATAATATCGGGGACAACTACCCTTACTGTTACCGGCAACTGGAACAATAACGGCACTTTTAACCCAGGCCTGAACGGAACTGTAGAATTTTCCGGAAACAGTAATACAACTATCAGTGGTACCACATCGTTTAAATTTTTAAAATTCAGTAAAAGCTCTGGCATTAAAGTTACAGTAGAAGGTTCGGCTACAACCCTTGCAGGAGGAAACCTAACCATTACAAGCGGCCATGTCGAAATTACGGGTAGCCTGATATGCAACCACAATGTAAACTTAGATATCCCGGTAAATACAGCCATTAGTGTTATTAATGGCACATTTTCCACGACCGCTTCGATTAACAACAGTGGCAATTTTACTATTAATTTGGGTACAGTCACCATTGGAAGTGTTACCGGTAACAGTTTTTTTATTGGGAACAACGGTACCTTTTCTATTACCGGAGGTACAATAAATATTGCAGGCCGATTCCAGGTTTCAGGGGGAACTGCCAATATCAGTGGGGGGACCATAAATCTGAATTCACTTGGGCATAACAGTTCAACCATTGGTACACTCGATCTTTCACTCACTGCAAATTTTAACATGACTGCAGGAACCATTAATATTGTGCGGCCAAACAGCACCGGGAACAGCGATATCATAATCAGGAACAGTTCAGGGATTAAAAATTTTACAAGTGGGAATATTTTCGTGGGAACAGGCGTTTCAACTTCATATATTATTACCAGCCAGGTACCATTTCCTGCTACAATTTCGGCATCAGGAGGTTCATCGCTTACATACAGAATGCTGGTTGCAGCGAACGGAACCTATACTTTTCCACTAAACAACAATACAATTCCCGTCTCCGTAACTATTAGCGGCACTTCATACAACAATTCCTTTATTGAGGTCTCCACATCAGCAGGTAAACATCCAAATAACGCCAATACAACCAATTTCCTGAATCGTTTCTGGAACGTAACGGTTAGCGGGGTTACTAATCCAAATTACAGCATAACAGCCGCTTACGCAGATGCAGACTTTATTGGTGATGAAGAAAAAATTGCCGCAGGAATTTGGGGTGGAAGCCTGCCCTGGACCAAACAAGGATTGGTAAATAGGAGTGTCAACACCCTTTCACTGGCAGGCATCACCGCAACAAGCCTTCAGTTTACGGGCATAAACAACGACCTGCCCACAGTCAGTATTTCAGCCAATCCTTCAACTCCCATCTGCCAGGGAGCTTCGACCACACTTACCGCCAATGCAACCGGCGACCCGATATCCAGCTATTCTTGGACTTCGAATCCAGTTGATTTTTCAAGTGCAGCCTCAGAGGTTACTGTTTCACCAACATCAAATACTACATACACGGTTACGGTAACCGATGGAAATGGGTTTACTGCAACAGACAATATTACCATCACGGTTGATCCGCTCAGCGTAGGTGGAAACGTATCATCAGCCCAAACCATCTGCAGCGGCAACACACCGGCTGACCTTTCACTAACTGGTTTTACTGGCACCATCCAGTGGCAATCTTCGCCCGATGG
>JBBIHB010000087.1:0-4305 GCA_037447215.1 Bacteroidales bacterium
TGCAAATATTTAACCTAATATTTTAAATCTTTTTTCTAATCTGTCAAAGTAGAATCAGTAGTTGCGAAAGGAAAAACTGAGAACCGGTAATTATTATGTCAACAATAAATTGTTTAATTTATTGACTAAAAGGCAATAATACATAAGGAGTTACTGGAATATATAGATTGCAGAATAATAGCTTCCGGCTAAATACCTTCAAGAATACTGTCCATATAACTCCATATATGCATTGAGAACGACCGCATCCGTCTGGCAATTACCTGTGTGAGGGCTGTAATTTCTTCGTCTCCTTTTTCTTCTCGCACAACCTCTGTCAGACGCGGTAATTCGGGCAGGTCGCTGACTTCAATTGCTGGGTCGGAAACCATTCGGTGTGGCATACTCTTTTTCAACGCTTTGTCCACCTCTTTTGATTTATCAGCCGATTCGTTTGCGGCAATGTTAATCAGGAAATCGTATGAAAACGGAATCATTGGCACCGGATTCTGTAAGGCCACCAAAAATGGGTGTTCGGTATCATTTTCCTGAAGGGTTTTACGTAACACCTGAACCTGAAATTCCTCAAAAACCGTATGCCGGTTCGAAACCAACTGAACTGCTTTGTCGCGCGCGCGCGCAGCACCCATTATTGCTTTGGCATTAATCCAGAGCATCCGCGAAGTACTCACTCCCGGCAGGGGTTTCATGTGGTAGGGCATCGAAACATCGCCCACATAGTGCATACCCCATCCCATAAAACGCCAGCCCCAGTATGGCTGGTTGTGTTTGAAAGCGAATTCGGACAATGCTTTATAAAGGAAAATCCGGTAATTGATATAGGTCTGTTTCAGGAATGGCCCGAACTTGTAGAGGATTCCGGCTTCATGAAAAAAGCCCATATGAAAAGGCGCCTGACTGCTGTATTCGAGGTTGGGGTTTCCAAAAGGCTGGTTCCCGAACCCATATTGCTGGCCATATTCGGTGTTATTGTCTTCAAAAAGCCCGAGGTCAAAACCATAGTCGGGTTCATCACTGGCAGTCCACAATATTTCAAAAGGCAAAACCTCTTCGCCTTCTTTCAGCCAGGTGTAAGTGGTATGTTCCATTGAACTCACATCTTTAAGGGTAGTAATGGATGAAGGGGGAGCGACTTTTCTTCCTTTGGTATCCATATTCGGTAGAAGGTGCAGATATAGCGGAACTTTAATATCCGGATTTACCCTTATTGCCCTGTAAAACCGTTTCAATATATCATCGGGGTTTCCGGAAGTTTTAAACTTCAAAACATCGGGGCAGGGAGCATAATTGGGAAGGTTGTTTCGTGACCATATTTCCTGTTCTTCCAGAAACTTTTCCAGTTCCTTTTCCACATCAATTAAAAAAGACTGGAGGGATTTTGCTTTCACTCCGGCTTGGTTGTGCCATGCCGGATGGTTTTTCAGGGCCGGATAAACCAGCATTGGATGCTCCGACCAGGCTATGGTTTTCAAAGGAGCAAGGAATAATCCTGTTATAAGCAAGATAAAAATTGCTATTCTCAAACTTAGATTACAAGGTTGGTGCTGCATTCCGGAATGATTTCTTTTCTGGTTGGTCATAGTGTTCTTGTTTATGTAAAACGTTTTGAAATAAAATCAGAATTATTTCTTTCAAAGATAGCCCACAAATTGATGCAAATTATTCAGGATGGATTAAAAAAATCTGAAAATTCATTTGGATTCTTCATTAAAAATTTACGAACTTTAAACCCGTTCAATTAATCTGAATAATTGAACCGAAAACTAATAATACAATAAAATGAAAAAGCTGAATCGCCGTGAATTTATTGGTGTAGCCGGGTCGGCCCTGGCAATCACTGTGGTTCCTCGCCATGTTTTGGGGGGAGCCGGTTATGTTGCCCCAAGCGACAAAATCAATATCGGGCTTATTGGCGCCGGTACACAGCAATTAGGTGAACTTACCCGTCTGATTACCGACGGGCGGGTACAAATTGTTTCGCTTAGTGATCCCAATAAGGAACCCATCGGATACCGTGCCTGGTCGCCCGATGCCGGCCTTCGCCGACGGATGCGCGACATGATCGGAAAAAGTAACTGGTATGAAGGCACCCAGATTACAGCAGGGCGCGATGTAGCCCACGACTTTGTGAACAGCTATTATGCTGTGAAAGCCGGAAAAACAGGATATTCAGGTTGCACGGCGTATGCTGATTTCCGTGAAATGCTCGAAAAAGAATCATCTATCGATGCAGTGAAAGTTATCGTTCCTGACCATCTTTATCCGACCATTGCAACAGCAGCCCTGAAGAAAGGGCGTCACGTGGTGATGCACAAACCTATGGGTAACCGCATATATGAGTTGAGGAAAACCATCGAAGCAGTTGAAAAACAGCCGCAACTTACTACCCACATGCTGGCCTGGAGCAGCAACGAGCGTTATTTACTGGTGAAAAAGTGGATCGACGACGGCGTAATTGGTACTCTGCGCGAAGTGCATAACTGGTCGTACCGTCCGGTATGGGAGCAGTGGACTTCTTACTTTACGGAGAATCCTCCTATTCCGAAAGGCTTTGACTGGAACCTGTGGTTAGGTCCATGGCCCGATCGTCCATACCACCCCAACTATACCCACACCGTTTATCGCAGCTGGTTCGATTTCGGGGCCGGAAGTGTAGCCGATATGGGTATTTACAGTCTTTGGCCGCTTTTCACCACTTTTGGTATTGATTCTCCGCCAACGGTTGTCGAGGCCTATGGAAACCTGACGCGGACAACCGACGAAAACGGGGCACAGAAAGCAATTCCAATTTCAGTGGCATTCCCCTGGACTTCTGTATTCAGGTGGAAATTTCCGAAAATCGGGACTGGCGCACCACTTGACCTCTTTTGGTACGACGGGGGCATTAAACCTCACAATCCGCCCGAACTGGAAGCCGACGACAAGGTGCTGGACAGCGAAGGTATGATGTTCGTAGGAGATAGGGGAAAAATCCTTGCCGGGTTCAGGTGCGAAAACCCACGCATTATTCCGGATGCCCGGATGAAGGAGGTTACAGGAGCTGAAAAAGCGCCCGATGTAACCCAGGTCGATGCCACCAGTACCTGGATCGAGTCCATCTTGAATAAAAAGCAGTCGCCAGGGAACTTTAAAAGCTCTGCCGTGGTAAATGAAACTGCTTTACTGGCCATGGTTGCCCTTAGGGCTGGAAGTCGGATCAAGTACGATCCGCAAACGATGAAAGTAACCTCTCCCGAGAGTGCCAATCAATACCTCTATCGCACTGAATACAGAAAAGATTGGGAATTATAAAAACAATACAGATATGACAAACAAAACTACTCGTCGCGGATTTATAGAAAAATCCATTGCTTTGGGGGCTGCCGGATTATTGGCTCCCTCATTGTTTGATCAGGAAACTGCCAGGGCTGATGCCCTGAGGATCAGAAAGAACGGGATTTCGCTGGCTCAGTGGGCTTTGGTGAACGAAGTCAGGGAAGGAAAGTGGAAAACCCTCGATTTTCCGCGTATTGCCCGCGAAGATTTTGGAATCGATGGGATTGAATTCGTCAATACCCTGTTCGAGGGGCCTACCACAATGAATTATCTGAACACTCTCAAAAAGAATGCAGCCGATCATGGGGTTACCTGCGTTCTGATTATGTGCGATGCCGAGGGTGATGCATGCGGGCAAACTAAGGCCGGACGACGACAATTTGAGATCAACCACCGCAAATGGATCGATGCAGCTCAATATCTTGGTTGCCATGCTATCCGCATTAACTGCATTGGTCCGAAAGAGGTGAACAAGGAGGAAGCGCTGAAATGGTCGGCCGAAACCTGCAACATGATGCTCGAATATGCCATACCAGCTGGTATAAGCGTTCTGATTGAAAACCACGGTGGTGTATCCAATGATCCTGATTGGATGGTTGCATTGATGAAAGAAGTGAACAGCCGTTATCTGGGCATATTACCCGATTGGAGGCAGCCTGGCCAGGTGTTTGATAATGTAGAATACCTTGAAAAAACGCTTCCTTATTCAGGGGGTATGTCGTTCCGCAACCAACCCACCGAAGAGCTGACCGCAAAAATGATCAAAATTGCACACAATGCCGGTTTCAGGGGATGGTATGGAATCGAATCGTCGGGCCGTGATAACATAAAAATCAGTAAAGAGTTGCTCTTGAAATACCTGCCATAATATATGCATTTTGTTTTATTGATGTAAATTGCTCTCCTCAGCCTGTAGCTGCTGGCACAGGATTATCTTTTTGAAAATCCGGTTGTTGTTGCACAGGATTTATCGAACCCGGACAAACTGAA
>JBBIHB010000088.1:0-1616 GCA_037447215.1 Bacteroidales bacterium
CGTAGATCATGCTGGTTTTTCTGGCAAAAATAGAGATAACTTTTCAAATCGGGGTGGGATAATATTTCGCCGAAAATCGATTTAAAGTAATAATTTTGCAATAAAACCTTATAAACTATGCAAGGCTACAACCTGCTAACCATATTAGGGCCAACGGCATCGGGCAAAACCCAACTGGCCGCACATCTGGCAGCAAGGCTCGGGGGTGATGTTATTTCGGCCGATTCAAGACAAGTCTATCGGGGTATGGACATCGGGACGGGGAAAGACCTGGCGGATTATCTGGTTGATGGACAAATGGTGCCCGTTCACCTGATCGATGTGGCCGATGCCGGTTATCAATACAACGTTTATGAATATCAGCGCGATTTCCTTGCTGTTTTCGATGATTTGCAGAAGCGTGGAAAATTTCCGGTCCTTTGCGGTGGGAGCGGATTATATATAGAGGCGGTGCTGAATAATTACCGGCTCATCCAGGTGCCGGTTAATGAGGAACTCAGACAGCAACTAACCGGAAAATCAATGGAAGAACTCACAGAAATACTGATAGGATATAAACCCAACTGCACAACGTTACCGATATTGAAAATGAACGACGGGCCATTCGCGCCATCGAAATTGAGGAATATTATGCTACCCATCAGGTAACCGATAGCCCCATGCCCGAACTGAACAGCCTGGTGGTTGGGGTCAGGTTCGACCGTCAAACGGAACGGAAACGGATCACTCAGAGGTTGCACCAAAGGTTGGACGAAGGAATGGTGAACGAGGTAAAAAAATTGCTCGATTCGGGACTTTCGGCCGACGACCTGGTTTATTACGGCCTTGAATATAAATTTATTACCCAGTACCTGATGAGCGACCTAACCTACACCACAATGGTTGAGAAACTGAATACAGCCATTCATCAGTTTGCAAAACGGCAAATGACCTGGTTCAGGCGTATGGAGCGACAGGGAACAAATATTCATTGGCTCGATGGCTATCAGCCTCTCGAAGATAAAATTGATAAGGTACTGGGATTGCTAAATAAATCATAAATGAATCATCCTAATAGATAATCCATTCAATTAAGCCATTTTATACGAAGCTGATAGAAATTAAACCGTTTTTATGGCTACTCCTTCTGATCGCAATGTTTACATCTGTTGCAACTCTATCACAGGAACCCGGAGAGAAAACGGCTTTTTTCAGAGGGGCCATAGCGGTTACCAACAAAGGGATTTCTACCATTCCCAATCTGACATTGGGAAAACCGGCGGTTGTATTCGACCTGATTATGGGCAAAGGAAAACTTGCTTTCGAACCACAACTCCGTTGGGCATTAAGCGGCAAACACTGGTCATTTTTATTCTGGGGGCGTTACTATTTTCTTGAATCCGAAAAATTCAGGATGAATGTAGGAGTGCATCCTGCCATTGCTTTCCGGGAGATTGAAATTGATACCCGGCTTGGAAAAACCAATGTAATGCGCGGGCAAAGGTACCTGGCTGCCGACCTGGTGCCCACATTCAGGCTAAACAGTAACATCAGTTTGGGTATGTATTATCTTTACTCGCATGGCCTCGACAAAGATATTACCCGAAATACTCACTTTGTATCTATAAGGAGTATGT
>JBBIHB010000088.1:1627-3918 GCA_037447215.1 Bacteroidales bacterium
AGATTATTTCAGGATTTCGCCGCAATTCTACCTGCTGAAAATGGATCAAAACCATGGTTTTTATCTTAATGGCACAATTGGCCTGACAATGACGAACCTGCCATTTTCCATTGCATCCAATATTACCCAGCCCATTAAAACCAATATTCCGGCAGGAAGAGACTTTCTGTGGAATGTAAGTTTGATTTATTCTTTCAGTAAGCGATACAGGGAAATATAGCATTTACAGCAAATACAAAAAATGCATGCTGTTAAAACCGACTTTTGTAATAACTACTTTCCCGAAAAATCCTTAAAATCAAGTTTTTCAAATACGGAAGCACGATAACTCGACCCGACAGAGAACTCCTTTTTGCCGATAAACACACTCACCGGACTAAAACTGGTTATATGTTTGAGTGAAACAATGAATGAGCGGTGTATTCTGACAAAATCATTTTCGGGCAACAGTTTTTCGACCGATGAAATGGTGGTTCGGCTGGTTATAGCCCTGGTGCCTGTATAAATGGTGAGGTTGTCGCCCATGCTTTCGGCATAAATTATTTCGGATAACGCTATTTTGTGGATCACGTTTTTTTCGCGCAGGTAAAAAAACTCATTTGTGGTTCCCTTTTGGTGGATCGAGATTTCGCCATCGTGGTTGTAATAAACAAAGAACTTTTCGACTGCCTGCATCAGGCGAGGAAACGAAATGGGTTTCAAAAGGTAGTCGAGCACGTTCAGGTCGAAACCTTCGAGGGCATATTCCCGGTAGGCAGTGGTCAGGATAATAGCTGGCGGGTTTTTCAGCGATTTGATCAATTCCGTTCCTTTCATACCCGGCATGTGTATATCGAGAAACATCAGGTCAACCTTGTTTTTGTTCAGGAAATCGAAAGCGCTGATGGCATCGCTGGCTGTGCCGGCAATTTCGATGGAATCGAGTTTGCCGAGAAGTGTTTTCATAACTTCAATGGCCAGTGGTTCATCGTCAACAACCAAACATTGAATTTTCATTTCAGTCGTAAATTTTTATTTCCAAAAAATCTTCAGTTCAACCTCAAACTTTCGGTTATCCTGTTTGATTTCAAGGGCATGCCGGCTTGGGTATATCAGTTCGAGCCTGCGTTTTACGTTGCTCAGTCCAATTCCATTGCTTTCTCCCTCATCCGGATGATTTTCTTCAGGTACTGAATTAAATGCCTTCAGGTGGAGATAAGCCGGCTGAATGTTTATTTGAATCTGAATGGTAGGGTTGCTGCGGTCTTTGCTCGCCCCATGTTTGAAACAATTCTCGACAAATGGCAGCAGGATCAGCGGTGCAATCTGCTTGTTTGCAGCATCACCGTTTATTTCGTATTTCAGGTCAAGCCGATCGCTGTACCTCATTTTTTCCAGTTCGATATAACCTTCCACAATTTCCAGTTCTTTTGAAAGGGCTACATATTCGTCGTTGCTTTTGTAGATCATAAAATCGAGTAAATCGGATAATTTCAGCACAATATCCGGAGTTTTGTCCGATTTGATGAGCGTTAATGCGTATAAGTTGTTCAATGTATTAAACAAAAAGTGTGGATGTATTTGTGCTTTCAGAAAATTCAGTTCGGCGGCAATTTTTTCCTGGGCGAGTTGTTTGTTCTTTTGCTCGTCGGCATACCATTTTTTAAATATTACGATGGCTGCCGCCAGCACCGGAATAACATAATCCGAAACGGCTTTGGTAAATATTTTTGTGGGATTGAACAAAGGTTGTTTCGAAAAATCGTAAAACTCAGGAAATGGATTCCGGAAATAATATGTGGAATAAATTAAAAATCCATATAAAAGTGCGTGCAAAACAACTATGATACCAAAAAGAATGAACCTCCTTTTTACTGTCACCAAAGGGAGTAGCAGGTAAACCAGGGAATAGGTTGCCAACATTCTCACCGGCAAAACCCACAGGTTCATCATAAGTTCCTGCTTGTAACGCCCGCCAAATCCGGCTGCATTTAGCCAGTATATTACAAATACCACTATCCAGAACAGGAGGTGCCACAGCAATCGGTACCTGAAAAATATCGGAAGTTTGTTTTCGGTCATTATAATGTCAAAATTTTGAACAAACTTACTTTAAAAGGCATTAATTTACAAACCTTTGCGACGAACAATATATATAAGCGGATGAAAAGCGGTTTAGGAAGTATGTATTGCATTTTGCTTTTAATCGGGGTATAACCTCTGAACAACCCTTCTGAATCGGTATTCATCGCAATTTTTTGCATTTGGGATATGTATGTCATACTTTTGAACCGGAAAAATCAAAATCGAAT